>CAZGEA010000005.1:0-100064 GCA_964524515.1 uncultured Gammaproteobacteria bacterium | reverse complement strand
GGGAGCAAAGTTTTTTAGCCTCAATTTTGCAACTGAATATTTAGTATAATGATAATTGCTCATGGACGAATTTATTGAAACTTCTGAAATTTCCAATGAACTTGTAAAACTAGAAGAACATCTTACTCAGAAATTGCATGTTGATCCATTTGTTGAAAAAAGATATGAGTTAATGCAAAGGAAATTTGTTGAAAGAATTGAAAAAGGGGAAATGGGTGTGTGGTTAGTAGGTATGCTAAACAAAATGGGCCCGAGGGAGCCATTAGTTTCTCAAGATATAAGTGGCAAATTCGATTTAGTTACAGATTATGAAGAAATAGATGAATTTAGAAGGAGATATAAAGTTGATTTTGTAAGGCCAATTTTTACTTCAGATTTGGCAGATTTTCAAAATGTTTCAAGAAAATTAACGGGTGATTCAAGCTCAAGAGGGATGAATATTAAAGGCGGCTCATTAGCTGCGGATCCAACTATCCGTCAAAATTCCTTAATTATATCTTCCTCATCTTCTCAAAATCGTGAATTTTTAATACATGAGTTAAAACATTCAATTGATCCTAACTTCAATCTCAGACATGGAAAAGATAAAGTTCTTGAGGAATTTTCAGCGTTCTGGACTGATATAACTCATCCGAGAGAAGTTATCTCAGTCAACAATATTACAGGTGAGCAAACTGGAAGAATTATTGAAAGTAGTCCTGAAAAAATTGCAGTAAAATTAAAAGTAGATCCGACATATTTTCAACAGTACAGAGAAGTGTTTTCATCCAAAGATGAGTACGATGAATTTATTGATAAAACTGCAGGTGTTTTAACTGGTTTAGGAAAATCATATACAAACGCTGAGGTGGATTTAGCAATTCTTAATGCACGGTCTCTTTCAGAACTAGAGAGGCTGCTTCAATTAAAAAATACAACAAAATAATTTTTATTTGTAGTTAACGTTAAATAATAGGTTACTTCATCCACCAAGAGGAGCCAAGCATTTTAGCCTCAAATATCCACTACTTCGAGTTGGACGTTCGAACTTCTTTTGGTACAATATAAGCATGTCGTTCCAAGCATACCTCGATAATATTGAAGAAAAGACGGGTAAAACTCCACAACAGTTTATTGATGAAGCAAAAGCAAAAGGTTTTGATAACAACACAAAGGCTGGGGAAATTCTTGCTTGGTTGAAAGATCAGTATGGATTAGGTCGAGGACATGGAATGGCACTAGTGCATGTTATCAAGAATGGACCAAACATAGGTGATAAAAATGTAAATAGTGGTGGAGTTCATAGTGACGAATCAGATACCCTCATCCTAACTGGAAAGAAAAAGTAGAATCATCAGAATTTTTAAAATAGGTTCTTACTTCTTTTATCAGACGGAGCAATGTTCTAAATATTTTTTCTGTAGAAGCGAATATCGTTGTCTTTGTCTAGATAAGAAACCGGCACAACTCCAATTGGGTGTTCATATACATGAGCCTTTCCAAATTTAGAAATTACTTTTCCTTCTTCTGAAAATTTTCCCATATGAGTCATTTTTCCCTTAGAAAAGTAGATTACAAAGTCGCCTTTAATTGGATCTTCAACGGTGTGGTGTTCGGTAGAAAATCTCTTTAACCTTGTATAAACACTTCCTCCTTCTTGCTTCAAGGACCATTTGTAGCAATCGGGATTATTGTCTGGATCGAGGTCAGCGTTTTCAATTATTTTAAACCCAGGTAAAGCTCCTATCTCGTCAAATTTGCCTTGGGTAAGTAGACTTGAAACGTTCTCCCTATTTATTATGATTTGCGCCTCGATAGAAGTATTATCTGTTTCTGACATACTTTGTATTATAGTAGGTTCTTGCAGGATTCTACCATAGGAGGAGACAGGTAATTGTATCCTTGATTTTTAATGACTCTAGCTGGATATTCTAATTTCAAGTATTCTTGCTTTATGTATAGAAAATATATTGGTCCAGGGAGTCTTCTTTTGATTGGAGTATTGTTCGGGCTTTCAGGTGTAATTGCCAAGTATCTCTCTGGTTGGCTATCCTCCTATCAAGTAGTGGAGTACCGTTTTCTGGTAGCTTTAATTTTTGCATTAGTTATCTTGGGTACAACTAAACAGAAACTATCTTTTAATAAACTGGATATCAAAACTTTAATTCTTTTTGCTATTACATTTCCAGTTTCTGTAATTTTTTTCACCTTAGCAATTTTTAATACAACAGTATCACTTGCTGTTTTTTCTTTTTACATTGCGACTTTAGTTTCTTCATTTGTAGTAGGTCGAATGTACTTCAGTGAGAGGATTACTACGAATAAAAAAATTGCATTATTCTTCATTCTCCTGGCAGTTTTAGCATTCACAAACCCATTCCAAAATTTTAATCTTCAGTTAGGATTTGTATTTGGAATTATTTCTGGATTTTTTCAAACAATTGCTTCTTCTTTCCAAAAGATAGTTGGTAAATCTACAAATAAAATTAGTCTTTTGATTATCCAAACTCTAGCAGGAGTAGGAATTTCTGCATTAGCGATTAATATTTCAGGCGGGTCTCTTTTGCCAGCTATTCCACAGTCTGCAATGTTAGTAACAATATTATTTGGTGCTCTCTTTTTAGCAATCTCGTACCTTTTTCTAGTTGGTTTCAGGAACACAAATCTAAATACAGGAAGCATTTTGGTTTCCTCAGAGTTATTCTTCGGTCCTTTTTTTGCGTTTATACTGCTTTCGGAAAATCTTACACGTTTAGAGTTATTAGGTGGAGTATTTATAGCAGTAGCAGTCTTGTTCTCAAACCGAAGAGACTCATTATAAAGAATTAAAGCTCTTTATTGAATTACTTTAATTTGATATTATCTAACCTATGGCAACAATAAATACTTGGATTAACTTCAACGGTAATGCTTTCGAGGCATTTACTTTTTATAAATCTGTTTTTGGCGGAGAGTTTACAAAAATTGTACGTTTTAAAGATATTGCGAGCGCTGAATTTCCTGTCTCGGAAAAAGAAGAAAATAGCATAATGTACATTGCCTTACCTATTGGTACAGACACAATGCTAATTGCAAATGATGTTCCAGAGATTTTGGGGAGAGTAAATGAACAAGAAAATCGAAGTAAAATTTTGGTAAATACAGAAACTAAAGAAGAGGCGGACAGATTATTTACTGGTCTTTCGGCTGGTGGAATTGTGGAAGGACCAATGGGGGACAGTCCATGGAATTCATATGCTGGTATGTTTCGAGATAAATATGGTATTGAATGGATAATTGAATTTTCTAATAAATAAAATGAGTAAATTAATTACATGTATTTGGTTTGCCAATAATGACGGAGAAGAGGCAGCTAAATATTACATAGATACTTTCACCAAAGCTCCTGGCGTTCACAGTGCAAAAATGGGAGACATTACAAATTCTCCTAAGGCATCTGAGGAAGTTTCTGGTAGACCTGCAGGATCTGTTTTAACAGCTGAATGTGAAATTGATGGAATAAGCTTTATGTTTCTAAATGGAGGTCCAGTGGAGCAGTTCAAGCTTAATGGTGGGACTTCATTTATTGTTGAGTGTGAGACACAAGAGGAAATTGATTATTTTTGGGAAAAGTTGTCTGCAGTACCTGAGGCAGAACAGTGTGGATGGTGTACTGATATATTTGGAGTTACATGGCAGATAACACCGAGAATTTTGGATGAAATGATGCGCGATCCTAGTAAAGCTGAAGCAGTTACAAAAGTATTTATGCCAATGAAAAAGCTTGACCTGGAAGCAATAAGAAAAGCTGGGGAATAAATTTCACTAAATGCAAAAAACTTCTACTTTTTTAATGTTTGTGGGAGCGCAATGTGGAAAAGCTGAGGAGGCTATAAATTTTTATGTTTCTCTTTTTAAGAATTCTCAGGTAAAAAATATTGAGTATTGGAAGAAAGATGAACCAGGTGGGCGAGAAGGTTTGGTTAAACATGCAATATTTACTCTTGATGGATTGGAATATATGGCAAGTGAAAATACTATCGATCACAAATTTAATTTCACACCTTCAATGTCTATATATGTTAATTGTGATGATGAAAATGAAATTGATTTATTTTTTCAAAAATTACCCGATGGTGGAAACATTATGATGCCTCTTGATAATTATGGGTTTAGCAAAAAATTTGGATGGGTATCTGATAAATATGGTGTTTCCTGGCAACTTAATTTGAAATAATCTCATAATATGAATATGTTCAAACCCACATCGGCTTTGACACCTGATGAGTATATTGCAGCAATTGACCAACCTCGACGAGAGGATTTTGAGAAGATTCATGAATTGATTCAAAAAGAAGTACCCCAACTTAAGCCTCATATTCTTTCTGGAATGATTGGTTATGGAAAATATCATTATCATTATGCAAGCGGGAGAGAGGGAGATTGGTCTTTAATTGCGCTTGCAAGCCAGAAAAATTATATTTCAGTTTATGTTTGTTCAATTAACAAAAATGGAAAATATTTGGCTGAGGAATATAAAGATAAATTGCCAAAGGCAAGTATTGGTAAAAGTTGTATTCGTTTTAAATCAATTAAAGATATTGATCTTTTGATTTTAAAAGAAATAATTAAAAAGGCTGAGAAAATTGGTGGAGCAGGACAGGTTTAAAGTTTACAAATTAAGCATTGTCAGGACTTTGTGAATAAGTATTGCTGGCCAAACTAAGGCTTTTAGAATTCCTAGAACACCTTCTCCAAATGTGTTTGCTTGCTGAATATAATAAATAAGTGCACCAAATAAGCCTAAACAATAAACTGCGTTTCCTCCATTTGAACCTTTTATTATTTTGGTTTTATTTTCTTTTATCATTTTGATTATTTATTCTATCACTTTTATTAGAATAGATTACAATGATATATTGTGAGACTTCACTACCCAAGAGAGACAGAACTTAATATTAAAAGAATAAAAAAAGGAGATGGATTTAGATTTGTTGATATAAGTGGACGCAAAGTTTCTAAAAAAGATAAAGAACGAATTAAAGAAATGGCAATTCCGCCTGCATGGCGAGATGTTGTTATATCGTCTGATCCAATATCTTGTATTCAGGCAATTGGTGAGGATGCGCGAGGGCGAAAACAATATATTTATCACCCTGAATTAGTTAAACAAAATCAAAAACAAAAGTTTGATCAGATGGTTGATTTTGGAAGAGCACTTCCTGATTTACGTAAAGCAATTAGTGCTCACATGAAAGAGCGATCTTTGACTCGTAATCGTGTGTTGGCTACTGTTGTGTGGCTTTTGGAACATACTTTTATTAGGGTTGGAAATAAAATTTATGAAACTGAAAATAAATCGTATGGATTAACCACAATGCGCCATAGACATGTTGATATTAAAGGCGACACAATTACTTTTAGTTTTAAAGGAAAATCTGGAGTATTTCATGAACTTGATATAACTCATCCAAGGGTTGCGAAAACAATTAGAGCTTGTAAAGATTTGCCAGGGTTTGAGCTTTTTCAATATTTAAATGAAGAGAAAAACAGAATGGTTGTGGATTCAGGGGACGTGAATGAGTATCTGCAGACTTATGCGGGAGATGGGTTTTCCGCAAAAGATTTTAGAACTTGGGGAGGAAGTGTTTTGGCTGGTGAATCACTTTATAAGAAGGGAAATGCTAAACATATAGACGAAAAAAAGAAAAATATTTCTGAAATGATTGAGATTGTATCTGCCCATTTGGGTAATACTAAAAAAGTTTGTGAGACATATTATATTCACCCGACCATTATAAAATCTTATGAAAAAAGTGTATTGGTGCCTCATTTTAAACATTCATATGATAGGACTTCAAATAAAAAATTGGGTTTAACTAGGCAAGAATATGCAACCTGGAGCTTGGTGAGGGATTATTAAGCTGATGGTATACTTCGTTTGTGAATAATTTAATTCCTTCAAAAAAGATTTATGTTTCTCAATCAAAAATTGTAAATGGAGGCAGAGGAGTTTTTGCGAGTGAATTAATAGAAAGTGGTGAGATTATTGAAAGATGTCCTTTTATTGAAATTGATAATCTTGGCTTCGAATTTATTGAAAATACGATTCTTTTTTCATATGTTTATTTTTTTGGAAAAACAAAGAAAAGAATTTTGATTGCACTTGGCTTTGGGTCTATTTATAACCATAGCTATAAACCAAATGCGAAATACATTATAAAACCAAAAGAGAAAATTATTGAATTTAGATCTATTCTAGAAATTAAAAAAGATGATGAGATTTTGGTTAATTATAATCAAGAAAGTAATGATGCAAAACCACTCTGGTTTGAAGATTAATTAAATCCTGAATTGATCCAAAGGTATGCAAAATAGATCGATATGATAATTGAAATTATAACTATACATTGATGGGCAATTTGATTTATAAACCATACTGAATCATCTTTAAAAAATTTATAAAAAATTATTTTTTCTGGAGGCTCCTTTTTAATATTTGAAAATTGTTGATTAAACCAATAGATAGTTTCCCCAAGACTTCTAACTACCCAAAAAAGACTGAATGTTAAAAAGAATAAATAAAATTTTGAAAAAAATAAACAATATGTTGAAATTGCAGCCCAGAAAATACTAAATACAAAAACATCACCCCAGACGAACATTCCAAGAGGGTATAAATATTTAGTTGGCCCGTATGCATTTGTGTTTTTACATTCAAAATAAGATTTTCTGAAAAGAGAAAGATTGAATATTGTAAAAATTATTAAAAACATCTGCCAAGTATTCATTGCTTATTATAATCTAAACAACTAACACTGTTTGGAAAATTGATCAAATAAAAACCCGTAGTCTAGTAGATTAACTGTTCCATCTTTATTCATGTCTGATCGAATGTTGGTTGGAGGAGTTTTTTGGTAATCATCAATGAAAATTGAGTAATCTAGTAAATTTACTTTTCCATCTTGGTTTATGTCTGCTTTATTACATACACTTTCTTGAGTAGCAGTAGCAGTAGCAGTAGCAGTAGCAGTAGCAGTAGCAGTAGCAGTAGCAGTAGGTCTGATGGTGGATGTAGCTGTAGCGGTTGCAGTAGGTGGAATAGTGGTTCCTCCAGGAATAGGAAAATTCATGTTTTTATTATCGAGTACTAAAATCCAATCGTTTTCGTTACCGCTGGTTGGTGGGGTGAACTCGCGAGTTCCTGTGTTTGGATATTCACCGATGGTTGTGACTTGCCCGTTTTTTGGATTGAACCAGTAAGTTTTAGTGGGTCCATTAATTTTTGTCATATTTACTGTAAATTTGTTGCCGCTTGGACTATAGATCATAGCGAATGATCCATTTGTGTCTTTAGTTGCTGTTTTGTGATCTGCCCCTGTACCAATGCTAGATGAAATTATTGAGTTATCGGGAATACGAGAGAAGAAGGGACGTGATTCTATTAATTTTCTAAGATATTGCATTTGGTTACCACCAGGGCGATCTAGGGCTTCTTTCCAATTTTTGACTCCGCTTGATGAAACTGAGCTGCGGCAGGAAATTGATTCAATGCACATTTGCCAAATTGCTGAGTGGCCATAAGTGTGGCCAGCGCTACCTGCAAAAACAGACCAATAAGCTGCTTTTCTGACATCCCAATCTCTGAACCAACTTCCTGAAAGTTGGACTACTGGATGGTCTTCGTAATTGGGTTCGCCATCTATTGTTGGTTTTGTTGGAATTAAATTCCAATTTGCTAATGTTTTGGTGTAATTATCTTGATTGTATGTTTGGTGGCCTGATTGAAGCATATTAAAATCTAACCAATCTTCGTTGTGGAAATAATTAGCGGAATTTTGTCCACCTCTTGGATGATAGGTGATTGTAATATTTGAATAATCTTCGGCACCTGTTGATGACCAGCCTTTTGCTAGACCTCTAGCGATTGCACGCCAAGCATTTTTTTTAGTATCATTGTCAGGATTTCTATCACCACCTAGAACCCAAATTATATTTTTTCCACGATAACGTTGACCTAAGTATCTTCCAAAAGCTTCACCATTTGAGCTGTTTATTGTGTTGTCATCTATCCATGCACCCCATGAAGGTAGGACGGCCATTGTTAAACCTAAATTATTAGCTTTGTTTATAATATAGTCGACATGACTAAAATAAGAATTATTTGGAGTTGACGGATTGTTGTTTGTAAAAACTTTATCTCCATATGCATTTCCAATAGTGACTCCATCAATTTCTGCGACAACTACTGCTTGGATTGTATTGAAACCTTGACTTGCGCGTTTGGATAAATAAAAGTCTACATCCTCTCTATTTAAACGATGAAATAATTCCCATGCAGTATCGGCAAGATAAAAAAAAGGTGTGCCGTTGTCGTTTTGAAAGAAATGTTGATTTGAATTTATCTTGACTGCTTTTGCTGAAAAGTTTTTTGTGTTTTTAATTGCAATAGTTATTGCCAAGATACCAATTGATAAAATTAAAACTACAAAAATATTTTTGTACATTATTTATTGTATTAGTTAAGCTGCAATTTTGATATGTATGTATTTAAGCAAGTTTTTATTTTTTTGCCCAAATTTGGGTATTTGCATTTTCAAATATTTTTTCAATGCCATAATCACCAGGTGAAAATTCTAGTTTTTCAATATATTTTTCGAATTTAACTAAATAAATATATTTGGCACCAGTTTTTTTAAATTCAACACTGGCTTCTTTTTGTGTTTTGGCATTGAATACTGATTTGTTATAGATAATTGGGAAATTTGTAAGGTTTTTAATATACCCACGTCTATTATCAAGTGCTGGGTGTTTGTAATTTGTATTCCAGGAACATTGCAAACATTCATTATCAAATATAAGAATTTTATCTTTTGGTAATTTGGAAAGATATGCAAGAGCATAGAGTTCTTCTTGTGGAATTGAATAGGGCACTTTTTTAAAATTATCCCAACCTTGTCTTGTTAATAATTTAAAATATGATTTTGGACTTTTGAAAAAGTGAATTGCAGCAGCTGAAAAATCATAAATAGTTTTTTGCTGATCTTTAATTGGTAATTCATCAGCCATTTTATTTAGATCGTCTGGAAGTTTTGGATAGTAATTTGATCGAACATCATTGTTTATTGAAATAACAGAGCTTGGATTTGCTATTTTATCTATAAGTGATGAAATTGTGATAAATAGTTTAGATTGATAATTAGGTGAAAAATAGTATGGGTCGATTAAATTATTATCGAAAATTTTTAAATCAAAAACTTCAGTTTTGTTTGTGTCTTTATTAAATGATAAACCTATTCTATATTTTGGATTTTGATACCATGTAACTTCTTTGTTTGTTCCAAGGAAATCGGAAGATTTGATTAACTGATCAGGGGATAGGCCATTGAAATTGTTTTTATACCAATTGGCGAAATCATTCATTGTAAGTGCTTTGTAATTTTTTGTATCAATAAATTTTTTAATAATAACCATTTGGTTTTTGAATTCATTGTTGTAACTTTCAGGAGATAAATCTGATTCAAGACCAACTGTTATTTGTCCGAATTCATTGTTTCCTGCACTTGCATAAAGCTTTACTAATTTTTCAAAATATTTAGTGTCTAATTTGTTATTTGTTACCATGTAATCCTGGGTGCTATATAAACTATTGTCATAACCATTTAGAGGGTCACGTGCTGCCCACTCAAGATTTACTACATCTAATTTATTTTCTAAGGATGATGCTGGAATACCAGTATGGTATTTACTTGGATAGTATGGAGTTGACCAATATTGACCCCACAATTTATAGCCATCTGTTGAAAACTGATCAGAACAACCTAGATTTGAATTAATATTGTATTTGGTTTTGATGTAATTTAGCGAATAAGCATCAGTCCACCATGACCCGACTGATACTGGATAAAATCCGAAAATTGATTTGAATTTGTTAAATACAAGATCAATTAATTTTTCTCTTTCCACCTGCGTATATCCTGATAGGAAAATTGAATCAGCGTGATGCCATGACCCACTTTCATTGAAAATAATGTCTGCATCTTTTGTGAAATTTGGAGTTATTTCTAAGAAGATTCCAATTTCTTGGCTTTTATTCATTTGTAAAATTGTTGAAGTTACTGATTTGTTTGATAGAGCATCGTATGTGAGTAGCCATGTTGCTGGAAGATTCATTTGTTTGATAATTTTATATTGGTTTTGAATACTTAATGATGGATTTTGATTGTAGTTGGAAATTCGAACTGGATTAACGATTGTTATGAATTGATTGCTTTCCTTTGCAATTGAAATATTTGGAGATAAAAGAAAAATTAAATAAACAGATAAAGTTAAAAAAAATATTAATAAATTATTTTTGATTGTAGGCTTTTTGAAGTTCATCAATATTTAATTTTTTCATTTTAAGCATTGCTTGAGTCGCGCGTTTGACACCTTCTTGATCATTACCTGATAAAATTTCATTTAGTTGTTTGGGGACTACTTGCCATGAAAGACCGAATTTATCTTTGAGCCATCCACATTGTTCTGATTTTGGATCGGCTGAGAGATTTTGCCAGTAATAATCTACTTCTTCTTGGTTTTCGCAATTGATTACAAAAGATATTGAAGCGTTAAATTTTTCAAATGGGCCAGCGCTCATTAGGGAAAATTCTTGATTAAAAATTTCTAAATTAATTATTTCGACATTTCCTGATGGAGTATCGTTCATTTTTTGTTCATCTTTAATTTTACAATTTTCTTTGAAAACAGATTTGTAGAAATTAGCTGCTTCTCGTGCTTCTTTATCAAACCATAAAAATGTAGTTAATTTTTGCATATTGATATTATATCTACATTGAATGTGTAAAGCTATGTTAAAAAACAAAAATGAAGTTAGTTATATAATGAATTATGGATCCAATTTGTACAAAGTGTCACACTACTATTCGTCCAACTGATTATTTTTGTTTTAATTGTGGGAATAATTTAAAACCAACGCCTCCGTCAATTTCTTTAATGGATCAGATTGTTTTATATATTAAAAGTATTTTGTTGCCGCCATTTGGAATTTTATTTGCATTGAAGTATTTAAAACAGACAGATTCTAAATCAAAAATTGTTGGAATTGTGGCAATTGTTTTAACTGTAATTTCACTTATTGTTTCGATTGTTTTATTTGCTGATTTTATGAAGACCTTAAATGATCAGGTTAATAGTCAAATAAATACTTTTAATTTTTAGTTATATGTGATCTGAGGCGTCTTTTGATGCTTCATCTTTTGTTTTGTGAATAACTTGATCTTTGTGGTGGGGTGGGGAATATAAAGTATATAATTTTAGTGAGTCTTTGTTTGATGTATTAATTAGGTTGTGTTTTGCACCTGCTGGGATAACAATTGCATCTCCATCTTTAATATCAAATGATTTGTCATCAATTATGATTTTGCCAATACCTTTTTCGATTCGAAAAAATTGATCAGTTTCTTTGTGGACTTCTTCGCCAATCTCTTCATTTGGTAATAATGACATTAAAACTAATTGAGTGTGTGTTCCTGTGAATATTACATTTCTAAAATTTGAATTAGAAAGTGTTAACTTTTCAATATTTCCTGTAAATCCAATCATTTGTTTATTATACTCTATGGTCGCCAATTTAATGAGATTTTTTAAATACTCGGTGTAAAATTAATGTTAGTTCAAACATAAAGATTAATGGTAATGACAAAAGAACATCCGCTAAAATTGAATCAGGAGGTAACATGATTGCAAAAATGAACGAACATAAATAAACAACCATTCTTTTGTCGCTTAGTTGTTTGGGTTTAATAATTTGTAATCTAAGAAGTATGGTTAGTATGATTGGAAATTGAAAACCAATCCCCATAAGAATTGAAGTCATAAGTATTGTTGTGAGTAATTTACTAATATCTAACACGTTTCCAATTCCAATTGATATTGAATGAGTTAGTGATATTTCAATTTGCCATTTCATCATAAATGCTCCAAAGATAAATCCAAAAATAAATAGAATAGTTGAGATTGGGAGAAATCTTGTAATCATTTTGAACTCCTTAACTTTTAATGCTGGTTTTAAAAATGACAGAATTTGATAAATGAGAATTGGTAATGAGATTATTAGCCCAGTAGTTAATCCGCAACTTATTGCGAGGTTGATAAATTGAAATGGGGAAGTGAAAACTATATTTATATCTTTAAGGCCAAGACTATTAACTAGTATTTTTATAATTTTTTCGTAGAATATAAAACCAATTGTAGTTGATGCTAAAAATGCTGTTAGGATGAATAATAATCTTTTTTTAACTTCTACAAATAAATGAGAAAATTTTTTGATAAATGTTTGAATTTCTGGGTTCTGGAGAGACTGAATATTTTCCACGAAAGAAAATTAACTTTCTTTTTCTTTTTCTTCTGAATCTGTTGATGCTTTTTTGAATTCTTTGATTGCATCAGCTAGACCTTTGAAAAATTCTGGGATTTTTTTACCGCCAAAAAGAAAAAGGACTGCTATGAAAATTACAACTAACCATTCTGTTGTGCCAATTGCTTGAAACATATTTATTTGTTTTCTTTAATTGTTTTGTCTATTTCGTCAACTGCTTCGTTAAAACTTTTTTTAGCTTTTCTGATTTCTTTCATTGTTTCTCCTGTTGTTCTACCAAGGGTTGTGGCTATTTTACTTCCAAAAAGAATAACAACAATCAAAATAACTATTGCAAGTTCTAGTGGGCTGATATTTTGTATAAAACTTAACATGCTTATCAAGAATCATATTACAGCTCGTTGAGGCAAATGACAAGTGGTTAGGAATATTCTTGTGATTGTAATTGTGACATTGAACCTGTGAACCACGATGACCCGTCGAAAAATTCTAGACTACTTGTTTCAGTATTAAACCCAAATGTACCTCGTCTTGGATTTTTTGGTCTGCTGTCTGTATTCCAAAGTATTAGCGTAGGAAACCCCAGTGTCATCATTATTCCTTGTCCGATATCGATTAGAAGTGATGAATTTTTTGGCATTTATAGTTTTTTTATTATATACGATTAATTGATTTTCCTCATTGGAAATGTCCACCAAACTTTGCCATCCCAAATTTCTAGATTCCATGTTTGGAAATTAAAACCAGATGTTCCAATTTTTGGATTTTTTGGACGCCCTAATGTGTTCCATGATGGAATAGTTTTTTGTCTAAGTGCAATACTCTCGTCGGCATTTAAGGTTTTTTTCTTAATTTTTCGTGAATTTTTATAAAGAATTGGTTTTTCTGTAAGTTCAAGTGGAAGAGGTGGAACTGACGGGCTTACTGATGGGCTAATTGATATTGAAATGCTTGGGCTTGCACTAACTGGTATTTCCACCGAAGGAGAGGCTGATGATGAGGAAGAACTACCAATGGATGGTGATTCGGATGGACTAATTGATGAAGATTCACTTGGACCTGGGATAGATGGACTTACTGATGGGCTTATTGATCCAGAGAAAGATAAGCTTGGTGAAATAGATGGGCTGATTGATGCTGAAGGACTCTCTGATGGTGATAGTGAAGGGCTAATTGAAGCACTGGTTGAAGGTGAAAAGCTTGTAATAATTGATGGGCTGGCTGATGGTGAGATTGAAGGTGAAATTGATGTTGAAGGAGAAGCTGAGGGTGATAAAGAAATCGAAATACTTGGTGAGATTGATGGAGAGAAACTGGATATTGCTGATGGTGATTCACTTGGTGAAATGGATGGACTGATGGAAAGACTGATTGATGGTGAAATGCTTGGGGAGAGAGATGGGGAAATAGATACAGATGCAGATGTGGATGGTGAGATGGATGGACTGATAGAAATACTTGTGCTTGGTGATATTGAAAGGGAGATTGATGGACTGATCGATGTTGATGGTGAGCTTGAAGGTGATGTGCTGGATGACAGGGATGGACTTATTGATGAGGAAGGAGAAGAAGAAGGTGATAGTGAAGGACTAATGCTTGCACTTGGTGAGGTTGATATTGAAATGCTTGGACTAATAGATGGTGAAAGTGAAGGAGAAAGTGAAGGGCTAATTGATGCCGATGGTGAGGTTGATGGACTAAGTGAGGGGCTTATGGAATTAGATTGGGATGGTGAAATTGATATCGATATTGATGGCGAGATACTTGGTGAAATTGAAGCCGATGGACTAGTTGAAACTGAAAGTGAAGGGCTAATTGATGGGCTGGTTGATGTTGAAATAGATGGCGAAATTGATGCGGATGGGGATCCGGATGGTGAAACGCTTGGACTAATTGACGTGGAAATGCTTGGTGATATTGATTGCGAGATTGATGGGCTTATTGATGGTGAAATTGAGGTAGAAGGTGAGCCTGATGGAGACAAACTTGGTGAAATAGATGGGCTGATTGATAAAGATAGTGAAGGACTGATGCTTGCACTTGGTGAACTAGATGGAGAAATAGATGGTGAAATGCTGCTACTTGGAGAAGTACTTGGAGACATTGATGGTGAACTTGATGGTGATATAGATGGAGAAACAGAAGGGCTGATGCTTGCACTTGGTGAGGATGAAGGTGAGATTGAAGGTGAAATTGATGCTGATGGTGAACTTGATGGAGACAAACTTGGTGAAATTGATAATGAGGTTGATGGACTAACTGATGGTGAAATGCTTGTGCTTGGACTTGTGCTTGGTGATATTGATGGCGAGATTGATAGTGAGGTTGAAGGACTTATTGATGTACTTAGTGATGGACTGATTGAAGGGCTGATTGATGCTGAAGGTGAACTTGATGGAGACAAGCTTGGTGAGCCAGAAGGGCTGATTGATAAAGATAGAGAAGGGCTGATGCTTGCACTTGGTGAGCCAGATGGACTAATTGAAGGGCTAACTGAAATTGAACTGGATGGTGAGATAGAAATACTTATTGAAGGACTAATGGATGGTGAGATGCTTGTGCTTGGACTTGTGCTTGGTGAGAGTGATGGACTTACTGATGAAGATATGGATGGAGAGATTGATGGCGAAATTGAAGCTGATGGGGAAGAAGAAGGTGAGATTGAAGGAGAGATGGATGTGGAAGGGCTTGTTGATGGAGATAAGCTTGGTGAAATTGATAATGAGGTTGATGGACTAACTGATGGTGAAATGCTTGCACTAGGTGATGATGAAGGGGAAATGGATGGTGAAATGCTTGGTGAAGTGGAAGGTGAAAGCGATATAGAAATTGAAGGAGAGATACTTGGTGAAATGGATGCACTAGGTGAGGATGAAGGAGAAGTGGATGGTGAAAGGGAAGGAGACAAAGATGGACTAATTGATGGCGAAATTGAAGCTGATGGGGAAGAAGAAGGTGAGATTGATGGAGAGATGGATGTGGAAGGGCTTGTTGACGGAGACAAACTTGGTGAGCCAGATGGGCTAATCGATGGTGAAATAGAAGGTGAAATGGATGCGGAAGGCGAACTGGATGGACTGGTTGATGTTGAAATAGAAGGCGAAATGCTTGGTGAGAGGGATATTGAGATGGAAGGACTAATTGAAGGGCTGATACTTGCACTAGGAGAAGAAGATGGGCTTGTTGAAATGGAAAGGGAAGGAGACAAGCTTGGTGAATTCGATGGACTGATTGATGCTGATGGTGAGCTTGATGGACTAACTGATGGGCTGATTGATGGGGAAGCGGATGGTGAAATACTTGTTGATATGGATGGCGAGATGGAAGGCGAGATGGATGTAGATGGACTGGTTGATGTTGAAATAGAAGGACTAATTGATGGACTGGTTGATGTTGAAATCGATGGCGAAATGGAAGCTGATGGGGAAGAAGAAAGTGAGATTGATGGAGAGATGGAGATGGAAATTGATGGCGAGATACTTGCACTAATGGATGGACTGATACTTGGCGAAATACTTGCACTAGGTGAGGATGATGGAGAGGTTGAAAGTGAAAGAGAAGGCGAAGTGCTTGGACTAATTGATGGCGAAATTGATGCTGATGGGGAAGAAGAAGGTGAGATTGATGGAGAGATGGAAGGACTCGTACTTGGTGAAATACTTGTTGATAGAGATGGCGAAATGGAAGGTGAGATAGATGCGGACGGGCTTGCAGATGGAGATAAGCTTGGTGAAATTGATGGTGATGTTGAAAGACTAATGGATGGTGAAATTGATGGTGATGGTGAGCCAGATGGGCTTAATGAAGGGCTAATTGAGACAGAAATAGATGGTGAAATACTTGGTGAAATTGAAGGTGAAACTGATGGCGAGATACTTGCACTAGGTGAGGATGAAGGAGAGGTTGAAAGTGAAAGAGAAGGTGAAGTGCTTGGACTTGTTGATGGCGAAATGGAAGCTGATGGGGAAATTGAAGGTGAAACTGATGGCGAGATACTTGCACTAGGTGAGGATGAAGGAGAAATAGATGGTGAAAGAGAAAGAGAAGTGGATGGAGAAATACTAGGTGAAATTGAAGAGGAGGGTGATGTGCTTGGACTTATAGACGGTGAAATTGAAGTTGAAACACTTGGGCTAATGGAAACTGAAATGCTTGGTGAGATTGATGGACTAATGCTGGCGCTTGGAGAAGAAGATGGAGAAGTTGACAGTGAAATTGATGGACTTAGAGAAGGTGATGTGCTTGGTGAAATGGATGCTGATGGTGAACTTGATGGAGAAATTGAGGGAGAGATTGATGGAGATTGAGATGGTGAAATCGATGTACTAATTGATGGACTAATTGATGGACTAATGCTGGCGCTTGGAGAAGAAGATGGGCTTGTTGAAATGGAAAGGGAAGGAGACAAACTTGGCGAATTAGATGGGCTGATTGATGCTGATGGACTGGTTGATGGCGAGATTGAGGGACTTATGGAAGTTGAAACTGATGGACTGATCGAAGTTGATAGAGATGGCGAGATTGAAGGTGAGATTGATGCTGATGGAGAGCTTGAAGGAGATATGCTTGGTGAGATTGATGGTGAGCCAGATGGACTAATTGATGGAGAAATTGATGCGGATGGAGAAGAACTTGGTGAAGAAGATGGAGAAGTTGACAGTGAAATTGATGGACTGATCGAAGTTGATATGGATGGTGAAACTGATGGACTGATCGAAGAAGAAGGAGATGTGGATGGCGACAAACTTAGTGACAATGATGGGCTGGCTGAAGGTGAGATTGACGGTGAAATACTGCTACTTGGAGAAGTACTTGGAGAGATTGATGGCGAAATTGATGGACTTTCGGAAGGAGAGATTGAAACAGAAATACTTGGACTAATTGATGGTGAAATGGAAGCTGATGGAGAAGAACTTGGTGAAGTAGACGGTGAAAGGGAAGGTGAAGTTGAAGGGCTAATGGATGGTGAAATTGAAGCTGATGGTGAACTTGATGGACTAACTGACGGTGAAACGCTTGGTGAAATTGACGGACTTGTTGATGTACTTATAGATGGACTAATTGATGGCGAAATGGAAGCTGATGGAGAGGCTGAAGGAGATAGTGAAAGTGAAAGTGAAGGTGAAACACTTGGCGACAAACTTGGACTGATTGATGCGGACGGACTAGTTGAAGGACTAATTGATGGCGAAATCGATGTGCTGACTGAAGGACTAATTGATGGACTAACTGATGGTGATATTGAAGGTGAAATTGATGCTGATGGTGAACTTGATGGAGAGATACTTGGTGAAATAGATTGACTAATTGATGGTGAGATCGAAGTTGATATGGATGGCGAAATGGATGGACTAATTGATGACGATGGTGAGGCAGATGGAGACAAACTTGGAGAAAGAGATGGACTTTCGGAAGGAGATATGGATGGGCTAATACTTGATGAAGGAGAAGAAGAAGGAGAGATTGATGGTGACACTGACGAGCTTGTGGAAGGAGAGATTGAAATAGAAATACTTGGACTGATAGATGGTGAAATGGAAGCTGATGGAGAAGTAGATGGCGACAAACTAAGTGACAATGATGGACTAATTGACGGAGAGAGTGATGGGCTGATTGATGCTGATGGAGAGGCTGAGGGAGATAGTGAAAGTGAAAGCGAAGGTGAAACACTTGGCGACAAACTTGGACTGATTGATGCACTTGGACTTTGAGATGGCGATAAACTAGGTGACAAAGATGGACTAATTGATGGGCTGATTGATGGTGAGATTGAAGAAGAAGGTGAGGAGCTTGGTGAAACTGAAGGTGAAAGCGAAGGTGAAACAGATGGCGAAGCTGAAAGGCTAATGGACGGACTGATCGATGGTGAGATCGAAGTTGATATGGATGGGCTAATGGACGGACTGATCGAAGAAGAAGGAGAAGTAGATGGCGACAAACTAAGTGACAATGATGGACTTATTGATGGGCTGATTGAAGGACTTATGGAGGATGATGGAGAGGCTGATGGAGATAGCGATGGTGAGATTGAAGGTGATACAGATGGGCTATTGGATGGCGAGATGGAGACACTTGGCGATGTTGAAGGAGACAAAGATGGACTAATTGATGGGCTGATTGATTCTGATGCTGATGCAGCTGGACCGATTGCCCAATACATTATTTCTCGGGTGGTTGCATCTACTGTTGTGTTATCGATTGTGAAACCAGTAGCATCCATGGAGACGAAGTCTGCTGCTGTATTTAATGTGGGAGTTCCTTCAGTCATCATTTTGATGACTTTTGTTCTATCTAAATTGTGATCAGCAGTTGCTGAACCACCTGCCACATTATCTTGTTCACCCCACCAAATAGAAAATCTTTCTGTGGATGATGTTGCAGCTCCGATTGAATGCCTTGATTGTGCTACAACAGATGAACTGGAAGTATTATCAACGCTTGATAGTAAAACTAAGCTTGGAGTGAAACTTAAACCTGAAATTGATTGATTACCGGTTGATGTGTTTTGATTAAATGATCCTGTTGCAAAACTTCCACCTTTTATCGCAACGTAGAAAATGTAATCACTTGTTCCATTGTTTACTGAAAAATTAAGAGTGAAGCCGTTTGTGTCCATCGAAGTTAAGTCAGCTTCTTTATCTGCTGCATCATTAACTAAGCTTGATAAAGTTTTAGTTGAAACTTGTTTTCTATAAGTAGTAGTTGGATCGTTTCCACCAATACTTCCTGCAGCACTTACCCAGCGAGAAGATGAGCTTATTGCAGCACCTAGCCATTCGTTTACATTTCCAAAATCATCTCTTAATGTATTTAGCGAAGTTGAATTCATAAAAAGAAGTGAATCGGGCTGGAAGGCTGGATCGGTTACTGCTAAGCTTCCAGTTGCAGTTCCAGTTAATTTGGCGCCAGCATACACATTTGTAATGTCGGTTCCGCCGATTGCGATGTAATTTATTACACGAGCTGTTCCATCAGTTGTCCCGTAGTTTAGAGTAAATCCGTCAGCATCCATTGATGTGAAGTCGGCAGCAAGTAACACTGTTGTGCTTTCATCAACAAGTCTTAAACATCCCGAGGTTGTTTGGCTTGATCCTTGGGCTGCAAAGGCGTCGGCTGAGAGCATGCTTGTGGCCCATCTATTGCTTGATGATGTTGCAGCTCCTGTGAATTGAACAGCATATGTTGTGCTTCCATCTGAGGTTAGATTGTTACCAAAGAATAAAATTAATTTTGGTTGAAAACCAATCCCTGTATACCCTTGAGAACCAGTTGATACCTTTTGTGTAATTGATCCTATTTTGACTTGAACAGTCGGAGCTGCTGCGGATGGGCTAACTGATGGAGAAATACTAGGTGAGATCGATGGGGAAACAGACGGTGATTTTGAAGGTGATACAGATGCAGAGGCTGATGGAGAAATACTAGGTGAGATGGATGCAGATGGAATTGAATATTCTGGATAGTCATTACCTGGGGCAGTTTGTCCAAATGTATTTGTTCCAACACCACTTCCTCCTTCTGTGGGAGTTGATGGGACTGTTCCACCACTTGAATTTCCTTGTCCGGGATAACCGTTTCCGAAATAATTACCGCCAATCATTCTTCCTAAACTCTAGCACAAATGAGCACAAATGGTGATCGCAGAATTTAGGCATCTCATAAGGGGAAATCTGGTTTATTTTTTAGTTAAAATTGCTTGGATATCCATAACAACATTTGTGTAATGTCTTACTGCAAATGCTCTTGATTCTTCTGCTCGCATTGCCCAATCTGGAGCAAAATCATAACCAAAACTAAAATCAAAATCTGCTTTTATCGGATAGTGATCAAGTTTATTAGCTTTGAGCCAATCTTGATTGTAATAGAGGAAAGTGGCTTCAGAAATTGCTCTTGTGTGGGTTGGATCTTGCCATGCGCGCATGGAATTGTAATACGGTGCGCGAAACAAAATTTGTGCACCGGGACGCAAGATTCTATGGACTTCATTCATAAATGCGATTAAATCTTTGGTGTGTTCTATATAGTGATTGCAAACTGCTTCATCAACACTATTGTCTGGAAATGGCCATGGAAATTTTTCTAAATCCCATACAGCATCTACTTCTTTTGAATCTGCAATGTCTACGCCAAAAAAACCTGGAGTTTTGTTTTGTCCACATGCAATGTCAAGTCGAAATGGATGAAGAAGTTCAAAATTTTTTTTGCCAACTTTGAATTTAATTAGGTTTGTTTCTTTCTTTTCTTTTTTGGGTTTGCTTGCCATACTCGGGATTATATACCATCTGGCCTTATTATTGCTACATACAACAGAGAAGATTAATATTAACTTACACATGCCCAGAATATTGATTTTTTTGGTAGCCATTATTGTTTCACTTCTATTTTTCCCCAGAGAAGCGAAAAGTGCTTTGGGTTCTTGCAGTGTGGTGGTTGCCCCTACTTCTTTAGATGGTGGTGGCACTTCGACTTTGGTATTTACAATTACAAATAGTGATAGCGAAGGTAATCTTTTACATTGGGTAAAAGTAGCACGACCTTCGTCTGATTTTACGATAACATCAGGAGATGGTCCGAGTGTGGGAATTGTAACGGTGGATCCTGACGGATCCTGGGTGACAATACAAACATCATTATCAGCGGGTGAAAGTGGGGATTTTAGTATTGGAATTACGACAGGGAATAATGCTGTTTCTTCTAGTGCTTTTACAATCCAGGCATCAAATACTTCCGAAGGTGATGAACCAACATCGTGTGCTGGAGATAGTTCTGTTTCGATTTCTGCAAACACGCAGGCGCTTTTGGCAATTTCTAATATTCGTGTAGCTGCAGCCGATACAAGTGCAACAATCACTTGGTCGACAGGTGGAAGTACGACTGGGAGAATTGATTATGGAACAACAACAAGTTATGGAAGTTTTGATACTGATTCAACATCTTCAACTTCTCACTCGATAAGCTTATCTAGTTTATCAGCAAGTACGACATATCATTTTCGCATCACAAGTATCGATAGTAGCCAAAATTCCATTCAGTCTTCTGATAATAGTTTTACAACAGCTGCAGCGGGTGCGACTGTAACTGTTACGACAACAGTGACTACTACAACACTGGTTACTCCATCTCCATCTCCAACCCCTGTTCCTGATACCACTCCACCTAAAATAGAATTTTTGACTGATTTTTTACAAAATTACGAATCAACTCCAACCATTGAAGGTAATACGACTGATGCAAGGGGAATAGCTGGAGTTGAGTATTCTGTAGATGAGGGCAAAAATTGGTTACCTGCTGAGACCAATTTTAAAACTGGTGATTTAATTGTAAATTTTGCTTTTAGACCAATTGGTTTGGAAGATGGAAATTATCAAATTTTAGTTAGGTCAACTGATACAAGTGGAAATGTTCAAACTTCAAAGCCACAAGTATTGGTTATAGATAGATTGCCACCCCAAATTGGTGCAGGAATATTTTCAACTGGTCCACAAATTATAGATTCTGGGGAAGACGGTATTGTGGACACTTTAGTAGGTGTCAAAATTAAATTGACTTTTTCAGCGGTTGGAGGTCCGACTGAAATTAAACTTGTTGCAAATGACATATCGTTTGCGGCAACAAGAAATATTGAAAATGGGTTTTGGTCTGCAACACTAGATTTCCCAACACCTGGAATTTATAAAATTAATGCGCATGCAATCGATGGTGCGGGAAATAATATTCAACAAGAATTGAGTGTTATCAATGTACTTCCAAATGGCAATATAAAATCAATGAATGGAAGGACAATTAATGATTCAAGAATTTCAGTTTATTATTTTGACAATGACCTTCAAAGATTTAATTTGTGGAATGGAGATGGTTATGGACAAGAGAATCCTCAAGATGCACCTCAAGGAAAATATTCGTTAATGTTGCCTCCAGGGACTTATTATATTCAAATAAACTCATCTTTTTATCGCACCCTAAAAACAAATATTTTTACTATAAAGAATACTTCTATTGTTAATTCAAATTTTGAACTTGAAGAAAAGCGGGCTTTTGTACTTGGTCCGATTACGTTTCCACTTCCTGATTTTAGACAAACATTTGTAAGTTTAGAATTAGGAAAGGAAAGACAAGAATACTTTGATAATTCATTACTAAATAAAGAATTTCCTTATTTTAAATTTAATGATTTTGAAGGAACAAATTTGAGAGGAAAACCAACAGTTATAACATTGCTTTCAATCTGGCACCCTCAAGGATCTGCACAGTTATCAATTTTGAACGAGTTAATTCAAAAAGATACAATTAATTCCTTAATTATTTTTTCGCAAAATACAATTTCATCAGCGAATATTTTTGTTAAAAGAGGGGGATATGATATTAAATATGTAACTGATCCTGATGGTGTTTTGGTTGGTCCTCTTAAATTAACAAATATTCCAACACATTTTTTTATAGATAGAAAAGGTGTTATTGTAAAAATAAAGTCGGGTGTATTAAGTAGACAAGAATTGTTGGATAATTTAATTAACTAATGTGGAACCAATTTTTTTTAGAGAATGTTCATTTTGCGGTTAATTTGTTTGCTGCATTAGTTTTTTTTGGAGTATCGTGGCTTTATTATGATGCTTGGAAATCTGACAAAAATATCAATGGCTTACTTAGAGCCGCAGGTTTTGTTCTTCTAACACTTTCTTTTGTAATTCATGCTGCCTTTTTGGAGGTAGCACTTTTGGGAAATTCTTTGGTTCCAGAAAGTCTGCATCTCTGGGTTCAAATCATTTTTCGAAACTTAGGTTACTTGTTTGTTTTATTTAGTGTCGGGACTGAAAAACTTCAACCTAAACCTAAAGTAAATGCTTTTATTGTTCCTTTTGCTATAACATCAATAGTATTACTTCAAGTTACACCATTTTTTCTTGCACTTTTAATTACAATTTTTTATTTCCGTAGAGCAACATATGGCCTGGAAAGACACCTAAAACTTGTAACTTTGTCTTTTGCTTTTATAACTTTTTCAGAGTTTTTTTCTTTAGCCTCACTTTTTCGAGCAACTGATAATGTTGATATTTATAATTTAGTTACTGCATTGGGTCCACTTTGGATAATAGAACATTTATTGTTATTAGTAGGTATTTTTATCCTTGGAAGATGGGTATTTGGATATCTTTTAAAGCAATTTCAAACTCAACTTTTTATGATTATAAGTTCTATGGTTTTGGTAATATTTTTAATTACAACTGTTTGTTTTACTGCTTTGCTTCTTAAAAATATTGAAGATGAAACAACAAAACAACTTGAGTCGGATGTAAGAGTTTTGGAGTATGCATTAGTTAGTAAAAAAGAGGCAAGTGTGGGAGATGCGCAAACTATTGCACAAAACCAAAATGTGATCGATGCTTTAGTGCAAAAAGATAGACCAAAACTTGCAGCTATTGCTGAGGAGTTATTGCTATCAAAAAATAATAGTTTTTTGGTAATTGTTGATACAAATGGACAAATTGTAGCTCGGGGAGAAGATAAAGAGAAAGTTGGAGGATCACTTTCTGATGACGTTTTAATTAAAAGAGCATTGGTCGGGCAGAGTGCATCATCTGCAGCTACTAAAGATGGAGTGTTGGTTCCTGAACTTTCATTAAGAGGAGCATCTCCCATTAAAAGTGACCAAAATATAATTGGGGCTGTAATGGTAGGCACTCAAGTTGACAATGCGTTTGTTGATGGAATTAAAAAAGCAACAGGACTTGAAGCATCACTTTATTCAGATAATTCGCTATCGGCAACGACGCTTGTTGGATCAGATAATAAATCGCGTCTTGTTGGTGTTAAAGAAGAATCAAAAATAATAAAAGAAAAGGTTCTTCGTGATGCACAAAGCTATTCAGGGTCTGTTAACATTAATAATAAACCGCTTTTTGCAGCATACCTTCCACTAAAGAATGTGGATAATAATCCAATAGGTATGCTATTTGTTGCACGTTCGCAAATTGGAGTTTTAAAGGCGGCTAGCCGATCAATAGAATTAACATTTATTTTAACTTCAGTTATGATTTTGGTAAGTATAATTCCTTCATATTTAGTTTCTCGTTACATTGCTAAACAGCTTTAGTATATACTTAAAAAAGATGATCACTTCTCAACAAAAAAAGTGGACAAAAGAACAAGGTTGGCAAGAGTTATCTTCTAATCTTTCATCTGATCCTCAATTGGTTTTGGCGTTTGGTTCGAGTCAATTAATAAAAGATCCAAATACATTTAATCAAATAAAAGAAATGTATCCTTCTTCAAATATTTTGACTGCTTCAACTGCAGGTGAAATTTTGGATTCAAAAGTTAGTGATGAAACAGTAGTCTTGTCTGGACTTCATTTTGAGAAGACCAATCTTAAATTTTCGACAACCAATCTTTCAACAGTGGAAGAAAGTTATGATGCAGGTAAACGTCTTGCTTCAGATATTCCAAGTGAAGGTCTTGTTCATGTAATGGTTTTTTCAGATGGTCAAATTGTGAATGGTACTGAATTGGTTCGCGGATTAACTGAAATTTTACCAAAAAATATTGCTGTAACAGGAGGACTTGTGGGTGATGGTGCTAATTTTAAAGAGACGTATGTAGGTTTAAATAGTGTTGCGACAAGTAAAAATATTGTTATAGTTGGCTTTTATAGCAATAGCCTTAAGGTTGGATATGGAAGCTTGGGTGGCTGGGATTCTTTTGGGGTGGAGAGAAAAATTACTAAGTCAAAAGCAAATATTCTTTATGAATTAGACGGAAAACCTGCTCTTTCTTTGTATAAAGAATATCTAGGCGAAAAAGCAAAAGATCTTCCTGGAAGCGGTCTTTTGTTTCCTCTCTCAATTAGAATCAAAGATCCTAAAGGAAATGAAGTTGAACTAGTACGTACACTCCTTTCTGTTAACGATCAAGATCAAAGTATTGTTTTTGCAGGTGATATGCCAGAGGGTGTTTATGCCAAGCTTATGAAAGCCAATTTTGATAGATTGATTGATGGTGCATCTGGAGCGGCGAGCTCGGCACTTGAAAAATTAGCAGAAGGGATACCGCAAGTTGCCATTCTCATAAGTTGTATTGGAAGAAAATTAGTTCTAAAAGAGAGAGTGGAAGAAGAACTTGAAGCTGTTAGATCAAAGGTTGGACCTCAATCTGCGATGATTGGCTTTTATTCATACGGGGAAATTTGTCCTACAGCAGCATCCGAGAATCAGTGCGAGCTTCATAATCAAACAATGACAATAACCACTCTTCATGAAGTTTAATACTTTTTTATATTTTAATTAAAAAATACAACACCCCATTGATCTTTAAGTAGTTTATACTTAATTTATGGATTTCCATCCCACATTCAAGCGTCAACTTGAAAAAAATTTAGGTTCTGCTTTTCAAATTACTCCTGAGCTTCTTAAATTTTTTGATGTTATAAGTGCAACATATATTAATTACGAAGAAGATAGAAAGTTAATCGAGCGTTCACTTGAGCTTTCATCAAGAGAAATGTCTGAATTAAACACAAATATTCAAAAATCTCTTGATGAGCTTAAGAATAAAAATGAATTTATTGAAAAAGTTTTAAACAATATCCAGGTTGGGATTTCAGTAAATAAAATTGATGATGGAAAAATAGTTTTCATTAACTCGGACTTTGAAAAGATTTATGGATGGAATAGAGATGTTTTATCCTCAACAGATGAGTTTTTTGAGAAAATTTATCCAGATGTTGAATATCGTTTACAGATTAAAAAACAAATTAGCGAAGATATTAAAAGTGGTGACCCAAATCGTATGAAATGGGATGATTTGATGATAACTACCAATACTGGAGAAAAAAAATATGTTACTGCAAGAAATATTCTTATTGTAGGCCAGAATTTAATGGTCTCAACAGTTGTAGATACTACAAGCAGAAGACTTGCTCAGGACAAACTAAATGAGCAAATGGGCGAACTTGAAAAGATGAATAAGTTAATGATTGGACGAGAGCTAAAAATGATAGAGCTTAAAAATAAAATTTTATCTTTACAAAGTGAGATATCTACATTGAAAGGTGAGCAGAAATGACATTGTCAAAGAGAATATTATTGTTTATTTTTTTGGTTACTGTAGTTGCAGTCGGAATTATAATTATAATTTTCAGGAGCGTAATGCTTGAGCGTTTTGAAAAAGTTGAGCTTGATTTAATGGATAGGAACAAAATAAGGGTGGAGAAAGCTCTCACGGAGAGAATAGCTGCCATTTCGTTTTACAATCGAGATTGGGCTTTTTGGGACGATACTTATGAATTTATAGTTGATAAAAACCAACAGTATATTGATGATAATCTAAGTATTAATACGACTTTTGAGAGTGGAAAACTTAATCTAATTATTTTTTTAAATAACGATAATAATGTTGTCTACTCTAGTGGTTTTGATCTATCCAACAAAACACGTACTCCGCTTCCTGATGGCTTGGAGAACTATTTAAAAAAAGATTCTGCGTTAGTAACACACAATTCATATAATAGTGAGGTTAATGGTATTGTTGTTTTGCCGTTTGGGATTTATCTTCTGTCATCATATCCAATTCTTAATAATGATGCCCAAGGCCCAGTTCATGGTAGTCTGATTATGGGAAGGCAGCTAGAGCAGAAAGAACTGACCTCACTTAGTGAAACTACTGAACTTGATTTAAGAATTTTAAAGCCAAACGAAGGACAACAAAATACAAATCAAGATGTAATGTTTGGATACGTCAAAATAAAAGATGTGCACGGGGAAGATGGATTTGTAATTGAGGTAAAAAGACCAAGAGATGTTTACCAGCAGGGGATAGCAGCAGTAAATTTAATCGCCATTTTTATAATCTGTTCCGCGATTATTTTTCTTTTCGTTTTTTATTATTTTATTGGTCGTAATGTTTTGCTTCCTATTTCGAAGTTGAGTCAAGAGGTTAAAAAAATGGGTGCAAGTGGAGATTTTACGAAAAGAGTACAAATATCTGGGACTCAGGAAATTGTTGGTTTGGGGGCTGATATTAACCAAATGCTTGCAAGTTTGGAAAAATTAAAAATAGCAGCTGAAAGTGGGCGAGAAGATTTGGCAGATAAATTAAAAGAATTGCAAAACGCGAAATTGGCCATGCTTAATTTACTTGAGGATGCCAAAGAACTAGAGGGAATTTTAAGAACTGAAAAAGACCAAGCTCAGGCAATTATTTCTTCGATGGGTGAGGGATTACTTGTTATTGATACTAATTACAGAATAAAGCTTATAAATAAAGCTGCTCAAACAATGCTTGATGTAACAGAAACCGAAGCGGTTGGCGCAGATTGGTCTAAAGTTGTTCAGGTTTATCATGGAGGAACACAGGCAACACTTAGCTATAGATCTTTTTATAAGTCGATTATGGAGCGAAAAACTTTTGTGACTGGGATAACTGATGGACATTATTATCACACTATTAAAGGGAAAGTTTTTCCTGTTGCATCTGTTACTTCACCACTTTATTCAGGAAATGAAGTGATTGGTGCAATTAAAGTTTTCCGTGATGCGACAAATGAAAAAGAGGAGAAATCTAGAATTGAAAAAATTGTTGAAGAGAGAACTCATGAATTGCGTGACAAAAATAATGCTTTACAGAAAGCTCAAGAGCAAATAACTGAAGGCTGGATTAAACTTCAGGATGAAAAAGCACGTCTTACATCATCTATTAACAGTTTATCTTTGGGTTTTATCTTAACTGATATTGACGAAAATGTACTTATTATTAATCCTGCAGCTGAGAAAATATTGAAAACCGATAAACCTATTTCTAATTTTAGTGAAATTGAAGCATTTTTTAAGGACTCGATTGATTTGCATAAATTACACAGTGAACTGAAGTCTGTTTCGGAAGAAATTACAAATGGCGTTTCAACTATTAGACTTTTACTTGCTCCAATTATCTCAAATGCTAAAGGTGTTGATGAAAAAATCGGAACTGTTGTTTTGCTTGACGATATTACTGAGGCAAAAGTACTTGAGAGAAGTAAAGATGAATTTTTCTCAATTGCAAGCCATGAACTTCGTACACCTTTGACTTCGATTCGAGGAAATACCTCAATGATTTTGGATTATTTTTTACAAGATCTTAAAGATCCAAGTTTGAAAGAAATGATTGATGATATTCATGAATCAAGCGTTCGCCTTATTGGAATAGTAAATGATTTTTTGGATTTGTCTAGATTGGAGCAAAAAAGAATTGAGTTTAAAAAGGAAGATATTGATATTGTTGATTTATCAAAGGAGGTTTTGTCAGAACTTAAAGCAAATGCAAATGGTCACATAGAACTTAAGCTTTTGCTTCCAAATACAATGCCGCCTCATATATTGGCTGACAGAAATAAAGTAAAAGAGATTTTAATTAATTTGGTTGGCAATGCCTTGAAGTTTACAGAATCTGGATCTGTTTCGATAAGATTTGAGACTCATGAAAAGCAACTTGAAATTTTCATTGTTGATACGGGACGAGGGATACCACTTGTGAATCAGAATTTGTTGTTTAGGAAATTTCAACAAGCAGGAGACAGCCTCTTTACAAGAGATACAACAAAAGGAACTGGTTTGGGATTGTATATTTCAAAATTGATGGTGGAGGGGATGGGTGGAGTCATTAAATTGGTTGAGTCGGTTCCTGGAAAAGGTACAACTTTTAGTTTTACTCTGCCTCTGGCAGCCTAGCAGTTGTTTTAATTGATGATATTTGTTAGCCTTAAGAAATGGCGCGAAACATTCTGGTTGTAGAAGATGACCCTCAACTTCAAGAACTTTATTCGACTGAGCTTCGAACTGGTGGATATGTCCCAATTATTGCGAAGGATGGGAAGGAAGGGTTGTCTAAAATATTGGAAGAAGATTATTCTTTGGTTTTACTTGATTTAATGTTACCTGTATTGGACGGAATCTCAGTGTTAAATGAATTAAAAACAAAAATGCCAAAAGATAAGAATGTTCGGATAGTTGTAATGACTAATTTATCAAATAAGGAAATGGAGGACAAGGCACTGTCTCTGGGAGCATTGGATGTTTTGCATAAAACAGAAATTACACCACGTCAGCTCATTGACAAAATAAAGGTATGGATACAATAATTCTTTTATTATGGCGAAAATTTTAATTGTTGAGGATGATCCTTTGATGTCCCGAATGTATCAGAAAATATTTTTATTTGAAAAATATGAGGTTGAGATAGCACACGATGGGGAAGAGGGTTTTGAGAAAGCAAAAACAATTAAACCTACAATTATTCTTTTGGATATAATGATGCCAAAAATGAACGGACTTCAAGTTCTTGAAAAACTAAAATTAGACCCTGATTTAAAAAACATCCCAGTTATAATGCTAACCAATCTCTCAAGCGAGAAAGATGCAGAGAATGCAATGCTTAAAGGAGCTGTAAAATATATTGTTAAAAGTCAAAATGAACCAAAGCAAGTTGCTGAGACTGTTAAAGAAATTATAGCTGCCTCAACCCGTGATGAAGTTCCTCAAACCACACTTAAAGTTTAGAGATATTTGTTTTTTTACCAGACAATATCGTTTTCGGCGTCATAATGTCCAACTTTGACTCGTGTGTCACAAGCGACTTTGTATCCTAGTTTGTGGATATTCTCATAAAAATAAAGATCTTGGGTGTAACCTCTTAATCCAATTCCTGGTGTGTATTCTTGAACTGTTTTAAACCATGGTTTTGGCACTCTTCTGTCTTTAAAAATTTCCATTTTGAATAAATTAAAACCCATTCCAAGCCCGTTACATTCTTGAATCGTTTCTGGAATAGGTGGTTGTGGCATAAAATCAATTGGCATTGATTTGGGGTGCCCATAAATCATTGGTTGTCCTAATTCTCCTTTTGTCCAGTAAAGTCCACCAATTACATCATACTTATCCATATTTTCGTAAAGCTTTAAAAGTCCATCAGGCGGTGGCATATTATCTTCTTCTAAAGTTAAAACATATTTCCATTCTGACAGAACAGGATTAGCTAGTATTTGTTCAATCGCAGCAGTGTATGCAGCACCAACTTCCATTCCAATCATAAAAATACGAATGAATTTTTGGTTCATTGGAGTCATCATTGCCCACCAGTTTTGAACTACTTTTGCATGAATTGTGCCCCGGGTTGGGATAATACAAATTGTAGAAAGGTCTTTATAAAATTTTTGAGTTTCTAATCTTTGAATTGTAGCGTCTAAATTTGCATTGTGTCTTCCTTCGTAGTTTTCGATTATTATTTGTGGTTTTACATTCATAGCAGAGGTGAGTATATCAAACTTGTTTAAGTAGATGCAAAGGTAACAGCAGGCAATAGTGTTACTGTTGAGTTTGCTTCAAATCCACCAATCTGACTTAGTGTAACTGCAGAGGGGACTGCTGTGCCTAAAAAGTTAGTAACGGATGTTGCAGTTAAAAAGCCAATAATGTGTCTTCCCCACCATCCAGTAACGTGTGATCTGGAAATTGACCATTGGGAGTAATGCTGACCAATTGGCATTATGCCTTGATTTGTACTTGATGTTCCAACTTGGTTTAATGTGTGAATTGCTTGCCCAAAAATTCCAGCATGACTTAAACCTACAGTACTTGTGTTTGCGGTGCTTCTTAAGGATAAAACGCCAACCCAATAGACATTCGGAGTGAGACTGATGTTTCCCCCAAACTGAAGTCCTATTACTCTCATGCCTCCTACGTATGATCCAAACTGGGCGGTAGTAGTAAGTGATGTTCCGCCTGGAAAACCTCCATAACCATATCCAGCTGTTTGTGTTGTTGTGGGGTAGTTCCAGCTAAAAGAACGACTTCCACTTAGTGTTTCTCCGATTGAAAATGAGTTAGAACTGATGAGACTTAATGTATTTGCATTCATACTATAAAGACCAAATTTGGAATAATATGAATTTGATTTATTATTAGCGTTGGCTGAGCTGACCCAGGTGAGCGAATTTGGGACTAAAATTTGATTAAATTGAAGATTGGCTGGTACTGTAACTGGAAACATAAGCATTGACCCAGTTCCACTTGATCCAGTTGCATTATTTAAAGTTTGCAACCCAGTTCCTGACGATGATAGTGCCATAGGTGTCAGGGTACTTGCAATGGTTTGAATGTCATCTATTGTAGTTTTTGTAATTGTTGCGGCAATTTGATCTCCGACCACAATAGTTCGCGCTGAAGTGCTTTCCTCTTGGCGAACAATTGTAAATGTATCTGAGTCCACTGCAGTTACTCTGACAATTTCTGCATTAGTGCTTGTTGGTTGCTCACCAGTTGGCCAAATTGTTACGTTAAAAGGAACAACTGGAAACAAATCTCCTTGTCCTGCTGCAACAACAAGTGACGTGCCAGTTGTAGCTGGAGATGGGGCAGTGGCAATTGTTGAATAAGCGAAATTTTTATGTTGTTGGGCCATATTTTTAATTAATCATTTGATACAAAACTAACACTTGGTAATATTGATACTGTTGATGCTGCTGCAACCCCACCTAGTGCACTAATTGTAATTGCATCTGGAATTGCAGATCCCAACTGATTGGTAATGGCTGTTTGGGTTACAAACCCAATAATATGTCTTCCGAACCAACCAGTGGTGTGGGTGTTTATATTTGTCCACTGAGTGGCTGCAATACCAAGAGGTAAAAGTCCACTTACAGATCCTACTGAATTAATTTGGTTTATGACTTGGCCTACAATTCCTACGTTGCTTAGTCCAAATGTTGAAGATCCAGCTGTACTTCTTTGAGATAATATACCAACCCAATATACTCCTTCATCAAGCCTGATTGGTCTATTAAAGTTTAACCCAACATATCTTGATCCTGATAAATAACTCGACATTTCTCCTGTTGTAGAGATATTCCTACCAAATGGAAATGATCCGTAACTATATCCATTTGAATAAGTTGTTGTCGGATAATACATGCTAAAACTCCTACTATTTAAAGTCGCCTCCATTGAAAAAGAATTTGAAGTAATCAAACTTAATGTGTTTCCGCTCATGCTATATAACCCAAATTTGGAAATATAAGTGTTATTTATTGCTCCAGTTGCACTGGTGACAAGGGACAATTGATTAATCAAAACTATCTGATTAAATGCTAAATTATTTCTGGCCGTTACTGGAAAAACAAACAATGATCCAGTGCCAGTTTGAGCAGTATAGTTGCTTGCAAGAGTTTGCACTCCGGTTCCTGCTGAGCCCAAAATAAATGGTGACCAACGGCTCATAATATTTTCTGCATCCATGAGCGTTTTGTTGGTAATTGCTGCGGCGATTTGATCTCCAACAATAATTGTTCGCGATCTTGTGCTTTCTTGTTCACGGGTGATTGTAAAAGTATCTGTTGAAATAGCAGTTACTCTGACAATTTCAGCATTAGTGCTTGTTGGCTGTTCACCAGTTGGCCATATTGTTGCATTGAATGGGACAGTTGGAAAACGAGTTCCATGCCCTGAATCCACAACCAGTGATGTGCCAGATGCCGCAGGAGAAGGGGCAGTGGCAATTGTTGAATAAGCGAAATTTTTGTGTGCGTCTGCCATAGTTTATATTGAAAATAGATTTTTAATCATGTTGATACAAAAGTAACAGTTGGCAAAATAGACATTGTTGAATTAGCAGCCGCAGCTCCAAATTGACTTATGATTATATTATTTGGAATTGCAGTTCCTGAAAAATTATCGATACCGGTGTTACTTAGAATGCCCATAATATGCCTTCCGCGCCATCCAGTTAAGTTGCTATTGTTTAAACTCCATTGAGTAGGGGAAACACCAAGTGGGTTTGGTCCGCTCACTGTCCCCACTGAATTTGCAGCATTTACTATTTGTCCAAAAATTCCAGCATGGGATAAACCGTTCGTTGATGAGTTGGCAGTACTTCTCAATGATAAAAGCCCCAACCAATAAATTCCAGCTGATAGGGCAACCTCTCCACCAAACTGCAGTCCTATTGCTCGCGAATAAGAAATAAATGATTGCATTTGAACTGTTGTTGTGAGATTACCTGCGGGAAATGAGCCGTATCCATATCCTGATGTAGCAGTTGATGTTGGGTAATTCCAAGTTAAAGAAACGCTATTGAGTGTTTCACCAATACTAAAAGAATTTGAAGAAATTAGTTTTAATACATCCTCTGAAATACTATAGATTCCAAATTTAGAATAATATGAATTGCTGACTGCTCCAGTTGCACTGGTTATATAAGAGAGAGAATTGGCCATAATTATTTGGTTAAATTTCAGTTGAGAGGGGATAGTTACTGGGAAAACAATCATTGATCCTGTGCTTGAGCTTCCAGATGATCTGGCAAGGGTTTGCAATCCACTACCTGCTGATCCGATTAAAAAAGGCGACCAACTGCCAAGATAGTTATCTTCAACATCTGTAAAGGTTTTTGCGGTAACACTTGCGGCAATTTGATCTCCCACAATAACAGTTCTTGCAGTTGTGCTTTCTTGTTCACGGGTAATTGTAAAAGTATCAGTTGAGATGTTTGTTACCCTCACAATTTCAGCATTTGCTGGAGTTGGCTGGGTTCCAATTGGCCATATTGTTGCATTGAATGGGACAGCTGGAAAAAGAGTTCCTTCACCTGCTGCAACAACAAGTGACGTTCCAGTTGTAGCTGGAGACGGGGCGGTTGCAACCGTTGAATAAGCAAAATTTTTGTACGCATCAGGCCAAGCCATATTATTTAGAATTTTACACTATTTATTGGCTTCGTAAATTACAAAACTTTTTTGTTTATTAAAGTTAAGATTTGGTGACACAATCTCTGGTGACTGAGCTGTTGAGGGCTCAATTTCATCTGTTTTTGTGTTTTCAATATTTTGTTCTTTAAAATCAAAAGTGTTTTCCTTGAGTTTTTTAAGATCATCTTCACTCCAGCCTTTGACTGGCCAGAATTTTTCTATTAACCAAGATATTGGGTGTACTTGTTTGTCCCATTTGTTGTTGAAAAATAAATCCCTTGCGAAATCTTGTGCTTTTTTTTGGTCACTACCTGAAATTTTATATGGAAATCCAAAGTCGCCACCTTGTGTTCTGAACATATGTGCATACCAAGTGTTGTGGTTTACTAATACACTTCCTCCTGAAAGCCATGTTTTGACAGCTACCTCGATTCCCTGTGAACCCCAGCTTCCAAAAGTTTCATCGCAGATATTTAATTCCCAGTATTTTTCTCTTGTCATCATGAAACATGAACCCTGTAAACTCATTGTTTGGGTTAATCCTTTTTCTTTTTTGTCTGAAATATATGGTTCGCGGTGTTTCCAATCTTCAAAGTATTGGAAATGAGGGCTTGAATCAAAACAATATGAAGTACTTTGTGGATTGTGTTTACCAATCCAAACTACTTTTTTTCTTAATCGGTCGTTTTTTCCACAAGCACCACATTTTTCAGGTGTTGGTCCTTGGTATTTTTTCCATCCACAGTGGTAGCATTTCCAATCAAATGCCCATAAGTTTCGCATTATTGGAACCATGGTAACATTGTCACCAGTGCTTTTGAACGATTCAAGCATTTTTTTATCAAACCCTTTATCGAATGAGCAATGTGCATCTACCTTCATGACATATTTAGCTTTTGAAAGTTTGCATGCTAAATTTGTGGCCGCTCTTTGACCAATGCTTTCTGAAAGATAAATAATATTTACCCGATCATTTTGGGGAATAGGAGGATCTGCCCATGCACCATCTAGAACTACGATAATTTCAGTATCTGCTTCAATGTTTACTAAAATATCTTCTACTGTGCGGCTTAAAAACATCTCATTTCTTGCTGGGATTAATATTGATAAATTACTTGCGTTCATGAATTGAAATCACTAAAACTAAATTGTGTGTGGTTTCTTATACCTTCCCCAAACAATGCTTTCAAGTCCCAACCTGGAATTTCATCGTAATTTATTTCTTTGTAACCGTCAGGTAATATTTTAAAATCGTTTGGATCTAGCTTGATGCTTGTAAAAGTTTTATTGTGACGAATATCAATGTTTGGGAATTCACTAGTCCAATCATCAGCTTTGTCATTTGAAAATCCACCTCGTGATGTTGGTTTTGTTCCTGGTTCGTAGCCCCAAACAACACCAGTGCGAGGTTCACGCGAGCGAGTTTCGCTTAGCCCTAACTCTTTTGCTTTTTCAACCCTTTTTTTATAGTGATCAATTGCAAGTTCTCGATTAACACAAAGACAAGATAATGGCCTCATTTTGGTGTATGTTACTAACTTAAAATCATGAAGTTTCCAGCGCCAAACATTACTGTTATAGTAGAAAACATCATCTTTTGGTGGAGTAAAATCGAAATGTGATTTGTGATATAAAACATCATGTTCGCAGAAGAATACGTATTTTGTATTTAAGTTAATTAATGCCTCGTAAATTTGAAGAATATATGTAGGATAACTTCGAAGTCTGTTTTCAAGCACTATGTTTTTTCCAAATTTAATTGGAGAAAGTGAGGTGCTTACTATTGGAAGAGCGGATTTTTTGATAAAGTGTTTAACAACGTCCTTTATTGGATTTATAATTCTATTGTCTGTGTAGTAGATTACACCTTTGCTCATTAGTTGATTTGGTATTTTTGAATCCATTTTTCTTTAAGTTTATCAAGGCCCCAATAGGGAATATTTTTAATGTTTTCTTGTTTCCAATTAACAGGCTGGTTTTTAAAGCTATCTAGAGTGTATTTGGGAGGAGAGAAAGTGTGACGGTGTCTAATATCTATATTTGGTATCGCTGATTTCCAAACTTCAAATTTTTCATCTGAAAAACCACCTTTTCTTCTTGGTTTTGTTCCTGGTTCGTAACCCATAACACGAGCCCATTTTGGTTCATTCCCGGGAATTTTATCTAAGCCTTTATCCTTAATGTATTTAAGGCGTTTTTCATAATGGGCGAGTACTAATTTTCTATCACAGCAAAGTTGGGAAAGTGAGTGTAAACCATCGTAGGTAATTGCATAATCTTCTTTTATTCCCCAACGCCAATTGTTTATATTGTAATAATAAATATCTTTTGATTCTGGTGTGAAATCGAAGTGGCTTGGATGATAGAGAACATCGTGTTCTAAAAAGAAGACAATATCAGTGTCCAGATTATCTAGAGCTGTAAATATTTGCTTGACCATTGTGGGATAACCTCTTTGTGCATTTTCTAAAACAATATTTTTTCCTAGATCAATTGGTTTTAATGAAACACTTGTGATGTTTCCTTGAAAAGATTTTTTAATTTGATCGCGACAGGTATCTAGAATAAAATCTTTTGGTCTATTATCTGTGTAGTAAATTGCACCTTTTGTCATTTGAAAAACATCCAACTTAAATATCTATCGTTTTTACTTTCTAATTCAATTTTTTTACTGCGGCCAAATGTGTAAAAATTTTTTATATTCATTTCTTTTATGAAGTCATCCACTGCTTTTTTGACTTGACATGTTGCATTATACGCTTGAAGTGCTCTGTTTTCATTTCCAGAATACTCGTAGTCATGTCCTGAAATTATTCCTCCTTTTTTGACTATTTTGTACCAATAGTGGATGTCATTGTAGGTTTCATTGTAGCTGTGGTCTGCGTCAATATAGACAAAATCAAGACTTTCATTTTCAAAATTTTTGACAGCATCCATTGAAGATTTTCTAATAACGACACATTTTTTAGTTTTTTCTAGGACCTTTTTTGCGTAGTTGTACAAATAATCTTGTCTTTGTTGTCTTTGAAGATTTGAATCTTTCCAAGGATCAATTGCATACATGTTGATTCCTGCTAAGCAAAATTTTTCACAATATTTTCCTTTGTATACTCCAATTTCTGCACCTAACACGAAGCCCATGTTTTTGAAAAATTCTGGAAGCTCCATTCGGCTGCAGTCTGGAATATAAAATGGTTTACCTTGATATTTGATTGCTTCTTGGAGTTTCATTTGTAAATTAGATTTATCTTTTCTTTCCAATCTTGATCCCATTCGGGAACGGGGGAGAATTTTTCTATAAGCCATTCAAACTTGTGTGATAAGTTTGGCTCCTCGTTTTTTAGCCAATGAATAGTTCCCCAAGTATTTCCATTGATATATACATTATCTTTTTTGTGAAGACGAGAAAAAACTTTTTGAGAGTAGTGATACCAGCGTTTTGCAACGTGCGCGTATGAGGTTTTTTTGTTAACTTTTACTTCACCCCCTTTGAGCCAGTATTTGAGAACTAATTCTTGTTGATCCTGTGCAAGCGGGCCGTAGTTTGTGTCGTCTAATGGATATATATGTTTAATGAAATAATTTTTATTTGCTATCCAACTACTTGCTTGAATTGTCATTGTGTCGTCAATATCAAATTTTTTATCAGTCTTATCGCGAGTTAGTGTGTCCCACTGTCTTGCATAAAAGCCAAGACCCCAGCTGTTTTGAATTGGAAATGAAAGATAGTGATAATCTATTATTCCACGGGAATCATCTTTGATCCATTTTTGGGGATCAAGTGAATATCTTCTTGGAACAACTAGCCAATTGTCTTCAATTGAAGAGAGTAAGGTTTTATCGAAACCTTGGTCTACAATACAGTGTGCATCAAGTTCCATAATAAATTTTCCGGAAGAATTCATTAAACCAATATTTAACGCATTCCTTTTACCTTTGTTTTGAGAAAGATATATTGGCTTTATTCTTTTGTCGTCTGGTAATTTGTAATCTGGTGTCCATCCATCAAGAATTGGAATAATTTCAATATCTTCCTCTGCTTTTTCAAGAACTGACTCGATAGTTTTTCCAAGATATGGTTCGTGATAGGCTGGGATTAAGATGCTTAATTTCATTTTCGAAAAAACATAAATGAGAGCATCTTGTCATCTAAACTTTCTTTTTTTAAAGATTTACTTCTTCCAAAAATCCAGTAATTTTCTATAAAGTGCGCCTTCACAAAAGCATCTACAATAGACTCTATTTGAATTGAACGATTTTTTGAGTCTGGGCGAGTATCTAGGTAATCATGACCTGCAATAATTCCTCCTCTTTTTACTCTCCAATACCAATAATATAAATCCTGGGCGATAAATGGAAATCTGTGATCGGCGTCAATGTATACAAAATCGAGACTTCTTGGTGGAAAATCCAATACTGCATCCATTGATGTTTTTTTTATAATTTGAACGTTTTTGTTATTGTGAAATCTTAATTTAACTCTTTCGTAAAGTCTGCTCCTTTTATGCCAATTGTCGATTGCATACATTTTAAGTCCCTCATTTGAAAATTTTTCTGTAAAGTTTCCATGATCTACTCCAATTTCAGCACCTGAAGTGAACCCTAAACTTTTGAAAAATGATGGAAGTTCGTCGCGAGAGCATTTAGGAATTTTGAATGGATAACCTTTTTCTTTAATACCGTCGATTAATTTCATTTATCAGTGTTTTATAAACATTTTACCAATGCTTAATCAGCATGAAACTTAGTTCTCGATCAAATTTTTCATTTGGCTCTCTATCTTCATTTTTACGGCCTAGTACGTACCAATGGTCGAAGTCGTAGCTTTTGGCAAATGCGTCTACTACGTTTCCTACATGACGCAGTGAACGGGCTCTTTGAGTGGAATAGTAGTCATGTCCTGCAATGATGCCACCCCTTTTAACTTTTTGTGACCATTTAGCCAAATCCATTGCAATATATCCAAATCCATGATTAGCATCAATATATACAAAATCCAGACTTCTGTCTGGAAAATCATCCAATGCTTCCATTGAAGTTTTGCGAATTAAAGAGCAATTGGGAAATGGGGAAGTCCTCTCTATTGCATATTTGTACACATCTTCAATAGTTCGCGCATGCTCTCCTGGGATACTTATTATCTTTCGATAAATGTTGTCATTTGAATTTTGCCACGGATCGATTCCGTAAATTTTCAAACCTGCCTTGCAATAATTAACTATATTTTGCCCCCATGACACTCCAATTTCAGCCCCAACCTTGTATCCCATTTCGACAAAAAATTCGGCCATATCGTCTCTGTTTACATCTGGAATCCAAAAAGGATTGTCTTTGTGATTTAACGCATCTTTTATTTTCATTTTTTAATAATTGCCCATGCGTAGTCGGGAAGTGGATAAACTTCAAGATTGTTAATTTGGCAAAATTTTCTAACTGCTTTAACAACTTGAATTTTAGATAAAGTATTGGGTGCAAGTAAATTTCTGTAGTCATCTCCAGCTAAAAAACCACCATCTTTTAATTTTGGATACCAGTCTTTTAAATCGGTTAGACATCCATCATAACTATGATCTGCATCAACATAGATTAGGTCAAAATAATTATCAGGAAAAAGGGGAGCAACATTAAAGGTATAATCGCGAAATATTTTGACAAATGGCTTATCAAGCATCTTCAGTGCAAATTTTTGATACATCTCGTCAAGCTTTTCTTGAGAATATCCAGAGTCATTTCGAGAAACCACTCCATCATTTCTCCATGCATCAACAGCAACTGCAATTTCTGGAGAATGCTCTATCATTAATTCAAAATTCTTGCCTTCAAAAACACCCAACTCACATATTTTTTGAATATTATATTTTTCCATAAAGGGCTTCCATATACGTCTATGCCTGTAAGTTTTATGGATTTTTAAATTCTCTAAATCAGTAATTACGTCAGGTTTATCCATAATATCTATTTAATAGCTGCCCATCCAGTTGCCCATTCGTTACCAGGAATTTCATAAAAATCAAGATTAATTTTACTGCAAAAATCATTTACTGCTCCTTTTACGTCATATGCAACTTCAACAGGGTATACAGTGCGATTATAATCGTCTCCTGTGAAAAATTTACCCTTCTTTAGTTTTGGATACCAAGCCATTAAATCATCCATTGTTCCTTGATATGTGTGATCCCCGTCAATATAAATTAAATCAAAATATTCATCCGGAAAATGCGCAGCTGCCAGACTTGAGTATTCTCTTATTAATTTTACATATGGCTTGTCAGCAAATCTTTTGATTAAATCGGAATACAACTTGTCCAAAGATTCTTGGGGTAATTTAGAGTCATTGTGTTCATAAATTTCATCATTCTTCCAAATATCTACACCAATAGCAATTTTTGGTTTGTGCTCAATCATTCTTCCAAAATTTCTACCTGCAAAAACTCCTACTTCACATATAACTTGACAGTTATATTTTTCCATAAACGGTCTCCAGTATCGCTTTCCTCTAATTAGTTTGATGTTTTGAAGGTCAATAATAGGTTCTGGAAACGACATAAATATATTGCAGTTTACCATTCAATAATTGATTGTCTAGAAGGCCTCCTGGGTAAGTTTAACTCTACTTTCTGGCAATAAGTTTCTATAACGGTTTAATTATGGCCCAACCGTATCGGGGAAGTTCATATACTTCTAGATTATTTTCTTTCGCAAATTTATTAACTGCCTCAATTACTCCAAATTTAACACCTGTTTTTGAGGCGCGTGCGCTTCTGTAATCATCACCTACAAAAAATTTTCCAGGCTTAATTTTTGGATACCAACATTCAACATCCTTTAAGCATCCATCATAGCTATGGTCTGCATCGACATAAGCTAAGTCAAAATAATTGTCAGGAAAGTGAACAAACGCATCGTATGTATGCTCTCTATAAATTTTTACAAACGGCTTATTGGCCATACGAAATGCAAAATCTCTGTACTGGTTGTTTAATTCTTCTTGGGTATAACCCATATCATTTCGAGAAATCTCTCCATCGTCTCTCCAGGAATCAATGGCAATAGCAACTTGAGGATTATGGTCAATCATTAAATCAAAATTAGCACCTTGAAAAACCCCAAGTTCACCTATAACCTGACAATTATATTTTTCCATAAACGGTCTCCAAACTCTTCTATAGTTGGTTATTTCAAGATTCTGTAAATCGCGTATTGCTTCAGGTATATCCATGTTTGTTAAAAATATTAATTAATCTCTCATTCATTAGTGGCATTTTAATACTATTTATCCCATGCATTGCACTTTTTAAATTATTCACACCATTTCTAGGGTGATATGGGTGAAAGTGTAAAATTTTAATAGGTTTAGTAATTTTTTGATAGCAGTAATCAATTCTTCTCATCCCAAAATCATATCGACCGTCAAGTATTTTGATTCGCTTACTAATGTCATTTTCATTATTTTGAATCATTTTATTTATCGCATCTTCATCGTTTACTATCGCTCCATATTCGTTAGAAGCAGTCATTTTATCAACAATTGCACGAAATATATCCTCTGATCTTTTCCAAAAAAAGAATGTTCCCATTTGAATTCTAGAAATTCTCGTATAGTCACAAAATCCAGCATCGTAATCATCAATTCCAAGCTCCTCTTGTTTAATTTCTTCAAGTTGATATGCATCCAAATCATGAAGCCAATACAGTTGTTTTTCGTCGATTAATCCTTTATCAAACAAGTGAACTAGTGTGGTTATTTTACTTGCCTCTTTTTGAAAATCGCAATATCCACCTTCGATTTCTTTTGCTTTAACACTCATATACTCATATGGAAAATTAGTAACTAATATAATATCGTTTGGTTTCCACCCAATCTCCAAACTATTTTCAATTTGTATTTTAGCTAGTTTTTCTGATTCCAAATCAAATCCTTGTGGATTTACATAAATTAATAAGTTTTTCATGTTCGCTTTCTTGGGTTTTTTTCATCCAACAGTTTGGTTAATTTTTCAGATAAAAACAGGTTTTTAAACCTCTCGAGTCTATCGGGTCGCCAATATGGATGAAAGTGTACTACTTTAATTGGTTTTTCTGCCATAGGTATTGTTATTTGAGTGTATCTTTTCCCTAAATTGTAGGTAATGTTTAATCTTTCTGATCTTTCTCTTATGTTTGTTGAATTGTTTTTGTACATTTCCCAAACAATTGGCTCTTCATTTGCTTTTTTTTGTTGACAAATTTCCCACATATTTTTGAAAATATCCAATGATGTGGTTTTAAAGAAAAAACTTCCAGTATTGAATTTTTGACTCCATCCATAATCAGTAAGACCTAGATCTTTTTTTAAAGTTATTTCAAAATTGTTATTCTGGAAACAATCAAAATCATGAAACCAAGCATCATCTTTTAGAATTTTATTTTCTAACAAATATATAATTACTGGAATTTTACTGGTGCGGGAATCAAAATCGCAATATAAGTTATCAGGAACTTCAATTGAATTAATTCCACTGTGTTTATATCTAAAATTTGTAACCAATAAAATATCCTCTGGTTTCCAATATAGAAGAGAATTTTCTATTTGTATTTTAACGAGAGCAGTTTCAACTCGTCTTTCTATATCGTCAAAATCCTTTTTTGGATTAATGTATATTAGTAAATTTTTCATCAAGAATTTTTGTTAGTTTAGCAGGTATTATAGCTTTAAATTTGTTCAAGATTTTTGGATCGTGTGGGGGAAAATGAGCCACCCTTAAAGGTTTTTCAGAATTTGCAATATTACTTCTTACATATCTCATGCCAATATTGTATGTTTGATTCATTATTTGAACACGAGACAGTAGATCATTTTTATTTTCATCTAGCAATATGGTCATTGCATCTTCTTCATATAAATTATCTTTATCCATTAGGTCAAGTAATATTTTTAAGATATCAATTGCTTCCGGTTTAAAAAATACACTTCCAAAATTGATACGAAATTTAAAATTTTTACCTAAATTTGTTAATCTGTTTTTGGGATAAAGACCGTAGCAGGTTAGTGCAATATCTTTTTTAATTGATGGCAAGTCAAGTGCTGCTAGTTGGAAACAATCAAAATCATGAAACCAAGTGAGACCATTTATAATTTTATTTTCGATCATATAGATAATAGCGTTTATTTTGCTGTTAATAATTCCTCTTTTATTTTTGCCATAAGATTTGTTAATTAGTGAATCAGGCCCGACAATTGCTTTTATACCTTTGAATTCATATTCAAAATTTGTAAAAAGAATTAAATCTTTTTTGTCCCAATAATCAAGTGAATTTTCTATTTGCGCTTCAAGCATTAATTTGTGTTCAGGATTAAAGCTTTTATTCGGGGAAATATAAATAAGTAAATTTTTAATATTTGGGAATTCTTCAAATTTTTCATAAAGTAATTTTGTAAGTATTGGTGGTGTTATCTTTTTAGATTTATGTAAATATTTTGGTTTATAAGCGGGAATATGTGCTATTTTTAGAGGTTTTTCGGCAATGCTTGCTGCAGAATCAGTGTTTATTGCCCCGATGTTATAAGTAGTATTTAGTTTTTTAAATCTATCAAGGATATTGTTGAAGTTTTGATCAATAAGCATATTAGTTGTTTCTTCTTCGTTTTGTTTGTATTTATTTATGGCACTATCAATCAATCTAAAAACATCGATTGCTTCTGGCTTAAAAAAAATACTTCCGAGTTGAATTTTTGGTTTATAACTATACTCGACAAAACCTAGGTCTCTATCAAGAGATTCAAGATTTAGATCAGATAGTTGAAAAATATCCCAATCATGAAACCAGTTAATTTCATCTACAAGATTATTTTCGATAAGATAAATTGCAGTTTTTGGTTTATTTGAAAGTGATGTGCCATGGGAGAGAACATCGCTATAAAGTTCACTATCGACAACAATTGATTTGACGCCATGGTATTCCCAAGGAAAATTTGTCACGACTATAATGTCTTTTGGGTTCCAGTATTGAAGACTGTTGTCTATTTGGATTTCTGACATTTTGATATATTCGGGTGCAAATTTTTTTTCAGGATATATATAAAAATAAATGTTTTTCATAAATTATTTATAAAAATTTGTTCATTACGCACGCATACTAGAATAATCTATTAACTGGAAATTTTTGAATTCTGACGAGTTAATAATTTTTTCAATGTCTTCTAGCAGTTTTTCAATTGGGTAACGTGGTCCAGGCCGGTGTGTGTTGTTTTGTTCATTATAAATTACTCCTAGTTTTAAAATGCATGCTTTTAGTCCATAAAGATGGCAATAGTTCTGGACTAATTTTTGTGATTCTTGTTTACTTTCAACGTAAAATTTTATTGATTTATTTGCTCCATCACTTGAAGCAATTGAACTTAAATGAATTAATTTTGAACCGTTTTCAATGCATAATGAGCATACATTTCTGGTTCCCAAAACGTTTATCGTATAATAATCTTCTAGATTAGGTATTTCTTTTTTGACTTTCCCGGCAGCATGAATGACAAAATCTGCTCCTATGAAGAGTGGACGGAGAGCATTTTTGTTTCTTATATCAATATTGATACCCACAGTATCGTAACCTTTTTTTGAAAAATAGGAAATAATTTCTGAGCCGATAAACCCATTGGAACCTGTAACCAATATCATAAACAAGAACAAGTTTGTGACGAATCAATGCTTATATCCGATATCATAATACTTTTTTCTAAATTCAGATCCTTTGCCCCAATAGGGAAGTTCATTTCTGGAAATTCTGTCTGAATGAGTGTAATGTCTCATGCTTTGGGAAGTTTTAATTTGGACAACTGCATTTGTCGATTCATAAAATTCAATTTGATCATACCAGAACACGTCTTCTTGTTTTTTTCGACTGCGTTCTTTAGGGAAATTTCTTTCCTCTGTAGACCAATCGGGTGCACCTGCAAAAAGTTTATCGAGTGTTTTTAAGTAGAATTCACGACCGACGATTTGGGCATGAGTTGCTCCTTCTTCTTTTTTCCAAAAATATGGTCGGTGTTGTGGCATTACATATAAATTTTTATTTCTGTAACAAATGTCATCTTTTTCAGGAATGAATGTGAAATAGTCAGGCGGATAAAGACAATCTGCTTCCGCAGATAAAACAAAGCGAGTATTGGCCTCACGGCATGCAATTTGGACTTGCCGGAACATGTTAAATCCTGATGTGCCAACATCTCCGACAACAATATTTTTTCCAAAGTCGATTGGTTTTTGTGTGACACTTATTATTGGAATGCCACCGGAAACTTCTAGAATGTTTTTTCTTATTTTTTCTTCAAACTCAGGTTTCTCTTTATTTGAGGAATAATAAATGATGGTTATTTCGTTCATATTAATTTTGAGGCAGGGGAGGCGCAGGCGCCCTTTTAGGCTTTTTGAAATTTAAAATAATATCTTCTTCTGTCAACTTTTAAGATTGGGCCTTCTACTAGTTTGAACCCGTTTTTTTCGACATCTTTAACTAATTTGTTGGGATCTTCCCATGAATGGAATGTTCCTGGTTCCTTTATTTTTTGTTTTGAAGGAAGACTAACATATAGGTAATTTTTTATAATACGTCTAGTTTCTTGTAATGCGCTTCGTAGATTTTTAAAGTTTTGCATTGAATCTGATATAACTGCTGAATCAAATTCTTCCTTTTTGTAGGGAAGTGTGCCTCGTTTTGCTAGATCGATATTAATTTTATGGCGAGCTGCAAGTTTGATTGCGTATGGATTTGTATCGACTCCTCTAATTCCTAATTTGGCAGGTATTAAACCATCACCAGCGCCGATAACGACTGAATTTTTTTCCTTAACAAATCTTTTGAGATAATCAACATGTCTTGTATAGGTTAATTTTTTCCCATACCATTGCCAGTGATAACTGCCGTAAGTTTTGTATTTATCAAAATTTTTTTGAAGACCATCAAAAAGACCCATATTTATAGAATAACTCTAACATTAATTTTTGGAAACTACAAACATTTTAGGTGTTGAAATGATTATGATTTAAATAAGTTAAATATGGATGATTTTTAATACTGCCTTTAACTAAGTTCACTTTTAAATTTTTAGTCTTTTTTATAATAACTGGTAAGCTTATTTGGTCGCGTTGGCTCCATTTACAGATTTCTGCCCACCATGCTTCGTTGAAGTTTTCTACTAAAGGATTGTGTCTTCGTATTATTATTCCACCCATGGCCATTTCTTCTTTTTGTGGAATAAGTCTGTTTTCTTCGTAGAATTTTATTTGTTTATCTACATCGTCGCTTACCCAAGGAGTTCTTCTTTTGAATGTTGCTTTAATCATTTTTGCTTCCCAGTAAATATCTTTTTTGCGATAGTGTTCCATTAAGGCAATATCTGAATTGCCAAGCCACTCTTCGACTAATTTTTCTGGTGGTACATTTAAAAATATATTTCCGTCTATCCAAATACTTATGTCGCAACTGATGAATTTGTGTGGAAGTACTTTGAAGATTTTTGCATTCATTACAGGATTTGTAAATTTATTAAAGTCTTCGTTTTTAAAAACTTTAATATCATCTCTTAATTTATCTTTTTCAGCTGTTATAGCTGTGTAAACAATTATTTTTTGCATACTAAAAAGTGATAATTATTTCTAAAATCTATCCTTTCGTGGGTAGGTAAGATTTCATCTCCATTAAAAAACTTCCAATTTTTTTTGTATGGAGCGTAATCTCTTCCTACAAAACCAAAAATAGTTGTACCTTCTTTTTTAGTAATTCTTAAGCACTCATCAATCATTTTTTGAGGATTGTCTACAAATTCGTACATTCCATTGCATAGAACTGTATCAAATGATTCATTAGGAAAGTCCATTTTTTGTACATCACCAACATAGGTTGGATTTAAATTTGCATTTATATCAATTGTTGCAAAACCGTAGTCCCAATGGTTTGATTTACCAATATCTAGTATTTTTCCTACTGCGTTTTCTTTTATCCAGTCGTTGTACCAGATTCTTGGAGCACTAACAGGATCAGAAGATAGTTTTTTGATTTTTGGTGAAAGTCTGTTTAAACAATTTTCAAGCATTTCAAATGTGTAGTTTATGTTGTTAAATCTCCAGGAATGTAAATACACAGTTGGAGATTGCGGATCACCTTTTTTAAGATAATCTTCAAGCCTGTGTCCTTTTTCTTGAGAAAGATTAATTACTTCAAGACCTGCCACTTCATCGCCATAGTTACCCTCATTAAATGGAGGAGCAAAATGTGTTGGATAAAGATCAAGATTTTGTAAAATTTTTTTGGCTGTTTTAATTTCTGGAACTGTAGGTTCGTGTGTATGCCAAAGTCCATGAACTGCAATTAAGTCATTTCTAGACCGTAAAAAATCTAAGACTTCTTGATTTTCTTGAAATTTTTTAAAACTTGATCTTTTGATTTGATGATTGTCCATGAAAACACGAGATTTTCTGCATTCACCAATTAATGTAATTGCCTGAATTATTTTGTATCCATATTTATCACATATCTCGCAGAATTTTTTAATTTCGTTGATATCTGTGTCATAGGCTACGTCATCGTTTCTGATTAAGAATTTTGACATATAGTTCTTTATATTTTAAAGCTACTTTATCCCATCTGTAGTCTTTAACCAAGTCCTGTGTATAGAATTTTTGAATTCCTTCCATGATTGACTCAACAGATCTTTCTACTTTCACAATATTGAATAGTTTTGGGACTCCTGTGTTAACAGTAACTACTGGAATGTTTAATGCAAGGCATTCCATAACTGGAGTGGAGAAGCCCTCTGCAATGCTTGCACATACATAAACATCAATGCTTTTATAATATTCCATCATTTTTTCTGGTGGAATATCTCCTAATGCTGGAGAAAATTTAACTTTAAGTTTTTCACAAGCCTCCTTAATTAAATGAAAACCCTTGTATTCTAGTGCATCTTTTTGATTGTATCCTGCAAATCCAACGACAAACTCGTGATCTGGTTTAATTTCATCGAATATCCCATTTGGAATGTAGGTTGCATTTGGAAAGTCGTTTAGTAGATCTGGATTGATTACATGGAGCCATGAGTTTGGGCGTCTATTTATTTTGTGGACTAAGTGTGGATTGTATCTGTGTGAACGGATTGTTAGAAGTAATGGAGTAGAAAGCATTGGTAGAACATTTTTGAATTTTTGTATACCCCAGTTGAAATAGTGAACTAAATCATGAGAATTCCCTTCTTTTATGAAATCTTCAAGTGATATTTCGTTATATGGTTTAACTGTAAATTCTATTTCTGGTAAATTTTTGATAAGTGCTTTACAGTTTCTATCTACGATCCAATTGCTGCCGTCTGGAAGAATTAGTATTTTCATAATTTATATTTTAAGACCAATTTTAACTCCTTCTTTGAATGGAAAATTGTTTGTTTTTAAGTATTCATATATTGGGGCTTTGTATTTTTTATTTTTTAATTCTGGTGTTAACCACAAGAATTCTTGTACAAGATCACGATCTAGAAATGGATACCTAGTTTCAATTGAATGGCTTCCTGCCACGTATTCTTCTTTTCCTAGATAGTTATATTGACACCCATTGTAGAAATTTTTCCAAAGGTTTTTGTTTAATATTTTTGGAAATTCGCCTTTGAATGTACTTTGTTTTGGAAAAAGTGCGTAATCTGAGATGATCTCATCTGCACCTTGCCCACTTAAGTAAACTTTTCTTTTTTCATTGTGAGCTAATCTGCAAATTTTTGATAATGCAAGAGATGCAGAATCTTTTTGAATTGAACCTTCACCGCCAATGTATGTAAATTTTTCTATATTGTTATTAATCCATTCTTTTTCATTTGAATAATCGCTTGAGTTTTTAATATATTCATAATTATTAATTATTGCCATCCTTTGGTCTAAAATACTTTTGTCCTCTTTACCTTCTACAATAAATGATTTGAATGCGATTTTTTGTTTTGTTAGTTCACAAGCAATTGCACCACTGTCATAGCCAGAGGATAGCCCTATGAAGCAGTTGTTTGTGGCACGTTTTTTAATAGATTTTTCAAATTTATTTATCCAATCGTTGTAATTATCTTTATATTGTTTTAGGTCCCATGTATGTATATTTTCTGAATGCTCTTCTCCCTTAAAACTGACTACTTCGATTGTGTTTGCGCAAATTTTGTGACCACCAACACCTGATTCGTAGCTTGCACACTCAAGCCCGTTTCTCCATATAGGTTTAGTTGCAAAGATGTCTGTAGCAAAAATAGCTATTTTTTTATTGAAGTCGTACAAGGCTATTGCCCATTCACCATCTAACTGTTTTGGAAATTGTGTACCATATTTTTTATATAGGGGAATGAGGTTTTCTCCGTCACTTTTTGTAAATTTATGATTGTATATTTCTCCGTTATATAAACATACGATTCCTTTGTCTGTAAATGGTTGGATTGTGGTGGTACCTGTAACAGACAGTAGGTTGTGTATAAAATTGAATCCTTCGATTTTGATATTTGTGGTTTTATCTTGACCTCTTTTTTGAATAAAAAAATTGTTCCCTTTTTCTTTAAAAACTAAAAAACCACACATTTTAAATATTCCATTTTGGTTTTATTTCTTTTTCATAATATTGTTCCCAGAGTGATAAAGAATATGCCCAGCATTTTTCGTTATTTGATGGATTTTCAGGAGTACCATTGTTGTGAGTGCGTGGAAAGTCTCTGTGTTTGTGAGCATGCCAAGTGTTTTTGTTTACCATGAGTTTTCCACCAGACATCCAAGTTTTGAAGACCATTTCGTGTGAATCTTGATAGTGTGGACCGTAGCCTTCATTTTGTAATTCACCAATTATTTCATTCCACCATGATTTTCTCATTAACCAACAAGATCCTTGCATTGCCATTGACTCTTGAATTGGTTGATTGTCGTCGCCAGGAGACTCTACACCTGAAAATTTTCGCACGTTTTCACTAACGTTCGTAATTTTTAGTTTCATAAAGTCAACTGGGGGAATATCCATGATTTCCCATTTGTTTGGATCGAGATAGAATCGTCTTGGAGTTACTATCCAGTTTGGAGCACAATCTTTGGTGAGAATTATATCGTAACCTTTACCAAATGAACAATGTTCATCGGTTCTCATAATGAATTCACCTTTGGATAGGGCAACGCCGACATTGATTGCTCTTCTCATTCCAACATTTTTTCCTAAATGCACCTGTTTTACTCTTTTATCTTCGATTATTTTTTGAATAGGCCAATATCCATCCAAGACTGGAATTATTTCAATTTCACCTTGCGCATTTTCAAGTAATGATTCAATTGTTTTATGGAGTAGAGGGTCTTTATAAGATGGAATTATAATGGAAAGCATTTGGCTAGATTATATGCTTAGATTGGCTTGTTTTACAACTTAAAAAACATTGGAGTAATAATCATAGGCAAGTAGCTGCCTGTTGCCCCAGTTGTCTGGGAATTTAGAGTCACCTTTTGTGTACCTGTAACTATTGTTGTCATCGTCTTCCTTCATTATGTACCAAGCACCTTCTTTGTTTACGAAACCATAGTAAGTAACTGAGTTTTTCTCGTCGATTTCTGATATTTTGTAATCTTCTTGAGTTGTTGGCACTAGATTTGATTGACTGCCATCGTTGTTTTTTGTTGCATTATTTACTCGATCGAATAGTAGCCCTGTCTTTTTGTTTAATATAGAAAAAATGAAGAGAGAAATACTTGCAGCACCTAATATTTTAAGAAAATCTCTTTTACTATTATCTACTATTTCATTGCTTTTGTTGGTAATATTTTTTTCATCAATTAGTTTTTCATTTATATTTTGATTAATAGTATTATCAATATTAATGTTTTCTTGTTGAATATTTTCTAATGGTTTTAACAATATTTTTTTACTTCTTTTACTTCTTGTAAATATTTTAAGCGTACTATAGGAGAGAGGAATATAGAGAAGTACACCTGTATATAGTTGTAAATAATTTGTAGATGTTGAAAACAAAATAAGTAACATGATACTTGCAAGTATTAGTGATGTACAGGCTAGAGTTTTTTTCATTTGCTAAATACAGTTATAAATTTTTCTGATATATATCCACTTTCAGTTTCTGAGAATTTAATTTTGTACATTCCTGAGTTAAAAGATGTAAATTCAAAAATATCACCGTCTACTGCGTAAAAGATTATTGGAGAAACTTGTTTTAAGTTTTTATAAACTGGAACAGATTTAATTTGTGTTTCCAGGTTAACTATTAAGTTTTTTTTGTTACTTGCTGAATCACTAGCAACTGATACTGCTAATACAGTGGGGGATGGATTATTTGTTAGAGTGGTAACTGGAGTGCTAGTTGGTATTGCTTCTTGCATTGCATATATTTGGGATGATTTGTTGATGTTGTTAATTCCTATTTTTATTAACATAAATAGAACAATTACTATAATAAGTATTTCAGGTATTCTTTTAATGGTTGGTAGTGTTTGAATGATCTCTTGGGGTAATTCATTATTAGTGTCGCTTGAAAGGTTTATCCTTACAAGTTGTGCTTTTGAATCACTATTTGGTAGTAAATTATTATATTCAGGGAATTTGCTAAACAAATCGTTAATGTTTAACCAATCATTTTCCTTTGTTTCTTTGTAATTTTTGTACGATGAGAATTCAATATTGCTGTTGTTTATTTTCAAACTCATTTCTAGCAGTTTTTCGTTTGAATTAATAGCTTCTGACTTGTATGGTCCTTGGAAGACAGGACCTGATCTTTTGTATTTTTTGTTGTAGTACATTGAATATCTTGTACAGAGAGATCTTATTAGTCGTTCAATTGATTTGTCTTCATTCTCTTTAATTAAAAGTTTAAAATTTATCGAAGTTAGTGAGTAGGCAAGTACCTCGATTTTTTTGTGATAATTTTTAGGCTGATGTGGCTTCCCGTAAAATGTTTTGCCATTTATTGTAAAAATTTGTTTACTATTGTTACTGCTTTCTATGGGGCTAATGTATCCCTTCAAGTAGGAAACAAATTTTTGAAAATCTTCAAGGTCTTTGAATATGTGCGTATTATCTATACCAGTGTTTTGTACTAGATAGTATGCAGGCTCGTTTTTTGTTTTAATGGCAGGCATAATTAACTTTAGCTTGTAAGAAGTGACTTTACAAGTGGATTTTATTATTCGTGTATTTACTAATTCATTAAAATAAAATGTTAATAATATATTTATATAGGCCTAAATATTTTTTATAAACTATTTAATATTATTGTTAATGTTAGTGGTTATTTTTTTGTCCTTCTTGTTATTGGTTGTTTATTAATATTCTAATATATATAAGTTCTTTTATTTTTTTGTTATGTGATTAATGAATAGCAGAGTTGTTTGTTGTTTGATAATTAAGAGTTGTAATTGTCATCTTATTTTTTTATGTGTTTATTAAAACATAAATTTGTAATTAGCAATAAATGTTTAAATAAAATAATTTTTCTATTATATTTTTTGTTTTATTTCTTTAACTTATGTTTTCTGTTCTAATGATTATTGGGCAAATTTTATTTTGCTTAAATTTTGAGTTGGTTGTTTTTTTAGTCAGTTGTAATTATGTTGATTGAAATTGTACATATTTAGTTATTCTTATAGTTAATTACTTTTAATTGTTATAGGTATATACTCATTTATGATTACTATTGAATATTATTTTTATTATTTAGATTTAATAATATGAGCTTATTGATTGTGACGTTTGATTTATTTTTACCCCTTTTTTTTTTGTTTTCCATTGTTTGTATTAGTATTTTTTAAATAGGTTAGTTTTTTTATTAGGCTACTATTCTTAACATTTATATGTTTTTTAATTTTATGTTTATATTAATAACTAATTGGCACTTTATTTAAATTAGCGCTAATTATGAGTGATTGATAATATATTTTTAGCAGAATGGTTAAAAAAATAATTTTAGCGATTTGTATATATTATTTCAAAAATTGATGTGAGTATTTTTTTGCATCAATAGTTTTTGCTATTTTTTTAGTAATTTTTAATTTGGTTTTTAATTTTTGTTTTGTTAACAATATTTTGAGAGTAGCGTTTATATTTTTATTTTTTGTTTTTCAGCAATTAATTTCTTGTTTGGCTTGTCGGTAATTAATATTGAGTAAATAATTTGTTTAAAAGTATTTGGTATAATTTTTTTGTGAACAAATTTAGAAATTATTCGTTATTTGGAGTTTTACTGTTGGCTTTTGGACTTAGAGTATTCACTTTATCTAGATTAATGGTTTTTACTCCTGATGAGGAGTACTTACTTTATATAGCACAAACACTTGTTCGAGATTTTCATATTATATGGATTGGTGTTAGTGCATTGGGTCTTAATTTTTACATGGGACCATTTTGGATTTATTTTATTTATCCATTTGTGGGTATATTTAATGGTGACCCTTTGGTATTGGGAATCATAAATAGTTTGTTTGGAGTAGGTACTGTGTTTTTATTATATATTGTTGGTTCTCGATTGTTTAATAAAAATGTTGGTTTGGTTGCAGCGTTAATGTATGCGACATCTTCACTTTTGGTTTTTTATGACCAGCAAGGATATCCACCAATAGTACCTTTTTTATCGTTATTAATGTTTTTGTGTATATGGATGAGTAAATATTCAAAAAAGTGGTGGATATTGTTTTCATTTTTGTATGGACTTGTTTTTCATATTCATTTATCTTTGTTTCTAGTCGTTTTTGTTGCCATATATTGGATATTTAGACAGAGGAGCACTGTTACTAGAGGCATTGTTATTTATTGTTTATCAGTTTTTTTGATATCAATATCCCCACTTATCGCATTTGATTATTTTCATAAGGCAAGTAATGTGACTGTTGTTTTTAGAATTGTTCAAACTTTTGGTAAAAGTAAATCGAATGTTAATTTTTTAACTAGGGCAAACAATTTGTCACAAGCATTTGGTAGAGTTTTTTATTTAAATCATGGAACTGAGAGTTCTGATGAGATTTTATATCCTTGTATGATTAATTCATTGACTACAACAACTAGAGTAAATTTGTTTTTCAGTATGCTGATTATTTTCCTGTTTGTAGGATACTTTTTAAGACAAAAAAAATTGGAGGATGACAGGTCTAAATTGTTATTTGCATATAGTTTGTCATTTTTGATTCCATTTTTATTTATGAGTATTTTTAATCCAATTGAATACTATTTACTTGGTTTTTTTCCGATTTTGTTTTTAGTTGTCTCAATTGTTATCGATAGATTTAATTTAAAATTTAAATATGTTTTTTATTTAGTAATTTTTTTACTTGCAATAAACAATATATATAGTGTGTTTAATTCAAAGGGGAGTTTTGGACTAGATAGTAAGAAAAAATTGATATCTGAAATTAATAAAGTTATAGGTAATAGGCCTTTTGAACTTAATGAGGCAGGACAGTGCCATGGTTATGGTGGATTTAGATATTTATTCAAAACTTATTCAAATAAACCTGTTAAAAGTGGAGAGGATAGTAATTTTTCTTGGCTTTGGCCAGATGAGATTACAAATATTAGGCCTGAATATGAGGTATTGATAACTGAAACAAGAGCGAATCCAAAAATTGATAAAGGTTATATAAAAGTTATAAAAGAGGGTGGTTTCAGTGCTTATATTTATTATTTGAAATAATCCATGTGAACCAGAAAGTAATAATATAAATTTGGATTCTAAATGCCCAGAAAATAATTTGATACCAGTAATTTACAACAGATGATTTGCCAACCCTTTTTTTGTATGTAATTGGAATTTCTACAAATTTTATCTTGGAACTGACAACGAGTAATGTTAGTTCGGTGTTGAATAGTGCTGATTTTTCATTGCTCCATTTTTTGGTAATTTTCTTGAGAGATTTTTTGTTAAAAAGTTTATATGCACAACCTACATCGGTTAGTGCGACAGAATTAAATAAAACTTCGATTGTTTTTGCTTCAATTACATTTGCAAACTTACGAATAATCCCCATTCCGAGACCTGAGAGTGCACTGATTTGACTTGTTCTTGTTCCCAACACGACATCGAATTCGTTTGAATATACTAGGAATTTTTCTAAATCGTTTGCTTTAAATGACCCATCTGGTTCACAAACCACAACAATGTCATTTTTGGCTTCGATAATTGCTCGGCGAAAGGCAGGACCATAGCCTTGGATTGTTTCGTGAATTAGTTTTAATTTTTTAATTTTAAAAGCTTTTGTTTTTTTGATTTCTTTATCTGTACCTTCTTCTGCATTGTTGTTTACTACAATTATTTCATTAACAAATTTTGTATTGTAGAAGTCGTCAATTACATTTTTTATTGATTTTTTTTCTTTGTAGGTGGGGAGAACAACTGAGACTCTTTTACCTTTGTACATTTGATAAGTCAAAATAGCACATCATTTATTTGGATGATACACAAAAAAGCACCTTGATTTAAGACCAAAGTGCTTTATTTGTATTTTATCTTGACCTTTTTTTACTTTTTGCAGGCATTGAGCAGACTTTGCAGTCGTTCATGTGTGTTGCAACTAGGTAAAGAGCGGAAAGGCCTACTAGAATGTAGACTAATTTTTCAAGCATTCCAGTTCCAAGTATTAAATTTACTAAATTGAGATCAAGTAAGCCTACTAAGCCCCAATTGAGAGCTCCAACTACTGTGAGCAGGAAAGATACCATGTGTAGAGATTTCATTTATATCACCTTCTTTATATATTAAATATAAAGTAGTTAATTGTTTATAATCAATTGGCATTTTGCTATAATTAATCCAATGCCTAAACTTAAGAGATTGAAAAAGAAAACAATTGAAGCACAAAAGCCTCAAACGCATAGAGTTAGACCTGTTGTTGAAGAGCTTTTACCAACAGAAATATCTGTTGAACCAAATGTTGAATCAAATATTGGTGTTATGGAGGATAAAGAGAAAATAAATAACGAAATCAAGGAAACAGAGACACAAACACAAGAAGTTCCAGCTGAAGTGCAGGTAAATGATGAGTTGTTTGAATCAAAAGATAAAGTTGGGTTTTTTCCACTATTTTTGATTACGCTTGGTGTAGCTTTGTTGGTGGCTGTGGTTTCTGGTGGGATTTATGTTTATATTCAAGGAACTGGCGAGGAAAATGGACAGACTGCAGTTGAAACTTCAAAACCAAGTAGTAAACCCGATTCAACAAATGCTCCTCTTGCGAGCTCAACTCCGATTGCCACGCCTGTGGCTTCTGCTGCAGCATTGAATACATATAGTTTGAGTGTATTAAATGGTAGTGGGCGAATTGGTGAGGCTGGAAAAGTTAAGACTTTACTTGAAAAGGCAAAATTTAAAGTTTCTTATACTGGTAATGCTAAGAGTTATGATTTTGAAAAAACTCAATTGCAATTTAAAGAAAGTGTGCCTGAAAGTGTTAGAAATACATTAAAATCAACATTACAATCTGGATATGAGGTTGAAGTTGGTGAGACATTGAATTCCAAGAATGTTTATGACATTGTAGTGACTGTCGGGGCTAATTAGCCTTATATTATTTTAAAGGAATAATTGTTCTTGGGTTAACAGGATATCCTTTAACACGAACTTCAAGATGCAAATGATCTCCAGTTGAGTGGCCAGTTGATCCCATTAAACCGATAATTGAGTTTGAATTGACTTCATCTCCGATTTTTACGAAAATTTTGGATAAATGAGCGTAAAGTGAGGTTATTTGATTTCCGTGGTCAATGATGATTGCATTACCATAGTTTAAGTGGGAATGCTGGATTCCAATGACTTTTCCACCCATAATTGGATTTATGGAATCACCGGTTAACCCATCCAAATCAACCCCAGGGTGGAAGATCGAAAACCCTTGGGTAATGCTGAGTTTTTTGACAGGGATTTGAACTGCTCTTTCTGTGTCGATCTTGATTTCTTGGGCAAATGTGAGATCAATTGGGCTTGGAATACTAAATGGATCGGCTGATATTGCGGGCCTTGGAATCATTACTCCAGCGAAGGCTAAAACAACAAGATTTGTGCCTATGAAGGTAGATATTCTTTTGTGCTCAAATATGCTTACGAAGATTTTAGACAACAGCGAGCCCGACCTGTTACGGTATTTGTGAGGCAGAATGGAATATATTTTTTTCAGCATATTCTCCCACAAGAGTGGGATAAACAGGCAAAAATACAGGCACGAACACTGTGGGCAGAAGACCCATAATATACCTCAAAATAGAAGAAAAATCAAGTTTTTTGATATAAACTTAATTAATGCTTGCTAAGGTTTATTCTGCAACCCATATTGGATTGGAAACAGTTTTACTGGAAGTTGAAGTAAATATTTTTTCTAAAGGATTTCCTTCGTTTACAATTATTGGATTGCCTGATAAGGCAGTTGAGGAGGCTAAAGAGCGTGTGAAGACAGCGTTAACTAATACTGGTATTGATTTTCCTCAATCGAAAATTGTTGTTAATTTGGCTCCTGCTGATTTGCCTAAAGAGGGGAGTTTATATGATTTACCGATTGCTGTGGGGATTTTGGTTTGTATGGGAATTGTAAAATTACCCGAAGACAAATCCTTTTTTTATGGTGAACTTTCACTTGATGGAACATTGCGGCATACCAAAGGTGTCTTTTTACTTGCAACTTCTGCTAAAAATTTAAAAGTTGTGAATTTGTTTATACCTAAAGTATCTGCTCAAGAGGCTGCAGTTATTAGATCTGTAAATACATATCCTGTTTCATCACTTATCGATTTAATTAATCACCTAAATGGCTCTTTTAGTATTCCTGTACTTGAAAAGATATTGATTGAAGATGAAATTGAAGATAATTTGCCAGCTCAGTTTGATTTTAATGAAATTGTTGGCCAACAACAAGCTAAGCGTGCACTGATTATTGCTGCGGCTGGTGGACATAATGTTTTTATGCAGGGGCCGCCTGGATCTGGAAAGACAATGCTTGCTCGAGCGATGGCTGGAATACTTCCACCATTAACTGAAGAGGAAAGTTTGGAAGTAACCAAGATTTATTCATTAACTGGAAACATGAGCCCTGGAACTGCTTTGATTTATGCTCGTCCATTTAGAGTAGTGCATCACACGACAAGCCGTATTGGATTAATTGGTGGTGGTTCAAATCCTCACCCGGGAGAGATTTCACTTTCTCATTGTGGGGTTTTGTTTTTAGATGAGTTTCCAGAATTTGGAAGATCAACACTTGAGGCTTTGAGGCAACCACTTGAAGATGGAATAGTTACAGTGTCGCGTGCTGCTGGTAGTTTTACTTTTCCTGCTCAGTTTTCTTTAGTTGCTGCAGCAAATCCTTGTCCATGTGGTTTCTTGGGAGATCTTAAGAAAGAATGTAAATGCTCGCCAAGAGCAATCTTAAGATATTCATCAAAATTATCTGGGCCACTAATGGATAGGATTGATTTACATATTAATGTTCCTGCAGTGGATGTTGATAAATTGATTGCGAGTTCTAAATCATTAATAAAAGGTGATAGTTCATTGTTAATTAGAGAAAAAGTTAAAAGTGCACGTAGAATTCAATCGAAGAGATTTGAAAATGGCAATATTTTTGTTAATGCAAATATGAAAAATAAACATATTAATGAATTTTGTAAAATGACTGATGATGCTTCGAAAATATTAAAACAAGCTGTTAATAATTATAATTTGTCAGCGAGGACTTATTTTCGTTTGATAAAGGTTTCTCGTACAATTGCTGATTTGGAGAACCAGGAAAATATTAAGATGGAACATGTGGCTGAGGCATTGCAGTACAGAATAAGAACTGTTGAATGAAAAAAGAAAATTTTGCAACTGGAAGATTGGGGGAGGCAATGGCTAGAGAATATTTAATTAAAAATGGATATCAGATTGTTGAATCGAATTTTAAGACAAAATTTGGAGAGATAGATATTATTTGTTTAAAAAATAATATTTTAGTTTTTGTTGAAGTGAAACTTAAAATAGGTGATAAATTTGGAACTCCTGAAGAAATGATTGGAAAGCGTAAAATTTTGCAAATACAAAATACCTCAATTGCATATTTGCAGAAAAATTCAAAGATTTTGAATAGTTATTCAAATTATAGAATTGATGCGATTTGTATTGTGACAGATCGAAATTTTATTCCTATCAGAACTTCTCATTATGAAAATGTTGGTCAATAATAAATAGATTACAAATGAAATGGAGTGATTTTGAAATTAAGGAAATATTATTGGGTGATAAATTATATCCAAGTGAATTAGCTAAAATAAATGATGCACCTAAAAAATTGTTTTATAGAGGAGAAATTAATTCTGAATTATCTAATAAAACAATTGCAATAGTTGGATCAAGACGAGAGACTGGTTATGGCAGACAAGTGGTTTCAAGTTTTGTTACAGATTTTGTTTCAAATAAAATTACAACTATTTCTGGGTTTATGTATGGAGTGGATACTGATGTACACAAACAAACTATTAATTGTGGTGGAATTACAATCGCTGTTTTTGGTTGTGGTTTAAATTATGTTTATCCAAGTGAAAATGATAATTTATATTCTCAAATACTTGAAAGTGGCGGAGTTGTTTTTTCTGAATATGAAGCAAATACTAAGCCAAAACTTTGGACCTACCCCCAAAGGAATAGGATTGTTTCTGGATTATCAACACTTGGTGTATTGGTTGTTGAAGCCAAAAAAAATAGTGGTAGTTTGATAACTGCAAATATTGCGAAAAAGCAAAAAAAGAAGATATGGCTAATTCCAGGGCCAATTACATCATCTTCGTCTGAAGGAACAAATGATTTAATTAAAGCGGGAGTGGGAAAATTGGTTACAGATTCATCTGATATTTTAGGGGGAGTAGTTAATACTAAAGGTCAAGAAAATGTTTATATTGACCTGGATTTATTTGAGCAGAATATTTGTAAAATTTTGAGTTCTGAGGAGCTAACTATTGATGAATTGTCCGTTATTTTAAACATTGAGATAGTAGAATTAAGCAGTAAATTGAGCATGATGGGGCTTAAAGGATTGGTTTTGGAGGTTAATGGTAAATATCGAGTTTTGAAGAAACTTTAATTTTTAAATGATCAATAAATCCATATGGCAATTCTAGGATTTTTGAATAAATAGGGGAATAGAAAAATAATTTCCAGGGAGCTAAATTTCTTTTTATTTTTACAACTGTATTATTTTTATCTAAAACAACAATATCTATTGGATATTTCATAAAAAAAGTATGAATTCCAAAATTTGTATTTAGTAAGAGAGGGTATGGTTTTTTTTCTCCAATTAAACCAACTAAACTTTCAATTAAGTTGGTTTTTTTAGCTTTTATTTTGATCATTGAGGCCAGAGCGGGAATCGGACCCGCGCATGGCGGTTTTGCAGACCGCAGCGTTTCCACTTCGCCATCTGGCCATTGAATGTATTTTATCACACAAAAAATCCTCACCTATTGGTGGCGAGGATTTTTTTGTTGAAAAGTTTTACTCTTCCTTTACTGTTATTTTTCGTGGACGAGAACTTTCAGTTTTTGGAATAGTTACTTTTACTACACCATCTTTGATGGATGCTTGGGCTTTATCCCATTGTCCACCTGAGAGTGCTGCAGAATAATAGTATTGATAACTAGATATTGAGTAATCAGCTTCATTTTTATTGCTTTCTTCAATATCATTTGCTTTGATTGTAAGAATTCCATCTTCAATGTCTACGTCAACATTTTTGGATGGGACACCTGCAACAATAGCTTCAGCCACAATATCTTTATCAGTTTCGTGAATTTTTAAGCCACGATTACGAACTGGCATATCAAATTCATCGATCCATTTTGGCCATGATAATAATTGTGAGATTGGATCTTTTCTTATAATGTTATTCATGTTTTCACCTCCTTTTTTATAAAAATATTATTTTGATTTAAATGAAAGGGGAGTAAGAGTTCATTTCTACCTATAGTATTAGAATAGAGTAGAGTTAGCACTCTTATTGCCTCTATGCTAATAATATAAAACTCAATTTTAGCTTTGTCAAGAGTATTGTTATTTTTATGCTAGACTGAGAAGTGAAAAAAATTTATATAATTGTATTAACTTTTTTCATTGTTTTGGGGATAGTTTTCACAGTATCCTTATTTAGTTTTGTAAAACCAGGGGAATCGCAGATACTTATTGATAGCAATGTGCCTTCAAAAGTCTATATTGATGGCAGGAATGTTGGTACAACACCTTATACTGCAATTTATCCGGCAAGAAATATTTCTGTAAAGATAATTGCAAATGACTCCCCTGCCTCCCCTTTTGAAACAAATGTTTCTTTGGTTGCCGGAGTGCGTACTATTGTAAAACATAATTTTTCAAAAAATATAAGTGACTCATCAGGAGAGATTTTTACATTTGAGGAAAACGGTTCTAATCTAAGTGATTTATCGATTGTAACAACACCGACGCAGGCTAGTGTGTATGTTGATGATGTTTATTTTGGATCTGCACCAGTGTATGTTTCCAATTTGACTGAGGGTGAGCATAAATTGCAGCTTAAGCGCGGAGGTTTTGATGATTATCAAGTTACTTTGAATACGATTGCAGGCTATATTTTGACTGCAAGTATTTCAATGGCTCGTGATGTAAGTATTAATCATAGTTCAGTTGAACAGAATAAAATTGCAACAGATGAATCTAAAATTCCAGTTTCCGTTTTGATATTACAAACAAAATTGGGTTATTTGCCTGTTCGTATGTCACCTTCTGCTGATGCCAATGAAATTGGAAGAGTATTTTCTAATAAAACTTATACTTTGGTAGAAAAAGATTCAGAAAGTGGATGGTATAGGATTAAATTTGAAAATAATTTGTCTGGATGGGTTTCGCCTGAATTTGTAAAAGCTCTATAAGGTTTTATTAAAGAGTTATTCCACCGTATAAAATACTAGTTACAAGAAAAACCCAAATAGCGACTGAAATTATTAATGCCTTGTCAGTTAGTAATAATTTTTCAGGAGTTTCTGCCCTACCTTCAAATATTAAACTTTGATATCTCATTATTGAAAAGATAACAAAAGGGATTGTTATCATTAATGTTTTATTAAATGTAATTGCTTTAGATAGTTCTGCAAAGAACATCCAAAATGACTTGCTTGCACTTGGAGATTCGTAAAATGTAAAAAGTGACCAGCTCATCCATGCAGCGTTTCCAAACATTGCAACATAAGCATTTAATAATTCTGGGGAATATTTGCTTAAAGATTTTCTAGTTATTCCACTTGTTCCAAGAGCTCCTAATTCAGCTCTTCTTTTACCTGCTGCTAAAAATAATGCAACAGAGATTACACATAACAAAAACCAAACAGATAGATGAGCATCGATTACGAATGCTCCAGCGTATACTCTTAATATAAACCCGGCTGCGATAATTAATATATCAATTACTGGAATATTTTTAAGGTAAAATGAATAACCAATTTGCATTGCAAAGTAAATTAAAATAACAATTAATAAAAAGTGAAATTGCGCTGAAAGGAATAGTGTGATTGTTACAATTGATATTAATTCAATAATTGCGATTGGAATGGGAAGATTTCCTGATGCAATTGGTCTATTTTTTTTGATTGGATGGTTTTTATCTTTTTCTTTATCTAGAATGTCGTTTAGTATGTAAACACTTGATGCTGCAAGACTGAAGATGATGAATGCAAAAGTTACTAATGAAAAATATTTAATATCAAATAGTCTATCTGAAAATAAAAGTGCTGCATAAAGACTTAAATTTTTGGTCCAGTGGATTGGACGTAATATTTTTATAGATGCAATTAATGTTTTAATTGAAATTTTCATTTTTGTTTATCTTTTTTTGTTAGCCAAATTGCAAACCATAGGATTGCAATGGCAACTGCAATAATAGTATACAGTTTTGTTTTAGCTGTTGCAGTTAATGCCACCAAACCGAGTATTGCTGTTGTAGCCCAATAAATATATGCAATTTCTTTTTTGGAGAGATTTGCTTTGTCTAATAATTTATGATGAAGGTGTCCCCTATCTCCCCAGACTGGGGATTTTCCAGATATTATTCTTTTAATAATTACAAAACCGGTATCGAATAGTGGTAATGCTAGAATTATTGCAAGCGTTCCAACTTTTGCAGAAGTTAGAATTGATAAAATTCCAAGTAGGAATGCGCCAATCATTGAACCACTGAAACTCGGCATTATTTTTTGAGGAAAAATATGCCATGGAAGGAATCCAAAAAAAGCGCCTGAAGTGATCATTGCAAGAGTTACGACTGGCCACTCAGCTAGATCGCTTGGATATTTTAGTGCTAATGCTGCAATGCCCAAGGCTGCAAAACCAATAACACCTGAAAGTTGACCGTCGACTCCTTTTGCTCCGGCGTTTATTGCATTCATTAGGTAAACAATCCAAATTACGGCTAAAGTATCTGATAAAAGCCAAATACTTCTTATTTTTCCAAGTAAGAAAAAGTTAATTTGAGGGTGTGATAAATCTATAATGTTGTTATTAATTGGATTTGATATATATGCGATTCCAATTCCAGCTGCTACTGGAATTAATGCAACAATTAGTTGAACTATTGCCCGTAAGTAAGGGTTTAAATTTTTTTTGTCATCTATTAACCCCATGATTAGTAATATTGAAAGTCCTATCAGAATTGCAATTATATGTTTGTTGAGAGGAAGAAAGATTAAAGTGGTAATAAAAATTCCAATGAAAATTGCTAATCCTCCTCCTCGTGGAATAGGTTTAGTATGAAGAACTTTTGGGTGTTTATTTTTTTTTGGATCGTCAATTAATCCAAATTTCCAGGCGAATTTTATTACAATTGGGGTCACTAGATATGAAATTATACAAGAGATTAGAGCTGGCAAAATTGCCATTTGGAATATTTGCATTTTAAATATTTCCTATTAAGAATATTATTTTTACTATTGATATTATTCCAAGAATTGTAGTAACAGTTGATGTTGAAATTAATGCATGAGATAGAAATTTATCTTTAATGTTTATAGATATTAAATAATTGAAAATTATAAAAATTATTGATATCGCTGGAACTACTATTAAGAAATTTTTTGAAACTAGTTGTTCAACACCTGAAGGTGCACCATATAATAGTGGGGTAACTGGCGGAATTTTGTCATTTAGTATTAAAAGTATAACTATTATTAAAATATTTAATGCTAGACAAACTACTGATATTTTTAGATTGATGCTTTTTTTAGCCATATGTTTGCATTTGGTCCAGTCATGTTTTTGATTTCTTTAACCAGATTATAATAGGTTTGACAAAATTGTTCTAATTTTTGAAATTTTTCTCCCTCTTCCCCTATCACAATTATTTTTGGTTTGGATATGGATAGCATATTTATTACCTCATCATTATTTGACCAATCTGTTATGTGATAATTTGCAACAAATTTTATTGCAGGAGATCTTTTGGTTTGTGCATATATTGGTGGTGCATCACCCCAAACAAATATTTTATCAGTAGATTGACTTATGGATAAAATAAATTTTGATATTTCATAGTTTCTTACTACATCGTTTGAGTATTTAGATAAATATGTGTTTGTTGAAACTTTGTTTGTGAGAAGATTGCTTGCATTTTGAAAATAAAGTCCTGTTTTGTATTCATAAAATTTAGAGAAATATGGAATTGAAAAAATAGCTAAAAGCGCAAAAACTGGATATGGGTGATCTTTTTTTGTGGAGAAAACTAATATTGCCATCATGATTGCAATAGAAGGAGCAACTTGTAATAGATAATGTGGATATGGTCTTTCCGAAAGAGTTGCTGAAAATAGCGAACTTATGGCCCAAACTGCACCAATTGTAAACCCAAAGCTTGTTTTTTTGGATATTAAAAGAACAATGAAAAATCCAATAATGGCAACGGTAGATCTTTCAATTAATGGAAGGTTTTTTTCAATAAATGTTTTTTGTTTATCGTTTGGTCTAAACGATGAAATGTAATTGGAGTTTTGTAAAAATGCTCTTTGGATATAATCTTGACCTGAACCTTTTTGCCAATACCAAAATATTGAAGTTCCTATTATTGCAATTATAGTTAGTATTAAAAAGAGAGATTTTATTGATGTTTTAATTATGCTCTTGTCGGTAATTAGCCAGATGGTTCCAATTACTAAAATTTCAGAAAGAGCTGGAATTTTAAATAGAGCAGAAATTCCAAGTGTGATTCCTGAAAAGATTATAAATAGGTGTTTCTTTTGAAGAGCAAATAAAATTGCAATAATATTTAAACCGATAAAAAAGTGTTCTGCATTTGGTGTGTTGCCTTCAAATAATGGAATGGACATTAGTGTTGCAAATATAAGAACTGAAAAAATTTGTATTTTTTTTTGGTTTATAAAAAGTTTTTTAGTTAAAAGGTAAAAGAAAATTGATGAAATAATAACCCAAAAAGTTGTGGCTAATCTAAATAATAATAAAGAATTAAACCAGCTTGCTAGTATGTAGATACCTGGTGTTTTGTTATCAACGACGTCTTTGTATAGATTTAATCCATTTTTTATTGAATTACCAAGAGTTAGATAAATCATTTCATCGCCATAATAGTAAGGTTCAAGATGTGATGGAGTTCTAATTATTAAAATGAAAATCGAAATTATTAGAAGGAATAGCAGATTTTTTTTATTCACAATTTATTATACTTTTTCTGTAACTTTATACTCAATATATTTACCTAACATTAATCTTGTGTGTGCATCAAGACCTGGTAATGCACTGAATAAAAAACCAACTAATGGCATTAATATAAACTCAAGTGGAGATATCATTGTTCTCCAAGCTGGCATACCAGCTGGCCTTTTTGGTTTATAGAACGAATCAATAATTATCATAATAACTAAAAAGACTAGTGCGATTGTTAAAATTGCTGATGATATTTGTGGAACCATGTAACCTAAGGATGTTCTTCCAAATGCTGGGTTGATTACTGTTGGAAGAGTAAGTCCAATTGTAATTAAAAACCAATTTACAGGCCATAATATGTGCGCTTTTAATACAAAAAATAATCTGAAAAATTTGTCTCCAAAAGCAACATCACCTTCTTGGAAATATTTTTTCATAATCCAAGGTACATCTGAAACGCCCCATGCCCATCTTTTAAATTGCTCATATTGATTTTTAAGAGTTCCAAAAAATGTTTTTGATTTTGGAGCATCAGCAAACAATGGAAGGAAAATTGGTTCTACTTCCACTTTACCTTTTCTTTTGTAAAATGCTTTGAAAAATATTCCCCAATCTTCTGGGATTTTATCAGGATCCCAAAAATCTGCGTCTTCGAGTAAGTTGTATGAAAGTGAGTAGTTTTGACCATTAATTAATCTATCTTTTCTTGTTAATTGAGCTAAGTTCCAAATTGAACCGAAAGTGTTTGGAACACGAGTTAGTGCTGGAACCTCCCAAATGTTATTGTAAAACATGACAGCAGCTTGCCAGAAACGATTGTATCTTTGAGGACTATCTAGGAATTTAAATGTTAATACAGCAAAGTGCTTTTTGTGAAATGTGTGGTCTGAATCGGAACTTGTAACTACTAAATAATTTCTATCAATTTTTTTATTGTCGATTCTATTTTTTTTGAAATAAACTGCTGCAAATCTTTCGTTTGCTGCTTTTCCAGCTACTTCCCCTGGAACTAAATTGTGAACTGTTGTAATTATCTCTTTAAAAATATTTGAATATTCTTTTTTAATAATTTTTTCTTTTTCATTTCTATCGATAATATTTTCTTTTTCTTCAAAAGCGATAAGTGGAATTATTTGCTTGGTAGATAATTCCTGATTTTTTAATGAATCAAGTGTTCTTTTGAGAATATAAATTGGTTCTTTATAAGTTGGAATAATTACTAGATGGACAACTTTTTTGGAATCAGGAAAAATTGCAATATCTGCCAGCCAGTTGTATTTTTTTGTAGCCTCTATTCTAAAATGAGAAATTATTGCGGCGAGAGATAATTGGAATGATTGGTAGAACCAGTAAATATTGAATATTAATATAAAGTAGGCAACTATATTTGGAATAACTAAAATTCCCCAATATGGAAATAGAATGATGTTCCATGAAATGAAGCCAGGTAATATTTCCAATAGTCTATCGTGTTTTTTGACCATGTATTATTTTAGCAGAAAATTGGCATTTTTTGGGTATGGACACTATAAGTTTAGTTTGTTAGAAATAATTAATGCCTATTTTTTTATTCTCTGGGACTTTTTTCTATATTTATGAGTGTATGTTTGGAGGTGAGTGTGAATGAAAAAATTAATGTCAATTTTAGGATTATTTTCTTTAGTATTAGTTGTCAGTACATCAAATGTTTTAGCTTCTGATGTAACTGTGGATATTAACTCCAATGGAGCAAAATCAGTTAACAAAGTTAGTTTGTTGAATAAATGTGTTGATGTTTTGAATCAATCAAATGTATCAACTATTGTTAATTCAGTAACTGTAACTGGTAATACGGGTAACAATACTGCAGACAAAAATGTAGGTGGAGAAGCTAGTATTGAAACAGGTAATGTTGCTCAGGTTGTGGATATAACGAATAATGCTGGAGGCAATTTTGCTATAGATTCTGGATGTTGTGCATGTAGCAGCAATAGCCAAGATGTCACTATCGAAGGAAACGGATATAAATCTAAAACTAAGGTTAAATCGAAAACTAAAGTTAAGAACTTTAAGAATCAAACAAACGTTTCTAGTTTTAGTAATGGTGTAGGAGTTGCTGGTGATACAGGAGGTAATAGTTCTGATAAAAATGTTAATGATGGATCAGGAATATCTACAGGATATGTTGATACATTGGTAACAATTACAAATAACGCAAATGTTAATACATCTGGTGTTGTTTTGCCTTAAAAGCTGCGAAAGCTTTTTTTAATTTCAAGAGCCCTTAATCAGGGCTCTTGTTATTTTTTGTTATATAAAAATATTACTAAAGCTAAAATTAAAATTAGTAAAATATTAAAAAGACTAGCTATTTTTAAAGCTCTTAGAATTAGAATTGAAATTATGATAAATGTTAGAAGATATGTAATTTTTTTATTTGGAATAAATAATGGTAAAAAGTAACATAGGCTAATTGAAAGAAATATAAGGAAAAATAAAATATTTATAGATTTTGTGGGTGAAAGAGTTATTATAGAAAGAAATGTTAGTGAAATACTAATCATTGAAATGAATATGTTCTTTCGTGTTTTGTTTTGATTATTTTGATACAATGATTTCATATGGAACTATTTCTTTTTTTGATACTTATAATAATGATATTCGGTTTTTCTGCTATTGCATACCTCTTGATTAAAAAACAAGGTGATAACAAAAATTTTGTTAATTTTTTACAGACACTTCAAAGCGGTACTCAAAATGATCAAAGAATAATTCACGATAGACTAGATAGAACTTCTAAAGTATTAATGGAACTGCAAGGATCTCTTGGAGAAATTGGTGAAATTGGAAGATCAATGAAGGACATGCAGAGTTTTTTGGTTAATCCTAAAATCAGAGGGAATATTGGAGAGCAGATATTGAAGGAATTGCTTGGACAATTTTTACCAAAAGAATCGTTTCGTATTCAGTATTCGTTTTCATCAGGAGAGATTGTAGATGCAGCAATACTTTCTACTTCTGGAATAATACCAATTGATTCAAAATTTCCACTTGAGAATTTTCGGAAAATGGTAAATTCATCAAGTGAAGTTGATAAAAAGATTTTTAACAAACAGTTTGAAATGGATGTTAAAAAACACATAGATGCAATTTCAAAAAAATATATAAGGCCAGATGAGGGAACTATTGATTATGCTTTGATGTATCTGCCATCTGAAAATGTTTATTATGAAGTTATTAATAATTCTGATATTTTTGATTATGCAGGAGAAGCTCATGTCTTACCTGTATCCCCTACAACTTTTTATGCGTTCATGAAAGCAATTCTTATGAGTTTGGAAGGACAGAAAGTTGAAGAAAGGGCAAAGGTTATTCTTGAAACAATCAAAGCAATACAAAAAGATTATTCAAAAGTTGAAGCGTCTTTTTTAATTCTTCAAAAACATTTAACTAATGCTTCCAATACAATGGGAACAGTTTGGAATGATTATACAAAAATGGGTCAAAAAATTTCTTCAACGAGACTTTTGGAATCTAAAAAAAGTAATATTTAATTTTTATGGATGCACCTAAATTAAATAATGAACAAAAAGAGGCTATTGAATATGTTGATGGCCCGCTTTTGATTGTTGCTGGGGCTGGAACGGGAAAAACAACAGTAATAACTGAGAAAATAAAATATTTAGTTTTTGAGAAAAAAATAAACCCTGAGAAAATATTGGCGTTAACTTTTACTGAAAAAGCATCAGCAGAAATGCAGGAGCGTGTTGATTTGGCAATGCCATTGGGGTACTCACAAATGTGGATTTCAACATTTCATTCTTTTTGTGATAGGTTGCTGCGTGAATCTGGAATTCATATTGGTATTGACCCTGATTATAAGATTTTATCAAGGCAAGAATCAGTTTCAATAATCAAGAAAAATTTAACTAATCTTGATCTTGAGTATTTTATGCCTGTTGGAAGTCCATATAAGTTTATAAATATTTTGTTGAGTCATTTTTCAAGACTTTCTGATGAGAATATAACTCCTAATGATTATGGTGAATGGTTAGTTAAGAAGAAGATTGAACTTGGTGATTTAAAATTACTTAGTGAAATTGATTTAAATGATATTAAAAAATGTGAAGAAATTTTGAAAGTTTTTGAATTCTATCAAAATTATAAAGAGCAGAATTCTGTTTTTGATTTTGGGGATTTAATAAATAAAACAATCGAATTATTTAAGAAAAGGCCAAATATTTTGAAAAATTATCAAGATAAATTTTCATATATTTTAGTAGATGAATTTCAAGATACTAATTATTCACAAAATTTATTATCAATTATGATTGCAGGTGATGATAAAAAAATTTGTGTAGTTGGGGATGATAATCAATCGATATATAGATTTAGAGGTGCATCTGTATCGAACATTATGCAGTTTATGGATGTTTTTCCTGATTCTAAACAAGTTACACTGAATAAAAATTATAGATCAGGGCAGGAAATATTGGATGCTTCGTATAAATTAGTTAAAAATAACGATCCTGATACTTTAGAATCAAAACTTGGAATTAGTAAAAAGTTAATAGCTACCACAAATAAAAAATCTTCAATATCTTTAATTCAGACTCAGACTTCTTTTGAAGAAGCAGAACAAGTTGTTGAGCAAATTAAAATTTTAAATGAAAAAGGGTATGCATATGGAGATATCGCAATATTGGTGAGAGCGAATAATCATTCTGATTTGTTTATTTCAAATTTAGAGAAACAAGGAATTCCTTATCAGTTTTTAGGACCTGAAAAACTTTTCGATAGACCTGAAATAATTGATATTATGTGTTTTTTGAAATTTTTAGCTGACCCTTGGGATTTTGCTAATTTGTTTAAGCTTTTGGCTATAGATGAGCTTGGAATTTCTCAGAGTGATTTAATTTATTTATCAAAACAAGCAAGAAAAGATAATATTTTTTTGTGGGATAAAGTGCTTCAAATTGATGATAGTTATAATTTAAAAAATATTGAAAAATTAAAAAAAATAAGTTTGATTTTAGTTGATTTAATAGAGAAATCTAAAAATCAATCTATTGGTAATGTTTTATATGAATGGTTAAGAGATACCGATATTCTTTTGAGGATCAGTAAAATTAACAGTGATCAGGCTGAGATAAAACTAAAAAATATTGCGAAATTTTTTGAAATGGTAAAGAGGTATGAACTTCAAAATATTAAATATAATATTTTCGATTTTGTAGAATTTTTAAATTTATATTTAGAAAGTGGAGATTCTCCATCTGCTTTATCTGATTTTGATAGAAATGGAGAATCTGTGAATATTTTAACAGTGCATTCTTCAAAAGGTTTGGAATTTAAAGTAGTTTTTATGGTTAATTTGGTGTCACAGAGATTTCCTTCAATGAATCGCCCAGATCCAATTTTGATTCCCGATGAGTTGCTTAGAGAAATTTCTCCAAGTGGTGATTTTCATATGCAAGAGGAGAGGAGATTATTTTATGTTGGAATGACAAGGGCTAAAGAAAAGTTATTTTTTACTGCGGCAAAATATTATGGTGATGGAATTCGTGAGAAAAAAATATCAAATTTTGTAGGTGAAGCCATTGGTGAATTTGAAAGTATTCCAAGTGAGAAAGTCTCAAAATTTACAGATAATGTTGATAAAAAATATTTAAAAAAGTTATCTAAAAAAATAAAATATTTATCATATTCTCAAATTGAAACATTTAAGATTTGTCCATTGCATTATAAATTGCGTTATATTTATTCTATTCCCACACCTGCTTCTCCATCTTCGAGTTTCGGTGTAAGTTTTCATGCAGCACTTGCAGATTTTTATAATAAATTAAAAGATGGAGTTGATCCTAGTATTGAACTTCTATATCAATTGCTTGACGATAATTGGATAAGTGATGGATATGTTGACTTAAATCATGAAAAAATTGCAAAACGAAGGGGGTATAAGTTTTTGAAATTATTTTTGAACGATTTTTACAAGAAAGACATTACCCCAGAATTTTTAGAAATGCCATTTTCTTTTAAAGTTGATGATATTAGAGTAAATGGCAAGATTGATAGAATAAATAAAATTAATGATGGAACTATTGAGATAATTGATTATAAAACAGGAACACATAATTTGAATCAAAAAGAAGCGGATCACGATTTGCAGCTTTCAATATATTGTATCGCTGCAAGTGAAATTTTTGGAATAAAACCAGAAAATATTAAATTGTTTTTGTATTATTTTGATAGTCCACAAATAGTTGAAACTTCAAGAACACAAGCTGATTTGGATAATGCTAGAAAAGAAATATTATCTTGGAGAGAGCAAATCGAGAAATCTGATTTTGAGTGTAATAATTCATATTTTTGTCAGCAAGGATGTGAGTATGAAATTTTTTGTGGCATTAAAGAAGATTAGCTTAAATAAGCTAATAATTTAAATACACCAAAACTTTTTTGATAACCACCAGGATAGTTTATTTCATTTCCACCAAAACTTTTCTTAAAATGTGAGAACCCGATCCAGTCTTTGTTAGGGAAGCGTTCATCGTATAAACCTTCAAAATCAAATATTTTTACATTCATTTTTTTTGCCCAAAGAATTGCTTGCCATATTATTTGGTATTGAACTAACGATTTTCTGCCAATTTTATCTGTGAAGCCATGCCAGTAGTAACATTTATTCGCAGCTATCAGAAACACTCCTCCAGCTTTCATTTTTGGTGAATAAAGAATTAGGCAATTTTTTTTAAAACAGTCTCTTAAGTTTGTAATACTTTTAGTTGATGGAACATACCTTTTTATGGGAAGAGAGGATCTCCATGTGTTTCTAAAATCTAGAATTTCTTCATCTGTTTTTAGAATATTTAGTTTAATGCTTGAAGATTTTTTGATTGAGTATCTGCAATCTTTTTTTAATTGGTTAAATATTTTTTCAATTGAATTACTTAAGTTTAATTCAAGGCTTTTTGACGGAATGTATGGTGTTTTAATTTGTTTGAAGTTTAAACTTTTTAATAAATTTTCTTGTTCAATGTTTAATGGTTCTATGACGATTTGAAATGTATTTTTTAATTTTTCAAATTTATCTATTAATTTTTGAGAAATTTTTTTTGGTCTATGTATTTTTATAAAGGTTCCAAAGAAAGGGATTTTTTTTGAGTAGGCGATTGTATTATTGGTTTTGATAGTTTGCCAACCTTGTGAGCTCATGTAACAAGAATATTCATTTGATTGGCGAATGTCGTCCATTGCTTTTTAAAAATTTGGTTTTTGAATTTTTGATTTAATACGTAAAACAAACCATCTGATTTTTTCAAGTGCAATAAATAAATAATATAGTGGAGAAAATGCAATGTCCCATGTGCCAATAAATTCAACTACTTGTGGATTGTATCCTTCTTTAAATTTTGTAAAACCTTTACCTTTTTCTTTCCCCCAAAGATCAAAGATTTTTGCATTTTTATTTTTACCGAATTTTATTGCTTCCCACATCATTAAATTATTTGCCATTACATCTTTATGTGAATTACTTGATGCGCCATATGGATAGTACAATACATCATTGTAGAGAAAAAGAATCCATGTTGAGAGAATTTCATTTTGATACTTGGCTACCAGAAGGTAAGCAATTTTATTTTTTAAAGTATTCCACATGAGCCGGTGATAGGTTTCAGAGTGAGCATAGAAGCCTTGTCTTTGAGCTGTTTCTTTTGTAAGGCTCAAATATTTTTCAAATGATTTATCTGAATTATCAATTTTTATAATTACTCCTTTTTTTTGTGCAAGTTTTATGTTGTATCTTGTCTTTGAATTAAAACTATTTAGTAAATCAATTTCATTTTTTGTTAGATCAATCCAAAATGATTCGGGAGTAAATAATCTTCTTCCTTTTTTGGCATTAATTGATTTTAAAAAATTAATGTCTTCTTGGTTTTTCAATACATTTGGTTCAATTCGAATTGCGATTAATGATTCAGTCTTTGCAATTTCTTTTAAATCCTTAATTAATTTTGAGTTAACTCTTGGGCCTTTGATGATTGCACCAATTTTTAAATTTAGAAAAGGTACAGTGTGAATTGTCATAGTAAAGTTTTTATTTTCAACAACTTTATTTCCAACTTTTTTTCTAAATTCAGCCCAGAATGGTGATTGTAGTGGGTGTGTTGGTAGATTTTCCATATTTATATTTTACTCGAATTCCCAGCTTTTTGATGAACGTAAATGAGCCCCAGCGCTTTTTAGTAATTTTTGGGGAATATCAATTAGAAACCTTGATGGTGGGTTTGATGATTGTTGTCCAAAATAAAGTCTTTTTTCGGCGTAAGTTAAATAGAGTGTTTCTTTTGCTCTGGTTATTGCAACATACGCCAATCTTCTTTCTTCTTCGATTTGAGCTGAATCGAAAAGACTTCTTGAATGAGGAAACAGACCTTCTTCCATTCCAACAATAAAGACTATTGGAAATTCGAGGCCTTTTGCAGAGTGAATTGTCATTAAAGTTATTCGGTCGTTTGTTGCAAATTCACCTTTGCTTTCTTCTTGTTCCACTAAAGCTGCATTTTCTAAAAAACTCATTGGATTTGGAAATTGGCTTGCAACTGATCTTAATTCTTTGATGTTTTCCTTTTTTTGATAATTTTCTTCAGTTTCTTTAGAATATTTTTCTAAATATTTTGTTGATTCTAAAATTTTATCTATTAAATCTATTGTTTGAATTTCATCGATATTATTAATTGTATTTTTCATATTTAAAAGATTTTCAAGTCTTTTTACTCCATTTTTTTCTGCTCTTAAAAGTGAGACTGTATCATTTGGATTAACTATTAATCTGAAATATGAAAGAATATCTTTTATTTCAGCTCTTTCGTAAAATTTGACAGCCCCAACTATTGTGTATGGTATTGATTTGTGTAGTAATGCTTCCTCTATTACACGAGATTGTGCATTTGTTCTATAAAGAATTGCAATATCTTTATAATCGTAGCCAATTGTTTTGATTGAGGATATTTCTTGAGTTATAAATTCGGCTTCGTCGAAACCATTTCGACCTGCATATAAATTAATCAAATCACCTTTTGAGTTTTGTGTCCAAAGGTTTAATACTGGATGGCTTGTGTTTTTTGAAATAACTGAATTTGCGGCATCAAGAATATTTTGTGATGATCTGTAGTTTTGTTCAAGATTAATGACTTTAATTTTTGGAAAATCAACAGATAGGTAATTGATATTTCTATAATCTGCGCCACGCCATGAATATATGCTTTGTGATGCATCTCCTACTGCTGTTAATTGATCACCATCAGGCATTAAAAGTTTAGTTAGGGTGTATTGGATTTTATTTGTATCTTGCCATTCATCTACCAATAAATGTTTAAATTTATTTTTCCATTTTAATCTTGTTTCTTCAGATTTTTTTAGTGTATTTACAGTTAATAAAAGTAAATCATCGAAATCTAGTGCATCGGCTTTTTTTAATTCTTTTGAGTATTGTGTGTAGATTTTTGAAACAATTTTTTGTCTATCTCCGTGGGCGATTGATGCATAGTCATCAGGATTGATCATTTGGTTTTTTGCATCAGAAATTTGAGCTAAAATTCCTGAAGGGTTTTCTTTGTCTTCACTTAATCCAATATTTGTCAGAATGTTTTTAATTAATGATTTTTGATCAGAATCGTCATAAATAACGAAATTTTTTGAAATTTGTGCTCTTTCATATTCAGTTCTTAAAAATCTAACACAAAAGGAGTGAAATGTGCCTGCAAAAGATGGTGAATGAGAAATCAATTTTATCATTCTCTCCTTCATCTCGTTTGCTGCTTTATTTGTAAAAGTTAGAAGTAATATTTCGTGTGGGTTAATTTTTTTTTCTTCAATTAGCCATGCAGCTCTGTGGGTAAGTACTTTTGTTTTTCCTGAACCTGCACCTGCTAAAATTAGTAGTGGTCCACCCGAATAAGTTACTGCTTCTTTTTGTTTATCGTTTAAATCGTTTAGAATAGATATGTTTGACATATGCAACACATTGTACCAATAAGTTTGAATAAAATACTAAAGAGTTTTTTTGTTTTAATTATTTTATTTTTAGTAACTTTGTTTTTAGCAAATTTTTTGTGGGGAAAAATAGTTAATTCATATCCATTTTATTTGATTGATAGCTTTGTAAAACCAAATTATAAAAATATTACCTCAAGTTCTTTTGATCGAGTTAATTTGTTGATTTTAGGTGTTGGAGGAGGTAGCCATGAAGGAGCTGATTTAACTGATAGCATGCTTTTTTTGTCTATGCCTGTAGACAGTAATAATAAAAATTTGATTAGAGTTTCAATTCCAAGAGATATTTGGTCTGTTAAATATTCTACGAAGATTAATAGTTTATATCATTATGGTGGCTTTGATATGGTGTCTGAAGGCGTTGAGGATGTTTTAGGTGTTCGTCCTGATTATTTGTTTTTGCTTGATTTTTCATCGTTTCGTGAAGTTGTTGATGTTTTGGGTGGAGTAACAGTAAATGTATCAGAAAGTTTTGTAGATAATAAATATCCTATTGAAGGATTGGAGAATGATTTGTGTGGAGGTGATCCTTTGTATGGCTGTAGATACAAAACAGTTAGTTTTGAAAAAGGTGAAACATTTATGAATGGTGAGACTGCATTGATTTATGCAAGATCAAGACACTCGGAGGGTGATACTGGAACAGACTTTGCAAGAGGTATTAGACAACAAGAGGTGTTTGATGGAATTTATAAAAAAATATTTTCGCCCGAGGTAATTTCAAATTCTCAAGTGTATTTTAATTTAATAAAAGTAATATCAGAAAACGTAAAATCAAATGTATCAAATCAGAACATTCCCTCAATTTTGCGTTTAGTTTTTGATAGTAGAGCAAAAGTTAAAAGTTTTAGTCTTGAAGATTATTTATATTCACCATTAAATTATAAAAAGTATGATAATCAATATGTTTTGATTCCTAAAACAAATAATTGGAATAAATTACAAAGTGATTTGAAAAATAGTTTTTAAAAAGTGACCCAGCCGAATTTGTTGATCCAAACAACACCCCAAAGATTGACTATAATTGAAATTATAAGTAGAAACCAATCTATTTTATTAAGTCGTCTTTCTTTTAGTGAATTTATTAATATTAAGAATAAAAAAGGATAGGCATCAACTGCAAACCTGTAACCGAATTGCGCAAAACCGTTGCTTCCGTGCATAAATACAAAAAATAGAATAGGAAGAGCTGCAATATATGAAATTTGTGTTATTTTGTTTTTTAATGGGGAGAGAATAATTAATAAAAATGCTGGGGATGTGATCCAGATTGATAAACCGTTCCATGATGGAATAATGTATGGAAAAGTATCAATTTTTTTTGGGAATGACCAAAATATTGTTTTTATATTATTGAAAATATATCTTATATTTAATATTCCATGTGCAAACCATGGTTCATCTAATACTCCTGGAATTAGTAAATAACTTTTATCCCAAATTACTCCAAATCTTATTAAATTATAGATAGAATTTAGACCAATAAATATAAAACAACCAGAAATTAATAAAATAATATTTTTAAATTTGTATTCATCTTTTTTGTAAAGAAGAAATATAAAGAAAGGCACGGATAATATTAAATGAATACGTGACAAATAAGCACATCCTAATAAAACGCCAACGAGAAATGGTCTTTTGTTTTTTAAAGATTCATAAATTGCTAATGATATAAAAAATGCTCCGGAAATTTGACCTAAGTACCATGATGAGCCAACAGATGAAAGATACCATAGGATATTACCTAGAGAGCAAAATAAATATACCCAAAGGCTCTTAGTTTTATTTTTTGTGATATTTAGAGTGATATAGAAAGTTACAACTGAAATTGCACTTCCTAGAATGTGAGCTAATATTTGTTGAGGAAAATTTTTTCCAAAAATAGCAACAAATGGTATTGATAAAATTGCAGGCATTGGTGGATATGGCACGGCAAATTTATTTTCGCCAAGTGGTATTAGTTCATTAAGCCATGGCGGGTTTTCATTAAGGAAATATTTACCACTAATAAATGAATGCCCAAGTCTTGTAAAATAGTTATATGGAGTCTCACCTCCCGATGTTATTAAATAAATTAAGAAAGCAAAAGAAAATAAAATGATTGGAAGTACTATTTTTTTAATCCTATCTTTGTTATGTACAAGTTTTTTAAGTGGATTTGTATTCATTGAATTATTTTACATGGAACTTGTATGGTATCAAAAATTACCATTGTCCATAATAATTAGTATTTTGCTTTCGACATTTTTGATTTATTTGATATCTCTTGGTTTTGGTTTTAACTATGGCACTATATATTTTTTTGATTTAATTGTTGTTTTTGCTTTTTTACTTTTACTTGCTGTTCGGAAGAATAAATATAAAAAAATAGATAAGGTTAATGCTTGTTCTTTTTTTGTTGGTGCTCTTGTTTATTTATTATTCTTTTTAAGTTTGTTTCCAGGAATTTTTACAAAATATAATGGTTATTATGTATTGTCATCAGTTAATTGGCAGGATACATCAATGCATTTGGAGATAATTGAATCGCTTACGCAAGGAAATTTTCCTCCACAGGCGCCTTATTTTTCTGGTAGACCTTTGTCCTATTATTATTTTTCTGATTTACATTCTGCAGTTTTGGAGAAATCATATGGAAATTTTTTGCCTTTTGTTTTGGTTTTGGTTAATCCGATTTATGCATCGGTAATTGTATTGGGACTATATTCAATTTCATACTTTTTGTTTAAAAGAATAAAAATTTCAATATTAATTAGTTTTATTGGTATTTTTTCTGCAAATTTTTTGTATATTAATTTTTTTAAAGATTTATTTGTAAATTTAAGTGGTGGTAATTTTATATACCGTGTTTTCGATTTGATTTCCAATAGTAGTTATTCACTTGAGTATGGGAAGTTGATTGAGTTTCCATCATTAGTTGATCAATTACTGCAAAATAGACCCATGATGGCTGGAATGTCTGCGTTTGTAGTTTCACTGATGGTATCATTAATCTTCTTAAGAGAGAAAAAAATAAAATATATTTTTTTAATAGCTTTTATTGGTGGATTAACATTTAAATTTCAAGCTTTCTCTTCAATTTGTATTTTTGCAATTGGAATATTATCTATTCTAGTTAATTTAAAAACAAAATTTTTGTTAAATATTTTTATATTTTTGTTAACAATTTTTATATTAGTTTTTTCTGTTGAATTTTTATTGCCGACATCTGGTGATGCAATTAAAATTGCACAAAAGTCGATAATTTTTAAACCTTGGAAAAGTGAGACTTTGTTTTATTATCCAGTATATTATTTTTTGAATTTTGGCTTCCCATTTATTTTGGCAATTCTTGGTATTTTTTGTGGAATTTATAAAAAATTTAACAAAGAGGTAATTTTTTTGTCAATTTTATTTTTTAGTTTTTTGGCAATCCCTCATTTGGTTACTTTAACCCCTATACCATTTGATATGGTGAAATTTTTTTGGTATATGCAGGTGGTTGGTGCAATTTTGATAGGATATATTATTAACAAATTTTCAAGTAAATTGGTTTTTGGGTTGATTGTTGTAATTGCATTTGTTTCATCGTTTAATTCTTTTTTGACATTGGGATCAAGTATTCTAAATAAGAATATGGCATATGAGCAAAGTGATTATGATGCAGGCATTTGGATTCGAAACAACACATCAGAAAGAAGTGTATTTGTGGCAATTCCGACAGTTCATACACCTATATCACAGATTGGAGGCAGATTGAGGCTTTTATCGTATATTAATTGGCCTTATTCGCATGGGTTTAATGTCGGTCAGGATAGTGTATTTACTCGTCAAAGTGATATAAATGAATTTTACGAAAACCCATCTGTGAATTTGAACAAAATCGTGCAAAAATATAAGGCAAATTATGTATATTATGGGGAAGAGGAAAGTAATAATTATCCTAGGGCAATTGATCAATTAAATTCAATGTCTAGACTAAAACTTGTATATGAATCAAAAGAAATCAAAATTTTTCGCATTATTTAGTATTATTTTAGCTGCTTTTTTTGCAAGAATTGTACTTTCACCTCTTGGAACACTAACACTTGATCAAAATACATTTATTGCTTGGGGTAATTCATTATCAAGTGGAGGTTTTTTGAAATTTTATAGTGGATGGAGTGATTATTTGCCTGGATATTTGTACGTATTGTGGTTTTTGTCAAAAATTTCAAGTTTAATTCCTTGGGTTTCACCAGTTTTACTTTATAAATTGCCTGCAATAATTGCTGATTTGGGAACGGGGATTTTGATTTATTTATCAGTATCAAAAATAAAAAATAAAAAATTAGGACTCATTGCTTCGTTTTTGTATGTATTTAATCCTGCTGTTTTATCAAACTCGACATTTTGGGGACAGGTAGATTCTGTTCCAGTATTTTTTGTATTGGCTTCACTTTATTTTTTGGATTCTAGGATTTTATTTTCAGCATTTTTTTTGGCATTGGCTACAATAACTAAACCACAAGCAGTTCTATTGGTTCCAATGATCTTTTTATATTTGTTACACAAGAAAACCAAGTCAGTTAAAATTTTGTTGTATGGATTTGTTGGAGCATTAGTTTTTCTTGGTCTTTTTTATCCGTTTTATAATTCTAGTAATGGGAGTTTTTTAAATTTTGTTTTGGATCGAGTGAATGCAACTACTACACAATATCCATATGGGAGTGTTAATGCATTTTCTTTTTGGGGGCTATTTGGTTTTTGGAAGAATGATAACTTGTTTAGTCAGATTTTAGGAGTAGTTGTACCTGTTGTTGTTTCTTTGTTAGTTTATATAAAAAAGAGAAAATTGCCTGAGGCAAAATTTATATATTCATCATTAGTTTTTTTGTCAGGATTTTTATTTGTCACACGAATGCATGAGAGACATTTGTTGCCTGCATTGGCTCCAATTTTAATTGCATCTTTTTCGTTTCCTTCTGCGCTTATTTCTTATTTGATAATTTCAATTACTTACATTGCAAATATGCATTATTCGTATATTTGGATAACTCAAAATTTTAAAGAAGTTTTTAGCCTTTTTCAGGTACAGTTGTTTATATTTTTGAATATAATTTCTTTAATTTTTATATATTTTTCTTTTTGGAGAGAAGACAGGAGGGAGATTTTTAATAAAGAGAAGTTGATTAAATATTTTAAAGGCTTTTTGAAAAATTTTGATAAACGAGATGAATTTTCAAAAATAAAAATATCTCCAAAAGTTTATAATTTTTTGTTTATATTGATTCTTGTTTTTGCTTTTGTGACAAGAGTATATAGGCTTTATAGCCCAACAAGTGACTATTTTGATGAGATATATCATGCATTTACTGCTCGCGAGATTTTACATGGAAATCCGAAAGCTTGGGAATGGTGGAATGAGCCTCCTAAAGGATATGCTTATGAATGGACTCACCCACCACTTTCTAAATTGATAATGGTTGGTGGAATGATGGTTCTTGGAGAGAATCCTGTTGGGTGGAGAATGCCTGCTGCTATTTCTGGAACACTAACTGTTGTTTTAGTTTATGCTATTTCTCAATTTTTATTTAAAGATAGATTGCTTTCTACACTTGCAGCTGCAGTTTTTAGTTTAGATGGATTATCCTTGGTTCTTTCGCGAATTGGCATGAATGATTCTTATTTTTTGTTGTTTGCGTTGGTTTCAATTTATTTATACATGAGAGATAGGAATTTTTTATCTGCTATTTTTTTGGGACTGGCCGCAGCATCTAAGTGGAGCACAATGTGGACATTGCCGATTTATATAGTTGCACATTTTGCATTGAAAAAGAAAATAAGACTTTCGTATTTGTGGTTTTTAATTTTGCCACCTCTGGTTTATATTGCAACATATATTCCAATGTTTACCTCTGGTCATGGTTTTGACATATTTATTGGAATGCAGAAACAAATGTGGTGGTATCACACTAATTTGCGAGCAACTCATCCTTTTACGTCTCCTTGGTACACATGGCCGTTTTTATATAAACCTGTTTGGCTATATACTGGAACCCCAATTAATGGGGTAGTTGAGAATGTTTATTTAATGGGTAACCCTATTGTTTTTTGGTTTGGTGTATTTTCTGTTTTGTATTGTTTATATAGAGTGATAAAACATAAATTTTTGGTATTGGGTCTGGTTGTTTTTGCTTATTTTGTTTATTTTGCTCCATGGGCCTTATCTCCTCGTATTATGTTTTTGTATCATTATTTGCCTTCGATTCCTTTTATGATAATTTGTATTGCTTATTTTTTGAGAAAAAACATGAAATTCATATTACCTTTTTTTGTGATTGCAGGGGTAGTCTTTGTTTATTTTTATCCAAGATTTATTGGTTATCCAGTTTCCTTGTGGCTTAATGATTCATATTACTGGCTTAACTCCTGGCATTGAGAAAATATAAATGGCTTCAAGTAGAGTGTCGATTATTATATTTGATTTGTCTTAGAAGATTCCTAGAAGAATTACAGCGCTTATTAATAATACTGCTCCAATTGCTGATCCTATGATTGTTGGCATTCCAACTCCAGCGTTTGGTAAGCTTGCGGCTGTTGCAGATGGAGCTGCTGTTTTGGATGCAATTAAGGTACTTGTTGCAGTTGCTGTCGCTGTTGGTCTAGCTGATGATGTATTCGAACTTGTTGCAGTTGGTGTTGGTGTGGCTGTTGGTGTTGGAGTTGGGGTTGAACCACCTGTTCCATCTACTGAAAGCCCTGCATCCCATGTGTAATCAGATTGTCCTGCAGATAGAGTTATGATTGTTGTTTTGCCGGATGTTGTATCTGAATCGGAATCTTTTGAATTATCTGATCCTTGATCTATTTTTGTAAATTTGTATCCAGATGGTTTTACAAATTCAACAATATATGATCCTGGGTTTAAGTTTGCAAAACCGTAGTATCCTTGGGAATCTGTTGTTGTTTGTGATATCTGTACACCATTTGAGTTGAGTAATCTAATAGTTACTGATGCAACTCCATCCTCTGTTGTATCTTGAATACCATTGTCGTTAGTATCTTTCCATACTCTATCTCCTAGTGCAGCTTGAGTTGGTGAAGAATAAATGCCTGCATCCCATGTCATGTCTTCTTCAAATGCTGTGAGTGAAGTCTGGTTTGTTTTTCCTGTTGTTGTGTCGACATCGCTATCTTTGGTATCGTCAGTGCCTTGGTTTTGTGTTGTAAATGCATATCCTGATGGAAGAATGAATTCAACTGAATAGTTACCTGGGACAAGGTTGTCGAAAAGATATAGTCCCTGTGAATTTGTTGTAGTTGATGAAATTGTTGAACCAGTGCTTGCATATAATCTTACAGTTATATCTGAAACACCTTGTTCACCGCTATCTTGAAGACCATTTTTGTTGGTATCGTTCCAAACTTTATCACCGATTTTTGCAGCACCAATTATTATTCCCATGTCTGTATCTATATCATTTTGTCCTGCTGATAATGTGATATTTGCGTGTCCTACATTGTTAACATCACTATCTAGTGAAGCGTTTGTTCCAAGGTGGCTTTGAGTATATGAATAACCGGCAGGCAGTGAAAAGACCACTTGGTAGTTTCCTGCTTCAAGATTTGTGAATAGATATTTACCATTTGAATCAGTGGTCATTGAATCAATTAACGTTGATCCTAGGAATAATTGAACTGTTACATTTGCTACAGCAGGTTCCCCATTATCTTGAACTCCGTTTTTGTTTGTGTCTTCCCAGACAAAATCACCGATTGAGCCAAGTGGTCTATATAAACCTGCATCGATTGTTGTGTCTGTCTCACCTGCAGAGAGAGTTATTGTGGTAGTTTTTCCTGTAGTTGTGTTTGCATCGCTGTCTTTAGTATCGCTACCTACATTAATTGGTGAGAATGAATATCCAGATGGCTTTACGAATTCGACAGTGTAGTTTCCGGCTGCTAAGTTGTTGAATTCATAGATTCCTTGTGAATTTGTAATTGTTGTTCCAGTGAGAGTATTTGTTGAATCGTAAAGCTTGACTGTTACATTTGCTATTCCAGATTCACTATTATCTTGAATTCCGTTTTTGTTAGTATCGTTCCAGACAAAATCACCAATTGTTGCAAGTAGTGGATTTTCAGTAGGTGTTGGTGTTGGGGATTGTGTAATTGTAAATGTTAAAGCCTGACATGAAATATTTGTGGATGCAGAGGACTTATCAGGTGAGACAGGAGAGACAGATGTTTTGATTTGGGAAAGTCTTATAGCTGAGATAATGGCTATTAATCCCAATATTGATGTGGCTACTATTAATATTAATGTTGTTTTATTGTTTTTCATATATTTTTAGAACCAAATTCCAAGTGTTGCATGATGCAGCTGCGCTTCTATGGTAAATGATGTCATATTTGTTGGAATTGTGTATTGCACATAATATTCATCTGTTGCAGGTTTAATGTTTGTTGTTTCAATTGGTGTTCCACCGCTTATTTCAAATCTTGCTTTATCAATTGTTCCAGAAGTTGTTGATCCGTGAACGGTAAAATAAACTATATCACCCGGTTTTAATGATGAGAGTGCTTGATTTGTGAGTTGATTCCAATTTGAATCGTAACTTGAAATTAATAAACACTGGTTTGTTAATAATTCTGTTCCTGTTGGAGTAGCTGTTGATGTGGATGTTGCAGTAGCTGTAGCTGTCGCAGTTGATGTTGCGGTGGCCGTAGCCGTTGGAGTTGAAATACCTGTTCCAGTTGCTGTAGCAGTTGATGTAGGTGTGGCAGTAGCAGTTGGAGTTGGGAGGGTACAGCCTGCAGGGCGTGTGAAAGTACCTGATGCATCTTCCCACCAATCATCTTCACCTGGTGCATCACCACCGAAATGAATTTTTCCTGAAAAATCAACTGTATCACCTGAAATATCATTCCAATTCCAGCTTGCGGGAGTAAATTGTGTTTCAAGAATAGCAATTCCATCCCAAGTTGATATAACTTGAGGTGTTGCAATTGGACAGCCGTTTCCTGTCCATTCCCAGGTTGTTGCTGCTGCTTTTCGTGCAGTTTGTCTTTTTTGTACTACAACTGTTGCAGTGACTAAACCAACACCTAAAAGTAATATTCCAAGCATTGCAGTTAGTATTTTTCCCTTTTGGCCAAATTTTGGACCATTTGAGAAATCAACTGGTGGTAATCCTGCATTTAGTTCCTGGGTTGGAGTAATTGGGGCTTCTACTTGCTGTGGAGTTATTGAGTCATCGGAATTTAGTTCAGTTGGGGCTGGAGCTGGTGTATTTGTTTGATTTGAAATATCTGTTTTTAGTGAATCGTCATTCATTTTTGTTTGTACTATTCCATGCTACAGCAGAGCTAACTAAAAATGCAATTCCCGCAATAAATAATATGATTGTAATTTCAGTTGAGCCGGAATCTGGAAGACTTGCTGATTGTGTTGCAGTTGGTTTTGCTGTTGGCTTTGGTGAAGCGGTTGGTTTTATGGTAGCGGATGCAGATGCAGTGGCAGTTGGTTTGATTGATGCAGATGCAGTGGCAGTTGGTGATGGTTTTAATGATGGTGATGCAGTTGGCTTAATTGTTGGTGCTAATGTTGGAGTTGCAGATGGAGTTGAGACAAAAGCAGGGTTATCTGCAGCTTGGACAATGAAATTTTTTGTTAAAGTTTGCAATACTCCATTCTCGTCAGTCCAGGAAATTGTAATTTTGTGAACTCCTTCTGTAAGTGATGTTGGAGGTGACCATTTCCAACTACCTGTTGAACCCACTGTCAGATTTGTTGTTTGAGGGTTTTCTGATTCAACTTTTACTGTAATTTTAGTTCCTTTTTCTGCAGTGCCAAAGAATTGAGGTTTGGTTGATGTCACAACTTCACCTTCTTTAATGCTATCTAGAGATACCTTTTTAGACCCAACTACTTTTGAAGGATCTTCAACTATAAAGCGTGAGTCTTTTTGTTCGTTTGGTAATTCAACTTGGGCATTGGAATTGGTGAAATCACTTTCTGAAAGTCTGGTTTTTGCAATCCATGGATTTGAACCCTCTTTGAATTCTTTACCCTCTGAGACTATTGTATAAAAATATTGAGTATTTGCTTTTAGATCACCAATTGAAACGGTATGGATTGTCTGTGCTTCTTGAGGATCGGAAAATGCAGAATTTGGAACACTGGTTGTTTCTCCCCATTTTACAAAGCCTTCAACTTTTTTATCTGTTGTCCAAGTTATTGTTAGGGAATTTTCAGTGGCAGCAACTATTTGAACATTTTGTGGTGATATTTCAGATGATGCTTTTGATGATGTATTTTGTTGCCTTGATAGACCAAATATGGCAAGACCAATGCCAAATACAATTATGAGTAAGCCGATTATTGTTGGTATTTTTATTTTATTCATTTATTCTCTTCTCTAATTTGTAGTTTATTTAAGACTTGCGAGTCAAGAGTTGGATTGATAGGTGAGAGTATTTCAGGGGACAAAACTGGATCTGGTTTCTTGATTAGTGTGGTAACTATTTCAGTTCCTATCCAAACAATTATGGTAATTGCGGTTAGATATAGTATTTTTACGACGAATGGTGTTTTTTTCTTCATTTAATTTGTTGGTTCGTTTGGATTTTGATAGTAAAGTGCACCAGCAGTAATTGTTAGTATTGGCTGAGGGTTTGGATTATCAATTTCTGTTGTTTCTGTTGTAATTGATGCGGAATTAATCACCATTTGACGTGAGCTGTTTTCGATTGATTTTACAAAGTTATTAAGTGTTGTAAAGTTTGAAGTTATCCCAAGAGTGAAAGGAACCAATGCAGCGTTTTCATTTTTATCATATGCAACTGTTGTTTTGGAACCTTTTACATTAATTTTTTCGAGTGTTTGAGTATTGAGAGTAAGTAAATTTTTATCTAGTGCGTTTTGTATAACGTTGATTGTATTGTTTGAATCTTGGGTTTCTGGAACGGCATTGTTTACAAGTAGAATTTTGTCTTTATTTTGTTCAAAGACTTGAGATGCTTGTGTTAGATTTTTAATTTTTATATTTAAAATATTTAGTGTTTCTTCTTTTCCTCTATTTTCTTGGATTAAGGCTGTAATTGTATTTGCTGTTGGGCGAATTGCAAATAGCCCAAAAACTATTACAGTAATTAGAGATAAGATGATTTCTAAGTAAGCCTGGATATCTGGCCTTGCCTGATATAAGGTAAATAAATTTTCAACTTCTGATCTGTATTTTCCAAATTGGTTATTCCATTGTCTTTCCATATTAATTTTCCTCTGCTGTTATTTCAAAAGTAACAAAAGCATCAGTTTGTTTTGAACTTACGTCAACGACATTTACTTTTTTGAATTTTTTAACAGAATTTAAATTTGAAATTAATTGTGCAATTGATAATTCTGAAAAACTTCTACCTTTAATTGTATAAGTTTTGCTTTCCCAAGATATGCTTAAAATTTTTATATCCGATGGTGTGTTCTGTGCTATTACACCTACTGTATCGGAGAATGTGTTTTGTGCTGAGGCGTTTTGGATTATTGATATTTTATTTTGTGTAGTTTTGAAAACATTTTCAAATTCAGAATAGGCTAAGATAACTGCTTTTTTTGCATCTATTTCATCTGATAAATCATTACCTTTTGCATCTAGAGCGAATCTTGAAAGAAATGCTGCAATTACGATTAGCTCTGTGCTTATTACAATAATTCTGAAACTAGTTAATATCCAGTTTAGTATTCTTGAAGAAGTTTTTTGAGAGCTTCCTTGAGATTGAGGCAAAAGATTTAACTTTTGTGATTTGGTGGCAGACATAGATAATCTAATATACCATTCTTACTAGTGGAAATGCACCAATAATTTAAAAAAGTTAAATTATTTTTTTGGAGTTTTTAGGGATTTAATTAAGCGTGATTTTAAACGACTACCTTTGTTTTTGTGCATAACGCTTTTTTTGACTGCTCTATCGATTAGCGAAATTGCTTTGACTGTGTTTTCTTTCTTTTTATTTTTTTTGGCGTGACGAAATGCTACCTCAATATTTTTGAGTATAGTATCGTTTATTTTTTGTTTAACTTGTGAGCCTCTTAGTGCTCTTTTTGCTGTTTTTGTTACTGGCATATTTTTGATTATAGAAATTGACTTAGCCTGTCAAGTATAATCCATCAGGCGTACAATATCAAGAAACTCCAAAAAAATGGTTAATAAATTATTTGCACACAGTAAAAAAATATTTGATTCAAAGCAGACAAGTATTTTATCAGCTTCAATTACGATTATGGCGATGCTTTTGGTTTCAAGTCTTTTGGGTTTAGTACGAAATAGAGTATGGTCTGGGTTTTTCTCTCCAAGTGAGCTTTCTTTGGTGTTTGCTGCATTTCGATTACCCGATTTTGTGTTTGGAACGCTTGCATTTGGTGCTTTTTCGTCAGCTTTTATACCTGTTTTTACTAGAATTTTGAGACGTGATCACAATGAGGCTTGGAGGACTGCATCAAGTATTGTGACTATTGGACTCATTGGATTTTTGATTATATCTTTGATTTTTTTCATGTTTTCTGAAAGTTTTTATGGACTTATATTGCCTGGTTATAGCAGTGAAGATATAGTTTTAGTTGCATCGATTGCTAGGCTTTTATTTTTGTCGCAAGGATTGTTTATTGTAAGTTATGTTTTGTCTGGAACTTTGGAATCATTGCAGAGATTTTTTATACCATCTTTGGCTCCAGTTTTTTATAATATTGGAATAATATTGGGTACATCAATTTTTTATCCTTATTTTGGAATTTATTCCCCTGCTATTGGAATGATTATTGGAGCATTTTTGCATTTTGGAATTCAATTTCCACTTGCTTATAAATTAGGATTTAGATTTAGATTTAAACCTCAGATTAATTCTGATGTAGTGGCAATTGGAAAATTGACAGCGCCTCGATTATTGGATCTTGGAATGGCTCAAGTATTGGAGACAGTGCAACTTTCGCTTGCGAGTTTGATTTCTAAGGCATCTTATACTTATTTAATATTTGCAAATGCATTGAGTATTTATCCAGTCTCTTTGTTTGGAACTTCACTTGCAAAAGCTGCTATGCCAATTTTGACTAGATTAGAAGATAGACCTCATGATTTTAAAAGAATAATTTTGACAGTTTTTAATCAAATTTTATTTTTAATTTTGCCAATTGTTACTATATTTGTAATTTTGAGAATTCCATTAATTAGATTAACTCTTGGTACATCAAATTATGATTGGGCAGCGACAATTGAGACTGGGTGGGTTTTGACTGCATTTGCAATTAGTATTCCATTTCAGGCTTTAATTACTTTATTTAATAGAGGTTTTTATGCACTACATGACACTAAAACTCCTGTGACAATTTCAATTATTGCTGATGTCATTACAATAGTTTTGGATTTGATTTTTGTTTTGAAATTTCATATGCCAATTTCATTTGTTGCATTTTCTTTTTCACTTGGAATAATAATTCAGCTTATATTTTTGTATATTTATTTGTTCAGAAAATTAAAAATTAAAATTTCTGTTTTGGATTTTAAAAGCCTTTGGAAACCAATTGTTGCTAGTTTTGTATCTGGGTCGTTTATGTTTTTTATGATTAAGTTTTTTGATAGATCTGTTTGGGTAAAACGACTTTCGTTTATTGGTGGATCACAAACTTTACAGAATTTGCCATTTCAGACATTTGTGTTGGATACACGTTACACTTTTAATTTGATAATTTTGAGCTTTTTTGTGGTTTTAGTTGGAATTTCTATTTATCTTTTATTGAGTTATATTTTTAGAACAAAAGAGCTGTTTGATATTGTTAGATCACTGAGGGGTAGATTTGAATCAATATTAATTAAGATCAAAACACAGGAACCAATTAGTCAGCCTAGTGATGATATTTAGTAAATTTTATTAAAAAAGTATATTGACAACTGTTAGCACTCGTAGTAATCTAGTGCCAAGATGGATCAACAAATTAATTCACAATTAAACAACAGGCAATCCAGTCTTTTGAAAGCAATAATTTCCGAATATGTGGAAACAGCAGAGCCTGTTGGTTCACTTCAACTTGAGAAAAAATATAATTTAGGAGTATCGCCTGCCACACTTCGTAATGAAATGGCGAATTTGACTAAAACGGGATATCTTAAACAACCACATACATCAGCTGGACGAGTTCCAACACCAATGGCGATGAAATTTTACATAACTCAATTAATGGAAGAGAAACAAATGTCAGTTGTGGATGAAGTTAAAACAAAAGAAAATGTGTGGGATTATAAAAATGATTTTGATAGATTGATGCAGCAAACAACACAAGTCTTGGCTGATAAAACACATAGTTTGGCTGTTGCTGCCACTGAAGATGGAGATTTGTGGAGATCAGGACATGGATATGTTTTTGACAATCCTGAATTTTTTGATAGATTAGTAGCTCAATCAGTATTTTCATATTTTGATGAATCTGCTCGAGTTCATAATTTATTATTTGAAAGATTTACAGGACTATCACCTATTGAAATATTGTTTGGTGAAGAATTGGGTTATCCTAATTTTGATAAAATTGGAGTTGTTGGAACTAGATTTAGTGCACAGGGAAAACAAGGAGCATTGGCTATTATTGGGCCTTTTAGACAAGAATATGCTGTTTGTATTCCAACAATGAGATATTTTAGAGCACTTTTGGAAGAACTTTTGATATGAGCAAAAAAATAAAAGAGCCTATTGAAGAGCAAAAAGTTGATAATGAAAATTTAGAACCAGCTTTGGATATGGTTTCTGTTTTGAAAGATCAATTGGCCCGTGCATTGGCTGATTATGATAATTTAAGAAAGAGAACTGATGAAGAGAAGCAAATGTGGGTAATGTTTGCATCAACTAAAATTGTTAATAGATTATTGCCAATTTATGATGCGATTAATGAAGCGCAGAAGCATTTGAATGATCAAGGTTTGGCAATTGTAACTGGGGAATTTAGAAGTTTGTTAAAAGAAGAAGGGCTTGAAGAAATTAATCCTAAAATGGGAGAAGATTATAATAATGATTTGATGGAGGTAGTTGACACAATTGATACTGAGAACGAAAATATGGATGGAAAAGTCGAAAGTACAGTTTTGTCTGGGTGGAGATTTAGAAATGAAAAAGTAGTAAGACATGCGAAAGTTAAAGTTTTTAGAAATAAGTAATAATTAAAAAATATATGGGAAAAATAATCGGAATTGATTTAGGAACAACAAATTCAGTTGTAGCTGTTATGGAGGGCGGACAGCCTAAAGTAATTGCAGCTGCTGACACGGGGCGAAATATTACGCCTTCTGTTGTGGAGCCATTGAAAAATTTAGTCGGAGATGTGGCAAAGAGGCAAATGATTTTGAATCCTAAAAATACTTCATATTCTGCAAAACGATTAATGGGCCGTAGATTTGATGATGATGAAGTAAAAAGAACTGCCAAAATGGTTCCATTTGAAATAGCACCAGGTAAAAATGGAATGGCTGCAATTAAGATTGAAGATAAAACATATACCCCACAGGAAATTGGAGCACGAGTACTTATGAAACTTAAAAAAGATGCTGAGGCTTATTTGGGATCGGAAGTTACTCAAGCTGTAATTACAGTTCCTGCTTATTTTGATGACTCGCAAAGGCAAGCTACAAAGCAGGCTGGAGAAATTGCAGGACTTAAAGTGGAGCGTATTATCAATGAACCAACTGCCGCAGCACTGGCATACGGCCTGGATAAGAAAAATGCCCATAAGATTGCAGTTTATGATCTAGGTGGTGGAACTTTTGATATTTCAATTTTGGAATTAGGTGAGGGAGTTTTTGAAGTAAAAGCAACAAATGGAGATACTCATTTGGGAGGAGATGATTTTGATGAAGTAATCGTTAATTATATTTGTGATGAATTTAAAAAAGATAATGGTGTTGATTTGAGAGCTGACAAACAAGCACTGCAGAGAGTTCGTGATGCGGCTGAGAAAGCAAAGATTGAATTGTCAGCATCCACTGAAGCTGAAATTAATCAGCCTTATATTACTCAAAATAATGGAGCTCCACTTCATTTGACTATGAAATTAACTCGAGCGAAATTAGAAGGATTGGTTGATGAACTAATCAACAAGACAATGAAACCAGTTGAAGCTGCGCTTAAAGATTCAAAATTAAACGCATCCGATATCGATGAGGTTGTTATGGTTGGAGGAATGACTAGGATGCCAAAAGTTATTGAGGCTGTTAAGGCATTTTTTGGAAAAGAACCTAATAAATCAGTTAATCCTGATGAAGTTGTGGCAATTGGAGCTGCAATTCAAGGAGGAGTATTGGGTGGAGAGGTTAAAGATATATTACTACTTGATGTAACTCCTTTGACTATGGGAATTGAGACATTGGGTGGAGTTGCAACCCCTATGATAACTCGAAATACAACAATTCCAGCTTCAAAAACTGAAACATTTTCAACTGCAGCAGATAATCAAACTCAAGTTGAAATTCATATTACCCAGGGTGAGCGTCCCCTATCAAATGACAATAAATCATTAGGACGATTTGTACTGGATGGAATTCCACCAGCTCCACGAGGAGTGCCACAAGTTGAAGTTACTTTTGATATTGATGCATCTGGAATTTTGAAAGTTACAGCAAAAGACAAAGCCAGTGGTAAAACACAGCATATTACTATTTCTGGGGCAGTTGGATTGACTGATGATGAAGTAAAGCGAATGCAAGAAGAGGCTGAAAAACATAAAGATGAAGATCAAAAGAAAGCAGAATTGATTCAGACTAAAAATCAAGCTGATGCAATGGTTACTACTGCTGAGAAAGCACTTAAAGATGGAGGAGATAAAGTGCCAACTGAGATTAAAACTAAAGTTGAAGAAAAGATTAAAGCTTTAAAAGATGTGCAATCATCTGAAAATAAGGAAGAGATTGATGCAAAGTTAAAAGATTTGTCTGAAACCCTCTCTGAAATTGGACAGGCAATGTATGCAAATCAAGGTGGGCAACCAACAGATGGAGCTACTTCTGAACCAGTAGGTGAAGAGAAAAAGGATGACAGTACAACAAAGGAAAAAGTGGAAGAAGGGGAAGTAGTTAGTTAGCAATCAATTTTCTTGAGTGCTTAACAAATCTTTCTTAAATTGGTACAATAACCCCATATATGGCTGATTATTATTCAATATTAGGTGTAACTAAGAGCTCATCTGCTGATGATATTAAAAAGGCATATCGAAAAGAGGCTTTAAAATGGCATCCGGACCGTCATCAGGGATCTGACAAGGAACAAGCCGAAAAGAAATTTAAGGAATTGAATGAAGCTTATCAAGTGTTATCAGATCCACAAAAAAAGCAATCATATGACCAATTTGGGCATGATGCTTTTAAAGGCGGAGCTGGAGGCCGTGGTGGCGGAAATCCATATGCCGGAGCACAAGGACCATTTACTTATTCGTATTCATCGTCCCCTGGTCAAAACCCCTTTGGGAATGCTGATTTTGGAGATGCATTTGATATTTTTGAAAGTTTTTTTGGTGGTGGAAGCCCTTTTGGATCCCGATCTCGTAGTGTTCCGTCATATCAAATAACTATTGAATTTATGGATTCAATAAAGGGAGTTGAAAAAACTGTTGATATTAACGGAAAACGAAGAAAAATTAAAATTCCTGCAGGAATTTCATCTGGATCGCGAATTAATTTTGATGATTTTTTATTGACAGTTGAAGTGTCTCGTCATGAAGTTTTTGAGCGTGAAGGATCAGATATTCATGTAAATCTTGAAATTCCATTTTCACTGGCGATACTTGGAGGTAGCGTTCAAGTTCCAACAGTTTATAAATTAGTAACTATAAAAGTGAGAGCTGGGACTAAAGCTGGAACAATATTGCGACTTAAAGGGGAGGGGGCTCCAATTGTTAATACAAGCCGAAAAGGAGACCAATATGTAAAAATTGTTATTGATGTGCCTCAAAAGTTAACTCGAGAACAGAAGCGTTTGGTTGAGCAGATGAAGAATGAAGGATTGTAAGAAATGAATGATTTTAGAGAAAAAGTCTACGAGATAACCCGGGAGATTCCTAAAGGAAAAGTAGCAACTTATGGACAAATTGCTAAAATTGTTGGGAAACCAAAGGCAGCACGTGCAATTGGTGCTTTTATGCGTATTAACCCTGATGCACCACACACACCATGCCACCGAGTTGTTTCCTCAAATGGAGCGTTAACTGGTTATTCTGGTGTTGGTGGTGTAAAACAAAAAAGAGAAATGTTAATTAAAGAAGGCGTCAATTTTAATGGAGAAAAAGTGGACCTCATAAAAAGTCAGTGGTCAAGGTGATCTTATTGGTATATACTATCACTTGATTATGCAACAAACTGCAAGAACTGAATTTGCTCAAGCTTTGAAGGCACTGGCACAAGACCGGGGTCTTGACCCTTCTGTGATTATTGACACAATGAAAGAAGCTATTGAGGCTGCATTTAGGCGAGATGCTAGAGAGCGTGGAGATAGTTTTGATGAATTTCAAATTAGTGTTGAAATGGACCAGATTACAGGTGAGACACGTGTTTTTGCAAATCCAATTGATAAACCTGAAGAGAAAAAAGATGTTACCCCACCAGGATTTGGAAGAATTGCCGCTCAAACTGCAAAACAAGTAATTCACCAAAAAATTCGTGAAGCGGAGCGCACAAACCTAATGGATGAATATACTGCACGATTGGGAGGACTTATTTCTGGAATGGTACTTCGATTTGATGGACCAAATGTGCGAATTGATTTAGGAAAAACTGAAGGGTACATGCCATCAACTGAGCGTGTTCCTACTGAGCGATTAACTTCAAATCAAAGATTAACATTTTTGCTTAAATCAATTGAAGAAACTCCTCGTGGAAAACAAATAATATTATCTCGAGCTAGCGAGGATTTTGTTAGTAAATTATTTGAGAGAGAAGTTCCTGAAATTGCATCTCATGCAGTTGAGATTAAAGCAATTGCTCGTGAGGCTGGGGTAAGAACTAAAATAGCTGTTTATTCTTCTCAATCTGGAGTTGACCCAGTTGGATCATGTGTTGGGCAAAAAGGAGTTCGTGTTCAGGCTGTTACTAATGAGTTGGGTGGAGAACGTGTTGATATTGTTGCTTGGACTGAGGATGCAAAAGAATATATCAAAGCTTCTTTGTCCCCTGTTAATGTGTTGGAGATTCAATTAGATGAAAATTCTAAAACTGCAATTGTAACAGTGGCTGAAGATCAGCTTTCACTTGCAATTGGACGTGAAGGACAAAATGTTCGACTTGCCAGCCGATTGACCAATTGGGGAATTGAAGTAAAAGGTGCTTATGTTGAGAGCGAGAAGGTTGAAGAGGTTGAGGAAGAATCTAAGAAAGATGAAACAGAAGAAAAAACACCTTAATATGGTGTCTGAAACCCAAAAAATACTATTATCATGTCAGAAAAAATACGCCAAAGCATTGTTGTTGTACTCGGTCATGTTGACCATGGTAAGACTAGTCTATTAGATAATATCCGCAAAAGTTCTGTTGCAGCACGGGAGGCTGGCGGAATAACACAAAGTATTGGAGCCACAGTTGTTGAGAAATCCGGGAAATTTATTACATTTTTAGATACTCCAGGCCATGCTGCCTTTTTTGGAATGCGTGAGCGTGGTGCAAGACTGGCTGATATTGCAATATTAGTTGTGGCCGCAGATGATGGAGTGAAACCTCAAACTGTGGAAGCAATTCAGGCAATTGGCAAAGCTAAAGTTCCATATGTCGTTGCAATAACTAAAATTGATATGCCTGGAGCAAATATTGAATCAACTCTGGCACAACTTGAAGCTCAGGGGGTCTATTTTGAAAAAAGAGGAGGAGATATCCCATATATTCCATTATCTTCAAAAACTGGTGAGGGAATTCCTGATTTAATTGATATTTTACTGCTTCTTTCTGAAGTAAATGATATTAAGGCAGACCCTGAAGGCTCTTTGGAAGCATATGTAATTGAAAATGGAAAAGATAAAAGAGGTGCTTATGGATCTATTGTTGTAAAGAATGGAACACTAAAAGTTGGAGATCAGATTTTTATAGGAGCGGAGAAAACTAGTGTTCGTGGAATTTTTAATGATTTAATGAAGCCAATTAAACAAATTAACCCTGGTGAGCCAGGATTGGTAATTGGATTTGATACACCCCCATCAGTTGGAGCAAAGTTGTCATCTTTATCTTATGAAATTAAATTGCCAGATCAAAAATCAATGATTGTTGAAAATCCTAAGTTGTCTATTTTTATAAAAGCAAGGACTGAAGGATCACTTGAGGCAATTTTATCTCAAATACCAAACAGTGTTTCTGTTGTTGGATTTGGAGTTGGGGAGATTACAGAATCTGAAGTTTTTTCATGCAAAACGTCTTCGAAAGATAAAAATTCTGTAATTGATGGAATATTTTTGTTTGATTTGAAACCATCAAGTAATATCGCAAAATTGGCTGAATCAGAGCGAGTTAGGATTGAGAGTTTTAATATAATTTATAGATTGTTTGAGAGATTGACTGAGCTTTTGATGGGAAAAGAGAAAATAATTAAGGGAAAAGCAGAGATTATTACTAGCTTTCCATTTGATGGACGAAAAGTTGCGGGATGTAGGATGCTTGAGGGTAAATTTTTAATTAAAGATAAATTGAAATTAATGAGGGGTGAAACATTATTGGGGGACGTGAGAGTTACTTCACTTAGGAAGCAAAAAATGGAAGTTAAAGAAATAACAGATTTGGGCGAATTTGGGGTTTTGTTTACTCCGAATCTTGATTTTGCACCTGGCGACGTGTTACTATCCGTCGAATGAATGAAACGTTTTCAAATTTAATAACTTCAAATTCAATTGCTATTGTTTTACCTGTAAATCCTTATTTTGATCAAGTTGCTTCTGGACTTTCGATGTATCTTTCTTTAGTTCAAATGGGAAAAGATGTTACTATTTATAGTCCCCAGCCGATGTTGGTTGAATTTAATAGATTGGTTGCAGTTGATAAAGTAACAACTGAGTTGGGAAATAAAAATTTATTGATTCGATTTCCAGGATACAATGCAGTTGAGAATGTTGATCGTGTTTCTTTTGATATTGATGGTGATGAGGGATTTTTAAAAATTATCCCAAAGCCTGGAATTGTTCCTCCAAAAATTGAATCTGTGAATTTATCATATACTGGACTTTTAGCGGATAGCGCTATTTTAATAGGTGGTGGGAATGAAACACATTTTCCATGCGTTAATACAAAAGATTTTTTGGATGTAAAATTACTTCATGTTGGAATACGAGAATTGAGATTGAATTCTGAAAAACCTTTATATTCGTTTGCAAAACAAGGCTCATCAATTTCTGAAGTAGTTTATTTTTTATTAAAAGATAATGCTTTGACTATAAATCCTGATATTGCAACTAATTTATTAATGGGAATTGAAGAAGGAACAAAAGGTTTAACCTCGACAGAAGTTAATGCTGATACATTTCAAGCGCTAGCCGATTTGATGAGAGCTGGAGCCAGACGAATTACTGCATCACAAATGCCAAGACGACAGCAATTTCCACAAGGATCAATTCCTGGGGAAGCTCCAAAGCTACAAACACAACCTCAATCTCAACCACAGGCTCAATCCGTTCAATCTACTTCTGCGCCAAAACCAGGTGCTCCACAGAGCTGGTTGGAACCTAAGATTTATAGAGGTGGCGGAGATAATTCTTCTGCAAAATAAAAACATCTTTGCTGTTTGGTCTTTGATATGATATATTACACAAGATGATTTCTCGGATTTGAGTAATGTTCTCATAACTGGGTTATTCATGACACTGCCGATAATAGAAATATAAAAAAACAAGATGGCATTAACATCACAAAGTAAATCGGATATAATTACACAGTTTGCAAGAGAAAAGGGTGACACTGGTTCGCCTGAAGTTCAGATTGCACTTCTTTCTGCAAAGATTGATAAATTAGTTTCACATTTGGGTGCACACAATAAAGATGTTCATTCAAGACGTGGACTATTATCCATGGTAGCAAAGCGAAGACGTTTACTTACTTATCTTCAAAAACGCGACTCCGAGCGTTACGAGAAATTAAGAAAATCGTTAAATTTAAAATAAGTTATGGCCGAAATTAAAAAGACAATTCAATTTGGAGGTAAACCTCTAACAATATCAACTGGTAAGCTCGCTTCACAAGCAACTTCTGCGGTTATGGCACAACACGGTGAAACTGTTGTTTTTGCAACTGTTGTACGTGGAAATGTAAAAGATGACCTTGATTACTTCCCTCTATCTGTTGATTACATGGAAAGACTTTATGCTGGAGGACGCATAAAAGGTAGTAGATGGGTAAAGCGAGAAGGAAAAGCAAGTGATGAAGAAATATTATCAGGAAGATTGATTGATCGCTCCATTAGACCATTATTCCCAAGTTCATATCGACGTGAAGTTCAAGTAATTGTAAATGTAATGTCTATTGATATGGAAAATGACCCTGTTATTTTGGGAAGCATTGCAGTTTCAGCTGCACTTGCTGCATCTTCAATTCCATGGGAAGGACCAATTGCTACTCTTCGAATTGGCCGAAAGGATGAAAAATTTATTGTTAATCCAACAACTTTAGAGATTTCTGAATCTGAAATGGATTTGGTTGTTTCATCAACTGCCGATTCTGTTGTCATGATTGAAGCTGGAATGAATGAAATCGAAGAAGACGTTGTAGCAAAGGCGATTAGTTTTGCAAAGGATGAATCTGAATCGTTAATTAAATTAATAAATGAATTTGCAAAAGAAGTTGGACACACAAAAGAAGAAATAGTAAAAGCAAAAGAAGATAAGGCAGTTTTGGGACAAATTAAGAAGATTTTAGAGCCACAATTGAAACAAATTGTTGCCAATTTGGCACTTCATGAAGGAGGAGACACATCAACAGCTGAATTAATTCAAGGAATTTGTGAGCAATTATCTGATGTTGATCCAAAAGTTGTAACATCTACCTTTGAGGAATTAATTCATGAAAAAGTACGTGAGATGGTTTTGTCTGGTGAGCGACCTGATGGACGAAAACATGATCAGTTAAGACAATTGACAGCTGAAGTAGGACTATTACCACGAACTCATGGAACTGGATTATTTCAAAGAGGACAAACACAAGTTTTGTCAGTTGCTACTCTTGGCGCATCATCACTTGGCCAACTAATTGAAACTGCAGAGGGTGAGCAAGAAAAAAGATACATACACCACTACAGTATGCCTCCTTATGCAACTGGTGAAGCTGGAAGATTTGGTGGACCAAATAGACGTGAAATTGGTCATGGAGCATTGGCAGAGCGTGCAATTATGCCTGTAATTCCAAGTGAAGCTGACTTTCCTTATGCAATTCGAATAGTATCTGAAGTAATGAGTTCTAATGGATCAACATCTATGGCTTCAACTTGTGGATCAACACTTGCTTTAATGGATGCTGGAGTACCAATTAAGGCACCAGTTGGTGGAATTGCTATGGGAGTAATTGTGGAGTCACCAAAAGAGTATTCAATTTTGACAGATATTGTTGGTTTTGAAGATCATCATGGAGATATGGATTTTAAAGTTGCAGGAACTACAAAGGGAATTACTGCACTTCAATTAGATGTTAAAACTTTAATGTTGACCGATAAAATTTTAGGTGAAGCATTGGTTCAAGCACATAAAGCTAGAATTGAAATTTTGAAAGTTATTACTGATTGCATTTCAGCTCCACGAGAAAAAGTTTCAGTTCATGCTCCAAAGATTGAAACAATAACGATTCCTACTGAATCTATTGGTGAAATTATTGGGCCAGGGGGCAGAACAATTAAAAAATTAACTGCTGATACCGGAGCACAAATTGAAGTTGAGGATACTGGTGTAATTTCAATTTCAAGTGTAAATGCAGAAGCTGTTGAAAAGGCTAAATCGATAATTGCAGGAATGACACGTGTTCCACAACCAAACGAGCTTTATGATGGAACAGTTACACGAGTTGAAAATTATGGAGCTTTTGTTGAAATTTTCCCTGGAAAAGAAGGATTAGTACATGTATCTGATATGGATCCAACTGGTGCATTTGTTTCTGATGCAAATGAAAAAGCTGCTGTTGGAGATAAAGTGAATGTACGTGTAGTTAGGGTTGATGAAATGGGAAGATTAAAGCTTTCAATGAATATGGATCCAGCAAGTGACCAAAAGCCAGAACGAGAAGGTGGAGGACGAGGTGGATTTGGTGGAGGAAATAGAGGAGGAAGTGACAGAAGAGGTGGATTTGGAGGAGGAAATAGAGGAGGAAGTGACAGAAGAGGTGGATTTGGAGGAGGAAATAGAG
>CAZGEA010000004.1:6430-139711 GCA_964524515.1 uncultured Gammaproteobacteria bacterium | reverse complement strand
TTGTGGAGACGGAGGGAATCGAACCCTCATCCGAAAGTTTAAATTTAAAGAATACTACACGCTTAGTTTCATGTTTATTTTTCCCTAAAAGCGTTTCATGAACAAAAATCATTTAGGTAAGAATTTCAATTATTTCTTTGCTGTTTGTAAAAATTCAAAAAACAAAAAGCGCATTCTGGCGACTATTATGCCTTATCTGATTCAGCCAGAATTCAAATCAGACAGACATCCAAGTTACGCGAAAGCGTAATTGAAGCCGGTAAAGGCTTCGCTTGGAGCGACGTAATTATCATTGTCGCTTGTTTTTTAGCTAATTATTTTAGTGAGTTAGCAAATCACTGCGTGCATTCTGTAAAAGTTCACCCCGTCGAAGTCCAGATCGTCCCCATTAAAACTAATAAGCCTCACGAGATAAGTCACGTTTCTTAATTTGTTCTCTTTTCTCGAATTCTCGCTTGGTACGTGCCAAGCCTATCTGAAGCTTAAAAATTCTATGCTTATTATACATCGAAACAGGCACAATGGTCAAATTTTTTTGTGCAATTTTAGTTGAAATACTGACTATTTCAGCTCTGTGCAAAAGCAACTTACGGCTTCGCCTAGAATCAGCCGTAGAATCAGCATGAACTGCAATCCCTGCATTAAGTAAATATGCCTCATTTTTAATAATACGCACATGTGCTCTCGACAAATCCACATCCCCTTTTTGTGCCCCTTTAACCTCTGCACCAGTCAAAGAAATCCCCACTTCCATGGTTTCCAAAATATTATAATTTGAATAAGCAAATTTATTGATTACTTTCATTAAAATGAATTTTACATCAAACTGGGTCAACAAGCTCGATTGAATATAATCGATTCTCACTAATTCCAATTAACTTTAAGGTTTTCGAAGAAACATAAATATCACTAAATTTAATTCCATTTCCAATTCTATATTCTTTCAAAAATTTTCCTTCTTTTGTATAAACTCCAACAACACCTCCATCTTTATACAAAACATACAAATTAGATAAAGTTTCATCAGTATAAAAAGCCTTTACTTCAATTGATTCAAAAAAGGCATCATTTAAAGTGTAATATGAAGCAATCGTTCCACCGGTGTATCTAAAAACTACGCCATTTTTAGAAATCACCCAAATCGCCCCATCAATACTCCAGCCTCCTATTTCAGTAGGAGTTGTAATTCCTTCTGAAAACCATTTCACTAAATTACTAAATTTCAAAGCATCACCTGATGCCCTAAATATTAAATCTTTATCTTGATCCAAAACATACAAATTCCCCCCATATGCTCTAATTAAATTAGAGCTCCCCACTCCACCAAGTACAGTATTTTTATCAATATCCAAAACAGTATCGCCACTTTGAAAATAAATATTATCTAAATATGAGGTAATACTATCAAACGAAACTCCATCAAATTTATAAACCTCAGTATGTTTATCTTTTGAATCAAGACTAACAATCTTTCCGTTGTTCGATGCAAAAACCATAAACCCAGATGAACCACCAAATTTATTAATCTTAAAATTTTCATCAACCAATCCAAAATCAAAATAATTAGCCAAATTTGCATTTTCAACTTTAAAAAGCTCACCAGTTATGCTGTCCAATTTCAAAAGAAGATCAGAATCGTTAACAATTTTTTCTCGTATTGATTGATAATAATTCCACGAAGCCTTGGTATCAGTTATATATAAAGCTCTAATTTTTGATATATCTTCATTAATTTGATTAACAGATATTCTTTTTTGATTATCAATTTCAATTTCCTTTCGCTTACTTGTTCCAATTAACATCGAGATCAAAAGGCAAACCAACACAATAAATCCAAAAACGGGAAGTGATTTATGTCTAAAAAATGTAAGCAAAACCCGTAAAAATTCAATTATTATGTTTATTAAAAAAAGCAAAAAGTAACGAATATAAGATATTTTTCTATATGTAAGTACAATCTCCTCTTGAGTAAAACTAATAATAATTTTATCTCCAGAAACAAACTTTCCTGATCCCATCCTAATCCCATCACTTTTAGAAAACAATTCATACTTATTTCCACCTCTCTCAATTACAATTTTTGCATTCCCTATTAACCCACAATAAACTTTATCTTTTATTAAATAGATCGCAGCAAAACCGCTCTCTTCAATTTCTTTAGATGAAATTGCTTTAATAGTCAAAGAAATTTTTTCAAGTTTAGTTTTTGATTTATTCAAATTATCAAAAAAATTCCCAAAAACTCTCAAACCGTTTGAGTTTGGAGAAAAAATATAAATGCCGCGATGTTTTAAAAGTGAAGATGAACTCTCTAAATAATTTGGCATTAGCCAATTATATAACTTAAATCAATTATCTATAGCGCACCAAATGCAAATACAAACAATAAAACTGCAAAAATCAAATGCAAATATCCAATAATCTTAATTGGCAATTCAAAACCAATCTCGAGTGTTTTTGTCATCAAATACACCTGCCTTACAACAACAATTGCAAAAATAACATACATTCCCAATAAAATAAGTGCTGGAATCTTTGCAATATCCCAAATATTAATTGAATTTAAAAAAGCTACTGAATTATTAACAGGTACCATTTACCTTGCTCTCCCTTCCAACTTTTCTTGCTCTTCTTCCATTTGAAGCTCATTTATAAGTTTAACCACTCGATCAGGTTCAGGCACTGCACTAAATTCAAATTCAGCAACTTCAGCAGCAGTTTGTATATTTACATTTCCATAATTAAAAATTGTTCTAACTACTCCCCCCATTTGGCTCGTTACATCTTGAATTTGATCAATCTTCGCATATGAAATTTGTCGGTATATTAAATTCAAAAAATCAACATCAATAATGCGCTCATCAGTCACAATATAAACATTAAAAAACCAATTCAAAAAACTTTCAAATACATAAGCTAAGGTAATTAAATACCAACCCAAAAGCCCAACTAAATAAAATGATGCAGGGATAATTGTAAGTACGGGAACAAACGAATTAACAATTGCCGGAAGAAAAGTTAAAATTGCACCAATTATAATCCAAGGCAAATTAGTAATTGGATGTCTTCGAAGTAACAAAACAATTGTTTCCTCATCATCCATACTGTTAAATCTTGCCCCACGTGGATACTGGCAAAACGCTGACAATAAAAAATCACTTTTAGGTTGCTGTGAATGAAGTTCCGAATTTGATGGTTTATGTGTATTCTGCATATGCTTATTATACCAACATAAGTCCCTTATTTACACAAATTACAATTTTTCAATATTAAATAACGAACTTTTTATTCCAATATACCCAGGTGCTCGCAAATTAAATGCCTTTTTAAATTCCTGTGCATCAATACTAATACTTCCTTTGTTGGTCCCCAATGTAACACTTTGAGTTGATCCTGAATTTGAATAAACCACACTAACAGATGATACAGATGTATATCCACCAATATTTTGTAAATCAGATTTTGAATATGGATTACCCTTCCAACAAGATGTATCAAGAGGTGACACCCTCGACGCATCTCCACCACCTTTTGTAATCAAATGCCAGGCGTTCAAAATATCAGCTAACTGATCGCTCGATAACCATGGGTTTTTCTGCCCACAAGTAGCCCCAGCGCGAGACGAAAACCATCCTTTATAAAACCAAGGTGAACCAGAAACTTTCTCATATGCAGTTCCAGGCCACTCTCCGCTAGTATCTTTTATTCCAGTCCAGCCCCATTGATTAATAGTAAATCCGCCAGTAGAAGCTGAAAAATATGTTTTAGTAGGCTGTCCATCTTTTACAATCACCCATCCACGAGTGGCTCGCACCGCATCGGCCCATTTACCAGTTTTAGGAGTATTTTTATAAACCTGACACGCTTCAGTTGTGCAAATCGTTCCAGCCCCGTTGTTAGTAACAGCCAAAGCATAACTTCGGGCCGCAACAACTTGAGCTTTCAAAGCTTCAAATCCACCATTGTCTCCCCAACTTTCAGGAACTTCATAAATTCCCATTAAATACTTTTCTTCAAAAGCTATTCTTCCATATCCAGTAACTCCAATTGTCGATGGAACAGGAAAATCTTTTTTGAGTGTTGCTCCTTGGTAATATGCAGACAAAATGGTCTCAGCAGATTGCCCAGATTTAGATCTTCCATATGCTCCATATTGAGAAAGTCCAGTGCGGTGTGGTGCACCAAAAGAAAACGCTGCAAATGCAGGCTTAAAACCAGGGTCACAAAAACTCGATGATCCAGGTGGTCCACTGCATGGTTCATAAGTTGGAGGTGTATCCCCAATTGAAGTAGAAAATCCTCCAGCCTTTTGTGCTATCAGATCCTGCTGCTTTTGGGTCATTTCATTTAAATATTTTTCAACTTTTGATACTTCTGTTGATAAAAAACTAGCTCGCTCATCTAAAGATTTGCCAGCTGAAGATAAATTATTTTTCGATTTAACTAGAGTTTCTTTGTTACTTTTAAGTTCAGATAAATCATGTGAGTATTTCTCCATCAAAGTCCTGTCATAATCAGCAACTTTTTGTCGCAATATTATCTCCTGAAATGCTTTTGAAGCCTCATTTGAAGTAATTATTGTCAATATCGGATCATAAGTTCGAATAAATTTATAATGATCAGTAGTTTTTTGCTCAAATACCAGATTTGCATATGCCAAATCCTCCTCTTGTAATAAAATCTTTTTCTCAAGTGCTGAAACTTGTTTTGTTAAATTTGCAATATTTGCACGAATATTTGCAATTTGCTTCTCCAATCCACTAAGTTCATCTTTATTTGCCTTATGTGCTGGAGTCAATGCATCAATAGATTTTTGAATTTGACTAATCTGACAGTCCAAATCAGCTCCACAATCCTGAGCATAGACAACTCCTCCAAATAAAAATCTATTTAGAAAGGTTAAAAAAATAAAAATGGATATTAAAAAATTCATTAAATTATATTGTCTTTGCGCTAACTTCAAACTTATTTGGTTTCGTTATACAATTTATATAGTTATATAACATGAAAAAAAATATTTATAGAATTTTTACTCTTCTATTTACTCTAACAATATTATTGCTTGGATCAACCCAAGTAAAAGCTCAATTGCCAAAAACTTGTTCAAGTTTTCAAATTAATCCTCAAACTGGACAACAAGGTACTAGCTTTAATGCTGTGGGTGAAAATTGTCTCCTTGATTACCCAACTTCATACATTATACAAATTTATTATACCCCAGTTGGAGGAACAGAAAATTTATACGGATCAGGCTTTGAAGTTTTGGGTGTTGAAGGATGTGGTGCATCAGGAACATGTACTCAAAATTTCACACAATCACTAGGCACTCCAACTGGAGTTGGTTCATATCGAGTAAAACTTTATAGAATAGTCGCTTTTCCAGATAACCTTGAATACGAAACTACATTTGCTGTGACCCAAGGCGCAGGTGGCGTAGTTCCATTGTGTGGTGACATTGTCCCTTTTGGCACACCAACTTGTGATCCATCAAAAGGACTAAATACAAACTGCTGTCCTTCTCTTTGTCCTACAAATGCAGATCCAACCAAAGCCGGTCAATACAAATGTTTACTTACTCAGCCTGGTTTCGTTTGCGGTAGTCAATTGGGAGCTGGAATCAATACAGCTTTAGGTTGTGTTCCATTAAATAATATTGAAAGTACAGTGGGATTTTTAATAGGAAGAATCACACTTTTATCAGGAGGCATATCATTTATCTTAATAGTATTAGGAGGCATTCAAATTATATTTTCAAATGGTAATAGTGAAAAAGTTGCCGAAGGTCAATCAATGCTCACATCAGCAGTCGGTGGATTATTATTCTCATTATTTTCAATTTTCATCCAAACAAATATTAATTCGATCTTAAAATTATTCCCACAATGATTAAAAAACTTTTTTTCATTTTCACCTCAATTTTAGTTTTAGAATCATCTCTCCTTTCAGTTTATGCACCAATTACCAATGCAGCAGATCCATGTATCGACCCAATTAATCCACAGATTATTTCTTCATCAAATATTTCAGTTACACCAAGTAATCCCGACACAAGTGACACAATCTCAATTGCAGTAAATAACGCTCCAAGTTTAATGAGAAATAAAACTTTATATATCTTCATTGATGCCCAAGGAACTCCACCTCGCTCATCATATGGCCCATTTTCTATTTCATTAAATGCACTAGGAAATGGAACAGGAACAATTAGTCCTCAAATTCTTCCAGCAGGTGGGCATTCAGGTCTAATTTATGTGATGCCAGATCCACCAATTATCACTCCAGGTGACTATAGAGGGATCCCTTGTAGTGACATATTTAATTTCCAAGTAACAGCAGCTGGTCCAGTATTGCCTCCCGCAGCCTGTGGAAGTGTTTCAATAACCACCCCACCACCTTATGTCACATTTTCTCCAATAGATTTCAAAGTAGAAGGTGCAACAGAATTTCAATCCAAGACCATTGCAATGGGGATATTTTTAAAATCCTCAGGTCAAAAAGTAATAACCAAAAATATTACTCTAAATACTTCAGGTGACGGCAGCGCACAACTAAGCTTCACAGGTGGAGATTACATTGCACTTTTATATAAAGATGAACTTTCCGTTCCAGATAGGATTGGCGACATTCCATCCTGCAGTGTCAATCAAGTCGAATTTTCAGTTATGGATCAACAATTCTGCGGCAATTTAGAAATTACATCACCGTTACCAATTGAAACCTGTTCTGGAGTTAATTTAAAAATAAACAATGCTACTTCATTTGCAAATAAATCAGTATATTTAGCATTTTACATGTACCCAAATGACGCATCAAAAACTGCATTAGTCAGTTCAGGAATTGTTGAAGTAAAACTTGACTCCCTTGGAAATGGAACAGGTAGTTTAGGTCCACAAATACTTGATCAACAAGATAATCCAAGTTGTAGTATTGGCAATGAATATACAGTTGTAGCTTATCCTGATAGTGGAAAAATTGATTTAGATAGTCCAAATTCAGCTTTCACTTGCAGCAATAGACAAGATTTCCAAACTGCTTTGCCACCTACTGCAGTCTGCAAAGGTGGAATAGCACTTTTCAAAATCGACACAGCCTTAGGTTGCATTCCATTAGCAAGCATAGCTTTATTTGTTGGTGCAGTATTTCAATTATCAATAGGAATCGGTGGAGGAATTTCTTTTCTTTTAATTGTAATTGGCGCAATTCAAATAATTTTCTCAAGCGGTTCCCCTGATTCAATAAATTCAGGCAAATCACTTATCTTCTCAGCAATAAGTGGGCTTATATTTTTAATTTTTGCAGTGTTTATGTTGCGAATTATCGGCGTAAACATATTCCAAGTGATACAATAAACATATATGAAATCAATAAAAATTCTATCAATCTTAATTATTTCAATTTATTTTTTATTTATTAAAACAAATGTTACCAATGCACAACCTGCAAACATACCAACATTAAATCTTTCTGCCTCCCCCATTTCTGTCCCGTCAGGAACTGCATCCACATTAACTTGGAGTGTAACAAATGCAACTGGCTGCCAAGCATCAGGTGATTGGTCAGGCCCAAAAAATATTACAGGTGGCAGTGAATCAACTGGCCCACTTACTAAAAATTCCAGTTTCAATCTTACCTGTGTCAACCAAAGCGGTTCTGTTTCAAAAACAGCATCAGTAAATGTCAGCAGTGCATCTGCAGTTACAATAAACCTAACAGCAAACCCATCTTCAATAAGTGCTGGTGGAACAACAACCATATCTTGGGCAGTAAGCGGTGCAGTTACAAATAGCTGTACAGCTTCAGGTGGGTGGAGTGGATCAAGAGCGCTCTCAGGTTCCGAAACGACAGGTCCACTTGCTGGAACTACTCAATTTTTCCTTGAATGCACAGGTGCAACAGGTTTTCAAACAAACAGTGTCACAGTAACAATAAACACAGGTGCCAATCCCCCTCCTAGTAGCCAACTTTGTCCAGATGGTAAAAGCATATCAACAGGAATCGGCTGCATTCCAATCAACAATTTCAACGCATTGGCTGGAACTTTAATTAGGATAGCAATCGGCATTGGTGGAGGAATTGCTTTTGTATTAATCGCCTATTCAGGAATTATCATTGCAAACTCAACTGGAGATCCCAAAAAACTTCAGTCTGGTCAAGATTTATTCTCAGCTGCAGTAAGCGGTTTACTTTTAATTATTTTTTCAATATTTATTTTGCGTATAATAGGAATAAGTATATTTAATTTACCAGGCTTTGGATTATGAGAACATGAATAAATTCTAAAAATATGAATAAATTAGCTCAAGTTGATTTCAACGCAATTCAATCAAATGCACTACCAGGTTTCAAATTTGGTGGAAATGCTGGTTTTGGAACAGTAATTACACAGGCCCTTCCAATGATTTTCTTCTTTGCAGGAGCATTAATGTTAATTTTAATAATATTAGGTGGAATCAGTATGATGACTTCCCGCTCTGATCCCAAAGCCCTCTCGGCAGCTCAAGGAAGAATCACAAATGCAATTCTAGGGTTTGTTGTAGTTTTTATTGCTTATTGGGCAACACAATTTGCAGCAGTAATTCTCGGGCTTAAACAAATCCAAGACATTTTCAAATTTTAATCAAATATCTGTATAATACTTAATATATGAACAATCTTTTAGCGGCAGTCAGTATTGGCGACACTCTAAATTCTCCATGGGGAAAAAGTTTAGGATTTGGCTCTCTTGTCAGTTTAGTTTTAAAATTAGGGCTAGTTGTTTCAGGTTTAATTATCATGTTTCTTTTTGTTTTTGGTGGAATCCAAATAATATCAGGAGCTGGAAATTCAGATCCCAAACAAGCAGCAGCAGGCCAGCAGGCAATCAATTCAGCAGTTGTTGGATTCATTATTGTATTCGTGGCCTTCTGGATAGTACGATTAATAGAAGTAATAACAAAAGTAAATTTTATTTCAAATCCAAATTTTTAAATTAAAAAAATTATGTATACAAAATTAGCAGCAGCATTTGATCCAATCACTCCACCAGATCCAATTAAAAATTTCGGCGATGTTCAAGCCGGTGGACCTGCTTTGTTTATTCAAACAATATTTCGCCTTGCAATAATTGGAGCTGGAATCTTTGCATTATTTAATTTCATTCTAGCCGGTTACGCTTTTATCTCAGCAGGGGAGGATTCCAAAAAAATTGCTGGTGCCTGGGCTAAAATTTATCAATCAATAATTGGACTCGCAGTTGCAGCTGGTGCTTTTGTCATTGCAGCAATTATCGGTTTAATTCTCTTTGGAAATGCAAATGCAATCTTAAATCCAATGATACCAACAGTATGAAAAATTTAATCTCAGATATATCGTTCGGTGGATCAAAAGTACCAGGTGGAATAACTGGCTTTGGCACAATTGGCGGAAATTCAGGTGCAGGCAATGCAGTTGGTGTGTTTGTAAGATTTTTATCTACCATGATTGGCTTTCTCTCAATAATCGCTGCAATTTGGTTTGTAATTCAAATCATTGTCGCGGCCGTTGGAATTATCGCTGGAGCAGGAGATAAAAATAACATGGAAAACGGAAGGGCTAAAATTACTCAAAGCGTTATTGGTTTAATTGTAGTTGTATCAGGATTATTTATAGTCAATCTAGTAGGTGATATCTTTGGTGTGCAATTCTTAAATATTAATGGCCTAATACTAAATATCAAAAACTAAAAATGCTAAATAATCCCACATTCGGCGGAAACCTTCAAAATATACTAGATACTGAAGGTGGTATTGGTTTTTTCCGTAGATTAATATCAAGTGCCATTACCCTACTTTTTATAATGGGTTCTGTTTTCTTCTTTTTCTCATTAATTGTTGGAGGGATCAGATGGATCACATCAGGTGGAGATAAAGCACAAGTTGAAGGAGCCAGAAACCAAGTCACTCACAGCTTAATAGGACTTGTGATTCTCTTCTCAGTTTATGTTCTAGTCTCAATTATTCAAACTTTCTTTGGAATAAATATTTTATCTCTTGACATTAATCCCTTAAGGATTAGATAATTAAATTATTAAACAAATGAACAATTTAATAGCACAAGCCCAAAACACAGTCATAAATTTAAATCCAAATGGTTCTCAATTTAATGGATTAAGAACCCTTTCTCCAGGAGCTTTAATTTCAACAGCAATCACTTTAATTTTAGTTTTAGCAGGAATCATCTTCTTCTTCATGTTAGTAATTGGTGGAGTTCAATGGATCACATCAGGTGGTGACAAAGCCAAAACTGAAGGTGCTCGAAACCAAATCACTGCAGCTTTAATCGGATTAGTAATTGTCTTTGCAGCTTGGGCAATTGCCTCAATCTTGGGAACATTCTTCGGAGTTGAAATCTTTAATTTCACACTTCCAACCGTTAACGGTAATTAAACAAATGAACAATTTAATAGCACAAGCCCAAAACACAGTCATAAATTTAAATCCAAATGGTTCTCAATTTAATGGATTAAGAACCCTTTCTCCAGGAGCTTTAATTTCAACAGCAATCACTTTAATTTTAGTTTTAGCAGGAATCATCTTCTTCTTCATGTTAGTAATTGGTGGAGTTCAATGGATCACATCAGGTGGTGACAAAGCCAAAACTGAAGGTGCTCGAAACCAAATCACTGCAGCTTTAATCGGATTAGTAATTGTCTTTGCAGCTTGGGCAATTGCCTCAATCTTGGGAACATTCTTCGGAGTTGAAATCTTTAATTTCACACTTCCAACCGTTAACGGTAATTAAATTATTCTCCCTGTTCCCCCATTAGTATTATTTCGTGTAAAATACATTAATGATAAAAGAAGCATTAGCTGCAAACATTGATACAGCTGCAAACGGTATCGCAACAATCAAAGGTTTTGAAGGTTTATTTGAAAATATTGTAACTGTCGTTTTAGCTCTCGCTGGAATTGCTTTTTTCATTGCTTTTGTTGTTGGAGGTTTCAAATTTATGACAGGAAGCGATCCCAAATCCTTGGACTCTGCTAAAAATACACTAACTTACGCAATAGCAGGATTAGTAATAGTTGCAATTTCCTATCTTATTTTAGTTGTCATCGCCAATTTTACAGGCGTTCAAGGCATTCTAAACTTTAAAGTGGGAGTTTAAAAATTATCGATTCAATGAAAAAAAATCTTCTGCTAAGTCTTATTCTTCTTGTTTCGTTCTTTTTGTTCCTGTTAATCAAAACCACAAATAAAGTTGAAGCTCAGGTGCCCGTTATCACAGATGAAGAAATAAAATGTGTTGCTCAAGAGCTATCTGAATATATGGATACCGTAATAGAAGGTGTTGGTTTCAAATCTTCAAGAATTCCTCATATTAAATTACTATCCCCTGCTTTTAATCTTCCAAGTGGGTTTGAAACAAAACTTTTTGATTTCATGTTAACTTCAAACCCAGCAGCCAACTTTGGTGAATTAGATGGCTTTGCAGGAAACACATATGCAAATATTCCAGGCGGTGTCGGAATTGGAGCATATGGACCAGGTCAAACAGGTTGGTACACAAGAAATGGTTGGGATCAAAAATTCAAAAATCCTAATTTTGTAGTTTTTACTGAATATGGTGATTTTGAATTAAAAGGAACATCATCTGTAGCAAATTTAGCAACTGACTTTAAAAAGGCTTCAAATGATTCCAAGATAAAAGGAATTTTATTATTCAACGCATTAGGAAGCAATCCAGATCCTTCTTTTCAGTATGCAGTAATGGATCCAGGAGAAATCAATCAAGTGTTATCAAGCGAAAAAGGTGGAATAAATTCTGCAAATTATTTTGATGGTGGCGGCTTTGCAAATCGTGTTGCCGACACAAGTGGAAATGCTAAATGGACTTTAGAAATTGCAACAGGCCCAGGAGATATTGGAAACGTAATCGGATCAATAAAAGCTGCCCAGTCGCGTGGAATTACTCCAATTATCCGTCTATGCGCTGCAGCATCTCCTCCTCACGATTGTGGTTTTGTCGATCCACAATCATTAATTAGTTTCCTAAAAGAAATAAGCTCAAATCCCGAAGTAACAGATGATGTGTATGTAATAACAGGGCCAAACGAACCTATAACAGAACGTTGGCTTGGCAAAGCCTGCACACCACGTCCAGATGGTCCAATGCCCTCTCCCCACATTCCATGTAGTGAAACTAATTTCAAAGCCGAGCAAACAGAATTCCATGTCTATAGGCCATATCAAGCAAGTCCATGTGAAGCTGACAAACAGCCAAAACAAACACAAATTACAATGATGTGTGGGAATGATTTAACTGTCAGAAAATCTCACTTCTTCTACCCTTCAGATGCGGTTCCTGGATCATGTTTAACAAGTGGTGATGGCAAATCCCAAACCTGTCAGTTTGTAATTGATAAATTAAAAGAAACAGCAAATATAAAAATTGATTTATCCCAATCTCGTCTTCCAATTGCAGGAAACACTGAGGCTGTTTACAACTGGTACAACCCATCATCAAACAATATCGATGAACGCACAAGAATGTCAGATTATGTTGATTGGTATCTTCAAGGAACTGCATACAATGCAAACGATATTCCCCTTCACATCCAACCAAAAGATGAGGCTGGAATTGATCGATTAGTCAACTATACAGGACCAATTAACAAATTAATGCCAGAACGATTGTTTAGAGAAATTAAAGATCGCGAAGTAATCTCACAAGCACAAGCAAACACTCACGATGAATTCGTTGCCTGTTTAGGTCAAATTCCATGGAGTCTTGATAATTCATTTTATCTTTATCAATGCACCACAGGCTCACCAACAACAAAAATCAAAAGATTAAGTGATTTCAAAAGAAACTCAGGCAGTGATGATGATCCACCTTTTGAAAAAGATTCAGCAAATCCAGATGATTTCTGGAAAAAATACAAAGAATGGATCGGTCAATATTGTATCCAATTGCCAACTGGAGGAATTGTCTGTGCTGGTAAAAAAGATCCAAATGCAATGGCTCACTGGCAAATTCCATGGGCCAAACAAGATGATTTAGTGGGTAAAATTGAAATTCCAACAAGTTTGTCAGATCGCGGTGCAAGAGATTTTCAAGCAAGTGGAATAGTCTTTGTTCCAGAGATTCCAAAAGGAACACCAAACGAGCCTCCAACTTTTGCAAGTAATGCTCACAAATTATATATGCCACACTTAGGTTCAATTGCAGATCTATCAAGACTACTTCAATCGACTTTTCTTCCTAAAAACACACAAGGCTGGTCGGGAGTCGAATCAGCATCAGATGACAAATCAATAAAAAAACCAGGCTGCGAAATAGTCGACACAGTCACAAATCCCGGCGATGACTTGTTTGGCGAACACAATACATCAACCGCACAATTTAAAGGACCAAGTTCCGTCATAAGTGACAGTAAAACACTTGAACGTCCAGATGCCTACACAGGTGGCTATCCTCAAAAAGATATTGATTTATCAGGAAATGTTGCATATGAAATAAGTGGAAAATTCGAGTGCACCTTTGCCCGCCCAGTCCCCGACCCAGTTTGTCTTGATGCAAGAGTTGACGAATTCTGTTCTGATCCAACTCTAACTCCCGCTGAAGAAAGATCATGTATTGATGAACAAGAAGCAGTTTGTACTCCAACTTTGCAGCCTTGCGAAAAAATATCAGAAGTCACATTCCCAGTAAATGTAAGCACACCAAGAATAAAAGAGTCATGGGAAAGATTAGTTGACTCAAACGCTTCAGTTTTCAAAAGAATGTTCCCATTAATTACAGCTTCATCGCCTATTAAAGAAATCAAAGATATTCCAGCAGTCACTTCAGCCGGTTATTACTCAGCAGATTCAGATGTATTAGCAGGTTATCCAGGAAATGGTAAATCAGGAGCCTCAGCTGAAATTTATTTTCCACATTTAGGAAGCATGCAAGAATATTTCTTAAAACAAATTCAAACTGCCCTGCGACCAAAATCTGAAACTCAAGAAGAAAAAGACAGTACTCAACCTCCTCCTCCAACATGTAAACTTCAAGATAGTACCAAGCGTACATTCTTTACAGCAAACGGAAGAAATTTCGTCTTAACAGATGGTGCCATAGCATTAGGAATTGAAGCAAGCAGAAGAACATGTTCGCCTCCTGAACTAATTTTAGGAGTATTAGCACAAGAAACAGGTGGCAAAAACTGGGTTTCAAAACCACCTTCCCCACCAGTCTTTGATCAAAACGATCTCCCAATAACTGGTGATCCAAACGAAAGCGTTTGTAGAACATCAAGATGTCTAGATTTAAAAGGTAAACCCGCCGCAGAAGGTTTTGGTGTATTAGGTGCCTATTCCTATGTCTACACAAATTATATTAACCACATCGCAAAATATGGTGCAGGAGCTGCATATTGCGCTAGTAATTTAGCTGTTGGATTAACAAGTGGAACAGTATCCCTTTCCCCTCCTAATTTTTCAAATAACGATCCAAGATCAATCGGTCATGCGATGTGTATAACTTCAACCAAATTCTGGGTTGGAATGCGCGAAGCATCTCCTTCTCTTCCCGATTGTGGAAGTCCAAGAAAATCATATAGTCTTGATGAAGTTGGCGGAGTCGACGGTCCAGCAATAAGACGCGCACTTTTAACTTTCTGTGGAGCAGGCGCACAAACTTGTGATCCATTTATAGAACAATACAAAGCAGTAATGAGATCATTAATTGCAACAGGAAGTATTCAAAGAATTCAAGCTGAACTTGCAAGCTGCAAACAGTAATAGATAAAAATAATTTAATTATGTTAAAATTATTTTGTACTAAATAAATTCAAATGTTTAAAAAAGCAATTATAGTTTTCTTAATCACCTTCTTTGCCTTATCGGCAGCAATGCCTATCAAAACTGTGTCAGCTGCAGCAGAAGGACCTGATGATCAAGGGCAATGGTGGAATCCCACATTCCAAGATTTCAACAGAAAAGTCCACGGTACAGCACCCGATCAAGTTTTCGGGGAAAGATACACCTACGCCCAAGTAGTTTGGATCATGTACTCTCTAATTAGTGCCCCAGTTGGAAAAGATATCATGCAATGCTTGTCAGGTGGTGCAGATAACATAGTTACATGTATTCAAGGAATAACAAGTGACGGATCAATAAACAATAGTCCAATTTTAGGTCTTTATAGTTTCATCGATGTAATGAAAAACACACGCCCAGCATCAGGAGTCGATTGGATGGCAAATGTAGGTAACAACTTACATATTATTCCTGAAGCAAAAGCACAATCTCAAGGTTTCGGTTTTAATACTCTAACTCTTGCCCAAAATTTATGGAAAGCTTCAAGAAATGCTGCATATGCATTAACGACTTTAGCAATAGTTGTATTAGCATTCTCAATTATGTTTAGAGTAAAAATCTCACCACAAGCATCAGTAACTATCCAAACCGCAATTCCAAAAGTAGCAATTGGATTAGTGTTAATTACGTTCTCGTATGCCCTGGCAGGTTTAATTGTCGATTTATCTTATTTACTTCAAGGATTAGTAGCATTAATTATTGCAGGAACAACTAATGGAATAACACAAATGTCACCAATTGAGATGTTTATAAAAATGAATGACGGAGCAGGATCATTCTTCTCATATGCATTCTCATTAATAGTCATTGCCTTCACCTCAGGTAGTATTTTTGGACAAATTACAATTATTCCAGGGCCTCCACCAGCAGGAATTGGAATCCCAACAGGAGCCACATTTGGTTTATTTATCGCAATAATTTCAATAGTAATGTTAATAGTTGCAGCACTAACAGTATTTTGGACATTACTAAAAGCATATGTCACTGCAATCTTCCAAGTAGTAGGTGCTCCTTTTTATATATTAATGGGTATTGCCTCCCCCACAATGGGTTTTGGCAGCTGGTTTAAAAGCTTCATTGCAAACATCGCAACATTCCCACTTGTGGGAATAATGATATTGTTTGCACATATTCTGCTTTGGGGATCTATCGATGGATCTGTAGCCTCCGGTTGGACACAATTTAATGTTTTTAAAATTAATAGTAATTTCATAGCAGATGCTGGAACAGCCCAGCTTCCTACTTTCTCAAACACTTTCTCCCCAGGAGCAATTGGCTATTTCTCAAGCTTAGTTTTAATGCTCGCAATTCCATCAGTATGCAAAACAGTAAAATCACTGATCGAAACTGGCAAAGCAGGCAGATTTGAGGGATTAGCAGGAATGGGTATTGCTGGATCTGTGATTGGAGGCGCTGCAGGTGGAGCAACGTCCCTAGTTGGAAATAAAATTGCGAGCAAATGGGGTGGAACTTTTGGACCAACAGCAACTCCTACAGGCGCTGCCAGAATAGCACAATTTGGATATCAACAAATATTTGGACGAAGCAAACCACAAATGGATCAAATGAGAAAAGGTGGAATTGGGGAAAGTATTCAAGATGCAACCAAAAAAATGGGGCGTTAATTAAGTTGACTATTTTAATTTATTAACCAGCTACTTTATTCAGATAATCAAAATCTGACTTTCTTATAAATCCAACCGTATAAGCAACATTTATAATATCTTTCTTGACCATAAAAGTTTTTGTATTAATATCACCATTAGCTATAGTATCCTCATCCAATGGACTACTATAAATTCTTCTCTCATCACTGTTTTTATTAATACTGTGTGCAATTAATATTCCTTGAATCCACAAAACCCTAGGATTTCTTTCAGGCTCAATTCTATCATCTTCACTTTTTGGTCCAATTTTCAATTTATCCCAATCACGAACACGATCTTCCCATTTTGTCATATTTGATAAATCTCTCATTTCAGGCCTTCCTGCTAGGTCATCAAACACTCTATGAGCTCTACCTCTTTTCAAAAACCAAGAACTCATGGCTCCAGCTGGTTCATCATCATCTCCAGTTGGATCATCAGCTTCAATCCATGGAAAACCTTTATCACGATTATTACCAATATCACTAAATTTTTTTCCATCTTTATACCACAAATCAAAAAGTGATTTATCTTTTCCATTAATTTTAACTGTTGTCTCATGCAGAAAACTTCCACAAAGCTGAGGAACACGACCAATACTCATTGGATATCCAGATTTACCTACATATCTTGCCATTTGTCTTCTTTGAGGATTATTACCTTTTTCTGTGCCAGCTTTCCAACCATATTCATGGGCTCTATGCTCTTCGTTATGAATAACATCTGACATCATTGCACTAATCAAAGGTGGCGTTCCAAATTTATATTTATCTCCATCAACTTCCATACCATACATTGAAGGAACTTCCCATAAAAGCATTACTTTCCAAGCATTCCATACAACATCCACTCTACCTCCAGCCTCTTTAAGCATTACATCAAACCATCTTTTAAATTCAGGAGTATTTTTAAATCCCTCAGCAAATAAATCTTTTGGTAATGGTTGTCCGTCCAAACCAACAACAGTTGGTTTACTTTTATCAACAACATCAACCATCTTTCTCATTACCCCATCTACCAAATTTCCCCATCCTGGCTCACTTTGAAAAAACCCAGCCCAATGTGAACTATCGGGAGTATACGAGACAGAAGTTTCACCAATTTCAGATTGCTTTTTTGAACTATGACAAGAAACTTGTCTTTGTAAAAAAGCTTGAGTAACTACCTTTCGAGCTTCGATCTGATTTTCCAATCCAACCAATTCATTTATAGCATCCTGATTTAAGTAAAAAGCTTCCTCTTGTGGTGTCAAAGGCACCCCATTTTCAGCCCATCTTTCCCTTATATTTCTCATTCCCTCATCAAAACTTGCAGCATTACCATTTGATTGAATCTTTGCTCTTCGTACATCGCGCTTAAATTGATTAGCTTCAGCAATAGTATCTTTTACAGTAATATCCTGCCAGCCATCCAAATTACCATCATTATCTTGTTTAATCCCTGTCTCAACTGTCAAAAATTTATTTCTAAGGCTAACCAATGTCTGAGCGTTAGTTTCATTAGGAAAAAGTTCAATTTGAGAAATTCCCTCCTGATAAGCTAATGTATCAAGTACAGTTTCAACCAACAATTGATGATCTCCAGTTTCAACAAATTCTCTTTTTGCTTGACCCAAACGATCAATAACTCTTACTCCACGAATTGCATATCTACCTTCTTTTCGAGCACCAAAAGGCACTCCTTGTTCAGGATTATGCATTTGTCCATCAGGTGCTTCAGGTGTCATATTATTTCTATTATTATATCAGCAACCTTCATATACTCCAAAACAACACTTACATACATATCCAGCTGGTATCCACTTCATTATCGCAACACCACAATTTCCACATCCTTGAACAAACTTCCCCTCCCCTCCCATCACACGAAATGCAGTCATTCTATTTCTCATAAGTGATGGTGGGCAACTACTTGCCATCACATCAACCAATTGTAAAATTTGTGTCTCTGACAAACCGTTAGCATTAATTGAACCATAATATTTATCAAACAATCCCTTTTGTCTTTTAATGTCTTCTCCAGATTCAATATATTCCAGTGTCTCAGTAGTTAAATAGTAATTTAAAAATTGACTTAATCTCTCATAATTATCAGGTTGAATAAAAATAGGCTTCGCTCTTATTTCCTCAATATCTTTTGGTGTCGGTTGACCGTTTTCTTGCAAGAAATACAAATTCATTGATTTTGAATAAACCTCTTGTGCATTCCAATCCAAAATAATTGCTCTATTAGTCAATCGTTTATTTTCAGAAGTCTCAACTATTTCACTAACAATAATTTTTGATGTTGGGTATACACCATGAAATGGTGGGGAAATCCACAAACAAACACCACTTTGGGTATCAACTGCCCAATTTTGAATTTTTTGGAATGCAATATTTTCTATTTCTCCCAAATAACCAGTTGTATCTATGAAATCCTCAATATTGCGGTTTGTGAATAGATCCTTTAATTTTGAAGTTTTTAAATCAATTAAAAAATCATACGGATCAGGAATTCTTTGATTTTCAAGCTTAATAGATGCCAATTCTGTAGCAATTCTTGCTTTATTTGATCCATTCCAAGATCCAATGTAATTTTCGTGGTCTATCATTTTTGTTTCTTGCTCGAGATAAAAGATTGCTAGTTTTCCGACTTTACGGTTGCGGCACAGTGAGGGAATTATCACCCTTCTTCATTAAACACAATCTATTTCAACAGAATATTCTTTTAACAATATCTTGTAAAGCGTGAAAATCTTTACTCCTCTTGTATGCTTTTGTTCACGTTGTAAGCTAAAATAGAAGACTAGAATAAATACAAATGGAACAACACCCAGTCCCACAACAAATATCATCATACAGATTCAAATTAGTTGGAGATATGACTCTAAAACAATTCTTAGAAATTGCAACAGGAGTTGTCATCGCAATTGTAATTTATTCAAGTGGTTTGCATTTCATAATCAAATGGCCATTAATATTAATTTCAGTAATAATGGGCGGAGCACTAGCTTTTGTTCCCTTTGAAGAAAGACCACTCGAAAAATGGATTTTTGCATTCTTTAGATCAATTTATTCTCCAACAGTATTTAAGTGGGAACGAGCACTAAATTCTGATGTTTTATTCCAAAAAGAAGAAACAGTTACTGACCCACAACCAACAGTTCAACCATTATCCGAAGTTCCAAGCGAAAAAAATCTAGAACAAACAGAAAAGCAATTCCTATCAAACGTTAAAACAATGTTACAAAACACTCCCAATTCATCTTCAATTCAAACACCAATCCAACAAACACAATCAGCTCCAACTCAAGTTAATGAAACTGCACCGCTAATAAACAAAACAGGATCAGTACTCTCTGAAAACATTGAACCAATCAAAAAAGAAGAAGCTATTGTGGAAATTCCAATCAAAGAAACTCAAGTCAAAAAAGATGTTGCCGTTCCTGATTTAAATTCAATTAAAATTGACCCAACACAAAGATACCAAAACCAAAACAGTTCAAATACAATTCCAAACGCAAACAGTATTCAACCAAATCAAAACCCTCAAACTGTCTATGTAAGCGGTGTAACAAATCAAGTAACATCATCAATCAATCCTGTTCAAAATGCACAATTTGATATAAAAGCAAACCCACCAATGGCACCATCAACAATCAATACAATTTCAGGTCAAGTATTGGCAAGTGATGGAAAAATTCTCGACGGTGCAATATTAGAAATTAGAGATAATCAAGGCCGCCCAGCAAGAGCAGTAAGAACAAATAGAGCTGGCCACTTTTTAATAACCATTCCTTTTCCAAATGGAATATATGAAATAATTACAGAAAAAGAAGGTAATGAATTCGATACTCTTAAATTTGAAGCAAAAGGCGAAATAATTCCACCAATTATAGTAGTTGCTAAAAAATAAAATGAAAAATTTTAAAAACCCAATACCAATGCTAAACATTCCTGATGTGCCATTGTTTTCTACCACTCAAAATCATTTACCAATTGCAGACATTCTAGATAATCTAATTCTTCATAAAGATGGTGGAGTCTCTTTAGTTCTTGAAACAACATCACTTAATTTTCAATTATTATCAGATCGCGAGCAGGAAGCTGTCATTGCCGCCTATGCAGCTCTTTTAAATTCACTTTCATTTTCAATCCAGATCGTAGTCAGATCTCAAGTCAAAGATATTTCAAACTATTTATCTTATTTAGATGAAAACTATAAAAAAATAACAAATCCAAAAATGAGAGCATTAATGGAAGGTTATCAAAATTTCATAAAAGAAACCGTCAAAAAGAAAAATGTTCTTGGCAAAAGATTTTTTATCGTAATTTGGTTTTCCCCTCTTGAACTTGGAGTTGCCAAATCTTTTACAACTGCCTTTGCAAACAAATCAAAAGCACTTCCATTTTCAAAATCATATATTACAAAAAAAGCAAAAATTGCATTATTCCCTCGTCGCGATCACTTAACAAGACAAGCAAGTAGGCTAGGTTTAGCACTACGTCAATTAACAACCAAAGAATTGGTAGAATTATTTTATGAAACATACAATCCAGTTGTTCCACGAGTTCGAATAAACCAACAAGAAGAAGACGATAATGAAAATATTTAACAGAAAAACAAAATCAGATCCAAATTCAGAAACACCAGTGGTCAACAAGCCAGTTGTTCCAGTTGTTGAACCAAATATTTTAAGCGATATCCCTGTTGAAAGTAATAAGCCAGAAATTGGAAACATAAGAAATTACATTGAGAATCAAGAAGATGATTTATCTCCAGTTGATATCATCGCTCCCAAAAGAATGGAAGTGGATTTCGATTACATTAAAATAAACGATATTTACGTAAGAACATTATTCATAGGTGGTTACCCAAGATATGTTTCCGCAGGTTGGCTAGAGCCCGTTGTTAATTTCAACCACTCAATGGATATTTCCTTCTTTATATATCCAGTTGAAGGTAAATCAGTTTTAGATGACCTGAGGAGAAAAATCGCAGAAATGGAAGCGGAATTATCAACCGATATCGAAAGAGGAAAAATAGTTAGCGCATCAACCGTTGCAAAACTAGAAGATGCGAAATCACTTCAAGAACAATTAGTAAAAGGAATAGAAAGATTCTATGAATTTTCTTTCTACATTACAATTCCAGCCGCAACTCTCGAAGAATTAAATCATTTAACAAGGCAAGTCGAATCCACCTTGGGTTCTCTGTTAATTGTCGGCAAAAGAGCAATTTTGGATATGGAAAAAGGTTTTCTTTCAACTTCACCATTTGGAGTCGACAGATTAACAATTACAAGAAATATGGATACTACTTCTCTAGCCACTACTTTTCCATTCACTTCAGCTGAATTGTCCTCTGAACACGGAGTCCTATATGGAATAAATCCTCAAAATGATTCATTTATCATTTTTGATAGATTTTCCCTAGAAAACTCAAACATGACAGTCTTTGCAACATCAGGTGCTGGAAAAAGCTTCTTTGTAAAATTAGAAGCATTACGTTCATTGATGCTTGGTGCTCAAATTATTATTATCGACCCTGAAAATGAATATAAAAATTTATGCGAAGCAGTTGGCGGCGAATTTATCACTTTCTCATTCACTTCCCAAGCAAAAATCAACCCTTTTGATTTATCAATAATAAGAGAAGAAGGTGAAAATCAATTAGGCCTAAAAATTCTCTCACTTCATAGCCTTTTCAAAATCATGATGGGAGAAGTAACTCCCACCCAAGAAGCAATGCTAGATCGAGCAATTGTAATGGCTTATAAATCCAAAGGTATCACCCAAGATCCAGATACCCAAGGCAAAACTCCACCATTAATGGAAGATTTATACAAAACATTAATTGGAATGGAAGTTCCAGATGCTCTAGACATGGCTGCACGTCTTGAAAAATACGTCAAAGGATCATATGTTGGAATTTTTGATCAACAAACAAATATTAATATTAAATCCCCTTTTACAGTATTCTCAGTTCGTGATCTTCAGGATTCGCTTCGTCCAATTGCTATGTTTATCATTCTTGATTTCATCTGGACAACAATCAAAAAGGATGTCAAAAAACGACTACTTCTAGTTGATGAAGCATGGCACATGATGCGCTATCAAGACTCAGCTCAATTTTTATGGTCAATCGTCAAACGTGCCAGAAAATATTATCTAGGAATTACAACAATAACCCAAGACGTTGAAGATTTCGTTGCCCAAGATATAGGTAAAGCTGTTGTTACCAATTCAGCTCTGAGATTACTACTTAAGCAATCCCCTGCTGCAATCGATACTGTAGGAGATTTATTTTATCTCTCACAAGGTGAACGACAACTACTGCTTGCCGCAGGAGTTGGAGAAGGAATCTTGTTTGCAGGTGCACACCATGCACCAATTAGAATTGTTGCATCACCTGAAGAATACAAATTAGTAACTACAAAACCATCTGATGTTTCAAGCAAACCAAAAGAAACAATTGCCGATGCATCTCCAAAAGAAGTAGTCGGTATAATTAATGAATTTAAAAAATAAAACATGGAAGAAAAGAAAAAAAATTCAGTAAGCCAAGCAGGTCAATTAGCAGACAAAGCAGCTGCAATGGCAGTCCAAGCTGCAGCAACTGCTATGGCAGGAGGCAATGTTGCACTAGGCAAAGCAGCAGGTTATTTAGCGAACAAAGCCTTGCCAGCAATTAGAAAAAACACTGAAGCATTAATTTTAGCGACTTTGGCACTAATTGGAATAACCGCGACAGCATTTCTCCAAATGCTTTTAATTGCTTTTGCAGTCTTTTTTGTTTTAATTCCAATAATTATGTTTATTATCAATTCAGGTGCATACATTGTTCCCCCATCTGATTCAATTGCACTTAACCAAGGCCCAGTAGCATCTGGTTCCTGCCCACTTTTAGGTACAACAAAAATTACAACTTATGCATATGACCCAGCTCACGAAGAAGATACAAGCTATGATGCACCACAAAAAATAGGCCATGGTAGCAATGGCTATTGGAATGCAGTAGCTCCCTTCACAGGAGGCAATAAATGTATATTCAACATCCCAATAAATTCAATGTATCCAGGATGTCTGGCGCCAAGTCAATCTGGCTCGGAAAATAACGTTTGTAGGAAAATCAATCCACCACTTCCAAATTGTCCATATTATGGTTATGCAACAGATGTTGTTGTGGTTAGTGGAAACGAAAACAAAACTGTTGTATTACCTAAACTATGCGATCAAACCCAAAGTGGAACTTGTGATCAGTTAAATTGGACGATCAAATCAATCGGAGATTCACCAAATGGTAAATATTTGATTGCAGAAGCAACAGGTAATGGGCACAGGTGGACTATCGACTTGATGCACATCGACCCAACAGCCCAAGTAGGCCAACAACTTCCATCTGGATCAATAGTTGGTAAACTTTTCAATCAAGGCAGCAATACTCATTTACATATCGAATTAAATGTTGATGGTATTCCAGTAAAACCTGATTTCATGTGTGGAGGACCAGGGCCATCTGAAAATTTATCTGGCTGGTTAATAAAAGTTCCATTAAACAAAGCAACCACACTTGTTGCATCCACTCCATCTGAATATCATTCTGGTGTCACATGTGATTGGGCACAAACAAAATTTGAAGGAAAAACCACAGCTTTTGCAATAAATGCAAATTTATACAACACATCAACTTTAGTTCCAGAAGGACCAGCAGGATTTGGTGGTCAATTTACGCAAAACGATTCAGAACAATATCCAAGATCACATTTCTATACTTTATATGTCGATAGGATTGGAGCAGCAAACATCTTTGATCACGGTGATAATCCAGTAGGTTTAAAGAATATGAATTTAACTACAAACGATTTGTTGGCAGTAACTGGTGCTTCATGGGATTCATTTCCAAACGAAGCCCGACCAAGAACTGTTGTTGGGTTAAGCAAATCTGCAGGCAACAATTACATTTATTTCATGATAATAAATCTTGCAACTCCAATTAACGCATATAATGCCCTACTAACTCGTGGAGCAGAACAAGTCTTCATGTTAGATAGCGGCGGATCAACGACCTTGTGTCTCATTCAAGGTGCTACAATGAATGCACTAATTGGTAACACTAGAAATGTTGGTAATAATATTGGAGGTACTGACTTTTCAATTACAGAAATAAAATGAAAAAAGTAATAAATTTTCTCTCTAAAAATAAAAAAATAATAATAATCAGTCTAATAATTATTTCAGTAATTTGGATTATGTTTGCACTAAATCCTAAAAAAGAAATAAATCTTCCTACACCCACCCCCCTTTCTGATCTAAACATTAAACCTGAAATATTTCCCAAATCAGGAACTATTCCATTTGGTGGCACAACTTCAGCAATAACCATGTCATTTTCAAAAGAAATATTACTAAATTCCATCCAAATTGATGTAAAACCATTAATAACAATCAAACCAAATCTTCTAAATGATGACCGTGGAAGATTAATTCTCACTCCACTTGAACCTTGGGCTACTGATCAAACTTATACAATAACAATAAAATCAGGAATTAAATCAAGTTCAGGACAAACAATAACAACAGAAGACATTATTCTTCAATATCAAATGTCAAAGCCAGAACCAGACGTAATAAGTCCATTCCTCTAAAGTTTAACTGGCATGATTATGTGGATTAACTCGCTATTTTTTTGATCTTTAAACAAAACCGCGGAAGTTGACTCATTAAATTCAATTACAACATCTTCAGATCGACAAATATGAACAAATTCTTCCACAAATCTATAATTAAACAAAACTTTTAGTGCAGGCCCCACAACCTTTGCATCAATATTAGTAACTTGATTTCCATTTGTAGCACTTTCAGAAGAAATTACAATTTCATTTTCTTTAATTTCAAACGAAGTAATATTTGCAGAATCCCGAGCAAAAACAGATGACAATTTCAAAGCCTGAGTTAAACTGTTTCTATCAACTGAAACCGTTGTGTTGTAAGTCTTTGGAATTATTCTTGAAAAATCAGGAAAATCTCCAGCAATCACACGAGACAAAAGTGTAATTCCGGCAATCTCAAACAAAACCTGATTCTCTTCTTTTTTAGGATAAAGTTTAACAGTCGGGGAAATACTCAAAATTTTAATCAACTCATTCATAAACTGATAAGGAATCACAAGTTTTAAATCATCAAACTTGGAGTTATTCAATTGCAAACTATTAATTGAAATTCTAAATCCATCAGATCCTGCAATAATAAGTTTTTCTTTTTGAAAATTAAAAAATACACCAGTCAAAATTGGTCTACTTTCATCTTTTGATACTGCATACAAAACCGTATTTAATATTTCAATTAATTTTTCAGTTTCAATTTCCACTCCCCCTTCATCTATGCTACTTGGAATTATTGGAAAATCAGAAGCAACCATTCCCGAAATACTTCCACGAAAACCACTACTTATTAAATTCAATTTCTCTCGTGCTCCCTCAATTTCAATTTGTCCTTTTGGAAAATTAACCAACAAATCTCCAATTACTCGAGTTGGAAGTGCAATCTCCCCCACTTCATCAACACTTGCCCCAACAGGATAAGAAATTGACGATTCAAGGTTGGTAGCTTGAAGAAATAATTTTTGGTTTTCTGCTTTAAATAAAATATATGTTAGTACTGGAAGTGTTGCACGATTTGAAACAAATCTTGAAACAACACTTGTAGCTTTTACAAAATCCTCCTGTAATACTTTCAACTTCATTATTTGGATTATACACAGATTTCACAATTTTTGTGAGTTTTTGTTTTTGTTGTATTTATCTATATTAACTAGAAGTAGTAGTAGGTACTGTGGATATGTGGATGGTGATTCTGGTTAGGCTTGGGGAAAAGGTGTGTATATTTTATCCGCAAAATAAATCATTGTGTAAAACTTTTAAATTGTTTCCACAATTAATATTTATAATCCACGTTTTATCCCCAAAATATCCTCACGAATACGGGAATCATTTGATGCCATTTGAGTTATCGTTTCAACTGCATGCATTACAGTTGTATGATCTCGCCCACCAATTAGTCTTCCTACCTCTTCCAGGCTTAAATGAAGTTCCGTTCGAAGAAGATACATTAATATTTGCCTTGGTCGTGCAATAAGCCTCGCCCGTGCCTTCCCCACCATTGCACGCTTGTTTATTTGATATTTGGCACACACTGCATCAATTATTGCCTCTGCAGTCAATTGTTTTTTAAATCCATGTATCCCATTTTCCATACTAGGTCTACCAAGAAGATTTATGATCAGTTCTTCATTTACCTCTAAATTTTTAAGTTTTACCTCAGATATAAGTTTAATTAAAAAACCTTCAATTTTACGCGCACTGTCCAAGTTCGAAGCTATAGCTTGGGCAAATTTATCTTCAAGTTCAATTCCACGCTCACGCGCTTTAATTGAAACTATTGCAGATCGAAGTTCAAAGTCAGGTGGTGCAATATCAACAACCAATCCAGCTTCAAACCTACTTACCAATCTATCTTCAAGTTTAGTCTCAGATGGCGGTCTATCTGAGCTCAAAACAACTTGCCCACCAGCTGAAATGATTGCGTTAAAAGTGTGGAAAAATTCCTCCTGCACGCTCTCTTTTCCCGCAATAAATTGAATATCATCAATAAATAAAACTTTTAATTTTCTATATTTATCCCGAAATGCCTGAGTAGTCTTTGTCCTAATTCCCGCAATAATATCGTTTGTGAAATCCTCACCTGTACACAAAAGCACGCGTTCGTTTAAGTTTTTTTTAATTACACGGTATCCAATAGCATTCATTAAATGAGTCTTCCCTACTCCCACTCCACCCCAAATAAAAAGTGGATTATAAGTTGTTCCCAATCCTTTTGAAACTGCCTCACAAGCCGCCCAGGCTAGTTGGTTTGTCGATGAAACAGCATAGTTCTCAAAAATTCTTCCAGGATGAATATGTGATTGAGTTAATTTACCCACAAATACTTCATTGTCAGTCTCTTCTTCAAACAAAGGGACGCTTGCTGTGTTTTTATTTTCAGTTTTAAGCACACTCTCACCAGACGATATGGTAAATACAATATCAACTGGTGCACCAAGCACTTTTATCAGTGAATCTTGAATCAAGCCAAAATAACGCACCTCCACAGTTTGTTTTATAAAAGTTGAAATACAACCTATCTCTGCAGAATAACGCTCCTTCCCATTCTTTCGAAGCGATTCTAGTGTTGTTTTAGTAAGCCATGTTGAATAAACTGCTCCACTAACCTGTACTTTAAGTGATGCCAGTGTGTCTTTCCATACAACATCTTTATTCAATCTAGATGTAGAATTATTCTCGCTTTCCTGTTCGCTATTGTTTTTAATTTCTTCCAACATTGTAGTTTAAGTTTCTGTGTATAAGATTATGGATAAATTGTAAACCCTCAGTTTAAGTTCAACTGTCCACATTTTAGAACTTCAAAAAAATATGTTATAATCACAAAAATATGGCTACAAAAAGAACTTACAAACCATCAAAAGTAAGGCGTGCAAGGCGTTTTGGATTCCGTGCAAGATTAAAAACCGCTAAAGGTCGTTTGGTAATCAAAAGACGCATGAAACGCGGAAGAAAGAAAATAAGCGCTTCAGTATAAAATGCTCGCAAGCAAAAACAAGCTCACACTAAATAAAGATTTTGATTATGTTAAAAAAAATGGGAAAGTCTTCCATTCAAAATCCTTCACAGTAAGTTACGCTAAATCATCAAAAGACGAAGATAGTCTAAGGTTTGGCTTCATTGTTTCCACTAAAATTGCAAAAGAAGCAGTTGCTAGAAATAAAGTAAAACGTGGGCTTCGTGAGGGCGTTAGGCAAAAAGTAAGCATTATGCAAAAAGGCTACGATATAGTATTCATAGCCCATGATGTATCAGTTAAAGCCTACACTTCAGATTTGATGAAAGAGGTTGAAGAATCCTTAAAAAAGATCAAACTCCTTTAAATGATTAAATTTTTAATAAATTTTTATCAAAACTTCATATCCTTTGCTATTAGATTACTTTTAGGGCCTGGTTGCAGATTTACTCCAACATGCTCTGAATATGCAAAGCTTTCAATTCAAAAATACGGAGTACTAACTGGCTCATTTTATGCAGTAAAACGAATAATAAGATGCAACCCCCTTTCACAAGGAGGCTCAGACCCTGTATAATTGCAATACAAATAAAAAATGGCAGATATTTTTTCAATTATTTTAGTTCAACCACTATCAAACGCATTAGTTCTGTTTTATAAAATTCTTGGACAAAACATGGCAATTGCGATCATTGCATTCTCATTTTTCCTAAGGTTTGCAGTCTCCCCGCTTACCAAGCCAGCAGCAGAAACAATGAAAAAACTAAAAGAATATGCTCCAGATATTGATAAAATTAAAGCAAAGCACAAAGACAACAAAGAAGCATTGATGAAAGCTCAAGCTGATTTCTATAAAGAAAAAGGAATCAATCCAGGTGCAGGCTGCCTTCCACAAATCTTACAGCTGTTTATTTTTATTGCACTTTTAAATGTCTTCACAACAATTCTTTCAGGTCATGGTCAAATTTCAGAAAGTTTTAACAACAGCTTATATGAGCCATTAAAATTTTCTCAAGGTCAAACTCTAAATACAAATTTTCTATATCTTGATGTAACAAAACCAGACGTTTTTAAAATTAGTCAAATTCCATTTCCAATTCCAGGACCTGTTTTAATTTTGGCAGCAGCAATTCAATTCATATCAGCCAAAATGGCACTTCCATATGTAGAGTTTGAAGCAAAAGTGGCAAAAAAAACAAAAGGGGAGGCAGATGATGCGATGGTAGCCGCTCAGCAGTCAATGATATACACATTCCCAATAATAACTTTACTAGCAGGCTCAAGCTTTCCTTCAGGTTTAGCACTATATTGGGTAGTTTTCTCCCTTTATCAAGCAGTTGTCCAATATCAATCTTCAGGATGGGGAGGTATGACCCCTTGGATAAAGAGGCTTGGTCTGGTAAAATAGGCCTCATGGTTGAATACATCACAGAGACAGTCACAAAATTAATACAACTTTTAGGTATTGATGCCACAGCATCAGTCACTGAAGAGGCAGGCGATGATGCACAAAAAATCGTAAAAGTAGTAATTGATTCAAAAGAAGAGTCTGGCTTGTTAATTGGCGCACATGGTCAAACACTCGAAGCTCTCGAATCATTTCTATCATTAGCATTAAGAACCAAATATGGTGAATGGACAAAAGTATTAGTAGATGTGGCACAGTGGAGAGAAAAACAAACCGAAAACTTAGTTGCATTAGGCAAACAAGCAGCTGCACGCGCAATATCAACAGGTGAGTCACAATACTTATACAACTTAACTCCTTCTCAACGAAGAGAAATTCACTTATCCTTAAAAAATGAAGAAGGTATCGAAACTCTATCAGAAGGTGATGGGGAAGATCGATTCCTTATTATCAAACAAAAGTAAATTAAATCAGTTTTTATTTACAATTCTTCTCTATTTATCTCCAACACAGTTTGCAAAGCATTTTTGGCCCGATTGGGCGTTAGTATCTGGAATTAGAGTAGATTATTTGGCTCCATCGATATCAATTCTAGATTTATTGATTTCAATTATTATCCTATTCAACATTAAACAATTATTTTTATTTGCTAAATCAAATTTAAAATTAATTTCTATTTTTATATTTTTAATTCTAATAAATATAATATTCTCCAAAATTCCTCAAATTTCATTATCATATTCATCAAAATTAATGTTTTTGTTTACTCTTGCAGTAGTAATTGCCAATAACGCTCAAATTTTTGTGAATACCTGTAGAAAACATATCCCAATAATTGTTATCCTTTTAAGTGTTATCTCAATACTTCAAGTAATTTCAGCAAAATCCCTTGGTGGTATTTTTTATTTAATGGGGGAGAGGACTTTTACAATTTTCACTCCATCAATATCAAAAGCAAATATTCTAAGCAATCATTTTTTGCGTCCATATGCCACCTTTCCTCACCCCAATACTCTTTCTGCCTATCTTTCCGTATTAACAATTGCATTATTATCCTTTAAAAAAAATAAAACTGTGTTATTTTCAATTATTCTCTCACTCTTTACCTTATTCTTTTGCTTCTCTCAAAATTCTTGGCTGGGATTATTCTTAGTTTCCATAGTCTTTATCGTAAAAATTGCAAAAATCACCTATTTAAAATTATTTTTAATATTTTGTTTCATAATTTCCTTATTTGTCTCTAGTCTGTTAATTCAAAGCAACTCCTCACGATTAGAACTTTTAAATATTTCAAATACAAAATTTAATAACAATTTAATGTTTGGTCTTGGCTTTGGCGGCTTTATTCCATCACTACCATTTACAAATATTCAGGAAAATTCAGCGTTAAGACAAACAATCTGGTGGCTTCAGCCAGTACATAATATTTATTTACTTTTATTGTCTGAGTTGGGTGTGGCTTTTTTAATTTTTGTAATAATTTTTCTTTTAAAATATATAAAAAAAGAAAACAATCAAACATTAATTTTAATATTATTTTTTATTTTCTTTACTGGATTGTTTGATCATTACTGGATTACTCAAGAGCAAACCCAATTATTGCTTGCAATTGTTTTAGGATTAGTACTTCAAAAAAACAAACTTTTAATCTAATATTCAAACAATAAGTTAGATGTGGAAAAATTTAAATTCAATAACAATTAATTGCGATGGGGGATCAAGAGGTAATCCAGGTCCATCTGCATGTGCATTCATTGTCAAAGATAATTCAGGTCTCCTAATTCATAGTCAGTCACTTTATTTAGGTGTTGCAACAAATAATTTTGCAGAATACAAAGCAGTTGAAATTGCACTAGTTTGGTTAAAAGAAAATAAAAATAATTTTGCAAGCGATATAAAAATAAATTTTATTTTAGATTCTGAATTAGTTGTTAAACAGCTAAAAGGGGAGTGGAAAATAAAAAACCAAAGCATTGCAAATTCTGTTTCTATAATTAAAAATTTAGAAAAAGAAATTAATTTGGGAGTTGTGTTCAACCACGTTAAAAGACATCTAAATTCAGACGCTGATCTCCTTGTAAACCAAGAGTTGGATTCATCTTCACGTAGCTGAAATAGCCTTAAAAAACTTGAGCCTGTGTAAAGCACCGCGGAAATAGTAGAATAATACCAATGATGCAATTGCCCAACGCTCTCATTATTTCCGAAAATAAATTGTTAAGCTTTCACTTAACAGAAAAATTAACGGGAAAACTTTCAAATATACACGTGATTGCAAGTGCAAAGGGTAATGAAGAAAGAATAAAAAATGCAAATTATTTGTTTGTTAATTCTCAAAACGAAGAGGAAAAAGTATTAAGTTTAATAAGCAATAATCAAAAAGTTATTTGGTTGTTAGGTAACCCAAAAGACACAGATAAATTAGCTGCAAAAAATCAAACACTTCTTTTATATGGTTATTTGGAAGACGAAATAATTGATGCATTGAAAAGTAAAAATGTAGATTGTTACGCCGATTCAAAAATCGTAATAACAAAACTTGATAGTCTAGTCGACACAGCACTTGGTTTAATGTTTGGTTTCGGTAGCAAATTGGAAGAAGTTGGATATATCTGCCCTTCAAACTCATTTACAAGTATTAAGCTAAAAACATCAAAAATTCCCTGGAATAAAAACGAACTAATATCAAATGAATTTTTATCAAAAATAATTAATGAGATAAATACTAATCCAGTTGAAGATGTGCAAGTTGTGCATCATGTTGAAAGAAAAAAACATGTCTATCCAAAGTTCCCAAAAATTACAAAGCCAAAATTTATAAAAATAAAACCAAACGATACAGTTCTTGCTGTCATTGCATGCTTTATTTGGCTCTTTGTTTTACCTATCGCATCAACAATATTCTCATCAATTCTTTTCTATATGTCACTTAAGTCTATTGGTTACTCGCCAAACCTTTCAAAAGCATTTTTATCCCTTGGAAACACCTCTGTTTCAGTCTCCAGTCCAACTGTTAAACTTTTAGCCAAAGTTCCGTTTGTTGGTAATTTCTACGATCAAATAAATGATTTAGATAATGTTCTAAAAAATGCAGGTTTGCTTGCAAACAGTAGTCAAAATACTAAAAGTTTAGGAAAAATAATTCTTTCAAGCATGCTCGAAGAAAAAGAATACAATTTACCAGGTCTTTCAAAATCTCTTGCTATTAATTTGTCTGAAATCTATGAAAATGCAAGCTTTATCTCAAACAAAATAGAAAAAATTTCAATTATTCCTTCAAACTATAAATCAAAAGTATCAGTTTTATCTGCAGATCTAAAATCTATTGAAGCTGCATCACGGATTTCAAAAGAACTGCCATCAATTTTAGGTTGGGATAAACCTCAAACATATTTAATTCTATTTCAAAACAATATGGAATTGCGCCCAACAGGAGGCTTTATTGGCTCCTTTGCTTTGGTTACCTTTGAAAAAGGCAAACTCACAAATATAGAAATGTTTGATAGTTACGAAGCCGATGGTCAACTCAAAGGCTACGTAAAGGCCCCAATTCCACTTGAGAAGTACCTTGGAGTCAATCAATGGTACTTAAGAGATTCCAATTGGGATCCAGATTTTAGTATCACATCAGATAGGGTAATGTGGTTTCTGGAAAAAACTATTGATCGCCAGGTAGATGGGGTAATAGCAATCGACACTGACACAATAAAATCAATACTTGAAGCAACAGGTCCAGTTGTGCTTAAAAATAATGAAACAATTTCTTCAAATAATTTGTATGGAAAGCTTCAATATGAAGTTGAAAAAGACTTTTTTCCAGGTTCTCATAAAAAATCAAATTTACTGTCTGAGCTATCAGAATCACTGCTTTCTAAGATTAAAAATCTAAATTCAACACAAGAAATAAGCCTTTTAAAAGCAATTAGTTCAAATTTGGACTCAAAACACATTCAGCTTAATTTAAAAAATACAAATGTCCAAAAGATTCTAAACGATGCTTCGTGGACTGGTAGTCTTGTTTCTAGTCTTTGCAATTCAAACTGTTTGTCTCTTTGGTTTGGTGAAGTTGAAGCAAATTTGGGGGTCAATAAGGTTAATTACTTCATAGAAAGATCAATGTCAGCAAATATAGTCCTTGCCAGAAATGAAATTACTACAGATGTTTCAATTTCACTTGTAAACAATGCTCCAAAAGAAATGGGGGAGGCTGGAAATTACAAAAATTACATAAGACTATTCTCAGATGAGACAGCGCTTTACAAAAGTGTTATTTTAGAAAAAAATGGTCAAAGGGAAGAGTTAATTCCAGACATATCAACTCAGCAAGATACAAAAAGCTCCAGTGCTGGTATTTTTGTTAATTTGCTGGCAAAAGAGAAAGCTAAAATAACATTCAGATTTACAAAACCAATACCTAGTTCATGGGACACAAACGAAGTTGATGTTTTCTGGAGAAAGCAGGCGGGAACTAAATCTGATCCTGTGAATATCAAAATATCTGCTGTTGAAGGCCTTTCGTTGACTCAAGAGGGCACATCTGTGTATAATACAAACCTATCAGAGGATCTGTCATATAAACTCTTTTTGAAAAAATGAAAAAATACTCACTAAACGCTAACACAAGAGATTTACTAGGTAGAAAAGTCAAAACTTTAAGAAATGAAGGTTTGGCTCCAGCTAATATTTTCGGAAAAAACATCAAGTCAACTTCAATTCAAATAAACACAAAAGAATTTCAATCTGTATATAAAGAAGCAGGGGAGACATCAATCGTTGAATTAAACCTTGGAAAAGATATACGCCATACTTTAATTTCAAACGTGCAATTGCATCCAGTAACTGATCAAATCCTTCATGTTGATTTTAGAGAAGTTAACTTAAAAGAAAAAATCACAGCTCAAGTCCCTGTTGAATTAGAAGGTGAATCTCAAGCAGAAAAATCAGGTGTTGGAACAGTCGTTACTCAATTGTCAGAAATCGAAGTTGAAGCATTGCCAACAGATATTCCAGAAAATTTCGTAGTCAATATAGAATCCCTAAGTGAAGTTGATCAGGCAATTTATGTAAAAGATATCAAAGCTCCAACAGGCGTAACAATCACAGAAGATCCTGAATCAATTGTTGTTAAAGTCGAACCACAACAAAAGGAAGAAGTGGTAGTTGAACCAGTAGCCACAGAAGGTGAACAAGCTGCTGAAACAGCAACTAATACAGCAGAAACAGCTGAAGAAACTAAAGAAGAAAAAGCCCCAGAAGCATAAAGGTTAAAAACCTAATTCCTGATAAGTATTTAAGATTTCTTGGTTATTTGGATCCAAAATCCGAGCAAGCTCCAAATAATGTTTTGATTTATCATTCATTCCTTGTGCTTTGTAAGCGTGTGCTAATTCAAGGTACCCATCTCGGTAAGTAGGATGTTTTTCCACAAAACTCTCCCAATAAGAAATTAAATCAACATTATAGTTTGCAGATTCAGCACCAAGTACAACTGGGGTAACTGTTTTAATCTTTGAAGACAAAAAAAGTACCAAATTCGTGAGTGTGAAAGAAAATATTACTAAAACAAAAATAACTTTAGGCAGTCTCGACATCTCTGAAACATACTGGAGCAATTTACGATTCTTGTCAAGAAGTTGTTGGCCACTGTGAAGTTGCTAATATAGGGGCTTCACCCTCAAATTTCATCTCCTGCCAAACAGACTCAGTAACAAAAGGAGCAAATGGATGAAGAAGTTTCAAGAAAGTCTTCAATCCAATAATCATATTACTTTTTTTAATACTTCCAGTCTTACACATTTCAATTGCCCAATCACAATACCAATGCCAAAATTTATCATACAAAAGCTCTGACGCCTTATCTAATTTGAATCGTTCAAGGTCTTCAGTGCAGTTTTTAATAATTTCGTTTAACTCTTCAATAAATTTCTCATTCAGATCCTCTGTTTTTTCTTTATCTGTAGGTTCACCTTCAAGCATTTGTAAAAATCTAGCAGCGTTCCAAATCTTGTTTGAGAAATTTCTCATTCCACGCACTTTATCTTCAGATAAAATCACTTTACTTCCAGCTGGTGTTCCAAACATCAAGCTCATTCGAAGTGCATCTGCCCCATATTTATCAACTAACTCAATAGGATTAATAACATTACCTTTTGATTTACTCATTTTAACGCCTTTGGAGTCTGCCACCATCGACCACAAGTAAACATCTTTAAATGGAATTTCATTTTTTAAATACAATGAAAATAAAATCATACGAGAAACCCAAAATTTTAAAATATCAGACAGTGTTCCCATAAAATCAGTAGGGAAGCGAGAATCAAATTCCTGCCCTTTCAGAGTCACTAGTGGCCACTGTCCTGATGAAAACCAAGTATCAAAAGTATCAGTTTCCTGAATATACTCGCCATCTGTGGGCTCAACTGGTGATATCACATACCGTTTCACATTCTCAGCTTTAACAACCACTTCTTGGAGTCCTTTTTTAATTTCATTAAGTCCTACTCCGTTATTTAACTCGCTTATTAAACTTCCAAAGTGAGGTTTGTTCTCTTTATCAATCCATTTAACAGTAATATTGTCATGATTGCGATCGATCTTATACCAAACTGGAATCCTAATTCCCCAAACAATCTGGCGGCTGATGGGCCAGTCATGCATAACATTAAGCCATGTAAGCATATGCCTTTTAAATTTTTTAGGATGAAATTTAATTTTATCTGTTTCAACAGCGTCAATAACTTTTTCCTTTAAGTCTTTGACTTTAATAAACCAATTTGGTGTGGTCAATGGTTCCAAATCTCGTCCGCATTTGTAACAAGTAATAACACTATGAGTATAATTTTCATCAATTTTTTCAATTAAATTTTTACTACTAAGTATTTCTACGACTTTCTCTCTAGCAGCCTTAACTTTCAATCCATGAAGTTCAAGTTTATTCTCGGTCTCAATCATTCGTCCTCTGTGATCAATTGCCTGCACTATTGGTAAATTATGTTTCCTTGCAACCTCAAAATCATTTGCATCATGTGCTGGAGTCAATTTAACAATTCCTGTTCCAAATTCCGGATCAACATATGAATCTGCAATAATCTCCATTTCTTGATTTGTAAGTGGATTTAAAACTTTTTTACCAATTAAATGTTTATTCTTTTTATCATCTGGATTGATAGCTAAGTGAGTATCAACATAAATTGGTTCGGGTCTAACAGTGGCCACAACAATAAATTTATTATTGTCTTCAACAAGTGGGTATCTCACAAAATAAAGTGGGTCAATCCTCTCAATATGTTTTACCTCAAGCTCAGCTAATGATGTTCCATCATTTACACAATAATTAACTATATAATTATCTCTATAAACTAAGCCTTCAGTCTCCATTTTTTGGAAAGTTTCATAAACTTGGGTTGTTACATTCTCGTCCAGTGTAAAAACTGACCTATCCCAATCAGCAGAAAAACCAAGCCTTCTAAATTGTTCAAATATTAATCCTGAATTATCTTTTACAAATTTATAAATATCGTTATATAAAGTATTTCTATCAAAATCCATTCTAGATTTATCTTGTTTTGCTAAATGTTTTTCATAAACAAATTGAGTTTCAAATCCAGCATGGTCCATCCCTGGAATCCAAGAAGCAGCAAATCCTTGCATTCTTTTAAAACGAATTAAAATATCATCAACTGTGTACATTGCATGTCCTGCGTGAAGTGAAGCATTAGCGTTCGGTGGTGGCATAAGAATTGTAAAAGGCACACCGTCTTTTTTTGCCTTAAAAGTTCCACTTTTTTCCCAAAGATCATATATAGAACTCTCGTGTTTACTATGTTCAAATTTTGAATCCATTTGCTGATTATAACTGTCAATGATCCACGAGTAAAATTGACCGCATTTAATTTCGTTTTTATTCGGCCGATAGTTGGTACACGGGGAAACAAGCCCTCTATTCATTCGGCCGATATTCGGCCGATTCAAATCAAACAATAGTCAATTCTGGGTTTGGAGTTAAATCAGTCCAATCAATAATTTCAGGATGATAATAAGCACAAGCACCAATATAAGCGGCATTGTCAGTACAAAGATTAACTGGGGGAATATAAATTTTTACAGATTTTGAAATTTTTTGATTTATTTTATCTCTTAGTCTCTCATTTGCAGCCACTCCACCAGCTAACAAAAAGCTTTTTGGCATATATTCAATACAAGCTTTGTCTGCTTTGTAAACCAAAACATCAACTATCGCTTCTTGAATTTGAGCAGCCATTTCATTTTTTGTAAATTTACTGTTTGCTTTTACTTCCCGCAAAACCGCGGTCTTGAGTCCAGAAAAGCTAAAATCATAATCACCTGATTCACGCATTGGTCTAGGGAAATATTTTAATTGAGTTCCTTTTTCAACTATCTCCTTTGACGCTTTAGAAATCATGGGCCCTCCAGGGTAACCCAACCCCAAAAGCCTCGCAGTTTTATCAAATGCTTCGCCGGCGGCGTCATCCCTTGTTCCTCCCAGATATTTAATTTGATTATGTGATTTCATGTAAATCAAATCAGTGTGACCACCAGAAACTACCAATCCAATTGCAGGGAATTGTGGTACTTGGGCTGTTATAAAGTTTGCATAAAGATGTCCTAATAAATGATTCACTTTAATAAGAGGTTTTTGCCATAAAAAAGAAAGAGTCCTTGCAGCCTCTATCCCAACTAAAAGTGAGCCAATAAGCCCAGGTCCGTGCGTTACAGCAATTGCATCTATTTCTGTTTTATCAAAACCTGATTCAGTCAATGCTTTATCTATTACTGGAATAATATATTCAATTTGAGCTCGAGCTGCACGTTCAGGGATAATTCCCCCGGTTGAGGCATGAAGTTTAAGTGATGTTGCGATAATAATTGAACAAACATCAATTCCGCCAGTTAAATTCTCTTGAACAACAGAGGCGCTTGTTTCATCACAGCTTGTCTCAATTGCTAGAATTCTCATAAATGTATTTTACAAAGCAGTTCCACGCAAAAATTTCGCTTGCCATGGTTTATATACTGTTAAAAATGTCTTCTGATAAATTGTTTCACCATTTCTCGTTACAGTGTAATCAAATTTCGATTTAGCACCCCATGCTTTGTGATCAATCTGTTTAATCACTCCGTTGGCTAAAGTTGGGTCATCAATAAATAAATCCTCAGGTGGGGGAACTTGGTCATATACAACAGGTTTTGTAACTGTTGATTTTCTTCCGTCTGATGTTCCATATAATTCAAAATAAGCAGTCATATCCTTTTGATTTACAGACGTTTGAATCAATATATAGGTTGGCGTATCGTTTGTGAATTTAAAATCGGTTGTTGGTGCAAAAACAGTTGCATCAAGTCCCACTCCTGAATCCTGTTCATAATATGTCACACGGTATGAGTGTCCACGCCTCTCAGTAATTGGAAGCCCAGCATCAAGTACTGCTCTAAATAAAGTAGTAGACACTTGGCAAACTCCACCGCCATCACCCAATACAGTCTTACCATCTTGGATAATATATGCTTCCTTGTATCCTGTTAATTTAGAAACGTCACCAAGTGCTTGATTAAAAGAAAAAGTCTCTCCAGGAGCAATTAAAACTCCATTGATGCGAGATGCAGCAAGTGCCACATTATGAACTCTTGACGGAATTGATCCTCTAAATTTAGAATACCCTTTACCAATTAGTGTTGTAATTCCCAAATTATTAACATCTCCAATATTAAATTTAGGTGAAGTTTTGGCGACAGGTATTTCAATTTTTGCTTCACTTTGATCTGTTGATGTTAGTAAATTTAATTTTGATATAAATTCAGCCAAAAGCTCATCAGTTTTAACACTCATTCCATCAACAGATGGAGTAAAACTTGTAACTCTTTTAATTGTATCGTTATTAGCCCTCGACACAGTCAAAGTAGGTTCAACTGGTTCTCTATTTATATTTTTTGAAATTTCATCAATCTCCTTTTCAATTTTTGAATTTGTATTGTCGTATGACAAAAACGAAATCAAATCACGATCGTTGTATTGTTTTGAAAAATTCTCACGAAAAACTGAAACACTTTTGCCTTTTAATGCTGATGCTTTTGATTCCCAGATGTCAGCTTCGTTTTGATTTAGTACTTTTCCAGTTTGGTATGAAGAAAACTCAATTGCTGATGTCAAATTTCCATTTGAAAATTTATCTAATGTTTTCTCTTTTATATTTGAAACATTTATATCCATTCCTTTTGTTCCTTTGTTCACTTCTATTTTATTATCATGATAGTTTAGTGATGCAGGTATTGGGTCAAAACTCATTGCAGAAGCAATAATGGAGAAAAATTCATCAAATCTTTGATGGTCGTATGAATAAGATAGGGGAATTATTGTCACTTTAAAATTTGCACCAAGTATTTCGATAAGATCATTAATAATATTTCCACTTCTTCCAACTGAGTAAGCTTTAAGCACATTTGATTGAATTTCATAATTAAGTTGAATTTCAGAAATAGCTAGTGAAAATTCATGCTTTTCCTGTTGCCCTTCATTGTAAGAATATCCAACAAATTTTACCTTGCTGGAATTTTGATTTAATAATGTTTTATTAAGTTCGTTAGTTGCCTCACTCAAATTTTTTCCGCCTACATTAGTGTTTCCCAAATACACCCCAGGATATATTTTTCCATTATTAAAAATAATATATGCACTAACTATTGAGATTGGAACAATTAGAAAAATAAATACTACAAATAAAGTACGAACAAAATGTTTATGAATTAACTTTTTAAATATAGATCTTGCGCGTTTCATATTCTTGTATGATACCATGGATATATGGATGAATCCTTGTCCCAAAATCAAATTTCAAACCCAAATCCAGTGCCACCTCCAGCACCAGTATCACCCGCATCAAATATGCCTCCAAAAGAATTATTAAATGGAAATATTGCCAGTGATCAAATCCCAGTAGCTCCTCCTGTAGAGCCTCCCGTGGCGCCTCCCACACCTCCAGTTGTTCCCACTGTTGAATCTGTTTCAAATACAGGAAATCCAAACAAAAAAAGAAATATAATTTTTGGAATTATTTTATTTGTTCTACTTATCTCAATAGTAGGTCTTGCCGGGTTTGCACTCACTAGGCGTCCATCAACTGGAACTAAAGAAATAGTCTGGTGGGAAATGTGGGAAGATGAAAGTATTGTTAAACCACTAATCGATGAATATGAACAAAGTCATCCAGGGATAAAAATAAAATATGTTCATCAAGATAAAGAAGATTACAGGCAAAGATTATCAAATGCTCTAACAACTGGGAATAATGCTCCAGATATATTTAGATTTCATAATACCTGGGTTCCAATGTTTAAAAACGATTTAGATAATATGCCATCTTCAGTCATGTCACCTGCTCAGTTTGTCCAATTATATTTTCCAGTAATCCAATCTGATTTGGGAGTTGGTGGTGCAATAAAAGGTTTACCTCTAAACTTTGACACACTAGCCTTGTTTGTTAACGAAGATATCTTCGAAACTTATGGCAAATCAGCTCCAACTAATTGGGATGATTTGCGAGCTCTATCAAAGACTTTAACGATAAAAGATCCATCAGATGGTCACATAAAACAAGCTGGTGTAGCTTTGGGAAGAACAGAAAATGTTGATCATTGGCAAGAAATTCTAGCTTTAATGATGATGCAAAACGGGGTTAGAATGAGTGCTCCAAATAGTAACTTAGCAGAACAAGCACTTTTATTCTTTGTTCAATTCGCAACAAGAGACGGAGTTTGGGATGACACACAGCCTCCATCAACTCTAGCTTTTGCAAATGGAAAATTAGCAATGTATTTTGGTCCCTCATGGAGAGTTTTTGAAATCAAACAAAAAAATCCAAGCCTTAGATTTAAAGTCTATCCAGTTCCACAGCTTCAAAAAGAAAAACCTGAAGATCCAGACATTACGTATGCTTCCTATTGGGTTGAGGGAGTTTCTCAAAAAAGCCAGGTAAAACCTGAAAGTTGGGAATTCTTAAAATTCATTTCATCAAAAGAATCACTTGAAAAGCTTTATGCAAATGAAAGCAAAATTAGAGCATTCGGTGAAATCTATCCAAGAACTGACATGGCAAATTTATTATCATCTGATCCAATTGCAGGAGTTTTTGTTCGCCAAGCACCATTTGCCAAAAGCTGGTATTTGGCCTCGCGTACTTGGGATGGAACAACTGGAATTAACACAAAAATTTCAAAATATTACCAAGATGCAATTGGAAGCATAATTGCAGGAGGTTCTGGAGAAGCCGTTACGAAGACTATTACTTCAGGCACATCTCAGGTATTATCTGAGTATGGAATCTCAGCTCAATAAAAATCAAATCGCCTCAATTGTTTACCATAATATTTTCGCCTATCCATTAAATTCAAATGATTTGAACAAATGGGCAACTACCTCAGTGCACGCAAATAAAATCTTAAAAAGAAAAAAGTATAAAATTTCAAAATATAAAAATTATTATTTTCTGGCTAATCAAAAGCATTTAGTTGCAGCACGTCTTAACAACGAAAAAGAATCTATTAAAAAAATAGAAATTGCAAAAAGGGGAGTTGATATTATTTCGCAAATTAGTTCAGTTTTGTTCGTTGGTATCACCGGTTCCGTTGCCATGCAAAATGCAAATAATGATTCTGATATTGATTTGATGATTATTACCAAAAAAGGGACACTTTGGACAACAAGATTTTTAGTATATTTAAAATTAAGAAATTCAAAGTTAAAAATAAGAAAACCAAATTTATTGGATGAAAAAGATAAGTTGTGTATTAATCTCTGGCTTGATGAAACTAGTTTAGAAATTCAAAATAAAAACATCTATACAGCACACGAAATTGCTCAAATTATTCCTCTTTTTCAAAAAGATAAAATTTATGAAAAATTGCTTATAAAAAACACATGGATTTTGGACTTTTGGCCAAATTCAGTCAAAATTGGCAGTATCGCCTCAAAAGCTACTCCAAAAAAACCAAATCTGGTATATCAAATACTTGAATTAATTGCATTCCAGGCTCAAAAAGTATACATGTCAGGTAAGCACACAAGAGAGATTATTAAGCCTAATATGGCATTTTTCCACCCCAAAGATTGGTCAAAAAAAGTCAAAAATAAGTTGAAATTCCACCTATAGTATGGTATAATTCTTCAAATATATTGCTTGATCCCTAGGGGGGATTTTTATGAGCAACGCACCTTATGGTCAATTACAAAGTTACGCTGCAAAAGCACAAGACGAGACAAAAAAACGTAAACGCGACGTCGCTCTTGGCTTTCTGCTTAGTGTTTTTGTTGTCATAATCGTTGTAATTCCATTTATTTATTTGTTCTAGCCAAAAGGCCTTATGACCCAATAATTTATTATTGCGGACCCAGAGGCCTTTCTTTTGTGTATTTGATATAATACCGATGCTCGTTGCACACTCATACAAAGTTTTAATAAAGGAGAGTTGAAATGGCTCGCAAAAAAAGACAGCAAGATCCTATCAATAGAACTGGCATGGCTATCGTAAAGGTATTTACTTACAACGGTTCAATATCTATAGAATTGACTGAGATTCTTAAAGAGTATCTCAAAAGACTTTCGATTTCTGAAGCATACATATTAAGCATAAATGCTAATCTGGATGCTATCCAATTAGACGTTAACACAAGTGTAAAACCAGTCGGTGGATTAATACGATTACCTATACCATCATCGTTGATTGATGAACTCGAATTGCAAGATGCACTCTTTGAGTTGCATAAATCAATTGATTCTTCTAATCCACGTTTAAGTGATCATGAACGATCATTTTTAATAGAAACATATCTAATTTCAGAACATGATATTTCAGATCCAGATCTTATTCTCTAGAAACTGATTTATGGTAGATTGTGAACTTCAGTTCAAATCACAATCTACCAATTTTCCTCTCTTGACAAACTTTTCCCAATTTTGTAAATTAGCAATCGTAATAACTTACTGCTAGATTTTTAAATCAACCAGTGTTATTATCTTTATACCTAATAAATATGGCAACCAAGTCACAAGCTACAAAAACAAAACTAAACATCACTCCAACCCCAGGTTATTTAATTATTGACTCCATTGAAGAAAACAAAAAAACAGTTTCAGGAATTTATCTTCCAGAAAACGCAACAGGTGAAAAGCCACAAAAAGGAAAAGTAGTCGCAGTGGGAGATGATGAAATTTTGGAAAATGGCAAAACCAAAAAATCTCCAGTTAAAGTAGGAGATGAAGTAATCTACAAAAAATGGGGTGGAAACGAAGTTAAATTAGACGGCAAAGAATATCTTTTTGTAAAATTCGACGATATTTTGGCCATAGTAAATTAGTTTCTTTTAAAAATATAATTCTGGCCACGCAGTCTCGAAGAATTAGATTTTTAAAAGAAATTATAGTAAAAAATAAATTAAATATATAAATAAAAATGGGAGCAAAACAAATTAAATACGGTGACGACGCTCGAAAAGCCTTACTAAAGGGAATTGATGCTGTGGCCAAAGCAGTGGTTACTACATTAGGACCAAAAGGCCGAAACGTTGCCCTTGATAAAAAATGGGGAGCACCAGCAATTATCCACGATGGTGTTTCAGTTGCAAAAGATATTGAGCTTCCCGATCCATTTGAAAATATGGGTGCTCAAATTGTAAAAGAGGCATCCAGTAAAACCAATGATAATGCAGGAGACGGAACAACAACTTCTACTTTACTAGCTCAATATATTAGCCAAGAAGGAATGAAAAATGTAACTTCAGGAGCCAATCCAATGATAATTAAAAAAGGAATGGAAAAAGCAATCGAAGTGGTGGTAGCTGAGCTTAAAAAGATGAGCAAGCCAACAAAAACTAAAGAAGAAATTAAGCAAGTTGCAACAATTTCAGCAGGAGATGAATCAATTGGAACTACAATTGCAGAAGCACTCGATAAAGTAGGTCGAGATGGAGTAGTGACAGTCGAAGAAGGCCGCGGTTTGCAAATCGAAATCGAATACAAAGAAGGAATGGAGTTTGACAGGGGTTACGTTTCAGCTTACTTTGTAACAAATTCAGAAAAAATGGAAGCAGAAAACGAAAATCCATATATTTTGTTAACTGACAAAAAGATAAGCTCCATTCAAAATGATTTATTGCCATTTTTAGAAAAATTTGTAAAAGTATCTAAAAATTTAGTAATTATCGCCGATGAAGTCGAAGGTGAAGCCTTAGCCACATTAGTTGTTAATAAACTCAAAGGAACATTTAATGTTTTGGCAATCAAAGCTCCAGGATTTGGTGATCGAAGGAAAGAAATACTAGAAGACATAGCAGTTTTAACTGGTGGAACTGTAATCTCAGAAGATACAGGGCGCACTTTTGAATCAATTGAAATGTCAGATTTAGGTATGGCAGATAAAGTTTGGGCAGATAAAGACAATTGTAGAATCATTGGTGGTAAAGGAGATAAAAAAGCAATTAGTGCACGAGTTGCAATGCTTAAAAAACAAATCGATGCAGCAACAAGTGATTTTGATAAAGAAAAACTTCAAGAACGTCTTGCCAAGATGGCTGGTGGAGTAGCACAAATTAATGTTGGAGCAGTCACTGAAATTGAATTAAACGATAAAAAAGAAAGAGTTAAAGATGCAGTGGGTGCAACCAAAGCAGCAATTGAAGAAGGAGTTATCCCAGGCGGTGGAGTAGCCTTGCTTCGTGCACGAAAAGCTCTCAAATCAATTAAAACTGCAAATCACGATGAACAATTAGCAATTGAAATTATTCATAAAGCTCTTGAAGAGCCATTAAGAGCATTAGTTAGAAATGCTGGAGAAGATGACGGCTACATTTTAAGAATGATCGAAGATTCAAAAGATATTGATTTTGGATACAATGTTATGACTTCTGAATTTGGATCAATGACAAAATTTGGAATTTTAGATCCTTTGAAAGTAACCAGATCAGCTTTCCAAAACGCAGCATCAGTTGCAATGATGGTTTTAACTACAGAATGTTTAGTAACTGATCTTCCTGAAGAGAAAAAAGAACCACAAATGCCATCAGGAATGGGCGGTATGGGTGGAATGGATTATTAATTTTTTAAATTACTTCTTCCAACCTTTCTCACGATATTCTTTAACCACACGGTGAGTATTAAAATAAGCCCCAAGTGTAATTGCCTGTTTCATTCTATTTACCCACTCAGTGCGATGATCATAATACATTGGAATTACTTGAGTTTGTAATTTTTCATATAAATCATTTGAATCTTCAGTATCATTTGATTCACCATGGTCTGGTCCAATAGTAAACCCAGCTTGTGGATTAGTTTTATGCCCTTCCAAATACCATCCATCTAAAACTGAAAAATTAACAACACCGTTCATCGCAGCTTTCATACCAGAAGTTCCAGATGCCTCAAGTGGCCTTTTTGGGTTATTAAGCCAAACATCCGATCCTGAAACCAAGAGCCTTGCAATCTTAGGAGAATAATTCTCTAAATAAACAATTTTCAAAAGTGTTCTAAGCTTTTTAGATAATCGTAAAATTTCTTTTACATATCCTTGTGATACATCATCCTTTGGGTGGCTTTTTCCACATTGGATAATTTGAATTTTGCCAACTCCTATTCTCATAAAACGATGCAAGTCAGAATAAAGAAGTAGTGGTCGTTTGTATGCTACAGGGCGGCGTGCAAGTGAAATTGTAAGAGTAGCAAGGTCAAACAACTCCTCTTTTTGTGGATTTTGCCGGTCTTCTTCAGTTACTCCTGAAGTGAGGCGAGCATTAACATATGAAATCAATTGTCTCTTTGATTCCCGGTGTGCACTCCACAAAGCATCAGTTGGAATTTTATCAGGCGACCATCTAAGAAGTGAAGGGTCATCAATCCATCCAGGAATATAAGTTGTCAATAAATCCTGCATGGGGGAAGAGAGCCAAGTCCTATGGTGAACCCCATTGGTTACATAATCAAAATCATGATTTGGAAACATGTTGCCAGTTACTTCCTTATGTTTTATTGAAACCGCAAAAGTTTTTTTAGAAAGTGATATTGCAAGTCGACTCATGTGCATTGTTTCCTCACCTGTCAAAGACTTAATATGCCAAGGCAAATAGTCTCCTGCATATTTGTAAGCTTCATCCCAGCTAAATTGATCATGACCTTCAGGTACAGGAGTGTGTGTTGTAAATACACATTTCTTGCGAACTTCATCGTCTTGAAAATTATATTTAGGCAAGAGAGCCAGTGGAACAAAACTACAATGTCCTTCGTTCATATGATATGTTTGAACTTCATAGCCAAGTTTTGAAAGAAGTTCTACTCCTCCAATTCCCAATACAATCTCTTGGGAAATTCTCATATTAGGGGAGCTATCATATAAATATTTAGTAATCTCTCGGATCCATTCAGGGTTTTCAATAAAATCAGTATCCAATAAATATACAGGGACAACAAAACCGCCAATTCCAACAATGTCATATCTCCAAACAGAGACTAAAACAGGAGTATTCATTATTTTGATTTCAACTCTGTCTGATAGTTTGGTTAATTGATCACTTTTTTGCCAATTAGCCTCCGTAAAACTCTGGGTTCCATTTGTATGAATCACTTGATTAAAAGTTGCACCACTGTAAACCAGAGATACTCCGCAAGCTGGAATTTTCATATCAGCGCAAGATCGAAGTACATCACCAGCCAATATTCCAAGTCCTCCTGCATATGTTGGAATATCACTTTCAAGCATTATCTCCATTGAAAAATAAGCTACTTCAATTGCTTTTGTCTGGGCAGTCATTGTTACTAATTGTATACTACAAATAATGAAGCAAACTACTTTGATTTTTGTTTTGATTCTAATTTTGGCAATCTTTTTAAGATTAAATTTAATTCTTCCAGGCAATATTATATTGGGCTTTGATCAATATAGAGATTTGTTTCAAGCAAAAGATATTTTAGTAAATGGTGATATAAAAATAATAGGTCCAACTGCTGGGAATAATGCTGGACTTCATCATGGAGTTGGCTTTTGGTATCTACTTTCTTTTTTGATGTTTTTCTCAAAAAATCCAATATCAATTTCAGCACTATTATCACTTTTTAATATTTTAGCCTTAGCTGCAGTTTATTTTCTATCAAAAAAGCTATTTAATGACAATAAAAAATCATTAACAGTAGCACTTCTCTCAGCAGTTTCAATTGGTTGGATTCAATATTCTGGTTGGATATCAAATCCTGTAATCACTTTCCTAACAGTTCCATTGTTTTTTCTATTTCTTTTTGAATACAGAAATGGAAGACCTAAAAATTTAGTTCTGGCTGCATTTTTCCTTGGTTTATCAATTCAGTTTGAACTGTTCATGCTTTATTTAATTCCAGTCGCAGGAATTTTGTTTTTAGCACTTCGAATGAAGTTTCCAAATTTCAAAACTATTATTTTTTCAATTTTAAGTTTTTGCTTTGCAATTTCCAGTCTGATTTTAACTGAAATAAAGTTCAAAGGAGCTGGTGTGCTGTCACTTTTTTCAGCCGGTTCCAAAGTAGGCGGCCAGGGATCAGAAAATAGATTACTTAATACTTTTGATAGGCTTGCAGATATTTTTACTCAAAATTTAATACCTCAAAACATGAATCTATCAAAAATAATTGCAGTAATAATAATATTCATCTTATTCGTATCACTTTTTAGAAATTTTAAAAGTAAAGAAAATCGCGATAAATATTTATTTTTAATTATTTATCTTTTCTCTCCATTTACAATGCTTGTCTTAGGCTATCACAGTGCTCCATGGTTTTTAATTGGTTCATTTGGGGCAGTTGTACTATCAATTACAGAAGTTTTATCACTTCTTAAACCAAGATGGTTATCAATTTTTGCAGTAATTGTAATTGTTGTTAATTTAATTAATTTTAATTTACAAAATAACTCAGCTTACTTGCTTGAACCGGACAGATCTTCAATTCTAAAAACTCAATTAAGCGTAGCTAAATACACATTTACCTCATCAAATAACAATTCATTTACAATAAATTCATTAACGAACCCACTCTATATTAATTATTCCTGGAGCTATCTTTATCCATTATTTAGTAATAAAAAAATGCCTACTTTTTCAGGTGGTGATCAATTGGAGCCTTTCAGTACCTTAGAAAAACAAACTGGTAATGAAAAATACCTATATTTGTTAATTGATAAAACCAACAGAATTCCATCTCGATATATGAACGAGTTAATAAACTGGTCCGATAAAAAAAGTATTCTAGTCGAAACAGTTGACTTTGATGGCATTTTAGTGCAAAAAAGATTGTTATGGAACTAATAGTTGATCTCCACATCCATTCACGTTTCGCTCGTGCCACAAGCAGTAAATTAACACTTCCTGAAATCTACAAATGGGCAAAGATAAAAGGAATTAATGTAATTGGAACTGGGGATTTTACTCACCCAAAATGGTTTGAAGAGTTAGAAAATGGACTAGAAGAATCAGATGGTGGTTTATATTCACTAAAAAAAGATTTAGCAAAAGAAGTTGATAAATTTCTACCCAATTCTGTAAAAGATAATATTGTAAGGTTTATTCCAACAGTTGAAATAAGTAATATGTATACAAGAAACGGTAAAGGAAGACGGCTTCATAATTTAGTAATCACTCCATCATTAAAAGTTGCAAAAAATATCAATACAGAACTTACAAAAAGGGGAGCTAATCTAAAAGCAGATGGTCGTCCAATTATTGGAATGGACAGCTATGACTTATTAAAAATAACTATAAATTCAGATCCAGATTCACTGTTTATTCCAGCCCACATTTGGACTCCCTGGTTTGCAATGTTTGGCTCAAAATCAGGATTTGACACAATAACAGATTGTTTTGGTGATTTGTCCCCGCATATTTACGCAATTGAGACAGGTTTATCATCAGATCCATTTATGAATTGGAGATTATCTCAATTAGACAAAATTACTATTATTTCAGGATCAGATGCTCACTCTCTTCCAAAACTAGCTCGTGAAGCAAATATAATTAATTGCGATTTATCATATAAAGAAATTATTGGAGCAATAAAAACAAATGACAAACGCTTTATTGGTACTTTTGAATTCTTCCCAGAAGAGGGAATGTACCACTTGGACGGACACAGAAAATGCAATATTAAATTGCTTCCAAGTGAAACGAATAAACTAAATGGAATCTGTCCAGTTTGTCACACTCCTTTAGTTGTTGGAGTCATGCACAGAGTCGATGATCTAGCAGATAGGCCAGAAGACTTCATTCCCAAAAAACACAAAGAAGTTCACAGTATTGTTCCCATTATTGAAATGATTGCAGAAATAAAAAATATTAAAAGTATTGGTGCAAAATCAGTTGTTGAAGAGTATGAAAAAATATATTCAACACTCGGAAGTGATTTCTCGATTTTTAGAAATAGAACAATCAAAGAAATTAAAGATGCAGGCTTTGAAATGTTATCCCATGCGATCGATAAAGTAAGAAGAAAAGATATAGTAATCGATCCAGGCTATGATGGTGTGTACGGAATAGTTAAGGTTTTTAAAGCTGGTGAATTGGAATCAAAAGAAGATTCACAGTTGGGTTTAGGATTGTAAATGCAGCTAAATGAAAATCAAAAAAAAGCGATTAAAGATGATTCAAACGTACTCATAATTGTTGCTGGCCCGGGAACTGGAAAAACAAGAGTATTGTCAGAAAAAATTAATTACTTAATTAAAGATAAAAGCATTAAACCTTCAAAAATTTTAGCTTTAACTTTTACAAAGAGAGCGGCAAATGAATTAAAAGAAAGAATCAAAAATAAATCTGTTATAACAGAAACATTTCACTCACTGGCTTTTGATTATCTCCAATCCATAAATAAAAATTTAACAATAATTACAAATTTTGAAAGAAATGAAACCCTGTCAATTCTCTCAAAAGAATTCAAAAAATCAAAAAGAAATATCTCTAATTATATAAGTCTCTTTAAAAGCAAACTATCAAAAAAGCAAGATTTACTCATCGATAAATATAATAAATTATTATCAGATAGCGGTAAAATTGATTTCGATGATTTATTACTTTATTTTTTAGGTACAAATATCGATTTGGATTTTGATTATATTTTGATTGATGAGTTTCAAGACACAAACATAATTCAATATGAAATTATTAAAAAATTAAAAAGTACTAAAACAAACCTAGTCGTAGTTGGCGATCCACTGCAATCGATCTATTCATTTCGAGGTTCAGATTCTAATATTTTTGAGACTATCAAAAAAGATTTTCCAAAAGTAAAAACAATAACACTAAATATAAATTACAGAAACACAAAAGAAATAATAAATATCTCCAAAGAATTATTTCCAGTTGCAGCAAATTTTGTAGCACATAACAAATCTCAAAGTATTATTCAAAATATATTATCTCTTGATAACAAATCCCAATCGCAATTTATAGTAGACTTCATAATTTCAAAAGTTGGAGGGATTGATTTAATGTCATCAAGTAATTTTCATAGTGAGGAAAATTCAAGTTTTAAAGATTTCGCGGTTTTATATAGAAATCATCATTTGGCAAAACATATTTCTGAAAAGTTAACAGAATCTGGTATTCCATACCAAAAAATAGGGGATTCAATTTGGCAATCAAAAGAATTTGAAACTCTAATACAAATTTTAAAAGAAAATGAAAATAAAAACCAAGTAATATTTGAAGTGATAAAAGAAAATAATATTGATTTATCAGATGAACTATTACAAAGAATAAATCTGATTGATCAAAAATATCTAAAAATTTCTGATTTCTTAAATTACATTGAGGAACTAAAAAATAAAGAATACTTCGATGAAAATCTAGAGTTTGTAACTTTGTCATCAATTCATTCATCAAAAGGATTGGAGTTCAAAAATGTAATAATTTTGGATTCAGAAATTAAAAATAAAAATAATTTTGATGAAGAAAAAAGATTAATGTATGTGGCAGTGACACGAGCAAAAAATAATTTAATTATAATTTCTAGTCAAAAATCAGACCTCGCGATGTTAGTAGAAAATGTAACTCCGCAAAAAGAAGATCCAAAAACTGCAAAAATTAAAGAAAAAAGGTTTAAATTTAAACTAAAAAAATCTCAACAAAGTCTCTTTTAAAAAGAAAGACGATCTAGTACTTTGGTCAAAAAAGACCTATGAACTGAAGAAACTGTTCTCTCATTTGCAGAGTAAGTCACAACACGGGTCAATTTAATAGGAAACACACCCAAAAATCTCTTGTCCTGGTATCCTGTAATTACATAATTAACATTATCTCCACTGGTTTCAATTTTAATGTTTGATTCATGTGATATTGTTCCATTGTTAACAATCGCCTCCACTGCTTGCTCAGTTGTTACAGAAACAGTTTTCTCTCCATTTTCAGTCATCACTTTAACTGATCCATTTTCTATTTTTACTTCAGATCCATCTTCGAGTGTTTTGGTCGTAGTTTCTCCTTTTTCATTTGTGGTTTTAACGGTTGTTGATCCTTGAGCAGATGTCACAGTTGTATTTTTTCCGTTTACTGTTGTTGAAACCGTGGCTTTAGCGTTTCCTGATGTTTGGATTTCAGTTTTTATAGTCCCATTAGTTACTGTGTTGTTTAGTTTTATTGAAGATGATTCAGCGTGAGATAAAGAATAAGAAATGGGGAAGATCGAAGCTGCAGTCAAAAGTGTAAGAGTTAATTTAACTCGTTTGTTCATGTGGTCTTACACTAACATCTTGAACTCAAAAATTCAAGCCTGTTATCGGTACACACCCCTGCACCCAATAGAAGTTGGTGGGTGCAGGGTGTATATCGGTCGATAAAGGTTACCCTCTACCTCTTTAAGCAATTTTTTTCAAATTGCGCAAAAAGCTAAAGGAAACATATTATCTAGTTTTAATGTAAGTTTCGCCCTCTCTTGGGGCTCATCAGTGCAGAGAGTTTAATATCTGCAGACTTACTGTGCAGCGGGGAGATGATTAATTAAAATGATGGGTGTACCCTTGATGCGTGCTTGCATCTCATCTTAAAAAAATCTCTCCCTGCTGTGGGCTGATATTCTCTATTATCGAGAAAACTATCTATCAGCCTTGTGCGAATGTGCTTAACTAAAGCGAGTTATCGGCTGGTAAAGCTTTGTGCTAACAAAGCAATACTTGTAGCAGGCTTTTCCAGATTCAACCGAAGATTGTTTGCCATGCGGACAAAATTCGAATCTCCTGTTTTAATCTCTGGACGGGTCTGGGTGTGACTCCCAAAATATGTCGCGAGCAAATTGTTGCTTGGACTCTTGAGAACTGTCAAACCAGACTCAGAAACTGACTTCATGCTGGGCTGATACGAAACCGAGACAATTGTGTTACCGTTCAAAGTGAAGATCACTTGATTGGTGCACAAAAGCACTGGGTTCGCAACAGACTTATCAACATTCGTAATGACCGTAATTTGGTCTTCGGCCTTGTTCATCTGATGAGCTTTGATTTGCCCATTGTGAACAAAAACGATAAAACGACCATCGCGGCTCATGACTGGTTGATTCGCTCCGACTGGCGATTGCCAGATTTGGGACTGGGTAATCCGATTAAAGACAACAATTTGGCTGATACCATTCTTGCTGCCCACGAAAGCTAACAAGTCACCATTTCGGGCAACTGTCACTTCATTCATGAAAACCCAACCATACAAACTATACGCGCCAGATTCACTGTGAATCTCTTGATCGATTTCCCATTCATAGATCAGGCTGCTCGGGTTAATGTACCCTGCAGTTGTATTATTGATCCAAAATGGGCTATCTCCTGGGCTGACTACTTCCGTTGGCTTGCCATTCTTGCGAACAAGCAATACCTCGGAACGACGATCTTGGTCATTGAAGTCAACGACAAACAAGATGTCTCCATTGTCGTTTACTGCTGGTGCAGAGACTACATTACTGTAGCTCTTGTAGACAGACCAGCTTTTTGCCAGATCGACAAACCTCGCCAAACGAATCTCTGTAAACTGTCCGTTTGGATCAGCTGCTACAAAGGCAACCCATTCACCATTTGGTGAAAGCGAAGCATCTGAAGCCAAGAGATTTTTGGTCGCCATCGACTTTGGCTTAGAACGACCTTCGCTCAAAACCTGAACTTGGAAATTGAAACCCCCAAAGTCCATAAAGCCATTGATGGCCGGTTCTTTGCACTCATCACCAGAAGTTTTAATAACGACTGGTGCTACCGTCGCAGTAACCGAAATATTCACAACAGTTTGTTGTGGAATCGGTGTCTGTGAAGGCGTGAATGTATACGTCGGCGCAACTGTTGGCGTCTCGGTGTGAGTCGCCGTGGCTGTTGATGTATACGTCGCGGTAAACGTAGGTGGCACAGGCGTGCTCGTGTTCGTCTCCGTGTACGTCGGTGTCGCACTAGGCAACGGTGTGTTGCTAGGCGTCACAGTCGGCGTATTGCTCGGTTGCGGCGTGTTTGTGAACGTCGCACTAGGTGTCGCACTTGGCGGAACATTAGTTTCCGTTGGCGGCACAGAAGTATTTGTCGCTACGACAAACGGCGGGCATTCCGGTCCACGGGTAATATCCCATGTATAGTCTGCCTGACCCCAGTCTCCACCATACCATTGGAAATGGAAAGTAATTCCACCTTTGGTATTGATTTTTTCTGGCTTCCAGTCTCCCTTAATAGGATCGGAATCTTTGTGGTATTCCCAGCGAAACTGGAGATAATACCCGGGATTTACGATCTTTATGTTCCACCCATCGCAGCTTGGTTCTGGCTCAATCGAGGGCGGACTCTGGATTTGCGAAATTCCAGGCGTCTTACTCGGTGCCAAAATCGCCTCAGGTGAGGGAGCGGGCTGGTTTCCCACAACTTCGGGTGAAGCTGAAGGTTGGATGTCAACTATCACAGGAGTGTTAGTTGGATTCACAGTCACGGGTGTGGCTGGAACAGCGGTCGCGGCGACTTCTGTCGGCGCGGGAGGAACTGTCGTATCGGCTGGCACCGGGGTTTGCTCAGAAGGAGCAGGTCCGTTGCTATTTCCGCCATCATTTCCAACCACAGGGGTTGGGGTTTCGCCACCAGCGGTGGTAGGCGAGTACGAATAAGCGGAGACAATCAAGAAAATGATTGCCACGATTGCTACCCTAAACAGGGAGCGTGATGATGATTTAAACATACATCCTCCGGCCTCTGACTATGAGCGCTTGCGCTGATGTGCACCAACAGACAAGCTTTTTAAGATACTCATGAGGCTCACAGGAAACAGAAAATTAAAAAATTTTAAGTTTTCATTGTTTCTATAAAGATATTAATTTAAAAGATTGGTCTTTAGAAACAAGGATTTCTGATTCCCTGTGAACCCCACGAGAGCTTGTTGTCAGGCACAAATTAGGCTTGTGTCTGTATAACTCGCTTTAATTGTTAACGAGCGTAAAGCTCGATCACTGAGGCATAGCCTCAGAAAAGAAGGTCAAAGCAGGTTTTGGCCAAGTAGGCACAAATTGTTAATATCAGCCTCGGCCTTCTTTTCTATGGCTAGCTTAAAGTTAAATGATGTAAATAGGCTTATCCTTTTCCTCGCCTTCAAAATTAGTGTAGTTTCCGATATACGTGCGGTAACTATTAATTAACTTATACTAGCACTATACACCCTAAAGTGCCAATTGTCAAGTATGGCCTATTTTACGGGTTTTGGAGTCAAAGTAACCACAGGTGTTGGGCTTGCAAAAAATTGCTGATCTGGGTTTATAAAAGCTTTATAACCACTGGTAAAAAAGTAATAAACAAAAAATAAAACCAAAAGTCCAAGCACACTCCAAACCAAGTGATGTATAAATGCCATTATCTGGACAACAGTTGCAAACTTCATATATAAATTATACAACATGTCAAAAGTTGAAACGCAAAAACAAGATTGTCCTGTGTGTGGATCCAAAATTGGAGTAGTGGCAGGGAGTAAGGACGCAATTTGCACCAACTGCGGCTTCAAAGATCCTTGTTGTGAATGAAACCCTCTTGCCAATTCTATAGGCTAGTGTTATTTTATTTTAAGTTAAATGAAGCCTAAATTTTCAGACGCACTAATTGGATTAATGGTTGTAATTGTAATCGGTGGTTTCTTTTGGTTTATAAAAAATAGAAATAGCAATCAAAACCCAGAAACAACTCCATTTGTAACAAGTTCACCAGTTGGTTCTGTCAAAGGAATTGAAGATTCTTTTAGAATTACTCTTCCAGTAGATTCAGATAAAAAAGAATTGAAAGACATTTCAGGGGATGGGGAAAATTACTCAGGTGTGGTTTCTAGAAAATATTCAAACAACAAATTTGATTTGTTGGTGTTAGCAGATCTTCCAGATTTGCAAAAAAATGAAAAATATTTATTAGTACTATCTAAACCAGATGGTAGCCAAATAAACATTGGAAATCTTGAAACTGGAAAAGGCGGTTATATGCTTGAAGTTTCAAAACAAGAAGACTTAACTTCATATTCAAAAATTCAAATCAAAAAATTAGACAAAGTCCTCCTGGAAGCAAGCTATTAGTGATATCATGAATGATCAAATGAAAAAATCATTTTATTTTGCTGTCTTTGGATTAATTTTTTTAGTCACTCCCAATATTGTTTTGGCAGACGCAATAGTCACAATTTCATCAAACGGCAAAACTTCATGGAATGTCTTAGGTGCTGAATCAGATCGAGAAATAAAAATTAAAAAAATAGCCAATTTAGATTCAAATTTAAATGGAAAAATTTCAGTATACAAAGAAGGAAATAGTTTCCAGGTAATTCAAGATTCGGGAAACAACAAAGCCAAAGCAGATATTACCAATTTTGAAGGTGACGTTGTTGAAGTTGAATCCCGAGGTGAATCAAAAAACCTCTCAATAAAAGTAAGTGATGGAAAATTCATACTAATCCAAGGAGAGAATTCTGCTTCAACCGAATACCCAGTTGAAATTGATCCAGGTACTGCTTTAATCTCTGTTAAAGCCCCAACAGGCTTAAGGTTTATTGTATTGCTTCCTCAAGATGCAGCTGAATTGGCAATCAATGCTCGTTTACTCGATGAAATCGATCCAAATTCACCGATGCTACTTACTGAAAACGAATTTGGTGAATTGCATTATGAAGTCAAAGGAACAAGAATAATTGATTTAAAAATTACAAAAATTCCAGTGGAAGTAACTGCTAATCTCTCAGCATCAACCGGTAGGGTCTTGACAGTAGATAGTCCAATCTGGTTTAAAGTAGTTGGTTTATTGATTACTTAAATTATGAAAGTTAAAATTTTCTCAACTCGAACATGCCCATACTGCCAAATGCTCAAAAATTACCTTTTGGATTTAAAAATAGAATTTACAGAAAGCTTTGTGGATGATGAAGCAGGAGCCAAAGAAGAAATGATGAAAATCTCAGATGGCTATTTAGGAGTTCCATTTACATGGATCGAAAAAGATGATGGAAACATTTCAAAAATAATTGGCTTCAACCGTCGCGAATTAGACGCGATTTTTAATATTCATTCATGATTGTTCTTAATTTCAAAGCATATAGTCAATCAGTAGGCGTTAATGCACAAAATCTTTTAATCAATCTCTCAAATGCAAATCTAAAAGAAATAAAAGTTGTCGCTGCAGTTCAAACTATTGATATTCAAAATTTAGCAAAACTAAATAAGTTTGAAATTTGGGCACAACATATTGATCCAATTGATGAAGGTCCAAAAACTGGCTGGGTTTCAGCAAGTTCAGTTAAAGAATCAGGGGCCGTTGGAACACTTCTGAATCACTCGGAACACAAGTTTGCAAATGTTGATGATTTAAAAATAGCTCACCAAAAAGCAAAAGAAGTAGGTTTAAAAACTTTAATTTTTGCAAGCGATATTGAAGAATTTAAAAAATTAATCGAATTAAAACCTGATTATGTTTCTTATGAACCTCCAGAATTCATTGGTCGCACTGATATCTCAGTTGCAACTGCAAAACCAGAAGTGATTTCTGAAGTTTTTGAAATTGCAAAAAAAGCAGGTATTCCATTAATTGTTGGCGCAGGGATTCATGACAAAACTGATATTCAAAAATCTCTTCAGTTAGGAGCCATTGGGATTGCAGTTGCCACAAATATAGTAAAAGCAGATGATCCAAAAACAGCTTTAGAAAATTTAATAGAAGGATTCAAATGAAAATATTTATAGCAACTGATCACGTCGGTTTTAAACTTAAAGAAGAACTAAAAGGTTATTTGGTAGGGGAAAAGCATGAGGTAATAGATTGTGGAAATTCAATTTTTGATCCAGAAGACGATTATGTGGAATTTATAATCAAAGCAGCTGAATCAACAGTGGGTAATAGTGATTCATTTGGTGTAGTCATTGGTAAATCAGGTAACGGTGAACAAATTGCTGCAAATAAAGTAAAAGGAGTTCGTGCAGCACTTTGCATTAATACCGATATGGCAACCCTTGCTCGTGAACACAACAACGCAAATATATTATCTCTTGGTGCTGATTTTGTGGATCTTGAGGGTGCAATCAACATTGTAAAAACATTTATTAATACACAATTTTCAAATGAAGAAAGACATGTAAGGCGAGTTGAAAAAATATCCCAATATGAATCTTCCAAAACTCTCTGATTTCGATTTAAAAGGTAAAAATGTAATTGTAAGAATAGATTTAGATGTTCCTTTTAAAAAAACAATTGATGAAAATAACACTGAAAAATTTGAAGTAGAAGATGACTCGCGAATCAATGCTTGCCTCCCAACCCTTAAACACATATTAAATCAAAATCCTCAACTATTGGTAATTGTGGGTCACATCGGAAAAATCGATGATAAATACGTTTCAACACTTAATTTGTGGCATTTGTTTTCAAATCTGCTAGGTGAGAAAGTTCTTTTCAAAGAAAACCTAAACACAAATTTTGAAAAAAATTCTGATAATTCAGATCCAAAAGAAGAATCAAGAATTATTTTATTTGAAAACTTAAGATTTTTCGAAGGAGAAGAAAAAAACGACGAAAACTTCGTTAAGCTTTTAATCGGTAATAACATTAATTTTTATGTTAATGAATCATTTGCTACAAGTCACCGACAACATGCATCAATCGTTGGTCTTCCCAAATTATTACCTCATGCTGTAGGTTTAAGATTTGCGCAAGAAGTAGAAAATCTTGAAAAAGTCAGAAACAACCCAAATCATCCAACAATTGCAATAGTAAGTGGTGCCAAAGAAGATAAATTAACTTATCTTCAAAGTTTCAAACAGTTTGCAGATAAAATATTAGTAGGTGGCGCTCTCCCCAAATTCTTAGAAGATACAACAGATGAAAAGTTAGAAATTGCACACCTTACAGTTGAAGGAAAAGACATTACTATTAAATCAATTGAAAAATTTGTTCCAATTATAGAGTCAGCAAAAACAATAGTTGTAGCTGGTCCACTTGGAGTTTTTGAAGAAATAGGTCACCATTTGGGAACCCAAAGAGTTCTTGAAGCAGTGGCGGGAAACACTGACGCATTCAAAGTTGCAGGTGGAGGAGACACTGTTAATGCAATTAATAAGTTTGGTTTAGCAGATAAATTTAGTTGGGTTTCAGTAGGGGGCGGAGCAATGCTAGATTTTCTAGGCGAGGGGTCTTTACCTGGAATAAAAGCACTGTTAGACTGAAATTGAAATGGTAAAAATAGGAATAAATGGATTTGGTCGAATTGGAAGAATTGCATATAGAATTGCAAACCTCAAACACAAAGATGAATTGGAAATTGCATTAATTAATACATCAGGCTCAATGGAAGTTGATGGTTGGGCACATCTGGTCAACTACGACACAATGTATAGAAAATTCGCACTCGATGTTCATCCTGAAATAACAAAAAAAGCAGCTGAAGCCACAGACGAAGATCCAGTTATCGGAAAAATAATTTGTGATGGAAGAGAATCAATTATTTCAGCACAAAGGGAACCTTCTAAAATTCCATGGGGAAAATATGGAGTAGATGTAGTAATTGAGGCAACAGGTAAATTTGTAACAGATGAAGACGCCAAAAAACACGCAGCAGGTGGAGCAAAAAGAGTAATAATCTCAGCTCCTTCAAAAGGTGGAAATGTAGGCACATATGTGTTGGGTGTAAACGACTACGATGGGCAGGGAGTAGTCATTTCTAATGCATCATGTACAACAAATTGTGTCGCTCCAGTGGCGGCCGTTTTGCACGCAACGTTTGGTATTGAAAAAGCCATGATGACAACAATCCATAGCTACACAGATGACCAAAACTTACAAGATAATTCACATCGTGACTTGCGCCGCGCCAGGGCAGCAGCTGAAAACATTATCCCAACTTCAACCGGAGCAGCAATTGCTGTAACTGAAACAATTCCAGAATTGAAAGGTTTATTTGATGGTGCCTCACTGCGGGTACCCACTGCAACCGGTTCCATAACAGACTTCACTATGCTTCTTAAAAAAGATGTCACAGTCTCAGATGTTAATGATGCATTTGTTAGAGCATCAACAAACCCACTATATAAAGGAATTTTAGCAGTATCACAAAGCGGTTTGGTTTCATCTGACATTATTGGTCGAAGCGAATCAGCGATTGTTGACCTTGAATTGACACAAGTTGTGGCAGGAAATTTGGTAAAAGTATTTGCCTGGTATGATAACGAATGGGGTTATGCTAATCGACTTGTTGAACAAGTAATCCGAGTGGCTCGTACACTAGGAACTCCAGAATCACCAACTGATCCGTTAACGCTCACATTTAGCCCAGCAAAATAATGCAAATTATTCCCTCTGTTTTAACAAACAATACAGAAGAAGCAATAAAATTAATAAATATTGCTCAATCAAACCAAATAAAAAGAGTCCAAATCGATATTGTTGACGGAGTTTTTGCAAAAAATAAAACTATTTATCCTGAAGTTTTGGCGTCGCTTGAAGATCTATCGCTTTCTCTTGATATTCATTTGATGGTTAAAAATCCGCAGGCATGGATTAAAAAATCAATGCAAATTGCAAATTCAGATAGAATAATTGGCCAAATAGAATTCATGTACAATCAAAACGAATTCATTCAAGAAATTTTAACTGGAAATATTGATGCAGGTTTAGCAGTTGATTTAAAAACACCAATAAACGATTTAGATTCAAAAGCAATAAGAGCATGCAGTGTCATTCTTTTAATGAGTGTTCCAGCAGGCTTTGGAGGGCAATCATTTGATAAATCTGTTTATCAAAAAATCGAAAAACTCCAAGATATTAGAAGATTATTTAAAAGCAATTTTAAAATATGCATTGACGGGGGAGTCAAAACTGAAATACTATCAGAGTTGGAGTCCTTTGGTGTCGATGAAGTGGTACAAGGCAAAAGTTGGTTTGAAAAAATAATATGAATAAAACACAAGAAGATGCTTTCATCGGTAGATCAATTATAAAAAACATCGCCTTCTTTGGTGATGCTGATTTGCCAGATACAGACAAAGTTTATCGTGACGCCTTTGAAGTTGCAAAAATAGTTGCCGAAAAAGGCTACACAATCGTAAACGGTGGTGGTCCAGGTGTCATGTATGCATCAACTCAAGGTGCAGAAGAAGCCAAAGGTGAAACTCTCTCTGTCACTTTCTATCCTCACGAAGCCACAGGTTTTGAAGGAAAATACCTAAGAAATCTAACTGACAAAGAAATTAAAACCAAAAATTACATAGAAAGAATGTTCAAATTAATTGAGCACGGAGACATGTTTATAATCTTCAAAGGTGGAACAGGAACAATATCGGAATTTGGGACTGTGTGGGTTTTGGCAAAGCTTTACTACGGCCATCACAAACCATTTATTTTATATGGTGAATTTTGGTTAGAAATTATTGATGCAATCAGAAAAAATCTAAACATAAGCCGTGAAGAGTTAGCAGTTTTTGAAATTGTTACAAAAAAAGAAGATATCTTGCCAACAATTGAACGCTTTGACAAAAGACTAAAAGATCTATTGGCCAAGGAAATTAAAAAATGACAGTTGAGGAAATTGCCCAAAAGGCAAATACAATAAGAAAAGATATTATTAAAATGCTCTTAGAAGCAGGATCTGGTCACTCAGCAGGTCCTCTGGGAATGTCTGATATTTTTGCAAGTTTATATTTTCATGTTTTAAATCACGACCCTGACAATCCTGATTGGGCTGAACGCGATCGCTTAATTCTTTCAAATGGCCACATTGCACCAGTCAGATATGCCGCAATGGCAGAAAGCGGCTATTTTCCAGTCAATGAATTAAAAACACTTAGAAAATTTGGTAGTCGCCTTCAAGGCCACCCCGAACGAACTAAATTACCAGGAGTAGAGACCACCTCAGGTCCTTTGGGCTCCGGTTTGGCTCAAGCTTCAGGTCTTGCGTATGCCGCACGCATGGATCAAAAAAGGTTTAGAGTATTTTGTATTTGCTCTGATGGCGAACATCAAGAAGGAAATCATTGGGAGGCCGTAATGTTTGCAGGTAAAAATAAATTATCAAACCTCACGGTTTTTGTTGATCGCAATAACATTCAAATTGATGGCTTCACAGAAAACATAATGCCATTGGAGCCACTCTCTGATAAATACAAAGCTTTTAATTGGCATGTTTTGCATATTGATGGTCATAACATTCAAGAAATAATCGATAGTGTCGCACACGCGAGAGCAGTTTATGAAAAACCAACAGTGATTTTAGCCCACACTATTCCAGGCAAGGGAGTAAGTTTCATGGAAGGAAAATATGAATGGCATGGTAAAACTCCCAATAAAGATGAGGCAGCACTAGCACTTAAAGAATTAAATAAAAATAAATAAATGTTAAACCAAAAATTAAAACTATCAGAAAAAATATTTGATAAAAAAATTGACCAAGTCCCAACTAGAAATGGGTATGGTGAGGGAGTGGTGGAAGCTGGAGAAAAAAATCCCAATATCGTAGTTTTATGTGCTGATTTAACAGATTCAACAAGATCTATTTTATTCAAAGAAAAATTCCCAGAAAGATTTATTGAAATTGGAGTTGCAGAGCAAGCCTTAGCCACAATCGGGGCAGGTTTAGCTTTAGGTGGTAAAATTCCATTTATTTCTTCATATGCTGCGTTCTCTCCAGGTCGCAATTGGGAACAAATTGCAACAACCGCTGCAATAAACGATCTTCCAGTCAAAGTAATAGGTGCCCATGCCGGAGTATCAGTTGGCCCCGATGGTGCAACTCACCAAATGTGCGAGGATATTGCCCTCATGCGTGTAATGCCAAATATGATTGTGGTAGTGCCAGGTGATTATGAACAAACCAAAAAGGCAACGATTGAAATTGCCAAAAACGCTAAGCCATCATATCTGCGCTTAGCTCGCGAAAAAACTCCAGTGTTTACAACAAACAATACTCCGTTTGAAATAGGAAAAGCTCAAGTTCTATGGGAATCAAAAGATCCTCAAGTGGCACTAATTGGATGTGGCCCATTAGTTTATGAGGCATTGTTGGCAGCAAAAGAATTATCTAAAAGTAAAATTGAATGTGTTGTAATTAACTCCCACACAATTAAACCTCTTGATGAACAAACAATAATAAGAGCTGCAAAGTCAGCAGGTTGTGTGGTGACAGTTGAAGAACACCAAACAATAGGTGGTTTGGGTGGTGCTGTTGCAGAAACTTTAGCCAGGAATTTCCCAGTCCCAATGGAATTTATTGGAATGCAAAATACGTTTGGTCAATCAGGTGATCCAGATGAATTACTAGAGTTTTATCATATGAAATCAAAAGATATAGTCGAAGCCGCGAAAAGGGCAATTGCCAGGAAAAATAGCTAAACAACAAAATTTTTCTATTGTGAATTATCCTCAGAAGATTTAAAAGTAGCGTAAATCTTGTTTGCCAATTCACTCTTTGATTTATCTTTAGTTACCATAATTTCGATAAATCCTTTTTTTGTTCTAAATTTATATACATTAAAATTATCATTAATATTATTACCGGGTTCTAGTTGTAAAAACTCAATACTAATATATCTATTTAAATACTGTTCAGCATCAGATGAATTGTAGATATATATATTAGTTGCATTGGGAGAGGCCTCTATGTTTCCTACCCCTGCTGCAATATCTTGGCTCTTAAATTCCTGAGGAAATTTTATTGAATAACCATAAGTAGTATTTGTATAACTTTTCCAATTATCGGTTTGAACATCATTTGTAAACTTAAAACTCTTCACGATTTGATATGCAACATCTTTAGTGTCATTTTTAGCTTCCATCCTTATAGATAAAAATATTTTTTTATTCTTATCTAGAAACCCAATATCAATAAAAGGAAGATTAACAAAACCCCTCTCGACTACAGGATTGCCATTAATATTAGTCTCATTGCAATAGCTTGGTTTTTCATCAGTTCCACCCTGGGAATTACAGAACTGGTCTAAGCTATATCCTAAACCAACACTTCCATCTCCATCGCTCTTTCCAAATATTTGTATTACGCCACCTTTAACTACTTTAGGAAATGCATCTGCTTCAAGATTGGGTGATTCCAAACAAACAATTTTGCTTTCAGCAGAGCCTCCAAAACAATTTATTTCTATTTTCCAATCCGAAGGATGTTGGATTGAATAATTATAAGCGGAATTCGTATAACTTTTCCAACCATCAATATTTTCAGAATTTGCAATAGATGTAGGTGTCGCTAAAGTCTGGCCAATTCCATTGATTGTTGATTTTTTATTAATTAGAAAATACCCAACAACACTAATTATCAAAACAATAAAGACTAAAGGTAATAATATAAATCCAGATTTATTTTTCTTCATTTCAAATAACTAACATACAAAAACACTCCAATTAAAAGTATAAATATAATTAAAGAAAAAATAAACAAGACTGCAATGGTGTGGCTGCTTTTTGGTTTTTTAACCTCCCCATTGTTTGTTGTCCCATCAACATTTTGTGTTAAATCAACTCTCGATTGGGGAGCGGGCGGATGGTCTTGTGGATACATATTTAAATTATACAGTATATTGATTAGGCAACCAGACTCGTGCTAGAGTGATCTAGAAATGGACAGATCAGCATTAAATAAAATTTTAAGAAACGATAGAGGGATTTTGCTAGCTTACGATCATGGTTTCGAACATGGACCTTCAGATTTTGACGAAAGATCAATTGACCCAGCATGGATTATGGAGATTGCAAACTCAGGCCACTTCACAGGAGTAGTTTGCCAGAAAGGAATTGCAGCTCACTATTATGATAAAAATGTTCACAAAGTGCCACTGGTTGTGAAGTTAAATGGTAAAACATCATTCCATAAAGAAGAAGAACCATTGTCTCTCCAAAATTGTGATATCGACGAAGCAATTGAATTAGGTGCTGTGGGAGTAGGCTATACAATTTATGTGGGAAGCGAGAACGAACAACAAATGATAAAAGAATTCTCAAAAATAGAAAGAGAAGCTCACCAAAAAGGTTTATTTGTAATAGGCTGGATGTACCCTCGTGGTAAACATGTAACAGAAGATACAGATCGTGATATTTTGGCATACTCTGCCCGTCTTGCACTCGAATTAAATGCCGATGCGGTAAAGATTAAATACACAGGTGATGTCGCTTCATTCAAATGGGTAGTTAAATCCGCTGGAAAATTAAAAATTTTTGTAGTGGGTGGCCCACGCACTGACATGCCACTTCAATTAATTGATTCAGCCAAAGAAATTTTAGAAGCTGGAGCAGTAGGCTTTGCAATTGGAAGAAACATTTGGCAATCCAAAGACCCAATTGATTCAGCAAATCAGCTCGCACAGGCAATATATAAATAAAATGGAAAATGTAGACATCCTCTCAATTGGAGATGCATCAATTGATGTTTTTTTGCATCCTACAGACACTGAAACAGTCTGTAAAATTGATACTCAAGAATGCCTTATTTGTTTTGGATATGGAGATAAGATTCCTGTTTCAGATTTAGAAATTACAATTGGTGGCAATGCAGCAAATAATGCAATTGGCACAAAACGACTAGGGTTAAATTCCGCAATTCTATTAACTTTAGGCCATGACGATAGAGCTCCACAAATTCAAAAAGAATTAGAAAAGGAGCGGGTTAATACAAAATGGGTAACAGTCGATGGTGGTGTGACCAATTATTCAACAGTAATTAATTACCAGGGAGAGCGAACAATCTTTGTTTATCATGGACAGCGAGATTATATTTTCCCAAGTAATCCACCCACTCCTAATTGGGTTTATGTTACATCAATGGGAGAAACATTTGCTCCATTTTATGTAACTGTTGCCAAATGGCTTGAATCAAATCCAAATATTAAAATCGCCTATAATCCTGGTTCTTGGCAATTTAAAAAATGGGGAATAGAAACTGAATCAATTTTAAAGCGAACCAGCCTGTTATTTGTAAATCGTGAAGAGGCAGAAAAAATTACAAGTTTAGTAAAAGGAAACTACGATGACAAACAACTTTTAATGGCTCTCCATGAAAGAGGAGTTCAAATGCCAGTAATTACTGATGGCACAAAAGGTGCATTTTTATTTGATGGTCAAAATAAATATTTAAAAATAAGCTCAATGCCAATTGATGCATATGAGCGAACTGGTGCAGGTGATGCCTTTGGAAGTGGCTTCCTGTCGGCCATTATCAAAGGTCTGTCAATTGAAGAAGCAATGATTTGGGGAACAGTCAATTCTTCATCAGTAATAGGTTATGTTGGTCCACAAAAAGGTTTACTAGATGAGAAAAATTTAGGAGAATGGGTACAAAGGTGTAAAAATGCAAATGTCATTCCAGTTGAATTCTAAACTAATATGAAAATTACAGTAACCAGAAAAATCCCAGGCATTAGATTATCTGATCTAGAAAAATTAAATAGTGAGTTGTGGATATCCCAATTTGATAGACCATTATCCTCGCAGGAAATTATCGATTATTCAAAAGGAACAGATTATCTGTTGTCACTTTTAACAGACAAAATTGATGGTGAAGTAATGGATGCAATAGGTCCTCAACTTAAATTAATTTCAAATTATGCAGTAGGTTTTGACAATATTGACATAGCAGCTGCAACACAAAGGGGGATTGTAGTCACAAATACTCCATGTGATGAAGTAAATGTGGCAGTCGCTGAACACACCTGGGCTCTGACCTTGGCAATTGTAAGACGTATCGTTGAAGCTGATGAAGCAACAAAGCGTGGTGCATACAAAGGCTGGGAAGCAGATATTTTTATAGGTAATTCTCTCTTTGGTAAAACTTTTGGAATAATAGGGTTGGGTAGAATTGGATCAATGGCAGCTCGCATGGCAAAAGGTTTTGGTGTAAATGTAATTTATACAAAAAGAGAACCAGATAAAAAGGCAGAAGAGGAATTAGGAATAAAATATGCAACTCTCGATGAATTGTTAAGCCAAAGTGATGTAGTCTCTCTTCATATTCCACTAAATGATGAAACAAGACATATGATCACAGATTCTGTTTTTGAAAAAATGAAACAAGGATCATATTTAATAAATACTGCAAGAGGTCCAATAGTTGATGAACATGCATTAGTTCGAGCCCTGCGATCTGGAAAGCTCTCAGGTGTTGCCCTGGATGTTTTTGATAATGAACCAAATGTTAACCCTGAATTAATTGGAATGGAAAATGTAATATTAACTCCCCATATTGCATCAGCCACAGTTGATGCAAGAGAAAAAATGTGTGATTTAGCAGTCAGTTCTATTGAAAAAGTAATCAAAGGCGAAAAACCAGAAAATTTAGTAAACACTGAAGTCTGGGATCAAAGAAGAAAATAAATTTATAATCCTCAAACTTGCCAATTATCTTTCATAAGTTACAATGGTAATTCATGAAAAAATTTTGGGATCTATATACCAATAAAATCGGTCACACAATTTTGCATCCTCAATTCCTAATTCTCAAAGATATCAATAATGCTATCAAAATCGCCGCATCAAAAAGGTCAACAGTGGTGGTTGATTTGGGCGCTGGTGACCAAAGGTACAAAAACAAAATTGAAGAAAACAACAATAAATACATACCAGTTGATTTAAAAAAACCCATAAACAAAGATGTCTCCGATCATATTGTTGCAGATATCTCCAAAAAGATTCCTCTAAAAAATAGTTTTGCCGACACTGTGACTTTGTTTCAGGTCTTACAATACATTGCAGATCCCAAAAAAACTTTCAAAGAAATTTACAGAATCCTTAAAAAAGGTGGTAGGGTAATTGCAACTTCACCATTTATGTATCCAATTCATGATAAACCGCACGATAGAATTCGCCATACGAAAGAAAATTTAATAGTACTCTTCAAAGAATCAGGTTTTAGAAACATAAAGATTGTAAGCAATAATTCCTTTATTGCGTTTCTAGGTCTATCAATTAACATTTATATGATTAGATTAATCTATCAATTAATTGCAAGACATCATGTGCATAAAATATTTGGAGTCTCATTTTTGCCTTTAGTAATAATTCTATGTGTTCTAATAAACATCGCTGTCTATTTATACGAAAAAATAAATCAAAAACCCAAATCTGAATTTCCAGTCAACTACACAATCGAAGCAACCAAATAGCAAACCCTGGTAAAATAAAATATGATATTTCCACTTAATTTAATTTTCCGAAAAAAAAAGAAAAAAGATGATGAAGACGATGAATTAGAAGATGACGAGTTGGATGATGAAGACGATGAAGATGACTCCCATGGCAAAAAGCCAAAAAAAATAAAAGATTTAGCTCCTCAAAATAAACGTAAAAGAAAAGAGCCAATTAAGCCCTGGGGAAAAATTGAAAGATCAATTGTTTTAGTTGTTTTATTCTTAACAGTTGCCGGGTCAGGTGTTCTTGCACTAATGGCTAGAAATTGGAAATTACCAAATTCCCAAAGAATAGTTGTTCCAAATCTCTCCAATCCACTGGAGAAAAAAATTACCATTGAATCTACAAATAAAAACAAAGAAGAGGAAAAAGAGGTTGAAGAAATAGTAAACAAATTCAAAGAAAGCTCAAATAAACTCTCAGGTATTTATGGGTTAAGTGTAATAAGACTTGATTCAGGTGTCAGCTATGGGGTTTATCAAAATGAAGTATTTGAAGCTGCATCTGTTATTAAACTCCCAGTCATTGCAGCACTTTATGTCTATGATGAACAAGGCCAAATCGATATAGATTCTTCATATTATCTAAAAGATTCAGATAAAGTGGGTGGCTCAGGTTGGATTATTGGTCAAAAAGCTGGGACAAAATTTACACTTCGTGAATTAGCATCTGCCATGGGTCAGCAGTCAGACAATACTGCTTTTCGTATTATTATTAATTATTTAGGGAAGGCAAAAATAAACGAAGTGATTAAAAATCTCGGCATGACTAAAACTAATATCGATGAGAATACAACTTCACCTTCAGATGTTAGCTTGTTTTTCCAAAAACTATGGAAAGGGGAAATTGTTAATCCAAAAAACACAAATGAAATTTTAAAAATTTTAACAAATACTGGGTATGAAAATTATCTTCCAAAGTCAGTAGATGACGGCATAAAAGTAAGCCACAAATATGGTCGTGAACTTCATGTTCTAAATGACGCTGGAATCGTCTTTACTCCAAAACCATATGTTATTGGTATTTTTACAAAAGGAATTGTGGAATCAGAAGTTGAGGAAAACTTTGTAAAATTAGGGAATATTATATTTGAGGCTGAAAAATCACGCTAGCTGAATTTTGATTGCTATCAATTTGTGAACATGCTTTGTCCATTGCTGCATCAGAAAAAACCCAGTCACTTCTTCCATTACAATTAATTTGAGTTAGTCCTTGTGGAATTTCCCATTTTATATCTTTTTTATTTTTTTCAATTAAATTTTTCATAATATTGCTCCAAATAGGGGCAGCTCCAGTAATTCCAGATGCAATACGTTTCATTGGAGAATTATTAGAATTTCCAACCCAAACTGCAACAACCAGGTCTGGTGTATAACCAACGGTCAAATTATCCCGCAAATCATTACTTGTTCCAGTTTTAACAGCAATTTGTGGATAATTTTTTATATTAAGTGCGGAATTTGATCCAAACGAAGCAGATCGTGCATTATTGTCATTTAAAATATCAGTAATTTGAAAGGCGGCTCGAGGATCAATCACTTGAGGTTGATTGCATGTTAATTCCGAATTAGCACAAGGATTCTGATAAATTGTCTGGCCAATACTGGTGTTTATTTTAAGTAATGGATTTAATTCAGGCCGCCTTCCGTAATTTGCAACTGTTGAATAAACGCGAGTTAATTCCAAAAGTGTTAAATCGGCTCCGCCTAAGGTAAGTGATAATCCATAATCACTTGGATTGCGCCATGAAACAATCCCCATATCTCGCCCCATTTGAATGATATTATTTAATCCAAAATGATAAAGCACACGAACTGCAGGTATGTTTCGAGATTGGGCAAAAGCATTTCTCAAAGTTAAATTTCCCCTATATTGTCCATCGTAATTCTGTGGTTTATAAGGTTTCGTTTGGGGAATATTAAAAGTAGTCGGCATATCAGCAATTATATTTTGCGGAGTCATTCCATGTGTTAATGCATAAGAGTAAGTAACAATTTTAATTGATGAACCAGGCGGCCTCAATCTGATTGTTACATTTACATTTCCGTCAATTGAATTATCGTCATAGTTTTTTGATCCAACCATAGCAATAATCTCACCAGTCTTAGGGTTTACAACCAAGCTTGCCCCATTGGTAACATTCAATTGAGAAACTTTGTTTAGTTCTTGTTTAACAATCTCCTGTGCCATATTTTGCACATTAATATCAAGAGTTGTATAAATATTTAATCCTCCACGATAAAGTTTTTCCTCTCCAAACTTTGAAATCAACAAATCCCTAACATACATTACAAAGTGTGGTGCGAGTATGTTTTTCTCTGCAGGGGATATAACGATTGGAATCTGCACACTTCTACTGTATTCATCTGCTGTTATAAAACCATTCGTCTCCATTAATTTAAGTACTTCCTGCTGTCTTGAAATCGCTCCCTGTAAATTGGTATAAGGAGATAGAGTAGAAGGGGATTTAGGAAGTCCAGCCAAAAATGCAGATTCAGAAAGTGTAAGTTCAGATGTTTTTTTATTAAAATAAGTTTTTGATGCTTCCTCGATTCCATATGTAGTTCCACCATAAGAAACTTGGTTCAAATACATTTCAAGAATTTGATCCTTTGAATAAATACGTTCTGTATTAATAGCCAAAACAATCTCTCTAATTTTCCGAGACCATGTTTTCTCATTAGTTAAAAGTGTATTTTTCAGAAGTTGCTGTGTAATTGTCGATCCTCCATAAGAAAGCGAATGTGTCTGCAAATTTTTAATTGCCGATCTAATAATTCCACTTATCGAATAACCACTGTGTTTATAAAAAGATGCATCCTCAGCCGCAATTACAGCAAGTCGTGTATAGACAGGAACTTGGGAAAGGGGAACATATGTTCTGTTTTCGTTTTTGAAAAAAGAATAAAGTAAAATTCCATTTCGGTCATAAATTTTACTAGTTAATGGGCTATTCCAAGAAGACAAAAGTTTTGGATCAGGTAAATTATTTAAAAAGGTTGTTATTTTGGAAAACAAAAAAATTCCAATCCCTAAAAACAATGTAATTAACCCAAGTGATAATGTTTTTCCAAATCCTATATTTTTTTTAAAAAACCTTGCAAAATTTGCAATTATTCCTACAAAAAATATTGATATAGAAAAAATAACAAAAAAACTAAAAACAAAAATTACAGTAAGTATTGCAACAAAATGAGTTAAAACAAACGAAACAAAAAATAGGGAATAGTAAATTAAGGCAAAAAAAGGCCTACCTAGGAATAGAAGTAATTGTGTGAGCTTGCCTGCCACACATTAGATAGTAATACTATTTATGTTTTCTTTGAAGAGGTAAAAAGTTATTATAGTAAATTAGTTTACAATTAGTGGATATTTAATAGTAATCGCTTCAGTTGGAAGCATACAATCCATACAATACATTGTTCCAAGTGGATCAAAAATTACAGGTCTATTCTCTGTTGCCACATTTTCAGGTAACGATTTACCATTTGCAATCGTTTGAGTTGATCGATCAATTTGAATATCTTGCCTCCCTCCCTTAACAGCAGTGGGCAAAAATTCCTTCAAAAAATATTCAAATCTTTGAGGGCAATCAAGTCCTTGGTTTTGTTCCGGGTCAGCTCCAGTTGTCGCGCAAATATTCTTGCCTACTACAGCTTCAGGTTGTTTGGGCCAAGTATGGCCTTTGGCGGTCTCTCCATACTTCTGTGCTTCAGAATTATCCAGTGCACGTTTAATTATTCTATTCCAAATTGGTGATGCACCAGATACTCCAGATACGGCTCCACTCATTGGAGAATAATCATTGTTGCCAACCCAAGCCAAAGCAGCAATTGATGGATTATATCCAATCGTCCAATTATCACGCCTATCATTTGTTGTTCCTGTTTTTACAGATACCTCACCGTGCCCTGAAACATTCAAGTAGGAAGATGGTCCAAATGCCATTGTTCGTGCATTATTATCAAGAAGTATTTGAGAAATTATAAATGAAGTTCCCTCGTCCAATACTCGTCTTCCAGTTAATGGTTCTGGTTTTTTCTCTTCTAAAATTTTCCCTTTTGGATCTTCAACTTTCTGTATTCCATAAAGGCTTTGACGAATTCCTCCGTTTGCAAATACTCCAAATGCCTGGAGCATGTCATAAGGCCGCACCTCACCACCACCTAAAGTTAAAGATAGCCCATAATCACTATTTGTATTAAATGTGGTAATTCCCATATCTTTTGAAAAATTAATAAAATTCTCCAGTCCATTTAAAGCTAAAACATCAACTGCAGGAATATTTAATGAATTACCAAGTGAAAATCGAGTTTGAGCTATTCCATGAAATGTTCCATCGTAATTTTTAGGGCAATATGGAGTCTGTCCCATTACTCCAAAACAAGTGGGTACATCAACCAATGGGGAAGATGCTGTAATTTTGCCGTCACGAATGGCCAAAGCGTAATTTAGTGGTTTAATCGATGAACCAGGTTGTCTTTTTGCAAATACTATATTCACTTTTCCATCTTCATCTTTTGCAAAGTAATCTTTCGATCCAACCATGGCCAATATCTCTCCAGTTTTTGGAATTGTAACTAATGCTGCGCCATTGCCAACATTTTGTTTTATTAATCTTCCAACTTCAGTGGCCACCACATCCTGTGCATAATTTTGTAAATCAAGATCAAGTGTAGTCGTAACTTTAAGTCCACCTTCTTCAACTACGGCATCCCCATATGTTTCAGCCAACTGCTCTTTAATCCATAATGCAAAATGTGGTGCCTCAAGCGCTTTTGGTTTTATAAAATTAAGCTCTGTTTTAAATGCAGTGTCTGATTCCTCTTGGGTAATATACCCATCTTCAACCATGCGCTTTAAAACTTGCAATTGTCTCTGTTTTCCAAAATCAGGGTTTGATCCATATGGTGAATACTTTGACGGCGCCTGTGGTAATCCTGCTAAATATGAAGCCTCAGACAAAGTTAATTCATTTGCATGTTTATTAAAATATGCTTGTGCTGCTGATTCAATTCCATAAGCTGTGCCTCCATATGGAATTTCGTTCAAGTACATTGTCAATATTTCATCTTTTGAAAATCTAGCCTCCACAACCAAGGTTAAAACCAATTCTCTAATCTTTCGAATCAAAGTGCGCTCAGGTGTTAACAAACTATATTTAACAAGTTGTTGTGTAAGTGTCGATCCGCCTTGCAAATTTTGTTTAAAAATCGTTTTATACGCTGCTCTGGCAATTCCAGTAATTGAAAATCCACCGTGTTTATAAAAATCCTTATCTTCAATTGAAATAGTTGCCTTTTTAAGGAAATCAGGCATTTGATCAAGGGTAATAGGGGTACGCCTTTTCTCAGTAAAAATTTCATAAATCAACTTCCCATTTCTATCTAGTAGTTTTGTAGAAATGGGTTGTCTGTCAGATATTGTGGCAGGGTTGGGTAGCCCCCAAAAAATCCAAACAAACAATGCCAAAATTATAACTACAAAAGAAAGAATTACTGGCTTTTTGAAAAACAATATTTTAAATCGTTGAATAAATGTTTTTCTGCCTGAATTCGGTATTTTTTGAAGTCTCTTTTTCTTTTTTTGCACCTTTTAAATTATACAACATATAATATGATTAAAATTATGATTGATCTAACTTCAAAACCTTGGTGGAATTATGCCCCAGATGATGTTCGGAATTTATTAAAAACCTCAATAACTCTCTGTGAAAAAATTGATTCTTGGGACGAAAAATTTTCGGACTATTCCTTTGTTGTTTTTCCCGCAGCCAAAGGCTACGAAGGTTTTTTAAAGAAAATGTTTCTAGATTTAGGTTTTATCTCAAAAGTTGAATATGAAGGTAAACGTTTCCGCATCGGTCGAGCTCTCAACCCAGAATTAGAAAAAGAATTAAGGCATGAAAGTATTTACGATCGAATATCAAATTACTGCCAAGGTGAAGAACTGCCTAAATTCCTTTGGGAAACATGGAAAACTTGCAGAAATGGTGTATTCCACTGGTTTCCAGGGGATAAAGACAATATTTCATTAATTGACGCAAAATCAAAAGTTGATATGATAATTGAAGCAATCGACTTTTCAGTTAGAGAATGCAAAATAGGATAATATCCCAAATATAACCCGAAAGATTGACTAGTTTTTAACTTACTCCTATGATTAGTATCGCCACACCATATGAATTTTGTAAAAATAGGCTGGATAACATTAAGTTTATTTTTAGGTTTCGCAATATTCACAATTTCTGTTTTTAGAACAGCCTCAGCAAGATATGTTTTTTCTGGACCAGTATCTCAAAACGTAGTTCTTCCAGATACTAATAAAAAAATAGATTACAGTTTTGTATATCCCGGAGATGTAGCCCCAGGTAATATTCTTTGGCCAATTAAAGCAACTAGAGACAAGCTTCTTTTATCACTCAACAAAAATCACTCAAAACGCTCCGAAATCGCACTTCTTCTATCAGATAAAAGATTAATGACATCAAAAAATATGCTCAAAGAAGATGAAGTTGAACCTGCAGTTAAAACTTTAGAAAAATCAAATGCATATTTCAATGAAGCAATTAGTCAAGCATGTTTAGGTCAAGATTCACAAATGGATGTTTCAGGTTTATTTCAAAGACTCGCTTTGGCAAGTCTTGCACATTACCAACAAATCGATGAAATGATAAATATATCACCAGAAGATGCACGCCCTAAATTAATAGTTTTTAAAAATGAAATGCTCACTCAATATGAAAAAGCAAAATCAAAAATTATCGAAAAAGGCGGCACGCCTCCCCAAAATCCTTTTTAAAAAAAGATCAAAATATCGCTTCTTTTTCCCGGTTGATTTTCCACAATTAGTGGTGCATTATGTTTCTGCACCCTACATATAGCGTTTATAGTTTTCATTTATGAAATGTCCATATTGTGCACAAAGCGGTACAGAGGTCTTAGAATCGCGGGTAATTGAGGAAGGAACTCAAGTCAGGCGAAGAAGATTCTGTAGTAATTGTGGTAAGCGTTTTACAACTCACGAAAAGACAGTTGCACGCGCATTATGGATTGTTAAAAAAAGTGGAAGAAGAGAACCTTGGGATTTTGAAAAAGTAAAAAGAGGAATTGGAAGAGCAATTTTAAAGCGTCCAGTTTCCCTTGATGTTGTATCCCAAATAGCCCGTGATGTTGAGCGCGAAATGTTGAGAAAAGAAAAAGATGAAATACCATCTCGAGAAGTAGGTCGCGCAGTATTGAAAAGATTAAAGAAAATAGATAAAGTTGCATGGCTAAGGTTTGCAAGTATTTATCTAGAGTTTGAAGATTTAACAGATTTTGAAAAAGCAATAGAAAAAGGATTGTAGTTAAAATTTTTATTTAAAAAAATGCCAAGTACACAAGAATTTAAAAATCAATCAAAAGTTAAAAAAATAAAATCAAATGGCAATGGAAATGGCCACTTAGATCCTAAGAAAATTAACTGGGAAGACTTAGATTACGCTTCAATGAAAATTCTGGTTGAAAAGTTAGTTGGCCCAAGGCCAAAGCTTCCAGAAGGTTTAGAAAATGTTGAATGGACCCCACAAGCAGTTAGAGTTTTAAATGAAAGATATTTCACAAAAGATAAAGATGGAAATGTGATTGAAAATGTTAGTGAAATGTGTTGGCGCGTTGCATGGGAATTAGCTTCAGCTGAAATTAAATTTGGTAAAACAAGAAACGAAATAATCGATTACGCAAAGTCCTATTACAATATAATGATTAAAAGAGAATTCTTGCCAAATTCTCCAACATTAATGAATGCAGGAAAAGGGAATGGGCTTCAATACAGTGCCTGCTATGTCTTACCAGTTGAAGATTCACTATCTGGTATTTTTGATGGAATTAAATACCAGGCAATAGTCCACCAATCAGGTGGTGGGACAGGATTTTCTTTCTCGCGTCTTCGCCCAGCAGGTTCCCGTGTTAAATCAACAATGGGTGTAGCTTCAGGTCCGGTTTCTTTTATGAAAGTTTACAACGAGGCAACTCAACAAATTAAACAAGGTGGAATGCGCCGTGGAGCAAACATGGGAATCCTTCGTGTTGACCACCCAGATGTTAAAGAATTCATTCATTGCAAAGACGATAATGTTTCAATTACAAACTTCAATATTTCAGTGACAGCTACTAATAAATTTATGGATGCGTTAAAAAATGATACAGAGTATGAATTAATTAACCCTCACAATAAAGAAGTTGCAGGAAAACTAAAGGCAACAGAGGTTTGGGATGAAATAGCAAATAGTGCGTGGCGCAGTGGTGATCCAGGAATGATTTTCATAGATAGAATAAATGAGTCTCCTGCAAATCCAATTCGAGCAAAAGGTTGGGAAGTGGAAAGTACAAATCCTTGTGGTGAGCAGCCTTTGTATCCCTTTGATGCTTGTAATCTAGGTTCAATTTTCTTAGGCTATTTTGTAAAAAATAATAATGGCAAAAAAGAAGTTGATTGGGATAAATTAAAGCTTTCAGTCCACGTTGCAGTCAGGATGCTCGATTCTGTCATTGAAATGAATCCATTTCCTCTTCCTCAAATCGCTGAAACTGTCAAAAACATTCGAAGAATTGGTTTGGGAGTCGGCGGTTGGGCAGATATGTTAGTTGAATTGGGCATTGCATACGATTCACAAGATGCCTTGGATCTTGGAGAAAAATTAATGAAATTCATAAACGATGAAGGGCATAATATGTCCAAAGAGTTAGCCAAAGAGCGAGGAGCCTTCAAACTTTGGGACCAAAGTGTATATAAAGATGACGCACCAATTAGAAATTCAACAGTCACAACAATCGCTCCAACTGGAACCATTGGCATTTTGGCAAACGCATCAGGTGGAATTGAACCTTTGTTTGCAGTTGCATATCAACACATCGTTAAAAGTGAAAACAGAACTTTAACTTTCATTAATCCAATGTTTGAAGAAATTGCCAAAAAGCGAGGTTTTGATTCAAAAGAGTTAATGGATAAAGTTTCAAATCATGGAACAGTAAGAGATATCGATGAAATTCCAGAAGATGTAAGGCGTGTTTTCGGTACCGCCCATGAAATCGAGCCATCATGGCATGTCAAAATGCAGGCTGCTTTTCAAAAACACACAGATAATGCAGTAAGCAAAACAATTAATCTTCCAAATAGTGCAACAGTTGATGATATAAAAGCAGCATATGCCTTAGCTTGGGAGACAGGCTGCCGTGGAATCACAGTTTTCCGTGATGGCTGCAAAGGTGAACAAGTTTTAAATCTAGGAACAAATAATAATAAAGAAGAGAAAAAAGAAGAACCAAAACAGGAAGTTCAGTCAGTTGCAATAAAGCCTCGTCCAGTAAAAGTTGAAGGTGCAACATACAAAATCGATACCCCAATGGGTGCAGCCTATATCACAGTAAACAACGATGAAGGTGGAAGTCCATTTGAAGTATTTGTGACAATCGGTAAAGCAGGAACAGATGTGGCAGCAATGGCTGAAGCCTTGGGACGTTTAATCTCAACAAACTTAAGGTTTGGAAATCATTTGCCTGCAATTGAAAGAGCAAAAAATATAGTGGACCAATTAACAGGGATTGGGGGCTCCCGCTCAGTTGGATTTGGAAAAGATAGAATAAGATCTCTTCCTGACGCAATCTCAAAAGCAATTGGGCTCCATTTTGGGTTAGTCCAAACATACAAAGAAGAAATTTCCATGGCACCAGTTGCAATCCAATCTGCAACTCAAGAAGTGTTGCCAGTTGCCATTCCAGATAAACAACTGCATTTAAATGACAGTTCAAAGCACAGAGATTTGTGCCCAAGCTGTGGTGAAGCATCTATGGTTTTAGAAGAAGGCTGCAAAAAATGCTACGCCTGTGGCTACTCAGAATGCTAAATGCCAATCTACACAAAAACAGGGGATCAAGGAAACACAAAAGTCTTTAATACAAAGACTAAAAAATTAATAGAAATCTCCAAATCCTCAGATTTAATTGATGCAATTGGAAATGTGGATGAGCTAAATTCATATATCGGTTTAATTGGAAGTTTAATTAAAGATAAAAAAGAAAAATTATTATTAAATTCCATCCAAAATAATTTGTTAAATATAGGCTCCAAACTGGCAGGTAGTGATTTAAGAATAAAATTTAGCGATATTAAGGATTTAGAAAAACAAATTGACCAAATGGATGAGTCTTTGCCTGTTTTATCCGAGTTTATCTTGCCAGGTGGTGGCCAATTAGCATCCACCATCCATGTTGCAAGATCAATAGCCCGTCGTGCAGAAAGATCAGTGGTTAAAATTAACTTAGTTAAAAAAGTTGATCCAATGGTTTTAAGTTATTTGAATAGGCTTTCCGATTATCTATTCACTCTTGCAAGGCACGAAAACAATAAAGAAAAAATTAAAGATTTGATCTGGGAAAAATAAATTAAATGATACAATGATTTAAGTTATGTCACCTTCAGTAGAAATTGATCGTCCAGGTGTGGTCCCCGAAATCACAAAAATTCCGGAAGTCGTCTCAATCCCCAAAGAAATTGAAAGTTTAGGTGTCACGACAACTCCCTCTCAGCAAAATGTAGTTCTTCCTGACCCCACATTAAATCAGCCAACACAAAGTCCAGTTCAGCCAATCGATCCATCAACTACTTTCGCTGTTCCTGCAGTAAGCCTTGAACAATTAGAAGAAATGCAAAAAGGCTCAATTGATGATGCAAGTTCATGGCGTGCTATGTGGTTTATTAGAATGATTCACAAAGCAGTTGCAGTAGGCAAAAACATTTTATTCGGACAAAAAAATGGTCAACTCTCAAATTGAAACAGCAAATCAAATTTCGTTAATCGCAACACCAGCTAATTTGGGTATTGTTTTGGGAGTCCTTTTGATTTTTGGAATTTTATTTTTCGTTTTTTGTGGTTTTGCGTATTTATTTTTTACAAGATTCCGCCACCGAGAAAGAGAAAAAAATTCTCTTGATTCAGTATTGCTATCAGTTGCAGTACCTCGAAATAACGAAATTAAAATCGATGCAATGGAGCAGTTGTTTGGAGCCTTATATTCAATAAAAAAAGGTGGATGGAAACAACGTTTTTCAATTCAAGAAAATATATCATTTGAATTAGTAGCCAAAAAAGAAGAAATAAAATTTTATGTCTGGTGCCCCAAAAGACTTCAAGATTTATTAGAAAAACAAATCCATGGTGCATACCCTGATGCCGAGATTAAATTAGAAGAAGAATATAATATTTTTACAGAAAACGGCAAAGTTGCATATAAATCATTTCAGTTAAAAAAAGAAAATTTCTATCCAATCAAAATTTACAAAGAATTGGCAACTGACCCACTTGCACTTTTAACTTCAGCACTAGCCAAAATGGGTGATAACGAAGCAGCAGTGATTCAATTTATTGTCTCCCCAGCTGAAAGTAGTTGGCAAAAAGAAGGTCGCGGATTTATTTCAAATACGAAAAAATCTGAATCAGATCCAAATAAAGCAAAATTTTCAGTCCCAGCCAAAACTCTTGAAGCAATTGAATCAAAAGTCAGTAAACCTGGTTACGAAGTTTCAATTAGGGTAATTGTGGTATCAGACGTTTTAGAATCAGCCAAAGGCCATCTAACTAATTTGGGAAGTGCCTTGGAGCAATTCACAGGAGAATTAAATGGTTTCAGAGGAAGAAAAATAAGAAATAAATCTGCATTTATGGAAGATTTTCTCTATAGATATCATGCCATGTTTAATTGGTGGGGAAATAGAGTATCAATTCTCAATTCAGATGAATTGGCAACTTTGTTCCATTTTCCTAACAAGCAAATTACAACTCCACATATTGTTTGGTTGTATTCAAAAACGGCACCAGCTCCAGCTGAAATTCCAACAGAAGGTCTATATTTAGGTTCATCCTCATATCGTGGAACAAAACGCGGAGTCTTTATTTCAGATCAAGACAGGCAGCGACATATGTATATTATTGGTAAAACTGGAACTGGTAAAACTGAGCTTTTGAAATCAATGATAATCCAAGATATGCAGGCTGGAAAAGGTTTATGTTTTATTGATCCTCATGGTGATGCAATCGAAAGTCTTTTGCAATTTGTTCCACCAGAGCGCGCTGAAGATGTAATTTATTTTCATCCATCAGACACTTCAAGGCCTTTTGGAATGAACTTATTAGAAGCCAAAACAGAAGATCAAAAGCACTACGTTGCTGCATCGGTCATCAACATGATGTATAAATTATTTGATCCATACAAAACTGGTATCGTGGGCCCAAGGTTTGAACACGCCGTCAGAAATGCAATATTAACTTCATATGCAACAGAGGGGCCAACCTTTATTGAATTAATGAGATTACTAACTGACTCGAGATTTGTTCAAGAACTGTTGCCAAATGTAACTGACCCAATAGTACGCCGTTACTGGACTGATCAAATTGCCCAAACTTCAGATTTCCACAAATCAGAAGTCCTAGATTACATCACTTCAAAATTCGGTATGTTTGTAACCAACAAAATGATAAGAAACATTATTGGACAATCAGAATCATCTTTTAATTTCCGGGAAGTAATGGATAATGGAAAAATATTGTTTATTAACGTTTCAAAAGGAGAAATAGGAGAGGAAAACTCAAGCTTCTTAGGGTTAGTTATGGTTCCACGTATTTTAATGGCAGCAATGAGCCGAACTGATGTTCCAGAAAACGAAAGACGAGATTTTTATCTCTATGTTGATGAATTCCAAAATTTCGCAACTCCTGATTTTGCAAAAATATTATCTGAAGCCAGAAAATATAGACTCAATTTAATTGTGGCCAATCAATTCGTAGGTCAAATCGATGATGAAGTCAAAAACGCAATTTTTGGAAACGTAGGAACAATAATAAGTTACCGTGTAGGAACTCAAGATGCGAACTTTCTGGCACACGAATTCGCCCCAGTCTTTTCAGAAGATGATTTATTAAACATCGAAAAATATCACGTATATGTAAGAACTCTGGTGAGAAATGAACCAGTTCCTCAATTTTCAATGAATTTAGATAAAATAGGAAAAGATTGGGCAACTCCAAATCCAAAGGTGGGGGAGATTATAAAAGAAATGAGCAGAGTAAGATACGGTCGAGATGAAAAACTAGTGGAGACTGAAATAAGTAGGCGTGCTAAACTATAGTCCTAAATGGCAGCAATAGGAATCATTGGCTTTGGAATTGTCGGCAAAGGTGTTGCTGTGGCCTTCAGTCAAAATACTGAAAATAAAATCCTCTGGTACGATAAAAAAATTAAGGGTAAGCATTCATTTAATGATGTTGTAAATAAATCAGAGTTTATTTTTGTCTGTCTTCCCACCCCAATGCTCAAAAATGGAGAAGGAATTGATTTATCGATTATGAATGAAGTAATAGATAAGATTGCCAAATTAACCAAAAATACAAAAAAATTAATTGTAATCAAGTCAACTGTAGTTCCCACGACCACAATTAATTACTCTCAAAAATACCCAAATGTCCAATTTTCCATGGTTCCAGAATTTTTAACTGAAGTAAATGCCGAGTGGGATAGCACCCATCCTTCAAGAATTGTAATTGGTGTGGAAAACGAAGCAAATGGTGTGGCATTGGCAAGGCTTCACAGATTATCCCTGGGTTACGATTTTCCAATTTTCATAACTGACACAAAAACCGCAGAAATGGTCAAATATATGAGTAATTGTTTTATGGCAGTCAAAACAATCTTTGCAAATGAAATGTCAGATCTGGCAAATAAAATAAATATAAATTACGATGAAGTCAAAAAAATGGTTGGGATAGACAAAAGAATAGGTGAGTCATTTTTAGGCGTCTCGCCATTTGGAGGATATGGCCTTAAATGTTTTCCAAAAGACACAGTAGCGCTTTTGGGGCTCGCTAAAAAACTAAAAGTTGATTTATCAATTTTGGATTCTGCCTGGCAAAAAAATTTAAAAATAAGAAAAATCAAAGACTGGGAAGGTATTGAAGGAGCAGTTTCTTCTTGAATTGAGGTATAATAGGCTTGTAAAGGGCCTGTCGTTCAATGGTAGGACACGATTCTTATAAAGTCGACACGATGGTTCGATTCCATCCAGGCCCACAAAACAAAACACAAAATGCAAAACAACAAAACGCCAGAAGAAAGAATTAAAGATCTACAAGAAAAGCGTGTTCAGTATGACACCAAGTTAACTGCTATGTACAAAAACTTTCGAGGTGTAAAACACGAAAACTCAGACTCAGAAATAAAATACACAATGATTAAAGTGTATGAGGATTTCATTAGATCAATTGATGATGAGATAAAAATGTTGACCAAATCTTCAAATAATACATAATTATCCGTGCTAAAAAATACTAAAATCGTTGCAACAGTAGGTCCTGCCTCTTCATCCATTGAGGTTCTTAAAGAGCTTGCAATTAGTGGCGTTAATGTTTTTAGACTTAATTTTTCCCATGGACTCCACAGTGAACACAAAAATGTAATAGAAAATATTCGAAAAATCGAAAAAGATTTAGGTAGACCACTGGCTGTTATGCAAGATCTTCAAGGCCCAAAAATTCGCCTAGCTCAATTAGAAAACAAAATATTATTAAATAAAGGTGACAAAATTACTCTTTATCTAGAGGGAAGAAATGTTGTTGAGACAAAAAACATGATGATTCCTGTTCAGTATGATATTTTCCCATTCATATCCAAAAAACAAAGAATTTTCATAAATGATGGATTGGTTTTGCTTAAAGTGGTCGAGGTTCACGCAAATTATGCAAATTGTTTAGTTGTAACATCAGGAGAAATATCAAGTCATAAAGGTTTAAATCTTCCTGATTCAAATTTTATCAATGCAGCATTCACTCAAAAAGATAAAAAAGATCTTTTATTTGGTCTCAAAAATAATGTTGATTATGTGGCATTATCTTTTGTCCAAACAGAAGATGATATCAAAAATCTCAGAGAAACAATTCAAAAAAATTCCAAAACATTACCTAAAATTGTTGCAAAAATTGAAACTCAGCAAGCCATAAATAACCTTGTTCCAATAATGGAGGAAACAGATGCAGTAATGGTAGCCCGTGGAGATTTGGCAATTGAAATTAGCCAAGAAGAAGTGCCACTTATTCAGCGAAGAATAATCACTCTTGCCCGATCGATGGCGACTCCAGTAATAGTTGCCACTCAAATGTTGGAATCAATGGCAGTAAATAGTCAACCAACAAGGGCCGAAGTCAACGATGTGGCAAACGCAGTTTTAGAAAACACTGACGCAATCATGCTCTCTGCAGAAACCGCAACTGGAAATCACCCCATAGAAGCTGTAAAAACAATGAGCCGGATTGCAACTCGCATTGAAAAACACATTAACGAAACCGAAATAAACGAGCCATCAACTTTCATCACCCGATACACTGAACAAACTGCAGCTTTGGCACAATCCGCAACTATTCTTTCCAAAAGACTAAAAGCCAAAGCAGTGTTCAATGTCACCCCAGATGGTTTCTCAGCAATTCAAATTGCAGCATATAGGCCCAGAATGCCAATTGTTGTTGCAACCAATTCATTATTAGTCAGTAGGCAACTATGTTTAGTTTATGGAATACATACTTTTACAGTTGAAAAAATAACAGATAGTGAATCAGTAATTTCTTCGGTCATCAAAAATGCAAAACTCTCTTCAATAATTCCAGATGAAGGAAAAATAGTAATTGTCTCAAGATTAAAAGCAAAAATTAGTGAAGAAAGTAACAGTATCCAGGTAACAAACTTATAAATTATTGATAAAAGCATACTTTATCAAAAAGTTTTATGTTCAATGGATCTATGTGTGTCCAGTTTTCAAAACAGAAGATGGCAAATTATTTGCAGCTCACATGGGAACAAAAAACAAAGGCGAACAAATAATTTTGTCATTTCGCATTGTTCCAAACGAAAAGTTTAAAGATTTTCGATCAGTAAGATGGTTTGTCACAAGAAAATAAGTGTAAAATATCACAAATCTGATAATTTGCACCTTTTATAGGAGACAAAATGAACCGATCGTACAAAATTCAAATACTTGAATTGTTCAGAGTTTTGAATCCTGAAATTGAAGGAAAAGCAGGAAAGTTCAAAGAAATATTATTTATTGGTGAATTTTGCAATAGAAAAATTCATCCAGTTTATGAGACAGATGATGGAAGAACTTTTGTTGCATTTCGAAATGGAAATCAAGAGAATTTGCATTTTGCACGAACAAGAAAGCGGCAAATTTTCTTTAGTGAATTTAGACCAATCCAAAAATTGGAAAATCTTAAATCATCTGAGAATTTTCTAAATGGAAAAATATAAGTTGTGTTTGAAGCTTCGTTGAAAGAAATTTTCAAGTAAACGAAGCTGTTTTTTTGAAGAAAAAGTTTAAAGCTCTTCTAGTTTTTGTTTCTTACCAGGCTCTTTAATGTTTGCCAATTCCAAATAACGCTCAGTTGTAGACAATCTCTTGTGTCCTGCAGCATGAGATATAGTAACCAAATCAACTCCACGTTTTAGGTTTTCAACAATAAAAGTAGTACGTAAATCGTTTACTGAATATTGTGGAATTTCAGCTTTTTGCATAAAACGATCAATAGATGCTCGGATATTACGAACTGCTAATGATTTTCCATTTTTGCTAACAAAAACAAAAGGAGAATCAGTTTGAGGTCGCTCTTTTAGATATTGATCAAGTGCCTCTTTTGCTGGAGCATTCATTGGAACTACTCGCTCAGGTTGAGTTGCGTATGCTTCAATTGCAATTTCATGGTCAGTCACATTAGCCATTTTAAGCGTTGCCACTTCAGAAATTCTCATTCCAGTTTGTAAAATAAGTTCAATAATTGCATGAATTCTGATATCAGCACGTGTTATATCTCTCAAAGCTCGATATTCAAGTTGTGATAAAAATTTAGGAGTTGCACTCTCAATTTTTGGATGAGTTACATCTTTTGATGGATCAGCAGTTATTGATCCTGTTTCTTTAAGATATCTAAAAAATGTTTTGACAGCATTTAATTTTCTTGAAGCTGATTTTGGAGTATAGTTTTGTGAAAGTAAGCTTTCTTTAAATGATTCCAAATCAGCCAAATCAATTTGGGATGGCAAAGTTTTACCTTTTTTTGCAAGGTAAGTAGTCAATTGATCTAAATCTGCTCTATATGCAAGTAAAGTAGAAGGTGATCTTCCTTTTTGCTTCAAACTTTCGATAAATTTTGGCAAAAGGATAGAAAGTGGCTCGGTTTGTGTCATAATCTAAAATATATTGTAACGCACATGGAGTGCTTATGCAAATATTATAGGGTAACAGTATGAATAATGCAAGAGTACAGACTGGAAAGTTTAAAGTAGCCTTAAAGTCGCTTGGGCTTGTCATCCTATTTTTAATATTATGCTGGTCACTAATTCAAAACGTCAAAAGCTTGGTAAGAGGTAGGCAAGAGCTTCAAGAAATAGATGAAAAAGTAAAAATTGAGGCACAAAAAAACGAGGATTTAACAAATAAACTTAAAGAACTTCAGACCGATTTTTCCCAAGAAAAGGCTGTTCGAGACAAGTTAGGCTTGGTCAAGGATGGAGAAATATCGGTGGTTTTGCCTCCAAAAGATGAAGTCAGAAAGGCAGCACCAGTACAAAACCAAGAAAAGGCCTCAAGTGATATTCCAAACTGGAAACAATGGATTAATTTATTTTTAAATTAAGCACAGTTTGCTTCGTGGTATAATTCAGTTGATATTATTGTTGATATTAACATGCGGGGTAGTGTACGGCTGCACGGGAGGCTCATAATCTCCCAGGCCGGGTTCAACTCCCGGCCCCGCAACACAAGATTAATCTTCATGGCAGGCATAAACACTTTTTAACAGATTTATTTTTTATTAGGCATATTTAATGTAAAATATGAAAATGTAAGCCAGGGTAGCTCAGTTGGTAGAGCACAGGATTCATAAACCTGCGGTCGCGAGTTCGATCCTCGCCCCTGGCACCAAAACATATTTTGCGCTACTATAGCTTCATGGGCAAAACAGTTTTCTCAGGAATCAAGCCTTCTGGTTCACTTCATTTGGGCAATTATATTGGTGCAATCAGCCAATGGGTTAAAGGGCAAGACGATGGCCTTAATTTGTTCTGTGTTGTGGATCTTCATGCAATAACTGTAGAACAGGATCCGAAAGATTTAAAAAATAATACATTGGATCTTTTTGCTTTAATGCTGGCATCAGGCATTGATCCTGAAAAGTCGATTTTATTTATTCAATCTCAAAACCCAGACCATGCCAATCTAGGTTGGATTGCGAATTGTTATTTATCAATGGGGCAGATGAATAGAATGACTCAGTATAAAGAAAAATCAGATGGTAAAGAATCAGTTTCAGTTGGATTGTTCGACTATCCAGCTTTGATGGCTGCTGATATTTTGCTTTACGATACAACTGAAGTTCCAGTGGGTGAAGATCAAAAACAACATGTTGAATTAGCTCGGGATTTAGCCCAACGTTTCAATTCAAAATATGGGGATACATTTGTGATACCTAATCCTATTATTCCAAAAATAGGAGGAAGAGTGATGAGCTTAACCAATCCACTCAAAAAAATGAGCAAATCCGAGTCAGATCCAAAAGGAACAATTAATTTATTAGATAATCCGTCAGATGCAAAAGCAAAAATCGCAAGTGCAGTCACAGATAGTGATAATAAAATAGTATATTCAGATTCAAAGCCAGGAGTATCTAATTTACTTGAAATTTATTCAAATCTCACAAATTTGCCAATAGCTAGTCTTGAGAAAAAATTTGAAAACACAAGCTATAAAGATTTTAAAATTGAATTGGGTGATGTTGTTGAGAAGTTTTTAATTGATATTCAAGAGAAATACGACAACTATCGCTCAGCTGATGTCTTGAAAGAAGTAACACGAAAAGGTTTAGAAAAATCATACGAAATTTCCCACAAAAAATTAAATGAAGTTTATGAAAAAATAGGCTTTGCAAAATAAAATCTTTATGGAAAAAATAACAATTGATGATTTTTCAAAAGTAGATATAAGAATAGGAACTGTAATCGAGGCTGATGTCCCTGATTGGAGCCATTGGGTAATGCGTTTAAAAGTCGATTTGGGTGCTGAATTGGGAATTAAAAAAATATTTTCAGGAATTATGAAATTTTACAAGGTCGAAGAGCTTGTTGGACATCAATTTCCATTTGTAGTTAATTTAGAGCCAAAAAACATTGGTCCAGCTGATGAAAATGGAACAAAAGAGCAAAGCGAAGGAATGATGATTATGGCAGTTCCAGGTGGGGAAGAGGACGAAGAAACAAAGCCAATCCTATTTAATATTGGTGAAAAAGTTCCCAACGGAACAAAAATTAGATAATTTAAATTAGCACTGTCTATGATATAATGCTAGGTCTTTCGATTGTAAAAAAAATGAATCCAAAATCAAATAATAATAAAAAGCCAAAAAAAATTGAAATTAAATTCAAACTAAGCCTTTGGCGGTTAGTCTTCATAGGTTTAATCATTTTATTCTTCATGCCACCAGTTTTAAGTGTTATCCAAAACCAAATAGATGGAAGCCAAATCGAGCTTTCTCAAGCACTTGAAGATGTTCGCTCAGATAAAGTTAAAAATGTTGAAATCCAAGATAGTAAATTAATTTTAAAATACAAAGATGGCAATACTAAAATTTCCACAAAAGAAAATGGAGTATCATTTCCAGAACTTCTAGATAAAGCAAAAATCGATCCAACAAAAGTAACATATAGTGTCTCAGATCAAGAAGTTAATAAAGCCTTTGGTGACATAATTGGGCTTCTTTTGCCTGTCATAATAATGGCAGCATTGTTTTTGTTTCTTTTCCGTTCTCAAGCTCGTGGAGCACAAGACATTTTCTCATTCGGTAGAAGTAAAGCTAAAATTTTTGCAAAAGGAAAACAAAATGTAACTTTTGCAAATGTTGCAGGAGTTGATGAAGCCAAAAAAGAACTAGTTGAAGTGGTTGATTTTCTAAAGCATCCTGCAAAATATCATGCAATGGGTGCTCGCACTCCAAAAGGAGTTTTGTTGTTCGGTCCAGCAGGAGTTGGTAAAACATTGCTTGCAAAAGCAGTAGCAGGAGAAGCTGGAGTTCCATTTTTCTCAATGGCAGGATCTGAATTTATGGAAATGTTAGTTGGTGTTGGAGCTTCTCGTGTAAGAGATTTATTCGCTCAAGCAAAAGCTCAAGCGCCATCAATTATTTTTATTGATGAAATTGATGCAATAGGAAGACAACGTGGTCGATCTGGTTTTGTTGGTGGTCACGACGAAAGAGAACAGACATTAAATCAAATTTTAGTTGAAATGGATGGTTTTACTCCAAACGATAATGTAATGGTAATGGCAGCTACAAATAGAGGCGATTTATTAGATCCTGCACTTTTGCGCCCAGGAAGATTTGATAGAAGAATCACTCTTGATATGCCTGATAAAGAAGGTAGACAAGATATCCTATTAATCCACTCAAAAGGCAAAAAATTTGCAAAAGATATTAATTGGGGAAGAGTTGCAGATCGAACAGTTGGTTTCTCAGGAGCAGACCTAGAAAACATGTTAAACGAAGCAGCCATCGATGCTGCCCGTAAAGAATTAAAAGAAATAACAATGATGGAAATCGAAGAAGCTGCAACAAAAGTCAAAATGGGCCCAGCAAAACATCGCATTCAATCAGAAAATGATAAAAAAATCACTGCATATCACGAAGCAGGTCACGCAATTGTCACTCATAGTTTGCCATTAATGGATCCAGTTCACAGAATTTCAATAGTTGCTCGTGGAATGAGCTTGGGTCACACATTGATTCCACCTGCAGCAGATAGAACTCACGAAACCAAAGGAAGATTACTGCATCAGATTACAGCAATGATGGGTGGCCGTGCAGCAGAATCAATAGTATTTGATGATATAACTTCAGGTGCAGCAAGTGATATTGAAACTGCAACTCGTGTAGCCCGCGCAATGGTGTCTGATTTTGGAATGAGTGATTTAGGGCCTGTTAATTTGGGAGCCCAAACTGGTTACGATGATTTTGGAAATACAAATTGGGTTGATCAAACTCCAATTTCCCAGGCAATGCAAGAAAAAGTTGATAATGAAGTTCAAAAAATAATTGACACTTGTTACAAAGAAGCAATCAAGATTTTGAAAAAAGAAAGAAAAACCCTAGACAAAGTTTCAGTAGAATTGTTAAAAACTGAAACTCTCGATCGTGATGAGTTTGAAAAAATAGTAGGTGACAAAAAATCAACAAAATAAAATTCTTCTAATTGACGGTAATGCAATTTTGCACCGTGCATATCATGCACTTCCTCCTTTGACCACAACAAACGGTGAACCAATAAACGCTGTGTATGGTTTTATTTCAATGTTGATGCGTCTAATTCAAGATTTAAAACCAAACGAAATCGCAGTAGCCTTTGATACTCCAAAGCCAACTTGGCGCAAAGCAGAATATGTTGGTTATCAAGCAAATAGACCTGCTTTAGAATCAGAATTATCGTCTCAATTTCAAAAAACCTACGATGTTTTGTCTGCAATGGATATTCCACTATATGCGCTTCCAGGCTATGAAGCAGACGATGTCTTGGGAACTATAAGTAAACAACTAACTGATGGAAATAATGAAAACGAAGTAATAATTGTCACAGGAGATAAAGATATTTTGCAATTAGTGGATAAAAAAGTAAAAGTATTCATGCCAGTCAAAGGCTTAAAAGATGGAAAATTATTTGAGGTAAATGATGTAATCGAAAAAATGGGAGTAGAACCTATAAAAGTTATCGATCTAAAAGCTTTCATGGGTGATAATTCAGATAATTACCCAGGTGTAAAAGGCATTGGTCCCAAAACAGCAATATCTTTAATTGAAAAATTTGGAACTGTTGAAGAAGTTTATAAAAACCTATCAAAAGTTCCAGAAAAAATTGCTTTAAAATTGGCCAACGATGCAGAAATGGCAATGCTTGGAAAACGTTTGGCCACGATAGTTCGAGACGCTCCAATTACAGTAGATGTTGATTCAATCAAAAAATGGAATTTAAAAAATAAAAAGTTAGTTGATCTGTTTGGGGCTTACGGCTTTAACACTCTAACTAAAAGAGTCTTGGACGTTGCCAATTTAGTTGAAAAAGAAAAACAGCTAAGCCTGATATAATAGGTAATGAAGGTAGCTTTAGTTCACGATTACATCAAAGATGCAGGAGGAGCTGAAAGAGTATTACAAGTTTTAAGTCAAATTTACCCCAAAGCACCAATATATACTGCATTTTACTCTCAAAATTCTCCAGCAGGAATTATTTTCAAAGACAAAAAAATAATAGAAAGCCCATTTGGATTTTTTATTAAACATTTCAGGCTTTACAGTCCATTTAGATTTCTTCTTCCATGGATTTGGGGCTCAATTGATTTATCAGATTATGATTTAGTAATTACTTCTTGTTCAAATTATATTGCGCGTGGCTTTAAAGTTGGCGACAAAACAAAAGTTGTAGCATATTGTCACACTCCACCAAGATTTTTATATGGCTTCAAAACTGGTTTTGATTGGAAGAAAAATCGGTTCATAAGACTTTATGGAAATTTTCTAGCTCACTTTTTGCGAATTTTTGATTATTTGTCAGCACAAAAAATAAACTATTGGATAGCAAATTCTCAAAATGTTAAAGATAGAATTCAGAAATATTATAGAAAAACTGCAACTGTGATTTACCCTCCAATAGAGACTAAAAAATTAAATGAAGCAGCAAATAATTTAAAAAAAGAAAATTATTTTTTAATTGTTTCAAGGTTGGTTGGCGCCAAAGGATTAGAAGAAGCAATTAAAGCTGCAAATGAGCTAAATTTGCCACTTAAAATTGTTGGTGATGCCCAAGGTTTCACATCAGTTTCAAATGCTTTGCAAAAAACAGCAAATAAAAACATTGAGTTTGTAGGGCGTGTTGTAGATGAACAGTTGTGGAATTTGTACGCAAAAGCAAAAGGTTTTGTCGCGTTAGCAAAAGATGAAGATTTTGGAATGACAGTTGTAGAAGCACAAGCTGGAGGAACTCCAGTAATCGCCTTCAATGGTGGAGGATTTAAAGAGACAGTGATTGATGGAAAAACTGGAATTTTAATTGAGGATACTGACAAAAAAACAATTGAAAAGGCTTTAATTAGATTTAATAAAACTAAATGGGATAAAAAAGTAATTATGAAAAATGCACAAAAGTTTTCAAAAGAAAGTTTTATCAAAAATATTAAATCATATATTGATACACTTTAAATTAAGTTATAATTCAAAATCTTATGCCAGAACTTCCTGAAGTAGAAACAGTTAAAAATCAACTAAACAAATATATTGTAGGCCACACAATTAAAGATGTGATTATTAATAACCAAAAAATATTTGAAGGAAATGCAAAAGATATTGTTGGAGGTAAAATCAATTCTGTTCAAAGATTTGGAAAAGTATTAGTTATCAATCTAGATAATGACTATTCAGTTGTTTCTCATATCAAATTAACTGGCCAATTTATATATCGCGGACCAAATCTGTTAAATCCAGATAATCTTTCAAAAAAAGTAACTGGTGGAATAGGAGGAATTCACACCCATGTTATTTTTGAACTAGATAAAAACGGATTTCTTTATTATAACGATGTTCGCCGTTTCGGTTGGATCAAAATTGTCAAAACTCAAAATGTATTAGAATTTCCATTTATTAAAAAACTAGGACCAGAACCGTTTGGAAAACTAGACCTAGAAACATTTAAAACAATAATTCAAAAAACAACTCGTCCAATTAAAGTTGTATTAATGGACCAAGAAAAAATCGGTGGAATAGGCAATATTTATGCAAACGATGCACTCTGGGATTCAAAAATTCATCCATCGAGAAAATCAAATTCACTATCAAATGATGAATCAAAAAATCTTTATGAATCAATATTAAAAGTTCTACAAAAAGGAATTGATTCAGGTGGGGCGTCGGAGCTAGCATTCGTCACTCCAGATGGTGCAGAAGGCCAATATCAATTTCACACATTGGTTTACGATGAAACAGGAAAATTATGTCGTAGATGCAAAAAAGAAAAAATAGTTAAATATGCCCTAGCTGGGCGTGGAACTTATTTTTGTCCAAACTGCCAAAATGAAAAAATATAATTTAAGACACATTGGTGAAGATACAATTAAAGCAGCCCTAATTGTCGGTGTTGATGTAATAATTTCAAGAATTATCTTTTATGCCGCAGTGGCTCTTCCAAATATTTATTTATCGTTTCTAATTCCAGGAGTTTACGGATGTATTTTAGGTATTGTTCTTTTGTATCTATTTGAACATGATGGAATTTTTCACTTTGTAAAGTTAATTGAGCAAAAACAAAAGAAAAAAGAAGAGGAATTTTTAAATACATTCCTTCATTTAGGAAAAATAGTTTCAATAATTTTTATTACAACTTTCGGCGGAGTATTGTTCGGTGCCCTAACAATAAGATTAATTTTCAAGAATATGCGTTATAAATATCTTTTAATTTGTCTTGCAAATATTCCATCAACCCTCTTTTGGGTCGCCCTCGCCAAAGGCATTATAGGTTTTATCATATGTTCATCCAAAATTTGCAGCTTCTAAATTTTAGAAATTTTAAGAATAAAATTTTCGAATTCTCACCAGAGATTACGGCACTGGTTGGAGAAAATGCAGTTGGAAAAACAAATACACTTGAAGCTATTTATATTTTGTCAGCAGGAAAATCATTTAAAGCAAAACCTGAAGAAGAAGTAATAAATTTTGAAAGTGAAACAGCAAGAATTAATGGTGTGTTTGGTAATATTGATGAAAAAATTAATTTAAGTGCTTTTTTTTCAAAACCATTAGCCCCATATCCTAAAAAAAGATTAATGTTTGATTCAGTTCCTAAAAGATCAATTGATTTCGTGGGTATTGCCAAGGCAGCACTTTTCACTCCAAGTGATCTAGATTTGTTAACAGATGCCCCCTCAGTTCGAAGAAAATTTCTAGATCATATCCTCTCAATTTCAGATAGAGAATACAGAAGCTCACTTTTATCATACGAAAAAGCAATTCGCCAAAGAAATAAATTATTAATAAGAATCAGAGAAGAAGGAATTCCAAGAAGTCATTTAATGTTTTGGGATAAATTATTAATCAAAAATGGAAATTTTATTACAGATAAAAGAAAAGAATTAATCGATTTCATAAACAAAACTGATCAAATCTCAAATTTAATAATAAGTGTAGATTATGACAAAAGTGAAATATCCGAAGCCAGACTTGATCAATATAAAAGAGAAGAAGTGGCAGCTGGTATGACGCTTGTTGGTCCACACAGAGATGATTTTGTGGTCTTAGGTAATAATAAAAATGTATCCCATTTTGGAAGCCGTGGTGAAGCACGCCTTGCTATTTTGTGGCTAAAAATCGCAGAATTGGAGTTCGTAGGCTCTGGTGGGATAAGGCCAATACTATTACTAGATGATATTTTTTCAGAATTAGATCACAAACACAGACATGTTGTTTTTGCTGTTGCCCAAAAGCAGCAAACCATTATAACTTCAGCTGATCCACACACATTACAAGAGTTTGCCCAAATAAAAAAAATAGAACTATAAATTTTGGGAAAAAATTGGTAAAATCCTTCTGTGACTGAAAGAATACCTCCACACGATACATTTCATGGCTTAGAGCCTTATTATCCTAAATTAGATGGGACTGATGTGATATTTTACGACGCTTCTTCTCAATGGCAGGAAGCTTCCAAAAAACCTCAGCCTATTGATAACACCCAACTCATAAAAGAAAAAAAACCTTCAGATGATAAAACCAATCAAACAGGTGGAAAAGGAACTCCTAAAAGTTCAATGTAACTTTTAATTATGAAATTTAATCCAGAAGATTTAAAAAAATTATATAAAAGACCAAACGATTCAAAAGGTGAGGATAATGGTCAAACAGTCATAATTGGTGGATCAACACTCTTCCATGGTGCACCATTAATGTCATTGCGTGTTGCCTCTCGAGTTGTAGATATGGTATTTTTCGCCTCCCCTGAGAAAACTTTAGAGGAAGTTGTGTCATATATGAAGGCAGATTTGGGAGCTTTCATTTGGGTTCCCTGGGGTGAAATTGACGAATATATCAAAAAATCCGATTCAGTATTAATTGGCCCCGGTTTCATGCGTTACCGTAACGGGGAAGGCAAAGATCACAATGAAGATGATTGCGATGAGGCATGTATGCTAACTAAAACAGTCACAAATTCACTTCTTGAGAAGTTTCCTGATAAAAAATGGGTTATCGATGCTGGAAGCCTACATTTATTAGATAAAAATAAAATTCCAAAAAATTCAATATTGACTCCAAACGATAGTGAATATGAAGCATTATTTGGCGATATGGACCCACTAAAAGCCTCAGAAGAATTCAATTGTGTGATTGTACGAAAGGGAGTAGTAGGCCAAGTTTACGCCTCAGGTGTTGAAGTGGAAATTGAAGGAGGAAACGCCGGTCTTACAAAAGGCGGAACTGGTGATGTTCAGGCAGGTTTAACTGCAAGTTTTCTAGCCAAAAACGATCCATTATTATCAGCATGTGCTGCATCATTCATTGTTAAAAAAACAGCTGAAAAGTTAGAAGAAACAATCGGAACATATTTCAACAGTGATGATTTAGCAGATTCAATCCCTGCAGTTTTGGCAAGCTATACAAAATAATCTTCTTGTTTTTTCCGCACACTTTGCGGTATAACATGTATAATATATAAGCCCTATGTATATTCCTCGTTTTAAAATTACAAACAATATCCTTAAAGCAGTTGGTGTAATTGAAGCGGCTCGTGAAGTGATTTCAAACGCACCAATTGTGCCTTCATATGAAAAACAATTTCAATCAGAAGCTATAGTGCGAACTGTATACCACGGTACACACATGGAAGGGAACGATCTAACTTTAAGCCAAACTAAAAGAGTTTTGGAAGGTCAGGATGTTTTTGCCCGTCCTCGTGATATCCAAGAGGTAATTAATTATAGAAATGTATCAACACTTTTGGCTGAATTAAAGCATAAACGCGGCTCATATGAAGTAAAAGATTTATTAGATATTCACAGGGCAACAGTCTCCAAAATAGTAAGTGATGATAAAGTTGGGGTTTTCAGAAATACTCAAGTGGTAATTAGAGAAGAGGGAACTGGAAAAATAATTTTCACTCCACCGGCTGCAGTTGAAGTTCCATATATGTGCGATGGTTTTTTTGGCTGGCTAAATAGCCAAGAGGGAATTGATGTTCACTCTATTTTAAGAGCAGGTATTGCCCATTATGTTTTAGTTACAATCCATCCATTTGTAGAAGGAAATGGAAGAACCATTAGAGCATTTTCAAATTTAGTATTACTTAAAGAAGGATATGATATCAAAAGATTTTTCGCCCTAGAAGAGCATTTTGATGGTGATTTGGATGCTTATTATCAAGCTTTCTTTGAAGTAGACAAACAAGCTCCAACAATAGCAGAAAGAGATTTAACTCCATGGCTTGAGTATTTTACTCAAGTTCTGGCTGTAGAAAGCACAAAAATAAAAGAAAGAATAAGAAAACTATCAATTGATTCTCGACTTAAGATTAAAATTGGTGAACAAATAGCCCTTTCAGAGCGTCAAATGAGAATAGTAGAGTTTATTTCAGATCAAGGAAACGCAATCATGAAGGATCTGAAAAAAATACTTCCAATGGTTTCAGACGATACAATTCTGCGTGATGTCAAAGATTTGCTTGAAAAGCGAGTTGTTAAAAAGGAAGGTTCAACAAAAGGTGCGATATACACTATGGCATCCAGAAAATAAAATATGTTACCAAGTGATCCACAATTTCTTTATATGATATTAGTTTTGCCAAGTCTTTTTGGGCTCACCCTAATCGGCGATGGTCTTAATAAATTTTTCCATAAAGAATGGGGTGGGGTAATTTCAATTGTTTTTGGTTTATTATTTATTGGAATGGTAATCTTTGCCTACTTGTTTTTTGCTCAATATTTAGGTAAAAAGTGATTCATGAAGTTTTCTAAATTATCAAATTTTCTAGAAACCCTAGAAAAAACATCTTCTCGTATTGAAATCACAAAAATACTATCAGAACTTTTTGCAAATTCAAGCGATTTAGAAATAAAAAACATTGCCTATATTTTAGTAGGTTCAATTGCACCAAGTTACGAAGGTGTAATTTTTGGTATTGCGGAGAAAAACATAATTCAAGTTTTAAGCTTATATTCAAATAAAACTCCCGATGAGATAAACACTCTTTATAAAAAAATTGGTGATTTGGGCACTGTAGTGAATGAACTGGCCACAAATCACGGAAAAGATCAAGATTTAAAAGAAGTTTTTAATGAACTCGAAAAAATCTCCAAAATAGAAGGTGATGGTTCAGTGGAAATAAGAAATGATTTGGTAGTTAATCTACTCAAATCAAATAGCTCCGAATCAAATAAATACATAGTTAGAATTTTGTTAGGTAGGCTTCGTTTAGGTTTTTCAGAACTAACAATTATTGATGCATTGTCTTGGATGTTAGTGGGTGATAAAAGCCTTAAAGGACAAATTCAAAAGCATTATGAGGTAGTTCCAGATATTGGAGAAATTGCCTACATGATCAAAAAAGAAGGTAAAGATTTTTTAAAAAAAGAGGCAACACCAATTTTTGGAATTCCTGTATCACCCATGCTTGCTTCAAGGCTTAAGTCGCCAGATGAAATGGTAGAAAAAATGGGCAAAGTTTCAGTTGAGCCAAAATTTGATGGCGTAAGAGTCCTAATTCATATCAAAAAAAACCCAGTTCAAATTAAAGCATTCACCAGAAATTTAAAAAATATCTCTCCAATGTTTCCCGAATTAAAAAGTGCTTTAGATTTTATAAACGCCAAAGAAGTAATTTTAGATTCAGAAGCAGTTGGTTTAACTGAGGATATGAAAAAAATGGTAGATTTTCAAACAACAATGCAAAGGCGTAGAAAGCACGATATCGAAGGTGTCTCTCAAAAAATTCCAATATTTTTTCAAGTCTTTGATGTTTTATATATCGATGGAAAAAATTTAATGCAAGAGACTTACGAGGTAAGAAGAAGTGAATTAAAAAAAGTAATAAATACAAAAGGAGTATTAAAAATTGATGAGCATTTGATAACAGATGATCCAAAAGAAATATCAAATGAATTTACAAAAAGAATAAAAGAAGGATTAGAAGGAATTATGGTCAAAAAAATAGATAGTCTGTATGTTCCAGGAAGAACAGGCTTCAGATGGGTAAAAATGAAAGACGAAGTAAGTGGAAAAGGTAAATTAAGTGATACTGTTGACTGTGTAATCATGGGTTTTAGTGTTGGACGCGGCAAACGAGCCACTTTGGGTATGGGGCAATTCTTAGTTGGTGTAAAAGATGGTGACGAGTTTAAAACTGTCACAAAAGTGGGGACTGGTTTGTCAGATGATCTTTTGATGTCTTTATCAAAGGATTTAGAAAAAATTAAAACAAAATTAATGCCAAAAGAATATTTAGTTCCAAAAGATTTAATCCCAGATGTTTGGGTCGAGCCAAAAGTTGTAGTTGAAATTAGTGCTGATGAAATTACAGTTAGTCCAAAACACACCTCAGGTTATGCCCTTCGTTTTCCAAGATTAATTAATGTAAGAGATGATAAATCTCCAAAGGAATCAACAACAATAACTGAGTTAAGAAATATCCAAAAACTTGCCCATTGACATGTGTTTACATAATTGAGATTCTATATATATGAAATCGGGAACAGGACTTAAAAAAGAAACAGCAGCAGCTCTATCATATGTCTTTGGTTTTATCTCAGGTTTTGTATTCCTTCTTCTTGAAAAAGATCCATTTGTAAGATTTCACGCAATGCAATCTGTTGTCACTTCAGTTATATTCTTTGTATTAAATATTTTATTTGGAATTACAATCATTTTATCTCCAGTTTCAGGATTATTAACAATTGCATGGTTTATCTTGTGGCTAATCATGATTTACAATGCATCTCAAGGAAAAATCTGGGAAGCACCATTCTTTGGTAAGTATGTTCATCAGTTTTTAGGCAAGAAAAAATAAATCATTTGCCCGCTTCACAATTATAGGATATAATTCATTGTTTCAAATAGCACACTTGAGTTCAACCAAGGATGGTAGTCATGAAAGAATCAACTTTCAGTTTTTTTGGATCAATTGGAATTGCCGTATTATTTCTATTAGTGAACTTTACTACCAGTATCATAATAGTTAACAACGATGTTCCCAGTATCGATTCTGTCGTCTACACTTTTGGTGTCAATGTAATATTCTTGTCCATAATCATGGGACTGGCAACATCTCTCAAAAACGATTTAAATCTGGTAGTCGTAAGACTATTGTCTAAACAAACTGATCTTGAGAGAAACATTTCTGATTTGAATGGAACGAATAGCCATTTGATACAGGAGTTAAATAGGCACCAATTCAAAAGTAAATTTTACAATTTTCTACTAAATGGTGGAATTGGTGTAATCGCCGAACCTGAATTCAAAGGGTTCAGCTTTGTATCTGCGATGAAAGGTAAATCATCCAATTCAATCACTATCGAAAACATTCTCTGGTCTTTTTACGCAACACCTGGAGATATTTCTCTGGTACTTTTAAACGATGACAACAAAGGTGTCTCTTTTCTAAATCTGACTTTGTCCAAAGGTCAAATACTGCTCTTGGAGGTAACCAAAAAACCAAGCGATTCAAGAGAGATAATGAATATTGCCGGAATCCAAGTAAATGTGAATGATGTCCAAGAAGAAAATGGTATGTGCTGGTCCATTTATAATTCACCACTGCTTCTTGTTGAAAATCAAGAAACCTTGCCTGAAGGAGCAGAAACCCTAAGTTAGTATTTAAGGCCAAGTGTCATTTGATTATTCAAATGAATTACTGGCCTAATTTTTTTGCTACAATAGCCAAAGGTAACATATGAAATTAATTGCAGGCTTAGGTAATCCAGAGGATAAATATACAAACAATCGTCACAATGTTGGTTTTATATTTGTTGATTTTTTGTCAGAAAAATTAAATTTAACTTTTGAAAAACAAAATAACTATTTAATTGCAAAAAACGATAAAATAATTTTGATTAAACCTCAAACTTTTATGAATGATTCAGGTAAAGCTATTATTTTGGCTAAAAACTTTTATAAAGTTGATCTAAACGATATTTATATAGTCCATGATGATTTAGATATTGTCTTAGGGGATTATAAGATTCAGCTTTCAACAGGCCCAAAAATTCACAACGGAATAAATTCAATTGAGGAAAATCTAAAGTCAAAAGATTTCTGGCGTGTAAGAGTTGGTGTTGATAATCGTGATGTAAAAAATAGAATCCCAGGTGATATTTATGTGCTTGAAGATTTCACTGAAACTGAAAAATCAATTATAAACAAAACAGTGGTAGAAATAGGAAAATCCTTCTTAGGCTAACTATGGCTGATGCAACAAAAATAGGCGATATAGTAGGCAAATACAAAATTGAAGATGACAAATATGTCTCCCGCGAATTCCAGCTTTATGCATACGATTTAGCTGTTGAATTGGATGATTTAAAACATAAATCTCTTTATATGAAACTAGTTAAAGAAAACCCAAGAGGATTAATCGAATCGGCTCGCACATTTGTCAAAGATTCCTCAGCAAGATCAAAAGGAAAACTGTTCATGTGGAAATTAAAACAGCTTAAATTGACACAAAAAAAATAATGAAAAAGCTTTTAGGTTTAATTATTCTTGTTGCTTTCTTGGTTTACATTTTGCCCAATTTTTCAAATACAAAAAATTTAATACAAAATTCCTTCGCGAGTGTAACAGTAACTTCAAACAGCTCACAAACAAAACCACTTCATGTTAAATCAATTAATTTAAAAGATGAAAAAAAACAAGAAAATCAGTTGTTTGAATTAACAAACAAAGAAAGAATTACATCCAATTTACCAGTTTTAGTGCTTGATGAAAAATTAAGCGATATTGCAAGAGATTACGCTCAAAAAATGTGGAAAGAGGGATTTTTTGGCCATGTTGATCTAAATGGTTCAAATGTCTCAATGCGGCTTAATTCAAAAAATATAATGTTTAAATTTGCCGGTGAAAATTTGGCATTAACAAGTAGTGCAATTGAGGCAAATAAGGGGTTGATGAATTCAAAAAACCACAAAGAAAATATTCTAGATCAAAATTTTGGAAAAATAGGTATTGGTGCAGTTTCAAATAAAAATTATGGAATAATTTTCGTACAAATATTCACAGGCATTTGATTTGCTATATAATGAATTTATGGGTTTTATAAAGAAATATCTGTCTTTTTTTATTCCAATAATTCTGGTTCCACTTTTGTTTTATTTTACAAAATACTCCAGTAATTGGTTATATTTAGTGGCACTTTTGGCAGGATCTTTGGTGGGTTTAGCATTATTTCAAATTGATCATTTAATTTATGTATTTTTTACAAATTCTCATGAGTTAACAAGTCAAAGAGCAATTGCTCTCGCAAATGCAGGTCAGTGGAAAAAACTTTTTAATTTACTTATTCAAACTTCATATGAAAGAAAAGATCTAATTTTTCACAAAGTTTGGTTTCAAATTTTGTTTTTCTTTTTAACACTCTTTGCAATAAGCTCCTCTTCAAATTCATTTGGTAAGGGTGTGGCAATTGGTTTTTTTGTAAGCTCAATTATTTCTTTGGTTAAATCACTTCCCAATAATCAATCAATTGATGCTTGGCTATCAGGTATACCACAAAGTCTAAAATTAGGCAGAAATCATATTATTTTTTATATATTAATTGTTCTTATTTTGTTAGCACTCTCCATGTTAGTCTACTAAAAAATAACCCTTCCAATGGGCTGTATTTGAGGGTTATAGTTAACTAATAGTGATATGAAAATACTCATGTTTGGTTGGGAATTCCCTCCTTTTAATAGTGGTGGCCTCGGCGTTGCGTGTTTCGGTTTAACTCAGGCCCTTTCAAATCTTGGCACTGAAATTACATTTGTGCTACCAAAAAAGATTGATGCTAGAGCAAATTTTATGAAAATACTTTTTGCAAATAATAAAAAGATCAATTTAGTAGAAATAAATTCACTTCTAAAAGCCTATCAAACTTCATATTCATATATTAATGATTTTTCAAATTCAAACGACAAAAATTATGGCTCAACTTTAATTAGTGAAGTAGAAAGGTACGCCTCAGTAGCCACTGAAATTGCAACAAGCACAAATTTCGATATCATTCACGCTCACGATTGGCTCTCCACTCTAGCTGGCATTAAATCAAAAGAAGTGTCAGGGAAACCTTTAATAACTCACATTCATGCTACAGAAATTGATAGAGGAGGGGGAAAAGGAGTTAATCCTCAAGTCTTTTCAATCGAAAAAAAAGCAGTAGATTATTCAGATAAAGTAATAGCGGTAAGCAATTTAACAAAAGATATTTTGCGAAACTTTTATGATGCAGATAATTCAAAAGTAGAAGTTGTCCACAATGGATTAATTAAGTTTGAAGAAAAAAACCAAAATAATAATTTATATGATGGGTTAAAGCAGTATAAAGAAAATGGATATTCAATAGTTTTATTTGTTGGTCGTATCACTCTTTCCAAGGGCCCAGATTATTTTATAAAAGCTGCACAAAAAGTACTTCAATATAACCCAAAAACAATGTTTATCATTGCAGGCTCAGGTGATATGGAGAAAAAAATAATAATGGATGTAGCAAAAGCTGGTATCTCAGATAAAGTTTTATTCGCAGGATTCGTGAGAGGCGCCGAGCTTTCTGGTTTATACGCTCTCGCTGATCTATTTGTTATGCCATCAGTATCAGAACCATTTGGCCTAACAGCCCTTGAAGCCCTCTCTGAAAAAACTCCAATATTAATATCCAATCAATCAGGTGTTGGAGAAGTAGTAAGTAATGCTTTAAGGTGTGATTTTTGGGATGTTGACGATATGACAGACAAAATTTTAGGAGTAATTCAATTTAAATCATTAAAAAATCAGCTTGGAAATTTAGGAAGAAACGAAGCCTTGGGTTGCACTTGGGATAAAGCAGCACAAAAGACAATAAAAATTTATGAAAATTTACTAAATCAATAAAAATGGCATCAGTATGCATGTATTTCCATGTCCATCAGCCTTATAGAGTTCGCAAATATAAAATATTTGATATTGGTTCAAATTCTTCATATTTTGATGACTCAATTGATGGAAGACAATCAAATATTGCAGTTATCAAAAAAGTAGCACAAAAATGTTACCTGCCCACAAATGCGCTTCTTTTGCACTTATTGGAAAAATATCCTGAATTTCATGTTAGTTTTTCAATAACAGGAGTAATTCTTGATCAATTTATGGAATATGCTCCCGAAGTATTAATTAGTTTTCAAAAGTTAGTAAAAACCGGAAAAGTCGAAATAATAGGTGAAACTTATCATCACTCATTATCATTTCTTTTTTCAAAAGATGAATTTAAAAATCAAATAAAAGAACATGAGAAAAAGATTCAAATAATTTTTGATACAACTCCAAAAGTATTTAGAAATACAGAATTAATTTATAATAATGATCTAGCAAATTACATCTCTGAATTAGGCTACACGGGGATTCTAGCAGAAGGAGCAGATCGTATCTTGGATTGGCGCAGTCCAAACTTTATTTATAATCCACCAGGAAATGAAAAAATTTCAATTCTTCTTAAAAATTATAAGCTATCAGACGATATTGCATTTCGCTTTGGTGAAAAAAGCTGGAGTCAGTGGCCTCTCACAGCTCCAAAATTCGCCAAATGGGTAAATAATATTAATGGAAATGGAAATTTGGTTAATCTTTTTATGGATTATGAAACTTTTGGAGAACACCAATGGGAATCGACTGGAATTTTTAATTTTCTAGAAAGTTTGCCTGGTGAAATTCTAAGTTATAAAGACAATGATTTTGTAACGCCATCAATGGCAATTAAAAAATACAAATCAGTCGGGGAATTAGATGTCCCAGATTTTACTTCATGGGCAGATACAGAGCGTGATTTATCAGCTTGGATGTCAAACGATATCCAAAAAGAAGCATCTTTAAAATTATATGCATTAAGGGATAAAGTAATAAAATCAAAAGACAAAAAATTAATTAATGATTGGAAAAAACTAACAACCTCAGATCACGTTTACTATATGTGTACAAAATGGTTTAATGATGGAGATGTTCACAAATATTTCAATCCATATGATTCACCATATGAGGCATTTTTGTATTTTATGAGAGTGTTATCTGATTTAAATAGAAGAGTTGAATTGATATGAGAAAACCAAAAACAAGAAGAGTATTAAAAAACGCAGGTTCAGATAAAGCCTTTTGGCTCAAAAATGGCCAAATGATAATTAACTTAAAAGAATTATTTGATTCGGTTAATCAAATGTCTGATTTAGATTTTGAATATCATGTGAACAAAGAAAAAAATGATTTTGTTAATTGGATCAAAAACGTTTTAGGTGAAGAAGATTTAGCCAAAAAAATGGTTAGATATAAATCAAAGCTGCCTTTTATAAGTATTTTAAAATATCACATAGAAAAATATTACTAAAATGAGATCTTTAGTATTGGGAAATGGATCAGTTCTTCAAGCTCTTGATCTTCATGGGCAAATTGCAGACATTTATTTTGATTACGTAGGTCTTGAAAACCAAATGGCCCAAGGTGGAGTTGATCGAGTTGGAATATTTGTAGACAATAAAATTCACTGGCTTTCAGATCCAGGTTGGCAAATAGTTGTAGATTTTCAAAAAGATTCAATGGTAGGCATAACCATTGCAATAAATCGTGATATTGGCGTTGAGCTTTCAATGATAGATGCAGTGTATAACGAGCAAAACATATCAATTAGAAAAATAAAAGTAAAAAATCTTTTTTCAAACAAAAGAAAAATAAAAATATTTCTCCATCATCAATTCCACATGTATGGGATTACAAAAGGCGATACTGTTTATTTTGATCCCGACGAAAATGCAATCATTCATTACAAAGGCAGAAGAATGGCTTTAATTTCAGGTATAAGTGACGGATTGGGGTTTTCAAGCTATACGGTTGGTTTAGCAGGAATTGAAGGCAAGGAAGGTACATGGCGTGATGCAGAAGATGGTGAACTTTCAGTTAATTCAGTCGAGCACGGCTCAGTTGATTCAACAATTGAGTTTTCAAAAGAAGTTGAAGGAAATAGCGAATGGAATATCGACACCTGGATCTGTTTGGCAAAAACTCTTGAAGAACTCAAAGCGCTAAATAGTCTTATAAAAGAAAAATCGTCAGATCACATAATCGAGTCAACTAAAAATTTTTGGCATGCTTGGATCAATAAAAACAAAGAAGAAACAAATCTCTCAATTCTTGAGTCCCATACAAAGGGAAAAGATATAATTGAGTTATACAATAAGTCTCTTTTTATAATTAGAACTCACATAGATAACACTGGTCCAATAATCGCTTCAGGCGATTCAGATATGCTCTATTATGGCCGTGATACTTACAGTTACGTTTGGCACAGGGACGCAGCATTTGTTGCCTTTGCAATGGATAACGCAGGCTACACTGAAACCACTCATCCATTTTTTGAATTCTCACAAGGAGTAATGTCTCCTGATGGATATTTTTATCATAGGTACAGATCAGATAGATCAATCGCTTCATCCTGGCATCCATGGGTAAACGAAAAAGGTGAAAAAATTCTTGCAATCCAAGAAGACGAAACAGCACTATTTATTTGGAGTCTAGGAAATCATTATCAAAAATCAAAAAATCTCGAATTTATTGAAAAAATTTATAACAATGTAATAAAGTTAGCCGCTAATTTTATGGTCAGTTACACTTTCCCCGAAGGCCTGCCAAAACCATCATATGATCTTTGGGAAATGAAATATGGAATCCACACTTTCACAGCAGCATCAGTTTCATCTGCTTTAGTAACTGCCTCTGAATTTGCTAGTTTGTTAGGCAAAAGAGAAGATCAAGACGTGTGGATTAAAGCATCAATACAAATTAAAGCTGCACTTTTAAAATACCTTTGGGATGAAAAAGAAAATTATTTTGTAAAATCAATCAATCTTGATAACAATTCAAAAGAAGTTGATCCAGTTTGTGATGTAAGTAGTATTTATGCAGTCACAAAGTTTGATATTTTAGATATTGATAGTGATCAGCTAGCAAAAGGTTGGCAAACAGTTAAAAATAAACTTACAAACCCAGGCCCCATTGGTGGTTTAATAAGATTTGAAGGGGACTTGTATGGAAGCATTGAAGGCACTGCTCATTCAAATCCATGGATAATAACAACTCTTTGGCTAGCCCAATACTATATTAAAAAAGCAAAATCAAAAGATGAACTAAAAGATGCCTGGGATATAATTTTATGGGCTTATTCGCGGGCTTTTCCTTCAGGCGTATTAGGTGAACAGGTAAATCCTTATTTGGGTTATGCAATTTCAGCAACTCCACTTATTTGGTCCCATGCAGAATTCGTCCAAACTGTACTAGAATATATAGATAAATGGAAAAAATTAAAATAGATCAAAACGAACTAGCAGTTTTTGATATTGGCGCAACCCATCTTCGAATGGGGTCTATTCAAAACAATGCTGTCGCAAATCAAATAGTGGTAGACACTCCACAAAATTTTGAAGATGCATTAAATATTATTTCAAAATATATTGTCGATAATAATAAAAAAATAATTGTAGCAGGAATTGCAGGCCCAATGAATCGAGAAAAAACAACGCTTCTTGATTCGAACTTAACTTCCTGGATAGGGATAAACATTAAAGATCAAATCCAAAACAAAACAAACGCAAAAGTTTTATTAGAAAATGACACAGCGTTGGTGGGGTTGGCAGAAGCAGTATATGGAGAGGGAATTAATCATTCAATCGTTGCCTATGTCACTGTCTCAACTGGTGTAAATGGTGTAAGAATTGAAGATAAAAAAATATCAAAAAATTGGGCAGGTTTTGAAATCGGGGAACAGTTGATTGATGGAAATATTTCGCTCGAAGAAAAAGTAGGTGGGCTTGCTCTTGAAAAAAAATACAATAAATTACCAACTGATATTGATGATCCAACTGTCTGGCATCAATTAGAACTTGATTTAGCCCGAGGACTATCAAATACAATTCTTCATTGGTCACCTGAAATTTTAATAGTTGGTGGAGGTTTATCACCTAAAATTAATATTGATAATCTAAATCACGAAATTGAAAAATTAATTGGAAGTTTTTTCTCAGTTCCAAAAATTACAAAAGGAAATTTAGGTGAATTTGGTGGGCTAATGGGAGCCCATGCCTTTGCCATGCAAAATAATTAAATGCTTCCATATTGACTTTATTTACTCACATCTTTATAGTGGTGAAAATGGCAACCTTCACAATTTCAGATGCAGATTTTGAAACAAAAGTTTTGGGATCAGCCACTCCAGTTTTAGTTGATTTTTGGGCTCCATGGTGTGGGCCATGTAAGATGGCAGAACCAGTTTTAGAAGAACTTTCAAATGAATACAATGGCAAAGTCCAAATTGCAAAAGTTGATGTAGATCAAAATCAGGGATCTGCAGAAAAATACGGAATAATGTCTATCCCAACAACTGTATTATTCAAAGGAGGAAAAGAAATAGGTAGAAAAGTCGGATTTTCAGGAAAGCAAGCTTTTGAAGATTTAATAAAACAAGGCTTAAGTTAATTTTTTAAAACAAGGGGGTGACTTTATAAATGCAACAAGATACAACAAATAATCCAATGGGAATGCCAGCAGCTCCAACTGCTCCAACAATGCCAGAGCCAATGTCAACTCCTGAGCCAGTAATGACTCCTGAGCCAACTGCTCCAGCTATGCCAGAGCCAGTAGGGATGCCAGCACCAGTTGGGGAAGTACCAGTAATTCAGACACCTGAACCAACTGCTATGCCAACACCGCCAACAGAACAACCTGCAACAAATGCTCAATAACGAAAACGTAAAAGATATGATTTCCACACAACCTCCTTCAGGGGGGTTGTGGGATGTCGCAATAATTGGATCCGGTCCTGCAAGCTTAACTGCAGCAATATATACAACACGTGGTGCAGCCTCAACAATAATATTTGCAGGTGAAAGTTGGGGTGGGCAATTAATGCTCACATCAACTGTAGATAATTTTCCCGGGTTTCCCCAAGGAATCGAAGGTCCAGACCTAATGATTAACATGAAAAACCAAGCAACACGTTTTGGTGCATTATTTTTAGAAAAAAAAGCGGAAAGTGTAGTAATTGATAAAAACCCATTTCAAATTAAAACAGGTAATGATATTTACTCAGCAAAATCACTAATTATTGCAACAGGAGCAGTAACTAAATGGTTAGGCGCTGAAGGAGAACAAAAATTAATCGGCCGTGGTGTTTCATCGTGTGCCCCTTGTGACGCACCATTTTTTAAGAACAAAAAAGTAATTGTGGTAGGTGGTGGCGATTCAGCAATGGAAGAAGCTTTGGTTCTTTCAAAATACGCAAGCGAGGTCTTTGTAGTTCACAGGCGTGATACTTTTAAAGCATCGAAAATAATGCAAGACAAAGTATTTAAAAACGAAAAAATAAAAGTAATTTGGAATAGTGAAATTACAAAATTAGTTGGTGACCAAAAATTAGAAAAAGTTTCAATCAAAAATATCATTAAAAATGAAATTTCCGATATGCAAATCGATGGCGTTTTTGTAGCAATCGGTCATATTCCAGAAAGCCAAATAGTTGAGGGGAAATTAAAATTAGATGAAAAAGGTTTTATCATTCCAAAACAAAATTCATACACTCACATTGATGGAGTCTTTGTAGCAGGGGATGTTCACGATCACAGGTACAAACAAGCAATAACAGCAGCAGGTTTTGGGTGTATGGCAGGCATGGATGCGCTCTCATACCTTGACAATTTAGGAAATTAATAAGATTATAGAAAGACTTATAAATTTAATGAAAGAAAAAGAATCAATCAAAAAATCATTATCAGATAAATTAACTCCAGTTTTAGTTCTCATTGTATTTTTACTTGTTTTTGGTTTTGGAATGCTTTGGCAAAAAGTAAACCAACTAGAAAAAGCCCCAGCTCAAACTACAACTACTGGCACACAAAACAATGCTCAAGCACCAGCTGCAGTTGCAGTGACTCAAGATCAAATTAAAAAATTATTCGATAAACCAAATGCGCTAAAGTTTGGAAATGAAAACAGTAAACTTCTTTTAGTTGAAGTAGCAGATCCAAGCTGTCCATATTGTAGTATCGCCGCAGGTCACAATTCAGAATTAAATAATCAAGCTGGAGCAAACTTTAAATTGGTCAAGGATGGGGGAACATATGTTGCCCCAGTTATTGAGATGAAAAAATTAGTTGATTCTGGTAAAGCCGCCTATATTTATATTTACACGCCAGGTCATGGAAATGGTGAAATGGGAACAAAAGCGCTTTATTGTGCAAATGAAAAAGGAAAATTCTGGCCAGTTCACGATCTTTTGATGTCAAGCGAAGGATATGATTTATTAAATAATGATGTCAAAAACGACAAAGCAAAATCACAAACTTTGGCAACTTTCTTAAAATCCGCTGTTGATTCAAATTTTATGAAGTCATGTTTGGATAGTGACAAATATGCGCAAACATTAACTGACGATATCGCAATAGCATCATCGCTTGGTGTGCAAGGAACACCAGGATTCTTTGTTAATACTACAAATTTCGCAGGTGCTTATAGTTTCAAAGATATGGAAGCAGCAGTAAATTCTGCTCTTTAACGACACAGTCGCTTTACTTAATGAATTCAAGTGTTTTACTCGATGAATTCAAGTGTTTTACTCGATGAATTCGAGCGTTTTATATAGTACCACCGCTCCAGTTCCCCAGACATTAAATGAATGATTAATTCCCATCATTGGAATTTCAACAATTTGATCTGATATTTTAAGTATTTCAGGGTTTACTCCTTTTGTTTCATGTCCCAGGACAAAAGCGGTTGGAAATTTTGGTTTAAAATCTTTATATGAAATACTTTTTGAGTCCTGCTCAACTGAAACTATCTCATATCCGTCATTTTTCAATTTATTAACAACTTCAATTGCAGAATCAGCTTTTTCCCAAGGGACCCAATTCTCAGTCCCAACAGCAGCCTTATGTATTCGCGATGAGGGAGGATATTCCATGTTTCCGCAAAGATAGACCTTTTGAATAGCAGTGGCATCTGCTAAGCGAAATATTGAGCCAATATTGTAAGTATCAAGTATCTCATCAAGAACTAACACGATCGGGTTCCTTTTGATTGTGGATAGTTTACTGGGATCAACCTCATCATGTCTTAATTGGATTGGTTTTAGTTTCATGCCAATATTCTAGCATCTTACGGCTTCAAATGATAAAATAGCAGGTGCACTTGTATGGCCCCATCGTCTAGAGGCCTAGGACGTCGGGTTTTCATCCCGAAAATCGTGGGTCCGAATCCCACTGGGGTCACATTCGTTTTATATTTGAATTAGCCTGATCAGATAGTATAATAGTATTTCAAGAGCCCGTAGCTCAGTGGTAGAGCAGCTCCCTTTTAAGGAGAATGTCGCAGGTCCGATCCCTGTCGGGCTCACAGAAGTAATTAAATCCCCAATGTAGAATTTGAAAGCTCAGTGTTACTAAACATTTGAGCATCAATTTTATTAAACTCAGAATCCATTTTTTGAATATCCTGATCACTCGTATTATCAAATTTTGTATCTGTGGGTGAGCCCACTGGAGTGGGGGTAGTGGAAGTGTTTGTATTATAATCCGATCCAGAATCAGTTGGATTTTTAAGATTTTTAAGTCCAATAAAAGCTAAAACCACAATTACTGCAATAATCATTATGGTAATAATTAGTACATTTCCTTGGGTATTTTTCTTCATTACTCTTTATTTGTTTTCTGTGCTCTTAATTCCTTTATATCAGCTCGGATAGTATTTTTGTAATATTCTCGAATATCTTGAGTATCTTTTTGGACAATCTCCATATAGCTTCTGGAATCTTTTAGTGCATCAACAAATTTTCCTTCAGATTCACCACATGCATATTGCTTTGTTGCTTCAAGTTTCGAAATAAAAGTAGCATAATCAGTTGCTCGTTTTGCAATTTTGTCATTTAAAACTTTGTAATCAGCTCTAATTTTTGCAGTATCATAGCCTTCTTTATCTAATTTATCAGCTAAGGTTTTTAGTCTTTCAACAATAGCCTGGTAAAGTTTTACATGGTCTTGCCTTAAAGAACTAAATCGATCAATTCTCAAATTAATTCGCTCTTCGGCGATAGTACATCTTGCCTCACGGACTGCCTTTCTAATTTCCTGTCCAGGTCTATTAGCACTCTGTGTAGAAGTTCTCTCACTCTCTGCTAAAACAAATGAAGAAGTTAACTGAAAAATAAATGTAGTTGCTAAAAATCCAACCAATATTTTAATTAATGATTTCATCTAATTATTATACTCCAAAAAATATTTAGTTTGTCAAATTGAGTATTTACAAGATAGTCAGGTATGTTATTTTAAATATCTATGGCCAGCAAAAAAGTATTAATAACAGGTGGAGCAGGTTTCATTGGAGGACATTTGTCCAAATTATTTCTCGAAAAAGGTTGGGAAGTAACAATCATTGATAATCTTTTAAGTGGGAGAATGGAAAATATTGAAGAATTAAAATCAAATCCAAATTTTAAATTCGTAATCGAAGATATAAGAAACGAAATGGTAATTGATAGGTTGGCAAGCGACACAGATTTGATAATTCATTTGGCGGCCGCCCTGGGAGTTTTTTCAATTGTTAATTCTCCACTTGAATCACTAGAAATTAATATTGATGGAACAGAAAAAGTATTAAAAGCAGCCAACCGCTACAAGAAAAAGATTTTAATCGCATCAACTTCAGAGGTTTATGGAAAAAGCACCAAGTATCCATATGCAGAAGATGACGATACAGTTTTTGGAGCCACAACAAAAAACCGCTGGAGCTACGCTGCAGCAAAACAACTAGATGAATTCATGGGTCTAGCATATTACAACTCATACAATTTACCAGTTGTTGTTTTTAGATTATTTAATACTGTAGGCCCAAGACAGCGCGGTCATTATGGTATGGTAGTTCCAAGATTTGTAAAATGGGCTCTTAAAAATGAAGATATTCAAATTTATGGAGATGGTACCCAATCAAGATGCTTCGGAAATGTATTTGATGTTATAGAGGCAATTTATAAATTATCTCAAGAAGAAAAAGCACTAGGCCAAGTTTTCAATATTGGCTCAACTGATGAATTAACAATAAAACAGCTTGCCGAAAAGGTAATCGAGCTCACTGGTTCAAAATCCCAAATTAAGCTTATTCCATACGAAAATGTATATGGAAAAGGTTTTGAAGATATGACCAAACGCGTGCCTGATATTACAAAAATCAAGGCTACTATTGATTGGAAGCCAACTACAAAAATCGATGATACTTTAATGCAGGTAATCGAATACGAAAAGGTTAACGACTAGAAATTTTAATAATTATAGGGTATAATATACCCATGAAGCTTAGTATCTCAGTTGTAATTACTACTCGCTTTGGCGCCCCATGGATTATAAACACCGTCAAAAGTTTAAGATCATCTTTGCATGTCAAAAATTTCCCAATTATCGTCGTTAATGGAGGAGGAAATTTCACCTCAGATACAAAAAAACAGCTCAAAAGGTCAAAAGTTGAAATAATAGAAATTAAAGAACAAGGATCCATTCTAGAAAAAGCAAAAATAGGAATTAAAAATTGTAATTCAGATATTGTAGTCTTGACTCAAGATGATGTTTCTTTTGCTAAAACCACACTAAAACAAATAGTTGATAGTTTTGATTCAAACAAAAGCCTCACTATGGTTTGTACAAAAGTTGCCCCAAAAGAACATACAAATCTTCTTCAACAAACACTTTCTATGGGAATGGATATTGTTAATTCAATAAGTCTTAATTTAAATGATGGTGATAATTATTTATCAGTAAACGGAAGATGTATTGCAATCAAAAGAACTTTTCTCAAAAAATTTAGATTCCCATCAATTGTAAATGTTGATGCATTTTTATATTTCGAAAACAAATTAAATGGTGGCGAATATAAATACTTAAAAAATGCTCCAGTTTATTTAAAAGTCCCAAAAGAATTAAAAGATCACTTAAAACAAAGTAAAAGATTCCAAGGATCATTTGATGAATTAAAAAAATTATTTGGTGAAGATATTAAAAATGAATATCAAATATCTTATGAGATAAAAATCAAATCAATTCTGTCAAAACTAATTGAAAACCCATTTTTTGTGATTTGTTATTTAATTATTACAGTCTACACACGCTTTTGGATAACTCAAAAAAATAAAAAAGAAGCCCAAAACCCAAACTGGTCGATCGATGTTTCCACAAAATAAAATCTGGTATACTAATATTCATGCATTTTAATTTAATAGAAATAATTCAAACTGTTGGCTACTTAGGATTATTTGCAATCATTTTTGCAGAATCAGGTCTCTTCTTTGGTTTTTTCTTGCCAGGTGATAGTTTATTGTTTACTGCAGGTTTCCTGGCTTCCCAAGGAGTTTTCGATGAAAGAATTTTAATTCCACTTTTTGCGATCGCTGCAATAATGGGTGACAGTGTTGGTTATTGGACAGGAGCCAAATCAGGGAAGTGGTTAATGCGACAAAAAGATAGTTTTTTCTTCAAGAAAAAATATATTGAAAAAGCAAAAGACTTTTATGAAAAACATGGCGGTAAAACTTTAATAATTGCCAGGTTTGTGCCAGCTGTTAGAACATTTGTTCCAATTGTCGCTGGTATGGCAGACATGTCATATAAAAAATTCTTAACTTACAATATTATTGGTGGCTTGCTTTGGGGAGCAGGTTTATCAGCTGCAGGTTTTTTCTTGGGTAATATAATTCCAGATGTTGATAAATATCTTTTACCAATTGTTATGGTAATTGTTTTTGTATCTCTTCTTCCAGGGTTAATTCACATGCGAAAAGATATTCTCGAATTAATTAAGAAAAATAAATTTGCTAAAAAATTATTGCGCCTCGAGGAAAAATACATCGGCGATACTACTTTATAACTAAACTTCACATAAGATAACTTTTTTTTGGTACAATATGGGGCAAAGTATATATAAATATTGCGGGATCGTCTAATGGCAGGACAGCAGCCTTTGGAGCTGTTTATCTAGGTTCGAATCCTGGTCCCGCAGCATTGATTGACATCAATGTTCACAAACTCTCAAAAACCCATGTGTTATTTTTTTTACTAAACTAACTGTATGGATCAAAATGTTAGTAATAATGTTTCAGACTATCGCAATAAAAACAAAGTCACCCAAGAAAAGCTTGGGAAGGCTGTTGGTGTAACTCGTCAAACAATTATTGCAATCGAAAAAGGCAACTATACACCATCAGTTTTACTTGCTTTGAAAATTGCAAAGTACTTCAACACAAATGTTGAGAATTTGTTTAAAATATATAAGTAAATATGATTATTGAAACTATCAGCGCAATCCTAATACTTGGAATAGTAATTCTATTTTTAAATCCAGGTAATCTCACAATGCCTGACACTATGGTGTCAATGTTGATCGTCGCACTCATAGTTTCGTTTCTAACATTTGCTGCATATCTCTTGAGAGAAAAGTCCTCAGACGAGAGAGAAGTGGTACATATTCTTAAAGCTGGAAGGATCTCCTATCTGGTTGGAGTGGGGACATTAATTTTAGGAATTATTCTTCAAGCCTTGAAGCACGAAATCGATTCATGGCTTGTCATTGCACTCTGTGCAATGGTCTTCTCTAAACTTATCTCCCGCATCTACTCTCATTTCAAAATGTAAAGTTAACTTGACATTTGTATTTTGATTTACTACTATAAGTAAAGATAAAAAGATCGCAGGTGAATTGAAATATATGAAAAATCCAATAGTAATCTTTGCAATTATTGCAGTAGTGGCTGTTCTCGGTTATGGTGTGTATACACTTTCCCAAAACTCATCTCAATCTGATTCTATAATGAAGAAAGATAATAGCACGATAGAAGATGACAAGATGATGGATGATGAGCAAAGCTCTTCTACGAATAAAATGACTGACTCTCGATATGTTCAGTATAGCAAGTCAGCTCTCGACAGCGCATCAAATAATCGCAGAGTGTTATTTTTCTACGCTTCATGGTGTCCAACCTGTAAGCCTGCTGATGCAAGTTTTACGAAGAATGCAAGTAAAATTCCTGAAGACATAACACTGATTCGAGTCAACTACAACGATCCAGAGACAGATAAGGAAGAAAAAGATCTTGCTAAGAAATACGGTATCACATATCAGCATACATTTGTTCAAATTGACGGTACTGGAAAAGAAGTAATAAAGTGGAATGGTGGACAAATAGACGAGTTGCTTTCTAATATTAAGTAATCTGCCGTTCTAGTTTCAGAGATTTGTTAACAAACATTATGATTTTACTTATTGCATTCGCATTTCTAGCTGGAGTCATAACGGTACTCTCACCGTGTATTCTACCCATCCTTCCCATCATTCTCACATCAAGTATCGGCGGCGTGAATACTGGAAAGTCACGTCCAATTGGAGTAGTCACGGGTTTTATCCTTAGCTTTACTTTTTTTACACTCTTTCTTTCAACCATTGTTCGACTAAGTGGTGTTCCAGCTGAAACACTTCGATTTGTATCTGTACTGGTAGTTGCAGGATTTGGAGTATCACTTCTTGTTCCTCAGTTTCAGGTTCTTGTTGAGAGACTATTTTCTCGCCTTGCAGTTCTTATGCCGAACAGTCAGGGGAAAACTGGCTTTGGTGGTGGATTACTTATTGGTTTTTCTGTAGGACTTCTGTGGACTCCCTGTGTTGGGCCAATCTTGGCATCTGTTATATCCCTTGCTATCACTGGTACTGTTACATTTGATGCGTTTTTAATTACGCTTTCATATTCACTGGGTACAGCAATTCCAATGTTTTTAATCATGATTGGTGGTCAAAACGCACTACGTCGGGTTCCATGGTTACTATCAAATTTAGGGCATATTCAAAAATTATTTGGAGTTTTAATGATTTTGACAGCTATTGGTATATTCTTTAATGTTGATCGGAAATTCCAAACTTTTGTGCTAAATACATTCCCTCAATACGGCACAGGCCTCACGAAGCTTGAAGATAATGAGTTGATTCGTAATCAATTAGGTGAAAAATCTGGTACTGAAATGAAGAAAAACGACATGGGAAAACCGATGTTTGATTTGATTGAACCAAAAGATGTTAAAGCTCCAGAGATTATTCCAGGAGGTGTATGGTTTAATTCTAATACTCTAACGCTTGCTGAGTTAAAAGGGAAAGTCGTTCTTGTCGATTTCTGGACATATTCATGTATTAACTGTCAGAGAACCCTGCCATATCTTAGAGATTGGAATGAAAAATATAAGGATAAAGGTTTAGTTATCATTGGAGTTCATTCCCCAGAATTTGAGTTTGAAAAAAATGAAAAAAATGTAGCCCAAGCTATAAAAGATTTTAAGCTGACATATCCAATAGTACAAGATAATGATTTTGCTACTTGGAGAGCCTACAACAATAGATACTGGCCAGCAAAATATTTTATTGATAAAGAAGGATATATTCGTTACACCCATTTCGGAGAAGGAGGCTATGATGAATCTGAAAAAGTTATTCAAGAGCTATTGAAAGAAGCGGGAGCAACTGATGTATCGTCTGAGATAAACAATCCGACATATCAGATTCAAGCCAAAACTCCGGAACTATATTTAGGGTACGGCAGAATCGAACACTTTGCCTCACCTGAGACTATTAAGAAAGATACTCTTGGAACATATACTGCACCCAAAAATTTGGGAAAGAATGAATTTGCATATTCGGGAAGTTGGAATGTAATGAATGAGTACGCCAATCCTCAAAAAGGATCAATGCTTACACTTAATTTTGATTCTAAAGAAGTTTTTTTGGTCATGCGCACAAAAGCAACTCCAGCGAAAGTAAAAGTCTATATAGATAACAAGATGCAGGATTTTGGTGAGCATAATATAAACGGCACAGTGACTGTGGATAATGATCAACTCTATAAACTCATTAATCTCTCATCGCCTGGACGGCATATCCTGAGACTTGAGTTTGAAGATAATAACGCTGAGGTTTTTGCATTTACCTTTGGATAGTTGTAATAACCTATGATTCAAAGACCTCATAACAAATATAAAAATGTATCTCTTTTAGTTATTATTAGTATTCTGGTTGTTGGTGTGATTGTCTTGATAATAAACCAAAAAGATAAAACAACGATCCAATCCCTAACCCAAAATACAAATACGAGGCAGATTGTATCTGGAACATTTGATGAAACTATGGCTAAAACTAATGACGAATGGAAGAAAATTCTAACGCCTGAGCAATACCACATTTTGCGAGAAGCGGGTACTGAAATACCATTCAGTGGTGAGTTAAATAATGAAAAACGCAAAGGAATATACTATGGTGTTGGTTGCAATAAACCACTTTTTCGCTCAGAACAAAAATATGACTCAGGTACTGGGTGGCCAAGCTTTTGGGCGACAATGAATAAAGATGCCCTCGTATTGCGAAAAGAAAGTACGCTTGGCGATGATCGGATTGAAGTCCTCGATACTTGTGGTGGACATTTAGGCCATGTGTTTGATGATGGCCCACAACCAACTGGTAAACGCTACTGTATGAATTCTGTTGCTCTTCGCTTTGTCCCTGATGAAAAATAAGTGATTCAAGTTCGAATGAAATATAACCAATATAAATTTACATCACATGTCTGGCTTTATCCTGGAATGGCTGGATGGCATTTTGCATCAGTGCCTCTGAATGTTTCTGAAGATATAAAACATCATTTTGGTGATAGGAAACGAGGATGGGGTTCTTTGCCTGTAGTTGCAACAATCGGTAAAACAAACTGGAAGACTTCTATCTTTCCAGATAAAAAAACAGAAGGATATCTTCTACCGCTTAAAGCCGATGTTCGGAAAAAGGAAAGAATCAACGCGGATGACAACATTACTCTATTATTGGAAATAAATACATAGAGGTTATTTATCCTCTGGAAGCGTATTGAACTCTATATTTTTTAGCAATATTATCCATTTGCTATACTAGAAACATGCAAACGCCACCTAAAAAAATTGAACCCAAAAAGTCTACTATTGTTGATGGATTTACAATAAAATACCATGCTAATGGTAAGACTATATGGTCAAAAGGAAAGATGAAGGAAGGAAATCCTGATGGATACTGGGAATGGTACCGACTTAACGGGACTTTAAAACGATCCGGTACTTTTAATATGGGTGTGCCTGTTGGTCAATGGACTACATATGATTCAAAAGGAGAAGTATATAAAATGACTAATCTAAAATAGTACAAAATAGGTAATATATCAAACTACATCAAATACTCCAAATCGCCCCATCTTATCAGATATACGAGCTATTGAATTAATATCAATTTTAACCTATAATATTTACTCTGAAAAAAAATCAAAGTAAATCCACTAGAAAAAGACAATGGGGATCAGAAACAAGAACTGCTCCTCTTCCAATGATTCACGCCAAACCATCCACTTTAAAGCTTGCCTTAAGTCGTTTAGCAATTGTGTTAACTGTAATTTTTTGGATCATTTATATTTTCTCAATTATTGTTCGACAATTAATGGACGGTCCTCAAAATTATTACTTTACAATGGAAGCAGCAAGTTATGCCTTTGTTGTATCTGTCTTAACATTTTCCTCCCTTATGTATTTGGTAGCCCGCCACGGTGCTCTTGAGAGGTTTGCAAAACACACCAGAGTCCCTCGCGCACTTCTTGATAATCATTTTCAAAAAACAAAACCAGCTATTACAGTTTTAGTCCCTTCATACAATGAAGAACCATCAGTTATTAGAAAAACATTATTGTCAGCAGCACTTCAAGAATATCCAAATTTAACAATTGTATTATTACTTGATGACAAACCAAATCCAACAAGTCCAGAAGATGTCACTCGTCTTAACGCAAACCGTGCTTTGGCAAATGATATTAAATTACTATTAAGCACTCCATACAAAAGATTTACAAAATCACTAAATGATTTTAAAAAGTCTACTAAAAATAGAAAAAGTTTAACCAAAAATGATATTAAAATTCTCGTATCACACTATGATTGGGCAGCAAACTGGCTAAACAATTTAGCAGATAAAGAAGAAATTGATGATCATGTCGATATATTTTTTGCTAATGAAGTATTGCGTGAATTAGCGAATGATCTAACTTCTATTTCAAATGCTCTTAAAATGTCAGTATCTGAAAATGGAGAAATTACTAAAAATCTTGCTCTTGAGCTTTACTCTCGTTTAACTTCAATTTTCCAAGGAGAATTTAAATATTTTGAACGCAAAAAATATGCATCACTTTCTCACGAAGCCAATAAAGCAATGAATTTAAATGCATATATTGGATTAATGGGAAATATGTATTCTCAGCAAAAAACCGAAAATGGAATTGTCTTAGTCCCAACAAAAAAGAAAAATAAAAATACAATTGAAATTCCTGATAGTGAGTTTTTATTAACTCTCGATGCAGATTCAATTCTATTAAGAGAATATTGTTTAAGGTTGGTCTATTTTCTGCAACAGCCAGAAAATGCACATATTGCAGTTACTCAAACACCATATTCGTCCTTCCGTGGAGCATATTCAAGAATAGAGCGTTTGGCCGCTGCAACAACTGATATTCAGCATATCTTGCATCAAGGAATGAGCCAGTTTGGTGCAACTTTTTGGGTAGGCGCCAATGCAGTTATCAGAAAAAAGGCAATTGAAGATATTGTCGAACATGAATGGGTAAATGGTTTTGAAGTAAAAAGATATGTTCAAGATAGAACTGTAATCGAAGACACAGAATCAAGTATCGATTTAACATATCATGGCTGGCAATTAATGAATTATCCTGAGCGATTAAGCTACAGTGCCACTCCACCTGATTTCGGATCTCTTGTTGTCCAAAGGCGCCGTTGGGCAAATGGAGGATTGTTAATTCTTCCAAAATTATTCGCTCAAATTAGTGTAAGAAAAAATAGAAACGAAATACTTTCCCAAACCGAATTATTACTTCGCATTAATTACATGGCATCAATTGCATGGGCCACATTTGGTTTAATTTTTTTACTTGCATATCCATATGATGGAAGACTGTTAAGCCCTTTAGTTTTACTAGCTGCAATTCCATACTTTTTATCAATGGCGAGCGATTTAAAATATTGTGGCTATAAATACAGTGACGTTTTTCGTATTTACGGGTTTAATTTAATCATGCTCCCAGTCAATTTAGCTGGGGTAATTAAATCAGTTGAGCAATCATTAACTGGTAAAAAAATTCCATTTGCGAGAACACCAAAAGTAAAAGATCGTACACCATCATCTTTAATTTATATAATTGGTCCAATATTAATCGTTGCTTTTTCAGTGTTTACTGTATGGAGAAATGTATTGATTTCAAATTGGGGAAATGCAGCTTTTGCAGCTTTTAATGCAATTACAGCTTCTTGGGCAATTCTAGCCTACATAGGAGTTGGTAATGTAATTGCCGATATATGGCTGGGAATCACAGATTGGCTATATGTAGAAAATAAACCAATGATTAAAAATAAAAAAATTGAGAATAAATCTGCAGGCGATTGGAAATCAATCCTTTATCATGGAGATGTAAGAATATAATTTATATGAAAAATTCAAGAAAACTCTCACCTTTTAGATTAATTTTTTTACTAGCAATTTTTGCATTATTTATTTATTGGGTTTATTCAAATTTTCCAAAATGGAAACAATCAGTAAGTAATACTAAAGAATTCAAACCATGGTTTGCATCGTATGTCGATGTCACAGCAACACCGCGATATGCCTTTGAGCAAATTGAAGATAAATCAAAACAAAATAATATAGTATTATCCTTTATTGTTTCTTCAAGTTCTAATACATGCACTCCTTCTTGGGGATCAGTTTACAATCTTGAACAAGCTACAAAAAATCTTGATTTGGATAGAAGAATAGCCCGTTTTAGACAATTGGGAGGAGAGGTTTCAGTTTCATTCGGTGGTGCTATAAATGATGAACTATCAGTAAACTGTAAAGATCTTGATAAATTGCTTTTAGCTTACAAGAAAGTAATTGATCAATATAATATTCAAACAATCGATTTAGATCTTGAAGGAAATGGATTAAAAGATCCTGTTGTTATGGAACGTCGTTCAAAGGTAATTGCTAAACTTCAAAATATTTTTAAAAACGATGGAAAAAATCTTTCAGTCTGGTTAACATTGCCTGTAACTCCAGATGGGTTATCAGAAGATGGAACAAATGCAGTTTCAAAATTTTTATCAAACGGTGTAGAAATTTCAGGTATTAATGTAATGACAATGGATTTTGGCGAAAGCAAAGACAAAAATCAAACAATGGCAATTGCATCTGAAAAGGCAGCTATTCAAACTCAAAGACAAATTGAAATTTTATACAAACAAACTGGAATTTATTTAAGTGATGAATCATTGTGGTCCAAAATTGGATTAACTGTCATGATTGGCCAAAACGATATTGCAGATGAAGTATTCACTCTCAATGATGCAATTTATTTAAACAAATTCACTCTTTCTAAAACAATTGCTAGAGTTTCTATGTGGTCAGCAAATAGAGATATCGAGTGTGGTGAAAATTATGTAAACACACAAATTGTTTCCGATTCCTGTAGCGGTATAAAACAAACAAAAAATGCTTTCTCAAATATTTTAGGAACAAACTTTTTAGGTTCAATTGATAATAATATTGCAAAAGTAGTAACAAAAGATTCAAATACAGTTCAAACTATCGATAAACAAGAAGAAAGCCCATATCAAATCTGGTCAGAAAGTGGGACTTATTTAGAAGGAACAAAAGTAGTTTGGCATAAAAATGTATATCAGGCAAAATGGTGGACACAAGGAGATATTCCAGATAATCCAGTTTTGCAATCATACCAAACTCCATGGCAATTAATCGGCCCTGTCCTGCCAGGCGAAAAACCAATTCCGTCAGCCACTTTAGCTCCAGGAACTTATCCTATATGGTCAGGATCAGAAATTTATGACACTGGCAAACGAGTTTTATTCAATGGCATTCCATATCAGGCAAAATGGTGGACACAAGGAGAAAGTCCTGCAGCATCAACATCAAATCCAGATAGTTCTCCATGGATTTTATTAAGCCAAGAACAGATTGATAAAATTTTAAAAAAATAATCTTCAGTTTAATTGGATCAAAAATTTCTCATGCTAAAATAACAAAATACATTTTATGAAAAATAACGATTATCAAGTTCTGTTGTATTACAAATATACAAATCTAAAAAATCCAAAAGAAATTATGAATGCACAAAAAGAACTTTGTTTAGGCCTTGGGTTAAAAGGAAGAATTATTGTAGCTCACGAGGGAATCAATGGCACAATAGAAGGCACAACTAAAGCAGTAAATGACTATATTGCAAAAATGGCAAAACAAAAAGAATTTAAAGATATTCACTATAAAATTAGTAAAGGAACTGGAACTGCATTTCCTAAATTATCAGTCAAAGTTCGAGATGAAATTGTCACATCATCAGTTAAAGGAATTAATCCAACCATTAAAACTGGAAAATATTTAAAAGCAAAACAGTTGCGAAAGTGGTTTCAAGAAAAAAAAGAATTCTATATTGTTGATATGAGAAACGAATACGAATACAGATCCGGTTTTTTTGAAGGGACAATTTTTTCAGGATTTAATAATTTTAGAGATCTACCAACTATCACAGATAAATTAAAAAATTTAAAAAATAAAACAATAGTTACAGTTTGCACTGGTGGTGTCAGGTGTGAAAAAGCCTCAGCATTTTTAGTACAAAATGAATTCAGTGATGTATATCAGTTAGAAGATGGAATCCAAACTTATATGGAAACATATCCCAACGAAAATTTTAAAGGTAAATTGTATGTTTTCGATAACAGATTAACAATTGCATTTAACTCTCAAAGCAATAAACACGAAATAGTTGGAGTTTGTGCCCTATGTAGTAAATCAGAGGATACATATGTCAACTGCGTCAACGACGAGTGTCATTTACATTTCATTTGTTGCAATGATTGCCTTGATCCAAAAACAGGTTTGGCATTTTGTAGTGATAAATGCAAAAGTTTAACTCTTCAATAATATAAAAGTTACATGAAAAATTTCTGGAAAACGTTATCTGTCCCGTTTACTGTTTTAGCTCCAATGGAGGATGTCACAGATGTTGTTTTTCGAGAAATAGTTACAATGATGGCCAAGCCAGATGTATTATTTACTGAATTCACAAGTGCAGATGGCCTGTGTTCAATGGGCCGCGAAATTACAATTAAAAAGTTAAAATTAACTCCAAATCAGCATCCAGTTGTAGCCCAAATTTGGGGAACAAATTTAAATAATTTATCCCAAGCTGCAAAAATTGTAACTGAATTAAATTTCGATGGAATAGATATAAATATGGGCTGTCCTGATAAAACAGTGATGAAAAAGGCAGCAGGGGCAGCTCTCACCAAAAATTTTAAATTAGCAAAAGAAATAATAAATGCAGTTAAAAAGGGAACAGAAAGTAAAATTCCAATAAGTGTCAAAACTCGTCTTGGATACGACAAAATAATTACACAGGAATGGATTCAAAATTTATTGGAAGAAGATGTTCAAGCATTAACAATCCACGGCAGAATTGCAACCCAAAAATCCCTAGGGGAAGCAAATTGGGAAGAAATCGCAAAGGCAGTTGAAATAAAAAATAAATTATCACCCAACACAGTAATAATAGGTAATGGTGATGTCAAATCAATTGATCATGTGTTAGAAAAGCATAATAAATATGGTGTGGATGGGGTAATGATTGGTCGTGGAATTTTCTCAAATCCATGGGTTTTTGAAAAAGAACAAAAAGATCACAGTTTTGCAGATTATCAAAAATATTTATTTATGCATTTCAAATTATTTGAAGATACCTGGGGAAAAGATAAAAACTTTGAAATTATGAAAAAATTTTTGAAAATGTATTTGAATAATTTCCCAAATGCCAAAGAATTAAGATTCTCTGCAATGAATGGTAAAACAAGAGTAGAAATTGAAAAAATAATTAAAGAAAAACTAGAAATTGATAGTTAAAGTAGATCCAAATTAATTTGAATATTCCACAACTTTAATTGTTTTTATCATTTCAACAATTTCATTAAAAAGTCTCTCATCATATTTTTCTGGTACAGAAATGTTCATAAATCCAATATTTGTAACTGACACATAATCATCAACATTTTCTTGCTGCTCTTTCTTTGTATTTTGACATACCACCAATCTTTGAGTTTTTTTATCTTTTGCAATCTTCAACAATCCAAAATTTGTTTGGACATTTCTTACTAGATCAACTTCTTGTTGGTATACAATATCTTTAGGGAACAAATCTTCAAAATCACAGAAACTATACTCTATGTCCTGTGCATAGTTATTAAACCCATAGCTGGGATTATCGATATTAGATATACTCAAAAAGTACTCACAAACATTTGCTTCGCCATGACAGTAGTTAAATTCATATTTACTAAATTTCCACCCTGGTAGAATCTGAATCTCTAGGTTTCGTGTTCCATCATAGCTTTTAATAATGGGAGTTGTCATTTTGGTTTTATTTTTACTAAACCCAGGTTCAATATTAATATTTGGTGGAACCTGATCCTTGTTAGTCATCGTTAGTGAAACAGTTTCATCTCTTAATTTTTTAATAAGTCGATCATCTACCTTAGCCTTCTCTTGATATGACAAATTCTTAGTTTGAGCATTTTTTAACTGAAGATGTAGGTATATAATCCCAATTGTTAATAGAAATAGAAAACTGAGATACACAATTCGATTTGGGCTGATTTTATTAAGCTGGAATTTTGGAAACAACATGGCAGTATTATATCATATTATAGGATAAAAAATATAATATATTACTCAATTATTCTGAAGCTTTGTAATATTTTTTGAGCAAGCTCATCTGATTGTTTTGTGTGAAATTCTGTATAATCAACAGAAATAAGATAACTACCTTGATTAACTGGAATCTTATAGCTGATCCCATTAAAATTATCCCCATTATTTATAGATTTGGTGTATATAAAAGTATCTTTATTACCTATTTTTGCATTAGTCCTAACAAACTTCGCATTTTTAAATGCTGCACTTGATTCAATCGATTTTAATGTATCTTTGTAAATACTAATTGAAAACATAAAACATAAACCACCTCCGCAATTTGGACCGGTTGGTGTGTATTTTTCTAGATTAAAATAGCCATCGTAATTATAAAATTTAATACTTTTATCTTCAGGATAAGAAATTTCAAATCCTAAATCATTTGATTTATACAATTGCCATCCATTGCTAAGATTTGATATTGAAAAACTAGGTGTACTGTTTGGAGTAGGGTATGCTGTCGGATTTTTTGGTATATCTTTATTTTTGTTTAAGTAAAAAAAGATTGACAATGATATCAAAAACAAAATGGTGAATATGGAAAACAATATAGCCTTTCTAGAAGTAATGTTTATTTTTTTATGCATTAATACAATCAATTATAGAGCATAGATATGGGAAAAACAAGAGATTGTAGCTTGATTGATTTTTCAATGTCGAATATAATACCCCTGTCCTTTAACAAAACAATTGTCTAGTCATTGAATACGGAGCAGTTAACCATGAGCGCAATAGGTTCAAAGAAGTTTGCAGCAAATCTTGTTACATCTATTCTAGTAATATTTTGCCTTTTGCTACTGCAAAATGCGCAAAAAATTACACAAGCCCAATCAATTTCAAATCCACTTCCATATTTCCGTTTTCCATACAACAAGGAACTAAAAGTGAGGTGGACAAGTGGTTTACATGCATATGGTAAAGGCGGTCAATTTGAAGCGAAAATAGATGTTTCAGAAGGATCAGGTCTTGACTTTGCACTTGGTGTTTTTGATGTGCTAGCAATGGCTCCGGGAAAAATTGTTCAAGTTGGGTTCGGTGGATTAGGAAGGCAGATAGCAGTAAAACACGACGATGGTGGTTCTGTGATCGTATATGGACATTTAAGCAGCAGTTATGTTGTAGAAGGTCAACATGTTGATGCAGGAAAACCACTTGGAAAAACAGGAAACAGTGTTGGTTGCACTAATGGATTTAACCCACCATGTGTTGACCCTAAGATGGGTGTTCATCTTCACGTCGAGTTAAGAGATGGAAGTGGAACTTGTGTTAATTCAAAAAACTGTCTTTGGGGTAATCCGATTAGTTGGAACGGTGTTCTGATTGACGATTATCATTTTTGGGGATTGTATGTTCCCGGAAATCCTACACTTATCTATAATTACGATGGAATAGCAACATGGAGTATTCCATTCGCAAATCTACATCGCCGATTGAAAATGCCATTTCAGGATCTTAAAAACGATGGTGTGACTCAGTTTTTAAGGTATGCTGATTTTTACATACCTGATTCATTTATCTGTGGAAGTGGAAGTAATTGTGCAAACAACTCAATTGACATCCAACGTGTAAAATTTCCAAGTTTCGATATAGGTTCAGCCATGGGCGGCTCTGTTGCGATTGGTGAAGCATTTTTGATTTCAACAAATCAAATAAATATTGCTCCAACTCCAACAGGAGTGGTAATCCCAACTTCCACACCAGCCCCACAATATGGTGATTCGCGAGTAGACATTCGTGATAATCCAAATTATGGTGGCACTCAGTATGGATGGGATAATCCAACAAATAGTTGGTTTAATATTCCAGATTTTCTGGATAACAAAACCAGCAGTATCCAGTTGGATGCAGGTTGGTCAATTATGGTTGCAACTGATCCAAATGGCGGAGGATTGAAAAAATGCTTCGTCAGATCAGAACCAGAATTATCAAATGCTTACTATGATGGCGGAGCACCAGTTACAGATACTATCTCATCTGTTTGGGTCTATAACGATTCAACATGTGGTGGTCAGTATTTAGGAACTGAACCAGGAGACACTGTCACTGTTTGGATAGATCAATCATATAACGGTTTACGTTATGGTTGGCATGATCCAGCAAATGGCAATCTTGATGGTTATACAGTTAACTCCATAACATCAATCGGCATAACACCCGGTTGGTCGGCAGTTTTGTATGAAAATCAAAACTTAGCTGGTGGGTTTGTTTGTTTTACAGCAAGCGATCCTGATTTGACTAACAATTTGCTAAACAATGGTGGTCAAGTAAATGACAATTCGGAAAGCATTGAAATCTTCCACGATACAAATTGTGGCGGAAGAATGAACCCTCCGATAGTTACATTTGACGCATCTGTTACTAATCCTGCGATAGGTGAAGTCACCAACCATTTAGTTTGGTCTGGGGCTGCATCAACTTGGCAGATTTTCAATTTTGGCGATGGTCAAAATTATGGAGTTCTGGGAAGTTCAGGTGATGTATCACCAACTCATAATTATGCTCCGGGGACATACACAATTAGTGTAATTGTTTACGGAACTGACGGAGTTGGATATCCATTTACTGATCAAGTAACAATTTCAGCACCAACTGCTGTTCCGGTTACGCCACCTGTCCTAAGTCTTGCCTTTACTCAATTGAATCAGTATTCAAACCATGTTGAAATCCAAGCAATTTGGAGCAACGCGGCAGAGGATTGGCAGGTAGTGGACTTTGGTGATGGCACTAATGTTGGCTACTTTGGTGGATCCGGTACAAGTGTGGGTCACCCAAGTGGTAATTCACATGATTATGCCGTTGGAACTTACACAATTACATTTTGGGTGAAAGGCAAAGATGGTCAAACATACTCTGCAACTCAAATTGTAAATGTATTACAAGCACCAGTTGTTGTGCCAGTTGTGTCGCTTTCTTTATCTGTTGGTCCAGAGTTTAACTTTGTGCAAGCAGATGCTGATTGGGCAAATTGTGCAGAAGACTGGCAAATTATCGATTGGGGTGATGGCACTAATGTTGGCTACTTTGGTGGATCCGGTACAAGTGTGGGTCATCCAAATGGAAATACTCACTACTATGCTGTTGGAGCATATACCGCAATTTTTACTTGCAAGGGTCAAGATGGCAACAATTACACTGCAAGTCAAAGTGTAACTATAAATGCGCCAACACAGGTTCCAGTACCAACTGATATACCTGCGCCAACTCAAGTACCACCAACTCAAGCGCCTGCGCCAACATCTGTTCCGCAGCCAAGTGTGTCATTACAGTTAACATATGATCAACCAACAAACACTGTTACTGCAAATGCAACTTGGTCGAATGCAAAAGAGGATTGGCAAATTATCGATTGGGGTGATGGCAGTAATGTTGGTTATTTTGGTAGTTCCGGTTCAAGTGTGGGTCACCCAAGTGGAAACACTCACAATTTTGCAGCCGGTACATACACTGTAACTTTTACAGTTAAAGGTCTAGATGGCAACAATTACACTGCAAGTCAGCAAATTGTTGTTGGATAAATGATAAGTGGCCAGTAATTTTGATAATTTCTTACGGAAAATCAAGATTGCTGGCTTTTTTATTTTCCAAAGGCAATCAAAATTGTCCCAACAATCATTAGAATTACCCCAACAAAACTAGACAGATTTAATTTCTCCTGCAAAAAAATTACAGCCAAAATTACAGTTAATGCCAAACTCAGCTTATCAATTGGTGCCACTTGCGATGCGTTTCCAAGCTGTAGTGCTCTGAAATAAAATAACCAAGATAATCCAGTAGTTACTCCAGATAAAACCAAAAATATCAAAGAATATTGACTAATTTTTTGAATTTGATGAAAGGTTCCTTGGTAAATCACAATTCCCCAAGCAAAAATTAAAATTACAACAGTTCTAATTGCAGTTGCCAAGTTTGAATCAATATTTTTAATGCCAATTTTAGCCAAAATAGCAGTAAGTGCTGCAAAAAAAGCAGACAAAAGTGCAAAAATAATCCAGTTCATTTCTAAGTATAGAACAACTCTTACCCAGGCAAAAACATGCAAATGCTGATATAATGAGATATAGAAAACAATACGCTCGAAATTCTAATTGATGAATTCCTCAAAAAAGGTGGAAAAATTAACAAACACTATTTAAGTGTCTCCTACAAAGGCCCATCACTAGTTTTCTACAAAGGTTGGTATAGAGGCCGAAATTTAAGAGAAGCAATCAAAAGAGCATTAGCTGGATAAGATTCTATTTATTTTTTCGCAAATAAATAAAAATGCCCAATATGTGATATCAAATTGTGTTTTTTGAGGAAGTCTTTGTTTTTTAGAAGCGATATTTCAAATTCTTTCTTATTGTAATCTCCCAATATTCTATTTTGGTCAATTAATGCCACATAATCAACAGTTTCAAAACTGCCTGGTAAAACATATGAATTTTTTCTCATCGAAACATGTGGTGATATTTCCCCAGAAGATGAAACGGAAGCATTTTTTGGTATTCTTTTTAATTCAATTTCAAATTGTTCATCATCATTTGTAACATTATAAAAAAGGCACCAACAGGATGGAGTGGTAGGAAGTGGTCCATAGTGATAATTTACTCGAAGGGAAACAAAAACGATTAAAATTGAAAAAAATATTCCTAAAAAACTAATATATTTATTTAATATTTTTATTTTATTAATTATTTTAAAAATATAAAAAGATCCAAATATTGATGAAATTATCAAAAACGGTAAAAGTCCACTTTGGTAATGGAGTGTTAAGCCTTGCATTTGAGAGTCTGCACTTAGTAAATTAATAAATAATTCAGGTAATGCAAAAATTAGCCAGGGAAACCCCAACAATGGTAAAAATGACATCGATTTTAAAAGTAAAACATAGTATTCAATTGATCTGGGTATTAAAAAATAACCATTAAAAAGATCCAAAAACATAGATAAATTTTTGACCTCACTAAATTTTTGAATAAAAATATAATATAAAGTATTTATTCCCCAATGTTCACTCTTAATGCTATAAAAAGGTATTACTTTAAATACCATAAAATAAAACCAACTAATACCAAAAATTGATGTTATAAGACCAATTTTTCGTGCTTTTTGAATAAAAAACACATATAACCCGATTAGAAAAATTATTAATGAAATCTCCTCTTTTGTTGTGATCGCTAAAAATATAAACAAAAAATACAATTTCCATTTTTTGTTGAGTGCAAAATAAATAGAGCTAATTAAAAATGTAATTGATATGGTAACAGGGTGAAAATCATAAATATTTGCCCACATCATCCATGGATTAACTAAATATAAAATTACAAACGATAAAGATATTATTTTTATAATGTTAAAATTCAGGCCATTAATTTCTGAAAAAATTTTTTTAGTTAAAAAATACACTGGAAATGCACCAAGCCCTAAAACCAAAGATTGGAAAAAAAGAACAATCAAAACATTTGGCCAAATCAAATACAGTGGTGAAATAAGAATTAATATTGGGTCAGCATGAATCGAAAACCTTGAAACGCTTTCTCCATATGCTGAAAGCGTAAAAACTCTACCATTTATGCTGTTCCACATTGTTTGACTCATGTTTGCTAGGTCATAATTTGAGGCAAAAGATCTATGTTTTAAAACTGAGAACCATGTCATGGTAACTATGTAGATGAATGAAAAAATAAATACTAAAATAATTGCCCAGTTTCCATAAAATTTTCTAAATATTTCTGATAATTTATCTCGCTGTTTAGCAAAAAGCCAAACAGTTAAGTTTGCCATTTCGCAAAGAATTAATATGATTCTAGATAATATAACAATCAATCCGGCATGTGTTGGCAAAATCAGCGTACTAAGTAATATTGTCCATATTCCTTCTCTGACTCCAAGCCCCATTGGGGTCAAAAGTGATAAATAGCCAAGTAGCCACGATAAAACTGAAAGTGAAATTATAGTAAAAATATTTAAATTAGGTGAAATTGGTCTAATTAGTACATATGCAGCCAAACCAAAAAATATCCATGCGTAAAATTGGAACAAAATACCTCTTTTAAAATTGCCATCTTTAATAATATTTTTTATATTGATTTTACTTTTTTCGAAATATTTATCCATTCGAAGTAATATCCAAATACATATAGATATTAATAAAATAAATAGTAAAGGGAACAAAAGCTTCATTCCACTTATCTGTAACCTTTCAAAATTTTTTAATAACTCCGGAATTGATATTACAAAAGCTACGAATACCATTGAGACTATCTCGATAGTAATTGAAATGGCAACTTGAATTTTTGGTATTCCTCTTTTTGAAGTTAAATAAAATCGACCAACAAAAGACCAAATGTTTCCAGGAATATATCTGGTTGATTCTCCCAGAAACCAAGTATAAAGTTTCTCTTCCTTTGAAACATTCGTCTTTTTGACTGAGTCCAAAAAATAGCCCCAAGAAAACGCTCTAGAATAAAAATAAAATAGATAAAGTCCACTTGAAAAAACAATATTTATAAAACCAATTTTATGTAAATCTTCACTAACACTATCAATATCGCTAACTAAAATTCGGAGTATGAAAAAAAACACAAAAGTGATAATAATATATGCAAGTAATTTTTTTAGTTTCATGCCAAGTTTGTTTCATGATAAACTAAAGTTGCATTTTTATGAAATTAAATTTCAAATATTTATTTTTTGTATTTCTATCTTTATTTGTTGTTACAATAGGGCTCTGGGCATATCAGTCATCAGACAACCTCAAAAAAGAATACCAAGCAATCTGTCGCCAAAATTATGGTGATCCAGTATCTTTGAAACGCTGTATGGACACATTTGATAGACATCAAAATTTCTACAAAGACACCACACTTTTAATAGGGGGGCTAACTCTTGGCACCTTTGTTTGGTGGAAAAGAGAAAAATGAACTCTCCATTAATATTAATTTTTTTCGAAATTATTCTTCTGTATTTTGTCTCCTCCAAAATTCATAAACAAAATGGAAAACTTTTAATTAGTCTTACTAAAAATGCAAAAATAACAGTCTGGTTAATATCATTAATTTTTTTTCTCGGAACGTTTGTACATGAACTTTCTCATTTATTAACTGCTCAATTACTGGGAGTGGCAACGGGAAAAATGAAATTGACGCCATCAATTGATGCGGAAAATTTAATTTTAGGAAGCGTACAAATAGAAAAAGTAGGCGGAATAAAACGATTTTTAATTGGAGTTGCTCCTTTTGTTGTAGGTTTAACTTTTGTAATTTTATTAATTCTTTTTTTAAATCAAACAAATGATTTACCCATTATCGCAACTGTAGCCATATACTATTCAATTTTTGTACTCACAAACTGCATGTTTCCAAGTGTTGCCGACCTTAAAGATACAAAAATATTAATGACTTTTTTCTTTATTCTCTGTATTTTTTTAATTTATTTAAGTATAAAAATTAATTTATCAGTTGGTCTTTTAAATTTTCTCTCGATAGGGGAAAACGCAATTAGATTTTCATTATATGTTGACTCAATAATACTTTTAATGTTAAGTATAATTACGAATGCCAATAGACGAGCCACAACCAAGAGGAATTAGTGAGCCACCAATTTCAGACCATGATACTGTGCAAATAAAGGCTGTAAAAAGGCCACTTACTCCATCAAGTGAAATGCCAACGAGGCCACATTATCCAGAAGAAACGCCAGTTGTAATAGAAGATAAAGCTATAGAAAATTTTTTGCAAAATGAATCAGTAGATCGCTTTACTCAAAGAATGTTGGCAGTAGCAATGGCGATTCCCGCTCTTCATGATAACAATGCAACAAAAATATATATTGATGCAATATTGCGAGACAAAAAAGATAAACAAATTGAAGCTGCAATTAATGAGAAATTCCCGTTAATTGAAACTGATAAAGCTAATGTTCAAATGTCCCAAGGTATAGTTTTTAATGCCGGCCACTTTGAAATGTTTGCCTATGATAATAAGGATAAAAAAACATACAGAAAAATGTTTGACCCTGAAAATCCAAATGGGGGAGTTAGAAAAATAACAATTGTCTCAGGAGGAAATAATTTCGAGTATTATGTGGTTGATACAAAATCATTAATACTAATGGCAAGTGATCCAACTATTGGTCTTCAGATTACAGATGCAGTAAAACAGCAAATGGGCAATGAAGCCCAATTTGCCAAAATGCAATCAATGATGGCACCAGGCACGAGGCAAATTACTGCCGAAAGATTGGGATATTATCAAAACATGATTAAAAATGTGCATCAGTTCGGAGAGTTTATGGATTTAGTAATTAATAAATATCCAAATATACCAAAAGCAACTGAAATTAAAAAACTAATTGATAAATCAAAAGAAAGCTATGATTTAATAGCTGACACTTTTTTCCCAGACAATAGAGCCCATACAATTATGCACCAAGAAGATACAACAATAAGACACACTCCACAAACATAAATTATTAAGATATAATCAGGCTCGTTTAGCTAGCACTTCAATTTTTTGTTACAAAGTGAGGGAAAATGAAAAGCTACATTCCAACAAAGACGATTAAACTTCTAGTTCCATTAGTAGTTAAAGATAAAACAAAATATAAGCAATACAAAGAAAAGTTACGACAAGCTTGGACTAAATACAGATCCGAAGTAGAAAATGGAAAAATGCAGGCTTATTCAAAGGTAATTGATGTCTATCGCTTGGTTGCCAATGAGTTGAAAATTCCAGATGAGTTAAGAGAAAACAACGTTGGCAAAAGTCAATTAATTGAAATATTAAATGAACTCCTAAAGCTTAGTAAGGCTTTTATGGATCGAGATAAATTGGCAAAAGGCCAAGGTGATGAATTAAAGCCAGGAATGAAACTTGTTTACTATGGAACAATAGTAACCGTAAAAAGGTTACTTCCAAACAGCAAAGTAACAATCATCAATGAAAATGGAAC
>CAZGEA010000004.1:0-6330 GCA_964524515.1 uncultured Gammaproteobacteria bacterium | reverse complement strand
CCGTAAAAAGGTTACTTCCAAACAGCAAAGTAACAATCATCAATGAAAATGGAACATTGGTTGCAGTTGCAGTCAAAAATTTAAAACCATACAAAAAACCTGCTAGATAATCTTGCTCTCTATCCTATAATATTGATTATTCACTTATTTTAACTTATAATTGAGATCTTATTTAGCACCTATTGCAAAACCGAGTGAAAGGTCAAACCAAATGGCTCTCTCATCAGATCAACGCAATAAGCTAGGGTCAACTGCTGCAATTCAAAGCCAAATAGATCTGGATCAATACATTGACAAAATCAATGCGATCTGGAGTAAATGGGAACAAGACAAACCACTTAAGGGAGAAAAACCTGCAATGGTAATTGCCTTGGAATCATTCCGCCAACTGGCAAATGAATACAAAATACCAGAAAATGTTCGTATGTCGTTAGGTGGAAAGAACCAAGTGATCGATGCAGTGAGGGACTTAGTCCTAATCAGTGGTCACTATATCAAGCGTAACGCACTATCAGATCAATGCTACGGCAAGCCTCTTGAGATTGGAATGGAATTTAACCTTAAAGTAGGAGGTGGAAAGCAAAAGGTCAAAATAAAAACCATCCACAGCGACGGCAAAGTAGTAGTTGAGGGCTTCAAAATCAAAGCTCGTATGATCAGCCCTAACTCTCTCTTGCCAATACTGACGACCTAAAACAAAATCACAAATAAATAGCTCGAAGAGCAAAGTTTTTTTAGCGAAGACTTTGCTCTTTTTTTGATCTTCAACTAAAATACCCAGGCTAGTATAGCTATTTAAAAATAAGGAAATCAAAAATGTACGATCTTCCAGAAAAAAAGGCAGTATATGAATTGCTTGTCGAAATTTCAGTCAAAATTTTCCCAGTATTATTTTTGATAATTTTAATCCCAGGATTAAATGTAGACGTTCGTCGAATTGCAATTACAATCGTGATTGCGTTTACTGGGACTGTTAACTATTCATATGCAGTAAGCCGAGATTTTACAGAAATAAAATCAAAAGATTCTGTAAACGATATTGTTACAACGATATTTTGCCTAGTTGAAACAGCTATGTTTATGGGCTTTTACGAAATTAATGAGCAATTAAAATGCTTCATAGGATTTATGGTTTTTATACTATTTGTCTATGGATCATATTTTGCACCGCTTAATTGGCACAAAAATCAAATGAAGAAATTCACGAAAGGAATGCTCTCATGACATGTATTGTTGGATTAATCCACGATGGAAAAACATACATCGGTGGAGATGCGGCAGGGTGTAGTCCTCATACAGGTGACATCACAGTTCGTGTAGAACCAAAAGTATTTTTTAAAGGCCCATATATTTTTGGCTACACAACATCATTTAGGATGGGGCAATTGCTCGAATGGGTAATTCCAGGCCCTGAAGAAAAAAAGGGATTAGGAGACTTAAGGGGTCATCTAATTACAACTTGGATACCAGTCTTAAGGCAATGGTTAAAACATGAAGGATATATGCATATTCATGAGGGAGTTGAACATGCTGGCACATTCTTAGTTGGATACAAAGGCCAATTGTGTGGTGTCTATGGGGATATGCAAGTAGCTGTATCAACTGATGGATATCTTTCTGTTGGGAGTGGTGAATCTGTAGCATTGGGTGTTCTTTATGCAACTAAAAAATCAAAAATGAAACCTATAGATAGAGTAACCTTAGCTCTTAAAGCAGCAGCACATCACAATATGTGTGTTCGTGAACCATTCACAGTTATTCAAAGTTAATAAAAAAACTAGGCCTCTGGCAAAAGTGAAAAACTTTTCGCTCAAGAGGCCTTTATTGTTTTAGAACCAATTTTCTCTTGCAAGCAGCACATTAGGGCGTGTTCCATCAGGCCAATTAGGTTCATCTGTTACGATAAATTCAATTTCGCCGGCTTGGTTTGCCAAGTGGGCAAGATGTGATGGATAAGAAAGCGTTTCAACACTATCAGGGGAAGTGAATATCGCAAAATCATTATCAATTTCAATCAATGTCCACTCTCCGGATAGTCCTGCAATCTTGTATTTGCTATTGATGACTAGCATACGACTTATTCCTTATTGTTTGTTCTCAGAATGTACAAATTCAGTATAGTTTCGATTAAATTAGAAAAAAACCCTCAAAAAGTGTAAAATTGCCAGCAAGTAATTTTTCAAATTAGGAGAATTCAAAATGCAAAAGTGGGAAACGATGATTGTTAAAGTTTACCCTGAAAATTCAGTAAATATGATTGACGGAAAAATGCTTAATGAAGTTCTTCCACTCGGAGATTTCCTAAACAAACAAGGTCAAGAAGGTTGGGAAATTGCAGGTGTAGTAGGAGATAAAAATTCTCACACAATTTATCTGAAACGTCCAATAATTGCCAGTGGATTTGAAGAAGCATCATCTAACTAAAGTTATTTAGGGCAAATTAGTATCTATTAATTTTAGATATCAATTTGCCCTTTATTTTTGTAAAGTGTAAAATCACCTCGTTCTTTGAATCAACATTTTTCAATAGGAGAAGTTTAAATCATGCCACACATTTATCTAGAAGCAGCAAACGACATGGTTGCGTTGGAAATAAAGTATAAATTTGGATACATTCAAGAAGCTTTGCGCCAAGCATCTGCAAATGTACTTGGATACAAATACAAGGACATGGTAGTTTCACTTCCACCAGCAATGTTGGCAGTATCGCCCAATGCTGATTTATTGGTAATCAAACCGTTCGCAAGTGATAACGAAAAAATACACGGAAAGGAAGAAGATTGGCTCAATTCGTTGGCTATTACTTGGTACAATCTTATGAATTCTCAACCTGAAGTTTTTCAACATTTATTAAATGTTTGCCCAATAGAAAAAGTCAGTGTTTGGCCGCAAATTGCACAAGGTGCTAGATGGGGAAATGTCCAACAAATCGTAGATCAACTAGCTCTAACTAATTTATAGATTAATAAAAAGGGCAAACTTAAATTTAAAAAAAGTTTGCCCTTTATTTTTAATATGAAATACACAAAATCCAAAATTAAAAAAGCTTTTAAATACAGATTACTCGTAAATAAAAAAGCAGCTGAAATAATTTGTAAAACTTTGCTTTTATTGCCAAATGAAATGATTGATTTTGTAACAAATCATTGTTGGTTTGTGGGGAGTATGGATGATTCCTGGGGGCTAACTCTCAAAGCAAAAGATTTAAATAAAAAAGATTATTTAATTTTTTTATCAGATGAACTTTTAAGTGAATCAACAGATCAAATCAAATTCACTATTCTTCATGAATTGGGACATGTAATTCTAAAACACAAAAATTCAATTGGAATTACCCAATCTAAAAGTGAAATTAAAAAACAAGAAAAAGAGGCAGATGAGTTTGCCAAATTATATCTAAAAATTAATTCCTAAATATATGTATAATTATTAAAATGAATCCAGAAAGTATTAATGAAACCTCAACAGTTACTCCAGATCATGTTGTAAACCCAACTCCTAATTTAAACTTGGCAACAGCAGGACAACGTGCAAGTGCATTGATATTAGATAGTATTTTTGCAACTTTATCTCTTTGTATATTTTGTCTGCTATTTTTTTAATTAAACCAGATGGGATTCCGATTAATTTAGCAAATTTTGTATCAGGTAGTATTTCGTTTTTCATTTATTCTTTAATTTTTGTATTTTTAAAAGGCAGGACGCCTGGAAAAATCATAAATGGATTATCAGTGGTATCAACTAGTGGGGGACAAGTCTCAAATAATAAAAAAGCATTACGCGAATTATTAAAAATTATTTTAATTTCTATTCCATTTATTGGTCAAATTTTTTTAATAATTAATTTATTAATTGTAGCTTTTTCAAAATCAAAACAAAGCATCCATGACAAAGTCTTTAAAACTTTAGTTATCAAAAATGAACCCACTTGGTCAATCAAGAAACAATTAATTGTTATAATTTTCATTGTCTTGGCAGTTGCGGGTTTGGTATTTTTTTATCTACAAATATCAAAAGTTGCCAAGAACCAAAAATTATCAGAAATAGTAAAAAAGACAACTCAAGTTCAATCAAATTCATTTATTGAATTTGTTAACACAAGAGACGGATGGAAAATTAAGTACGAGAGTTATTTATATAGTGAACCATTTGCAGCAGAACCTTTTGGAGGAAGAAAAGAAGATGATCATAAATATTCTACTTTTATAAGCGAAAAAGACGATGTCAAACCACTTTGTTATAGCTCAATTGAGATAACAACTATGACCAATTTAACTCAAGAAGAAATTGCTACACAAAAGAATTTCTATATTGCAGATAAAAACGAAGTAAAACCTGTAACAATCAATGGAAACGAAGGCTATCGAGTTTTTTCCAATTCAAATGTCCTAGTTAAGGAGCGTGATATGGTCACTTATTTTTTTCCAAAAGTGGATAAGGTTTATCTAATTAACTATATAAAATCAAGCCAAAATAACTTTTCAGAAGAAATATGTGATGGTAATCAAGATTCGATTGAAAAAATGATCTCAACCTTTGAATTGATATAAACTTCAAAAATAAACAAATAGTTGTATCATTGTGAATGAAAATTCCATCAAATGTAAAAGCAAAATCTTGGATTTGGAATGTATCACCAGTTTTGTCCAAATACACTGCAAACGCAATCTATCCAAATATTTATGTTCCAAAATGGCTTTATGAGGATTTGAAAAACAAAAATCCAAATCCAAAAAATATTTCAATTTTGATTCATGAACAAACACATATTAAAAGAGAAAAAGAAATGGGTTGGCTTAAATGGGGATTTTTATATGTATTTAATTCCAAATTCAGGCTTCAAGAAGAATTAATTGCAATTGGTGAATCATTTAAATATCTCAAATCAAAAGATATTAAATTAACTGAAGTAGAAATAAATAAAATAGCCCGTGGTCTATCAAGCTATTTATATTTGTGGATGATTAGTTATGAAAATGCCAAAAAAGAACTTAAGAAATTGTCATAGTTTCTTGCCTTGACCACTCCAATAAACCCATATATAATACCTGCACACATAGTTAACTTCCATGATTACATGGTAACAACTTCAAAGCACAATGTGTTGCTTTATTTTAATCAAAGTGTTTGATCTTTGACATTCAAGACATGACTGGAAGCGTTTACGCATTTTTTAAATGCGAACAAGATAAAGACGTAATTTATTTATAAATTGCGATCTTCGTCACTTTTTGAGGGTTTGATCCTGGCCCAGGGTGAACGCTAGCGGCGTGCTTTAAGCATGCAAGTAGAACGAGACTGTAGCAATACAGTTTAGTTGCGAACGGCTGAGTAAAAGATAGGAACCTATCCTTTGGTGGGGAATACCTCGTCGAAAGACGGGCTAATACCGCATAAGATCTTCGGATGAAAGGGCATAATATGCTCGCCGATTGAGGGGCCTATCACCCATCAGGTAGTTGGTAGGGTAATGGCCTACCAAGCCTACGACGGGTAGGGGGCGTGAGAGCGCGTCCCCCCAGAATGGGACTGAGACACGGCCCATACACCTACGGGTGGCAGCAACTGGGAATCGTACGCAATGGACGAAAGTCTGACGTCGCGACGCCGCGTGAGGGATGAAGGCCTTCGGGTTGTAAACCTCTTTTACGTGTAACGAGAGTTATACGAGAATAAGTACCCGCTAATCACGTGCCAGCAGCTGCGGTAATACGTGAGGTACAAGCGTTACCCGGATTCATTGGGCGTAAAGCGTTTCGTAGGTGTCTTCTTAAGTTATTCTTCAAAGACCAGAGCTCAACTTTGGGAAGGGGAGTAATACTGGGAGGATTTGAAAGATTCCGGGGCTTTTGGAACTATCGGTGTAGGGGTGAAATCCGTTGATATCGATAGGAACTCCGAGGGCGAAGGCAGAAAGCTAGGAATGCTTTGACACTGAGGAACGACAGCTAGGGGAGCGAATCGGATTAGAGACCCGAGTAGTCCTAGCCGTAAACAATGCTCGCTAGGGATGGGAATTAAATTCCGTTCCGTAAGCTAACGCGTGAAGCGAGCCGCCTGGGGAGTACGGTCGCAAGACTAAAACTCAAAGGAATTGACGGGGACCTGCACAACCAGCGGAGCATGTGGTTCAATTCGAGACGAACCGAAGAACCTTACCCGGGTTTGACATGCTATCGTTTTAGTTTTCCAGAAACGGAGAATGATCTTTAAGAAATTAAAGAAGATAGCACAGGTGTTGCATGGCTGTCGTCAGCTCGTGCCGTGGGGTGTTCCCTTCAGTGGGGTAACGAGCGCAACCCTTATCCTATGTTAAATATTCATAGGAGAC
>CAZGEA010000003.1:0-190327 GCA_964524515.1 uncultured Gammaproteobacteria bacterium | reverse complement strand
GCAGTAGCAGTAGCAGTAGCAGTAGCAGTAGCAGTAGCAGTAGCAGTAGCAGTAGCAGTAGGTCTGATGGTGGATGTAGCTGTAGCGGTTGCAGTAGGTGGAATAGTGGTTCCTCCAGGAATAGGAAAATTCATGTTTTTATTATCGAGTACTAAAATCCAATCGTTTTCGTTACCGCTGGTTGGTGGGGTGAACTCGCGAGTTCCTGTGTTTGGATATTCACCGATGGTTGTGACTTGCCCGTTTTTTGGATTGAACCAGTAAGTTTTAGTGGGTCCATTAATTTTTGTCATATTTACTGTAAATTTGTTGCCGCTTGGACTATAGATCATAGCGAATGATCCATTTGTGTCTTTAGTTGCTGTTTTGTGATCTGCCCCTGTACCAATGCTAGATGAAATTATTGAGTTATCGGGAATACGAGAGAAGAAGGGACGTGATTCTATTAATTTTCTAAGATATTGCATTTGGTTACCACCAGGGCGATCTAGGGCTTCTTTCCAATTTTTGACTCCGCTTGATGAAACTGAGCTGCGGCAGGAAATTGATTCAATGCACATTTGCCAAATTGCTGAGTGGCCATAAGTGTGGCCAGCGCTACCTGCAAAAACAGACCAATAAGCTGCTTTTCTGACATCCCAATCTCTGAACCAACTTCCTGAAAGTTGGACTACTGGATGGTCTTCGTAATTGGGTTCGCCATCTATTGTTGGTTTTGTTGGAATTAAATTCCAATTTGCTAATGTTTTGGTGTAATTATCTTGATTGTATGTTTGGTGGCCTGATTGAAGCATATTAAAATCTAACCAATCTTCGTTGTGGAAATAATTAGCGGAATTTTGTCCACCTCTTGGATGATAGGTGATTGTAATATTTGAATAATCTTCGGCACCTGTTGATGACCAGCCTTTTGCTAGACCTCTAGCGATTGCACGCCAAGCATTTTTTTTAGTATCATTGTCAGGATTTCTATCACCACCTAGAACCCAAATTATATTTTTTCCACGATAACGTTGACCTAAGTATCTTCCAAAAGCTTCACCATTTGAGCTGTTTATTGTGTTGTCATCTATCCATGCACCCCATGAAGGTAGGACGGCCATTGTTAAACCTAAATTATTAGCTTTGTTTATAATATAGTCGACATGACTAAAATAAGAATTATTTGGAGTTGACGGATTGTTGTTTGTAAAAACTTTATCTCCATATGCATTTCCAATAGTGACTCCATCAATTTCTGCGACAACTACTGCTTGGATTGTATTGAAACCTTGACTTGCGCGTTTGGATAAATAAAAGTCTACATCCTCTCTATTTAAACGATGAAATAATTCCCATGCAGTATCGGCAAGATAAAAAAAAGGTGTGCCGTTGTCGTTTTGAAAGAAATGTTGATTTGAATTTATCTTGACTGCTTTTGCTGAAAAGTTTTTTGTGTTTTTAATTGCAATAGTTATTGCCAAGATACCAATTGATAAAATTAAAACTACAAAAATATTTTTGTACATTATTTATTGTATTAGTTAAGCTGCAATTTTGATATGTATGTATTTAAGCAAGTTTTTATTTTTTTGCCCAAATTTGGGTATTTGCATTTTCAAATATTTTTTCAATGCCATAATCACCAGGTGAAAATTCTAGTTTTTCAATATATTTTTCGAATTTAACTAAATAAATATATTTGGCACCAGTTTTTTTAAATTCAACACTGGCTTCTTTTTGTGTTTTGGCATTGAATACTGATTTGTTATAGATAATTGGGAAATTTGTAAGGTTTTTAATATACCCACGTCTATTATCAAGTGCTGGGTGTTTGTAATTTGTATTCCAGGAACATTGCAAACATTCATTATCAAATATAAGAATTTTATCTTTTGGTAATTTGGAAAGATATGCAAGAGCATAGAGTTCTTCTTGTGGAATTGAATAGGGCACTTTTTTAAAATTATCCCAACCTTGTCTTGTTAATAATTTAAAATATGATTTTGGACTTTTGAAAAAGTGAATTGCAGCAGCTGAAAAATCATAAATAGTTTTTTGCTGATCTTTAATTGGTAATTCATCAGCCATTTTATTTAGATCGTCTGGAAGTTTTGGATAGTAATTTGATCGAACATCATTGTTTATTGAAATAACAGAGCTTGGATTTGCTATTTTATCTATAAGTGATGAAATTGTGATAAATAGTTTAGATTGATAATTAGGTGAAAAATAGTATGGGTCGATTAAATTATTATCGAAAATTTTTAAATCAAAAACTTCAGTTTTGTTTGTGTCTTTATTAAATGATAAACCTATTCTATATTTTGGATTTTGATACCATGTAACTTCTTTGTTTGTTCCAAGGAAATCGGAAGATTTGATTAACTGATCAGGGGATAGGCCATTGAAATTGTTTTTATACCAATTGGCGAAATCATTCATTGTAAGTGCTTTGTAATTTTTTGTATCAATAAATTTTTTAATAATAACCATTTGGTTTTTGAATTCATTGTTGTAACTTTCAGGAGATAAATCTGATTCAAGACCAACTGTTATTTGTCCGAATTCATTGTTTCCTGCACTTGCATAAAGCTTTACTAATTTTTCAAAATATTTAGTGTCTAATTTGTTATTTGTTACCATGTAATCCTGGGTGCTATATAAACTATTGTCATAACCATTTAGAGGGTCACGTGCTGCCCACTCAAGATTTACTACATCTAATTTATTTTCTAAGGATGATGCTGGAATACCAGTATGGTATTTACTTGGATAGTATGGAGTTGACCAATATTGACCCCACAATTTATAGCCATCTGTTGAAAACTGATCAGAACAACCTAGATTTGAATTAATATTGTATTTGGTTTTGATGTAATTTAGCGAATAAGCATCAGTCCACCATGACCCGACTGATACTGGATAAAATCCGAAAATTGATTTGAATTTGTTAAATACAAGATCAATTAATTTTTCTCTTTCCACCTGCGTATATCCTGATAGGAAAATTGAATCAGCGTGATGCCATGACCCACTTTCATTGAAAATAATGTCTGCATCTTTTGTGAAATTTGGAGTTATTTCTAAGAAGATTCCAATTTCTTGGCTTTTATTCATTTGTAAAATTGTTGAAGTTACTGATTTGTTTGATAGAGCATCGTATGTGAGTAGCCATGTTGCTGGAAGATTCATTTGTTTGATAATTTTATATTGGTTTTGAATACTTAATGATGGATTTTGATTGTAGTTGGAAATTCGAACTGGATTAACGATTGTTATGAATTGATTGCTTTCCTTTGCAATTGAAATATTTGGAGATAAAAGAAAAATTAAATAAACAGATAAAGTTAAAAAAAATATTAATAAATTATTTTTGATTGTAGGCTTTTTGAAGTTCATCAATATTTAATTTTTTCATTTTAAGCATTGCTTGAGTCGCGCGTTTGACACCTTCTTGATCATTACCTGATAAAATTTCATTTAGTTGTTTGGGGACTACTTGCCATGAAAGACCGAATTTATCTTTGAGCCATCCACATTGTTCTGATTTTGGATCGGCTGAGAGATTTTGCCAGTAATAATCTACTTCTTCTTGGTTTTCGCAATTGATTACAAAAGATATTGAAGCGTTAAATTTTTCAAATGGGCCAGCGCTCATTAGGGAAAATTCTTGATTAAAAATTTCTAAATTAATTATTTCGACATTTCCTGATGGAGTATCGTTCATTTTTTGTTCATCTTTAATTTTACAATTTTCTTTGAAAACAGATTTGTAGAAATTAGCTGCTTCTCGTGCTTCTTTATCAAACCATAAAAATGTAGTTAATTTTTGCATATTGATATTATATCTACATTGAATGTGTAAAGCTATGTTAAAAAACAAAAATGAAGTTAGTTATATAATGAATTATGGATCCAATTTGTACAAAGTGTCACACTACTATTCGTCCAACTGATTATTTTTGTTTTAATTGTGGGAATAATTTAAAACCAACGCCTCCGTCAATTTCTTTAATGGATCAGATTGTTTTATATATTAAAAGTATTTTGTTGCCGCCATTTGGAATTTTATTTGCATTGAAGTATTTAAAACAGACAGATTCTAAATCAAAAATTGTTGGAATTGTGGCAATTGTTTTAACTGTAATTTCACTTATTGTTTCGATTGTTTTATTTGCTGATTTTATGAAGACCTTAAATGATCAGGTTAATAGTCAAATAAATACTTTTAATTTTTAGTTATATGTGATCTGAGGCGTCTTTTGATGCTTCATCTTTTGTTTTGTGAATAACTTGATCTTTGTGGTGGGGTGGGGAATATAAAGTATATAATTTTAGTGAGTCTTTGTTTGATGTATTAATTAGGTTGTGTTTTGCACCTGCTGGGATAACAATTGCATCTCCATCTTTAATATCAAATGATTTGTCATCAATTATGATTTTGCCAATACCTTTTTCGATTCGAAAAAATTGATCAGTTTCTTTGTGGACTTCTTCGCCAATCTCTTCATTTGGTAATAATGACATTAAAACTAATTGAGTGTGTGTTCCTGTGAATATTACATTTCTAAAATTTGAATTAGAAAGTGTTAACTTTTCAATATTTCCTGTAAATCCAATCATTTGTTTATTATACTCTATGGTCGCCAATTTAATGAGATTTTTTAAATACTCGGTGTAAAATTAATGTTAGTTCAAACATAAAGATTAATGGTAATGACAAAAGAACATCCGCTAAAATTGAATCAGGAGGTAACATGATTGCAAAAATGAACGAACATAAATAAACAACCATTCTTTTGTCGCTTAGTTGTTTGGGTTTAATAATTTGTAATCTAAGAAGTATGGTTAGTATGATTGGAAATTGAAAACCAATCCCCATAAGAATTGAAGTCATAAGTATTGTTGTGAGTAATTTACTAATATCTAACACGTTTCCAATTCCAATTGATATTGAATGAGTTAGTGATATTTCAATTTGCCATTTCATCATAAATGCTCCAAAGATAAATCCAAAAATAAATAGAATAGTTGAGATTGGGAGAAATCTTGTAATCATTTTGAACTCCTTAACTTTTAATGCTGGTTTTAAAAATGACAGAATTTGATAAATGAGAATTGGTAATGAGATTATTAGCCCAGTAGTTAATCCGCAACTTATTGCGAGGTTGATAAATTGAAATGGGGAAGTGAAAACTATATTTATATCTTTAAGGCCAAGACTATTAACTAGTATTTTTATAATTTTTTCGTAGAATATAAAACCAATTGTAGTTGATGCTAAAAATGCTGTTAGGATGAATAATAATCTTTTTTTAACTTCTACAAATAAATGAGAAAATTTTTTGATAAATGTTTGAATTTCTGGGTTCTGGAGAGACTGAATATTTTCCACGAAAGAAAATTAACTTTCTTTTTCTTTTTCTTCTGAATCTGTTGATGCTTTTTTGAATTCTTTGATTGCATCAGCTAGACCTTTGAAAAATTCTGGGATTTTTTTACCGCCAAAAAGAAAAAGGACTGCTATGAAAATTACAACTAACCATTCTGTTGTGCCAATTGCTTGAAACATATTTATTTGTTTTCTTTAATTGTTTTGTCTATTTCGTCAACTGCTTCGTTAAAACTTTTTTTAGCTTTTCTGATTTCTTTCATTGTTTCTCCTGTTGTTCTACCAAGGGTTGTGGCTATTTTACTTCCAAAAAGAATAACAACAATCAAAATAACTATTGCAAGTTCTAGTGGGCTGATATTTTGTATAAAACTTAACATGCTTATCAAGAATCATATTACAGCTCGTTGAGGCAAATGACAAGTGGTTAGGAATATTCTTGTGATTGTAATTGTGACATTGAACCTGTGAACCACGATGACCCGTCGAAAAATTCTAGACTACTTGTTTCAGTATTAAACCCAAATGTACCTCGTCTTGGATTTTTTGGTCTGCTGTCTGTATTCCAAAGTATTAGCGTAGGAAACCCCAGTGTCATCATTATTCCTTGTCCGATATCGATTAGAAGTGATGAATTTTTTGGCATTTATAGTTTTTTTATTATATACGATTAATTGATTTTCCTCATTGGAAATGTCCACCAAACTTTGCCATCCCAAATTTCTAGATTCCATGTTTGGAAATTAAAACCAGATGTTCCAATTTTTGGATTTTTTGGACGCCCTAATGTGTTCCATGATGGAATAGTTTTTTGTCTAAGTGCAATACTCTCGTCGGCATTTAAGGTTTTTTTCTTAATTTTTCGTGAATTTTTATAAAGAATTGGTTTTTCTGTAAGTTCAAGTGGAAGAGGTGGAACTGACGGGCTTACTGATGGGCTAATTGATATTGAAATGCTTGGGCTTGCACTAACTGGTATTTCCACCGAAGGAGAGGCTGATGATGAGGAAGAACTACCAATGGATGGTGATTCGGATGGACTAATTGATGAAGATTCACTTGGACCTGGGATAGATGGACTTACTGATGGGCTTATTGATCCAGAGAAAGATAAGCTTGGTGAAATAGATGGGCTGATTGATGCTGAAGGACTCTCTGATGGTGATAGTGAAGGGCTAATTGAAGCACTGGTTGAAGGTGAAAAGCTTGTAATAATTGATGGGCTGGCTGATGGTGAGATTGAAGGTGAAATTGATGTTGAAGGAGAAGCTGAGGGTGATAAAGAAATCGAAATACTTGGTGAGATTGATGGAGAGAAACTGGATATTGCTGATGGTGATTCACTTGGTGAAATGGATGGACTGATGGAAAGACTGATTGATGGTGAAATGCTTGGGGAGAGAGATGGGGAAATAGATACAGATGCAGATGTGGATGGTGAGATGGATGGACTGATAGAAATACTTGTGCTTGGTGATATTGAAAGGGAGATTGATGGACTGATCGATGTTGATGGTGAGCTTGAAGGTGATGTGCTGGATGACAGGGATGGACTTATTGATGAGGAAGGAGAAGAAGAAGGTGATAGTGAAGGACTAATGCTTGCACTTGGTGAGGTTGATATTGAAATGCTTGGACTAATAGATGGTGAAAGTGAAGGAGAAAGTGAAGGGCTAATTGATGCCGATGGTGAGGTTGATGGACTAAGTGAGGGGCTTATGGAATTAGATTGGGATGGTGAAATTGATATCGATATTGATGGCGAGATACTTGGTGAAATTGAAGCCGATGGACTAGTTGAAACTGAAAGTGAAGGGCTAATTGATGGGCTGGTTGATGTTGAAATAGATGGCGAAATTGATGCGGATGGGGATCCGGATGGTGAAACGCTTGGACTAATTGACGTGGAAATGCTTGGTGATATTGATTGCGAGATTGATGGGCTTATTGATGGTGAAATTGAGGTAGAAGGTGAGCCTGATGGAGACAAACTTGGTGAAATAGATGGGCTGATTGATAAAGATAGTGAAGGACTGATGCTTGCACTTGGTGAACTAGATGGAGAAATAGATGGTGAAATGCTGCTACTTGGAGAAGTACTTGGAGACATTGATGGTGAACTTGATGGTGATATAGATGGAGAAACAGAAGGGCTGATGCTTGCACTTGGTGAGGATGAAGGTGAGATTGAAGGTGAAATTGATGCTGATGGTGAACTTGATGGAGACAAACTTGGTGAAATTGATAATGAGGTTGATGGACTAACTGATGGTGAAATGCTTGTGCTTGGACTTGTGCTTGGTGATATTGATGGCGAGATTGATAGTGAGGTTGAAGGACTTATTGATGTACTTAGTGATGGACTGATTGAAGGGCTGATTGATGCTGAAGGTGAACTTGATGGAGACAAGCTTGGTGAGCCAGAAGGGCTGATTGATAAAGATAGAGAAGGGCTGATGCTTGCACTTGGTGAGCCAGATGGACTAATTGAAGGGCTAACTGAAATTGAACTGGATGGTGAGATAGAAATACTTATTGAAGGACTAATGGATGGTGAGATGCTTGTGCTTGGACTTGTGCTTGGTGAGAGTGATGGACTTACTGATGAAGATATGGATGGAGAGATTGATGGCGAAATTGAAGCTGATGGGGAAGAAGAAGGTGAGATTGAAGGAGAGATGGATGTGGAAGGGCTTGTTGATGGAGATAAGCTTGGTGAAATTGATAATGAGGTTGATGGACTAACTGATGGTGAAATGCTTGCACTAGGTGATGATGAAGGGGAAATGGATGGTGAAATGCTTGGTGAAGTGGAAGGTGAAAGCGATATAGAAATTGAAGGAGAGATACTTGGTGAAATGGATGCACTAGGTGAGGATGAAGGAGAAGTGGATGGTGAAAGGGAAGGAGACAAAGATGGACTAATTGATGGCGAAATTGAAGCTGATGGGGAAGAAGAAGGTGAGATTGATGGAGAGATGGATGTGGAAGGGCTTGTTGACGGAGACAAACTTGGTGAGCCAGATGGGCTAATCGATGGTGAAATAGAAGGTGAAATGGATGCGGAAGGCGAACTGGATGGACTGGTTGATGTTGAAATAGAAGGCGAAATGCTTGGTGAGAGGGATATTGAGATGGAAGGACTAATTGAAGGGCTGATACTTGCACTAGGAGAAGAAGATGGGCTTGTTGAAATGGAAAGGGAAGGAGACAAGCTTGGTGAATTCGATGGACTGATTGATGCTGATGGTGAGCTTGATGGACTAACTGATGGGCTGATTGATGGGGAAGCGGATGGTGAAATACTTGTTGATATGGATGGCGAGATGGAAGGCGAGATGGATGTAGATGGACTGGTTGATGTTGAAATAGAAGGACTAATTGATGGACTGGTTGATGTTGAAATCGATGGCGAAATGGAAGCTGATGGGGAAGAAGAAAGTGAGATTGATGGAGAGATGGAGATGGAAATTGATGGCGAGATACTTGCACTAATGGATGGACTGATACTTGGCGAAATACTTGCACTAGGTGAGGATGATGGAGAGGTTGAAAGTGAAAGAGAAGGCGAAGTGCTTGGACTAATTGATGGCGAAATTGATGCTGATGGGGAAGAAGAAGGTGAGATTGATGGAGAGATGGAAGGACTCGTACTTGGTGAAATACTTGTTGATAGAGATGGCGAAATGGAAGGTGAGATAGATGCGGACGGGCTTGCAGATGGAGATAAGCTTGGTGAAATTGATGGTGATGTTGAAAGACTAATGGATGGTGAAATTGATGGTGATGGTGAGCCAGATGGGCTTAATGAAGGGCTAATTGAGACAGAAATAGATGGTGAAATACTTGGTGAAATTGAAGGTGAAACTGATGGCGAGATACTTGCACTAGGTGAGGATGAAGGAGAGGTTGAAAGTGAAAGAGAAGGTGAAGTGCTTGGACTTGTTGATGGCGAAATGGAAGCTGATGGGGAAATTGAAGGTGAAACTGATGGCGAGATACTTGCACTAGGTGAGGATGAAGGAGAAATAGATGGTGAAAGAGAAAGAGAAGTGGATGGAGAAATACTAGGTGAAATTGAAGAGGAGGGTGATGTGCTTGGACTTATAGACGGTGAAATTGAAGTTGAAACACTTGGGCTAATGGAAACTGAAATGCTTGGTGAGATTGATGGACTAATGCTGGCGCTTGGAGAAGAAGATGGAGAAGTTGACAGTGAAATTGATGGACTTAGAGAAGGTGATGTGCTTGGTGAAATGGATGCTGATGGTGAACTTGATGGAGAAATTGAGGGAGAGATTGATGGAGATTGAGATGGTGAAATCGATGTACTAATTGATGGACTAATTGATGGACTAATGCTGGCGCTTGGAGAAGAAGATGGGCTTGTTGAAATGGAAAGGGAAGGAGACAAACTTGGCGAATTAGATGGGCTGATTGATGCTGATGGACTGGTTGATGGCGAGATTGAGGGACTTATGGAAGTTGAAACTGATGGACTGATCGAAGTTGATAGAGATGGCGAGATTGAAGGTGAGATTGATGCTGATGGAGAGCTTGAAGGAGATATGCTTGGTGAGATTGATGGTGAGCCAGATGGACTAATTGATGGAGAAATTGATGCGGATGGAGAAGAACTTGGTGAAGAAGATGGAGAAGTTGACAGTGAAATTGATGGACTGATCGAAGTTGATATGGATGGTGAAACTGATGGACTGATCGAAGAAGAAGGAGATGTGGATGGCGACAAACTTAGTGACAATGATGGGCTGGCTGAAGGTGAGATTGACGGTGAAATACTGCTACTTGGAGAAGTACTTGGAGAGATTGATGGCGAAATTGATGGACTTTCGGAAGGAGAGATTGAAACAGAAATACTTGGACTAATTGATGGTGAAATGGAAGCTGATGGAGAAGAACTTGGTGAAGTAGACGGTGAAAGGGAAGGTGAAGTTGAAGGGCTAATGGATGGTGAAATTGAAGCTGATGGTGAACTTGATGGACTAACTGACGGTGAAACGCTTGGTGAAATTGACGGACTTGTTGATGTACTTATAGATGGACTAATTGATGGCGAAATGGAAGCTGATGGAGAGGCTGAAGGAGATAGTGAAAGTGAAAGTGAAGGTGAAACACTTGGCGACAAACTTGGACTGATTGATGCGGACGGACTAGTTGAAGGACTAATTGATGGCGAAATCGATGTGCTGACTGAAGGACTAATTGATGGACTAACTGATGGTGATATTGAAGGTGAAATTGATGCTGATGGTGAACTTGATGGAGAGATACTTGGTGAAATAGATTGACTAATTGATGGTGAGATCGAAGTTGATATGGATGGCGAAATGGATGGACTAATTGATGACGATGGTGAGGCAGATGGAGACAAACTTGGAGAAAGAGATGGACTTTCGGAAGGAGATATGGATGGGCTAATACTTGATGAAGGAGAAGAAGAAGGAGAGATTGATGGTGACACTGACGAGCTTGTGGAAGGAGAGATTGAAATAGAAATACTTGGACTGATAGATGGTGAAATGGAAGCTGATGGAGAAGTAGATGGCGACAAACTAAGTGACAATGATGGACTAATTGACGGAGAGAGTGATGGGCTGATTGATGCTGATGGAGAGGCTGAGGGAGATAGTGAAAGTGAAAGCGAAGGTGAAACACTTGGCGACAAACTTGGACTGATTGATGCACTTGGACTTTGAGATGGCGATAAACTAGGTGACAAAGATGGACTAATTGATGGGCTGATTGATGGTGAGATTGAAGAAGAAGGTGAGGAGCTTGGTGAAACTGAAGGTGAAAGCGAAGGTGAAACAGATGGCGAAGCTGAAAGGCTAATGGACGGACTGATCGATGGTGAGATCGAAGTTGATATGGATGGGCTAATGGACGGACTGATCGAAGAAGAAGGAGAAGTAGATGGCGACAAACTAAGTGACAATGATGGACTTATTGATGGGCTGATTGAAGGACTTATGGAGGATGATGGAGAGGCTGATGGAGATAGCGATGGTGAGATTGAAGGTGATACAGATGGGCTATTGGATGGCGAGATGGAGACACTTGGCGATGTTGAAGGAGACAAAGATGGACTAATTGATGGGCTGATTGATTCTGATGCTGATGCAGCTGGACCGATTGCCCAATACATTATTTCTCGGGTGGTTGCATCTACTGTTGTGTTATCGATTGTGAAACCAGTAGCATCCATGGAGACGAAGTCTGCTGCTGTATTTAATGTGGGAGTTCCTTCAGTCATCATTTTGATGACTTTTGTTCTATCTAAATTGTGATCAGCAGTTGCTGAACCACCTGCCACATTATCTTGTTCACCCCACCAAATAGAAAATCTTTCTGTGGATGATGTTGCAGCTCCGATTGAATGCCTTGATTGTGCTACAACAGATGAACTGGAAGTATTATCAACGCTTGATAGTAAAACTAAGCTTGGAGTGAAACTTAAACCTGAAATTGATTGATTACCGGTTGATGTGTTTTGATTAAATGATCCTGTTGCAAAACTTCCACCTTTTATCGCAACGTAGAAAATGTAATCACTTGTTCCATTGTTTACTGAAAAATTAAGAGTGAAGCCGTTTGTGTCCATCGAAGTTAAGTCAGCTTCTTTATCTGCTGCATCATTAACTAAGCTTGATAAAGTTTTAGTTGAAACTTGTTTTCTATAAGTAGTAGTTGGATCGTTTCCACCAATACTTCCTGCAGCACTTACCCAGCGAGAAGATGAGCTTATTGCAGCACCTAGCCATTCGTTTACATTTCCAAAATCATCTCTTAATGTATTTAGCGAAGTTGAATTCATAAAAAGAAGTGAATCGGGCTGGAAGGCTGGATCGGTTACTGCTAAGCTTCCAGTTGCAGTTCCAGTTAATTTGGCGCCAGCATACACATTTGTAATGTCGGTTCCGCCGATTGCGATGTAATTTATTACACGAGCTGTTCCATCAGTTGTCCCGTAGTTTAGAGTAAATCCGTCAGCATCCATTGATGTGAAGTCGGCAGCAAGTAACACTGTTGTGCTTTCATCAACAAGTCTTAAACATCCCGAGGTTGTTTGGCTTGATCCTTGGGCTGCAAAGGCGTCGGCTGAGAGCATGCTTGTGGCCCATCTATTGCTTGATGATGTTGCAGCTCCTGTGAATTGAACAGCATATGTTGTGCTTCCATCTGAGGTTAGATTGTTACCAAAGAATAAAATTAATTTTGGTTGAAAACCAATCCCTGTATACCCTTGAGAACCAGTTGATACCTTTTGTGTAATTGATCCTATTTTGACTTGAACAGTCGGAGCTGCTGCGGATGGGCTAACTGATGGAGAAATACTAGGTGAGATCGATGGGGAAACAGACGGTGATTTTGAAGGTGATACAGATGCAGAGGCTGATGGAGAAATACTAGGTGAGATGGATGCAGATGGAATTGAATATTCTGGATAGTCATTACCTGGGGCAGTTTGTCCAAATGTATTTGTTCCAACACCACTTCCTCCTTCTGTGGGAGTTGATGGGACTGTTCCACCACTTGAATTTCCTTGTCCGGGATAACCGTTTCCGAAATAATTACCGCCAATCATTCTTCCTAAACTCTAGCACAAATGAGCACAAATGGTGATCGCAGAATTTAGGCATCTCATAAGGGGAAATCTGGTTTATTTTTTAGTTAAAATTGCTTGGATATCCATAACAACATTTGTGTAATGTCTTACTGCAAATGCTCTTGATTCTTCTGCTCGCATTGCCCAATCTGGAGCAAAATCATAACCAAAACTAAAATCAAAATCTGCTTTTATCGGATAGTGATCAAGTTTATTAGCTTTGAGCCAATCTTGATTGTAATAGAGGAAAGTGGCTTCAGAAATTGCTCTTGTGTGGGTTGGATCTTGCCATGCGCGCATGGAATTGTAATACGGTGCGCGAAACAAAATTTGTGCACCGGGACGCAAGATTCTATGGACTTCATTCATAAATGCGATTAAATCTTTGGTGTGTTCTATATAGTGATTGCAAACTGCTTCATCAACACTATTGTCTGGAAATGGCCATGGAAATTTTTCTAAATCCCATACAGCATCTACTTCTTTTGAATCTGCAATGTCTACGCCAAAAAAACCTGGAGTTTTGTTTTGTCCACATGCAATGTCAAGTCGAAATGGATGAAGAAGTTCAAAATTTTTTTTGCCAACTTTGAATTTAATTAGGTTTGTTTCTTTCTTTTCTTTTTTGGGTTTGCTTGCCATACTCGGGATTATATACCATCTGGCCTTATTATTGCTACATACAACAGAGAAGATTAATATTAACTTACACATGCCCAGAATATTGATTTTTTTGGTAGCCATTATTGTTTCACTTCTATTTTTCCCCAGAGAAGCGAAAAGTGCTTTGGGTTCTTGCAGTGTGGTGGTTGCCCCTACTTCTTTAGATGGTGGTGGCACTTCGACTTTGGTATTTACAATTACAAATAGTGATAGCGAAGGTAATCTTTTACATTGGGTAAAAGTAGCACGACCTTCGTCTGATTTTACGATAACATCAGGAGATGGTCCGAGTGTGGGAATTGTAACGGTGGATCCTGACGGATCCTGGGTGACAATACAAACATCATTATCAGCGGGTGAAAGTGGGGATTTTAGTATTGGAATTACGACAGGGAATAATGCTGTTTCTTCTAGTGCTTTTACAATCCAGGCATCAAATACTTCCGAAGGTGATGAACCAACATCGTGTGCTGGAGATAGTTCTGTTTCGATTTCTGCAAACACGCAGGCGCTTTTGGCAATTTCTAATATTCGTGTAGCTGCAGCCGATACAAGTGCAACAATCACTTGGTCGACAGGTGGAAGTACGACTGGGAGAATTGATTATGGAACAACAACAAGTTATGGAAGTTTTGATACTGATTCAACATCTTCAACTTCTCACTCGATAAGCTTATCTAGTTTATCAGCAAGTACGACATATCATTTTCGCATCACAAGTATCGATAGTAGCCAAAATTCCATTCAGTCTTCTGATAATAGTTTTACAACAGCTGCAGCGGGTGCGACTGTAACTGTTACGACAACAGTGACTACTACAACACTGGTTACTCCATCTCCATCTCCAACCCCTGTTCCTGATACCACTCCACCTAAAATAGAATTTTTGACTGATTTTTTACAAAATTACGAATCAACTCCAACCATTGAAGGTAATACGACTGATGCAAGGGGAATAGCTGGAGTTGAGTATTCTGTAGATGAGGGCAAAAATTGGTTACCTGCTGAGACCAATTTTAAAACTGGTGATTTAATTGTAAATTTTGCTTTTAGACCAATTGGTTTGGAAGATGGAAATTATCAAATTTTAGTTAGGTCAACTGATACAAGTGGAAATGTTCAAACTTCAAAGCCACAAGTATTGGTTATAGATAGATTGCCACCCCAAATTGGTGCAGGAATATTTTCAACTGGTCCACAAATTATAGATTCTGGGGAAGACGGTATTGTGGACACTTTAGTAGGTGTCAAAATTAAATTGACTTTTTCAGCGGTTGGAGGTCCGACTGAAATTAAACTTGTTGCAAATGACATATCGTTTGCGGCAACAAGAAATATTGAAAATGGGTTTTGGTCTGCAACACTAGATTTCCCAACACCTGGAATTTATAAAATTAATGCGCATGCAATCGATGGTGCGGGAAATAATATTCAACAAGAATTGAGTGTTATCAATGTACTTCCAAATGGCAATATAAAATCAATGAATGGAAGGACAATTAATGATTCAAGAATTTCAGTTTATTATTTTGACAATGACCTTCAAAGATTTAATTTGTGGAATGGAGATGGTTATGGACAAGAGAATCCTCAAGATGCACCTCAAGGAAAATATTCGTTAATGTTGCCTCCAGGGACTTATTATATTCAAATAAACTCATCTTTTTATCGCACCCTAAAAACAAATATTTTTACTATAAAGAATACTTCTATTGTTAATTCAAATTTTGAACTTGAAGAAAAGCGGGCTTTTGTACTTGGTCCGATTACGTTTCCACTTCCTGATTTTAGACAAACATTTGTAAGTTTAGAATTAGGAAAGGAAAGACAAGAATACTTTGATAATTCATTACTAAATAAAGAATTTCCTTATTTTAAATTTAATGATTTTGAAGGAACAAATTTGAGAGGAAAACCAACAGTTATAACATTGCTTTCAATCTGGCACCCTCAAGGATCTGCACAGTTATCAATTTTGAACGAGTTAATTCAAAAAGATACAATTAATTCCTTAATTATTTTTTCGCAAAATACAATTTCATCAGCGAATATTTTTGTTAAAAGAGGGGGATATGATATTAAATATGTAACTGATCCTGATGGTGTTTTGGTTGGTCCTCTTAAATTAACAAATATTCCAACACATTTTTTTATAGATAGAAAAGGTGTTATTGTAAAAATAAAGTCGGGTGTATTAAGTAGACAAGAATTGTTGGATAATTTAATTAACTAATGTGGAACCAATTTTTTTTAGAGAATGTTCATTTTGCGGTTAATTTGTTTGCTGCATTAGTTTTTTTTGGAGTATCGTGGCTTTATTATGATGCTTGGAAATCTGACAAAAATATCAATGGCTTACTTAGAGCCGCAGGTTTTGTTCTTCTAACACTTTCTTTTGTAATTCATGCTGCCTTTTTGGAGGTAGCACTTTTGGGAAATTCTTTGGTTCCAGAAAGTCTGCATCTCTGGGTTCAAATCATTTTTCGAAACTTAGGTTACTTGTTTGTTTTATTTAGTGTCGGGACTGAAAAACTTCAACCTAAACCTAAAGTAAATGCTTTTATTGTTCCTTTTGCTATAACATCAATAGTATTACTTCAAGTTACACCATTTTTTCTTGCACTTTTAATTACAATTTTTTATTTCCGTAGAGCAACATATGGCCTGGAAAGACACCTAAAACTTGTAACTTTGTCTTTTGCTTTTATAACTTTTTCAGAGTTTTTTTCTTTAGCCTCACTTTTTCGAGCAACTGATAATGTTGATATTTATAATTTAGTTACTGCATTGGGTCCACTTTGGATAATAGAACATTTATTGTTATTAGTAGGTATTTTTATCCTTGGAAGATGGGTATTTGGATATCTTTTAAAGCAATTTCAAACTCAACTTTTTATGATTATAAGTTCTATGGTTTTGGTAATATTTTTAATTACAACTGTTTGTTTTACTGCTTTGCTTCTTAAAAATATTGAAGATGAAACAACAAAACAACTTGAGTCGGATGTAAGAGTTTTGGAGTATGCATTAGTTAGTAAAAAAGAGGCAAGTGTGGGAGATGCGCAAACTATTGCACAAAACCAAAATGTGATCGATGCTTTAGTGCAAAAAGATAGACCAAAACTTGCAGCTATTGCTGAGGAGTTATTGCTATCAAAAAATAATAGTTTTTTGGTAATTGTTGATACAAATGGACAAATTGTAGCTCGGGGAGAAGATAAAGAGAAAGTTGGAGGATCACTTTCTGATGACGTTTTAATTAAAAGAGCATTGGTCGGGCAGAGTGCATCATCTGCAGCTACTAAAGATGGAGTGTTGGTTCCTGAACTTTCATTAAGAGGAGCATCTCCCATTAAAAGTGACCAAAATATAATTGGGGCTGTAATGGTAGGCACTCAAGTTGACAATGCGTTTGTTGATGGAATTAAAAAAGCAACAGGACTTGAAGCATCACTTTATTCAGATAATTCGCTATCGGCAACGACGCTTGTTGGATCAGATAATAAATCGCGTCTTGTTGGTGTTAAAGAAGAATCAAAAATAATAAAAGAAAAGGTTCTTCGTGATGCACAAAGCTATTCAGGGTCTGTTAACATTAATAATAAACCGCTTTTTGCAGCATACCTTCCACTAAAGAATGTGGATAATAATCCAATAGGTATGCTATTTGTTGCACGTTCGCAAATTGGAGTTTTAAAGGCGGCTAGCCGATCAATAGAATTAACATTTATTTTAACTTCAGTTATGATTTTGGTAAGTATAATTCCTTCATATTTAGTTTCTCGTTACATTGCTAAACAGCTTTAGTATATACTTAAAAAAGATGATCACTTCTCAACAAAAAAAGTGGACAAAAGAACAAGGTTGGCAAGAGTTATCTTCTAATCTTTCATCTGATCCTCAATTGGTTTTGGCGTTTGGTTCGAGTCAATTAATAAAAGATCCAAATACATTTAATCAAATAAAAGAAATGTATCCTTCTTCAAATATTTTGACTGCTTCAACTGCAGGTGAAATTTTGGATTCAAAAGTTAGTGATGAAACAGTAGTCTTGTCTGGACTTCATTTTGAGAAGACCAATCTTAAATTTTCGACAACCAATCTTTCAACAGTGGAAGAAAGTTATGATGCAGGTAAACGTCTTGCTTCAGATATTCCAAGTGAAGGTCTTGTTCATGTAATGGTTTTTTCAGATGGTCAAATTGTGAATGGTACTGAATTGGTTCGCGGATTAACTGAAATTTTACCAAAAAATATTGCTGTAACAGGAGGACTTGTGGGTGATGGTGCTAATTTTAAAGAGACGTATGTAGGTTTAAATAGTGTTGCGACAAGTAAAAATATTGTTATAGTTGGCTTTTATAGCAATAGCCTTAAGGTTGGATATGGAAGCTTGGGTGGCTGGGATTCTTTTGGGGTGGAGAGAAAAATTACTAAGTCAAAAGCAAATATTCTTTATGAATTAGACGGAAAACCTGCTCTTTCTTTGTATAAAGAATATCTAGGCGAAAAAGCAAAAGATCTTCCTGGAAGCGGTCTTTTGTTTCCTCTCTCAATTAGAATCAAAGATCCTAAAGGAAATGAAGTTGAACTAGTACGTACACTCCTTTCTGTTAACGATCAAGATCAAAGTATTGTTTTTGCAGGTGATATGCCAGAGGGTGTTTATGCCAAGCTTATGAAAGCCAATTTTGATAGATTGATTGATGGTGCATCTGGAGCGGCGAGCTCGGCACTTGAAAAATTAGCAGAAGGGATACCGCAAGTTGCCATTCTCATAAGTTGTATTGGAAGAAAATTAGTTCTAAAAGAGAGAGTGGAAGAAGAACTTGAAGCTGTTAGATCAAAGGTTGGACCTCAATCTGCGATGATTGGCTTTTATTCATACGGGGAAATTTGTCCTACAGCAGCATCCGAGAATCAGTGCGAGCTTCATAATCAAACAATGACAATAACCACTCTTCATGAAGTTTAATACTTTTTTATATTTTAATTAAAAAATACAACACCCCATTGATCTTTAAGTAGTTTATACTTAATTTATGGATTTCCATCCCACATTCAAGCGTCAACTTGAAAAAAATTTAGGTTCTGCTTTTCAAATTACTCCTGAGCTTCTTAAATTTTTTGATGTTATAAGTGCAACATATATTAATTACGAAGAAGATAGAAAGTTAATCGAGCGTTCACTTGAGCTTTCATCAAGAGAAATGTCTGAATTAAACACAAATATTCAAAAATCTCTTGATGAGCTTAAGAATAAAAATGAATTTATTGAAAAAGTTTTAAACAATATCCAGGTTGGGATTTCAGTAAATAAAATTGATGATGGAAAAATAGTTTTCATTAACTCGGACTTTGAAAAGATTTATGGATGGAATAGAGATGTTTTATCCTCAACAGATGAGTTTTTTGAGAAAATTTATCCAGATGTTGAATATCGTTTACAGATTAAAAAACAAATTAGCGAAGATATTAAAAGTGGTGACCCAAATCGTATGAAATGGGATGATTTGATGATAACTACCAATACTGGAGAAAAAAAATATGTTACTGCAAGAAATATTCTTATTGTAGGCCAGAATTTAATGGTCTCAACAGTTGTAGATACTACAAGCAGAAGACTTGCTCAGGACAAACTAAATGAGCAAATGGGCGAACTTGAAAAGATGAATAAGTTAATGATTGGACGAGAGCTAAAAATGATAGAGCTTAAAAATAAAATTTTATCTTTACAAAGTGAGATATCTACATTGAAAGGTGAGCAGAAATGACATTGTCAAAGAGAATATTATTGTTTATTTTTTTGGTTACTGTAGTTGCAGTCGGAATTATAATTATAATTTTCAGGAGCGTAATGCTTGAGCGTTTTGAAAAAGTTGAGCTTGATTTAATGGATAGGAACAAAATAAGGGTGGAGAAAGCTCTCACGGAGAGAATAGCTGCCATTTCGTTTTACAATCGAGATTGGGCTTTTTGGGACGATACTTATGAATTTATAGTTGATAAAAACCAACAGTATATTGATGATAATCTAAGTATTAATACGACTTTTGAGAGTGGAAAACTTAATCTAATTATTTTTTTAAATAACGATAATAATGTTGTCTACTCTAGTGGTTTTGATCTATCCAACAAAACACGTACTCCGCTTCCTGATGGCTTGGAGAACTATTTAAAAAAAGATTCTGCGTTAGTAACACACAATTCATATAATAGTGAGGTTAATGGTATTGTTGTTTTGCCGTTTGGGATTTATCTTCTGTCATCATATCCAATTCTTAATAATGATGCCCAAGGCCCAGTTCATGGTAGTCTGATTATGGGAAGGCAGCTAGAGCAGAAAGAACTGACCTCACTTAGTGAAACTACTGAACTTGATTTAAGAATTTTAAAGCCAAACGAAGGACAACAAAATACAAATCAAGATGTAATGTTTGGATACGTCAAAATAAAAGATGTGCACGGGGAAGATGGATTTGTAATTGAGGTAAAAAGACCAAGAGATGTTTACCAGCAGGGGATAGCAGCAGTAAATTTAATCGCCATTTTTATAATCTGTTCCGCGATTATTTTTCTTTTCGTTTTTTATTATTTTATTGGTCGTAATGTTTTGCTTCCTATTTCGAAGTTGAGTCAAGAGGTTAAAAAAATGGGTGCAAGTGGAGATTTTACGAAAAGAGTACAAATATCTGGGACTCAGGAAATTGTTGGTTTGGGGGCTGATATTAACCAAATGCTTGCAAGTTTGGAAAAATTAAAAATAGCAGCTGAAAGTGGGCGAGAAGATTTGGCAGATAAATTAAAAGAATTGCAAAACGCGAAATTGGCCATGCTTAATTTACTTGAGGATGCCAAAGAACTAGAGGGAATTTTAAGAACTGAAAAAGACCAAGCTCAGGCAATTATTTCTTCGATGGGTGAGGGATTACTTGTTATTGATACTAATTACAGAATAAAGCTTATAAATAAAGCTGCTCAAACAATGCTTGATGTAACAGAAACCGAAGCGGTTGGCGCAGATTGGTCTAAAGTTGTTCAGGTTTATCATGGAGGAACACAGGCAACACTTAGCTATAGATCTTTTTATAAGTCGATTATGGAGCGAAAAACTTTTGTGACTGGGATAACTGATGGACATTATTATCACACTATTAAAGGGAAAGTTTTTCCTGTTGCATCTGTTACTTCACCACTTTATTCAGGAAATGAAGTGATTGGTGCAATTAAAGTTTTCCGTGATGCGACAAATGAAAAAGAGGAGAAATCTAGAATTGAAAAAATTGTTGAAGAGAGAACTCATGAATTGCGTGACAAAAATAATGCTTTACAGAAAGCTCAAGAGCAAATAACTGAAGGCTGGATTAAACTTCAGGATGAAAAAGCACGTCTTACATCATCTATTAACAGTTTATCTTTGGGTTTTATCTTAACTGATATTGACGAAAATGTACTTATTATTAATCCTGCAGCTGAGAAAATATTGAAAACCGATAAACCTATTTCTAATTTTAGTGAAATTGAAGCATTTTTTAAGGACTCGATTGATTTGCATAAATTACACAGTGAACTGAAGTCTGTTTCGGAAGAAATTACAAATGGCGTTTCAACTATTAGACTTTTACTTGCTCCAATTATCTCAAATGCTAAAGGTGTTGATGAAAAAATCGGAACTGTTGTTTTGCTTGACGATATTACTGAGGCAAAAGTACTTGAGAGAAGTAAAGATGAATTTTTCTCAATTGCAAGCCATGAACTTCGTACACCTTTGACTTCGATTCGAGGAAATACCTCAATGATTTTGGATTATTTTTTACAAGATCTTAAAGATCCAAGTTTGAAAGAAATGATTGATGATATTCATGAATCAAGCGTTCGCCTTATTGGAATAGTAAATGATTTTTTGGATTTGTCTAGATTGGAGCAAAAAAGAATTGAGTTTAAAAAGGAAGATATTGATATTGTTGATTTATCAAAGGAGGTTTTGTCAGAACTTAAAGCAAATGCAAATGGTCACATAGAACTTAAGCTTTTGCTTCCAAATACAATGCCGCCTCATATATTGGCTGACAGAAATAAAGTAAAAGAGATTTTAATTAATTTGGTTGGCAATGCCTTGAAGTTTACAGAATCTGGATCTGTTTCGATAAGATTTGAGACTCATGAAAAGCAACTTGAAATTTTCATTGTTGATACGGGACGAGGGATACCACTTGTGAATCAGAATTTGTTGTTTAGGAAATTTCAACAAGCAGGAGACAGCCTCTTTACAAGAGATACAACAAAAGGAACTGGTTTGGGATTGTATATTTCAAAATTGATGGTGGAGGGGATGGGTGGAGTCATTAAATTGGTTGAGTCGGTTCCTGGAAAAGGTACAACTTTTAGTTTTACTCTGCCTCTGGCAGCCTAGCAGTTGTTTTAATTGATGATATTTGTTAGCCTTAAGAAATGGCGCGAAACATTCTGGTTGTAGAAGATGACCCTCAACTTCAAGAACTTTATTCGACTGAGCTTCGAACTGGTGGATATGTCCCAATTATTGCGAAGGATGGGAAGGAAGGGTTGTCTAAAATATTGGAAGAAGATTATTCTTTGGTTTTACTTGATTTAATGTTACCTGTATTGGACGGAATCTCAGTGTTAAATGAATTAAAAACAAAAATGCCAAAAGATAAGAATGTTCGGATAGTTGTAATGACTAATTTATCAAATAAGGAAATGGAGGACAAGGCACTGTCTCTGGGAGCATTGGATGTTTTGCATAAAACAGAAATTACACCACGTCAGCTCATTGACAAAATAAAGGTATGGATACAATAATTCTTTTATTATGGCGAAAATTTTAATTGTTGAGGATGATCCTTTGATGTCCCGAATGTATCAGAAAATATTTTTATTTGAAAAATATGAGGTTGAGATAGCACACGATGGGGAAGAGGGTTTTGAGAAAGCAAAAACAATTAAACCTACAATTATTCTTTTGGATATAATGATGCCAAAAATGAACGGACTTCAAGTTCTTGAAAAACTAAAATTAGACCCTGATTTAAAAAACATCCCAGTTATAATGCTAACCAATCTCTCAAGCGAGAAAGATGCAGAGAATGCAATGCTTAAAGGAGCTGTAAAATATATTGTTAAAAGTCAAAATGAACCAAAGCAAGTTGCTGAGACTGTTAAAGAAATTATAGCTGCCTCAACCCGTGATGAAGTTCCTCAAACCACACTTAAAGTTTAGAGATATTTGTTTTTTTACCAGACAATATCGTTTTCGGCGTCATAATGTCCAACTTTGACTCGTGTGTCACAAGCGACTTTGTATCCTAGTTTGTGGATATTCTCATAAAAATAAAGATCTTGGGTGTAACCTCTTAATCCAATTCCTGGTGTGTATTCTTGAACTGTTTTAAACCATGGTTTTGGCACTCTTCTGTCTTTAAAAATTTCCATTTTGAATAAATTAAAACCCATTCCAAGCCCGTTACATTCTTGAATCGTTTCTGGAATAGGTGGTTGTGGCATAAAATCAATTGGCATTGATTTGGGGTGCCCATAAATCATTGGTTGTCCTAATTCTCCTTTTGTCCAGTAAAGTCCACCAATTACATCATACTTATCCATATTTTCGTAAAGCTTTAAAAGTCCATCAGGCGGTGGCATATTATCTTCTTCTAAAGTTAAAACATATTTCCATTCTGACAGAACAGGATTAGCTAGTATTTGTTCAATCGCAGCAGTGTATGCAGCACCAACTTCCATTCCAATCATAAAAATACGAATGAATTTTTGGTTCATTGGAGTCATCATTGCCCACCAGTTTTGAACTACTTTTGCATGAATTGTGCCCCGGGTTGGGATAATACAAATTGTAGAAAGGTCTTTATAAAATTTTTGAGTTTCTAATCTTTGAATTGTAGCGTCTAAATTTGCATTGTGTCTTCCTTCGTAGTTTTCGATTATTATTTGTGGTTTTACATTCATAGCAGAGGTGAGTATATCAAACTTGTTTAAGTAGATGCAAAGGTAACAGCAGGCAATAGTGTTACTGTTGAGTTTGCTTCAAATCCACCAATCTGACTTAGTGTAACTGCAGAGGGGACTGCTGTGCCTAAAAAGTTAGTAACGGATGTTGCAGTTAAAAAGCCAATAATGTGTCTTCCCCACCATCCAGTAACGTGTGATCTGGAAATTGACCATTGGGAGTAATGCTGACCAATTGGCATTATGCCTTGATTTGTACTTGATGTTCCAACTTGGTTTAATGTGTGAATTGCTTGCCCAAAAATTCCAGCATGACTTAAACCTACAGTACTTGTGTTTGCGGTGCTTCTTAAGGATAAAACGCCAACCCAATAGACATTCGGAGTGAGACTGATGTTTCCCCCAAACTGAAGTCCTATTACTCTCATGCCTCCTACGTATGATCCAAACTGGGCGGTAGTAGTAAGTGATGTTCCGCCTGGAAAACCTCCATAACCATATCCAGCTGTTTGTGTTGTTGTGGGGTAGTTCCAGCTAAAAGAACGACTTCCACTTAGTGTTTCTCCGATTGAAAATGAGTTAGAACTGATGAGACTTAATGTATTTGCATTCATACTATAAAGACCAAATTTGGAATAATATGAATTTGATTTATTATTAGCGTTGGCTGAGCTGACCCAGGTGAGCGAATTTGGGACTAAAATTTGATTAAATTGAAGATTGGCTGGTACTGTAACTGGAAACATAAGCATTGACCCAGTTCCACTTGATCCAGTTGCATTATTTAAAGTTTGCAACCCAGTTCCTGACGATGATAGTGCCATAGGTGTCAGGGTACTTGCAATGGTTTGAATGTCATCTATTGTAGTTTTTGTAATTGTTGCGGCAATTTGATCTCCGACCACAATAGTTCGCGCTGAAGTGCTTTCCTCTTGGCGAACAATTGTAAATGTATCTGAGTCCACTGCAGTTACTCTGACAATTTCTGCATTAGTGCTTGTTGGTTGCTCACCAGTTGGCCAAATTGTTACGTTAAAAGGAACAACTGGAAACAAATCTCCTTGTCCTGCTGCAACAACAAGTGACGTGCCAGTTGTAGCTGGAGATGGGGCAGTGGCAATTGTTGAATAAGCGAAATTTTTATGTTGTTGGGCCATATTTTTAATTAATCATTTGATACAAAACTAACACTTGGTAATATTGATACTGTTGATGCTGCTGCAACCCCACCTAGTGCACTAATTGTAATTGCATCTGGAATTGCAGATCCCAACTGATTGGTAATGGCTGTTTGGGTTACAAACCCAATAATATGTCTTCCGAACCAACCAGTGGTGTGGGTGTTTATATTTGTCCACTGAGTGGCTGCAATACCAAGAGGTAAAAGTCCACTTACAGATCCTACTGAATTAATTTGGTTTATGACTTGGCCTACAATTCCTACGTTGCTTAGTCCAAATGTTGAAGATCCAGCTGTACTTCTTTGAGATAATATACCAACCCAATATACTCCTTCATCAAGCCTGATTGGTCTATTAAAGTTTAACCCAACATATCTTGATCCTGATAAATAACTCGACATTTCTCCTGTTGTAGAGATATTCCTACCAAATGGAAATGATCCGTAACTATATCCATTTGAATAAGTTGTTGTCGGATAATACATGCTAAAACTCCTACTATTTAAAGTCGCCTCCATTGAAAAAGAATTTGAAGTAATCAAACTTAATGTGTTTCCGCTCATGCTATATAACCCAAATTTGGAAATATAAGTGTTATTTATTGCTCCAGTTGCACTGGTGACAAGGGACAATTGATTAATCAAAACTATCTGATTAAATGCTAAATTATTTCTGGCCGTTACTGGAAAAACAAACAATGATCCAGTGCCAGTTTGAGCAGTATAGTTGCTTGCAAGAGTTTGCACTCCGGTTCCTGCTGAGCCCAAAATAAATGGTGACCAACGGCTCATAATATTTTCTGCATCCATGAGCGTTTTGTTGGTAATTGCTGCGGCGATTTGATCTCCAACAATAATTGTTCGCGATCTTGTGCTTTCTTGTTCACGGGTGATTGTAAAAGTATCTGTTGAAATAGCAGTTACTCTGACAATTTCAGCATTAGTGCTTGTTGGCTGTTCACCAGTTGGCCATATTGTTGCATTGAATGGGACAGTTGGAAAACGAGTTCCATGCCCTGAATCCACAACCAGTGATGTGCCAGATGCCGCAGGAGAAGGGGCAGTGGCAATTGTTGAATAAGCGAAATTTTTGTGTGCGTCTGCCATAGTTTATATTGAAAATAGATTTTTAATCATGTTGATACAAAAGTAACAGTTGGCAAAATAGACATTGTTGAATTAGCAGCCGCAGCTCCAAATTGACTTATGATTATATTATTTGGAATTGCAGTTCCTGAAAAATTATCGATACCGGTGTTACTTAGAATGCCCATAATATGCCTTCCGCGCCATCCAGTTAAGTTGCTATTGTTTAAACTCCATTGAGTAGGGGAAACACCAAGTGGGTTTGGTCCGCTCACTGTCCCCACTGAATTTGCAGCATTTACTATTTGTCCAAAAATTCCAGCATGGGATAAACCGTTCGTTGATGAGTTGGCAGTACTTCTCAATGATAAAAGCCCCAACCAATAAATTCCAGCTGATAGGGCAACCTCTCCACCAAACTGCAGTCCTATTGCTCGCGAATAAGAAATAAATGATTGCATTTGAACTGTTGTTGTGAGATTACCTGCGGGAAATGAGCCGTATCCATATCCTGATGTAGCAGTTGATGTTGGGTAATTCCAAGTTAAAGAAACGCTATTGAGTGTTTCACCAATACTAAAAGAATTTGAAGAAATTAGTTTTAATACATCCTCTGAAATACTATAGATTCCAAATTTAGAATAATATGAATTGCTGACTGCTCCAGTTGCACTGGTTATATAAGAGAGAGAATTGGCCATAATTATTTGGTTAAATTTCAGTTGAGAGGGGATAGTTACTGGGAAAACAATCATTGATCCTGTGCTTGAGCTTCCAGATGATCTGGCAAGGGTTTGCAATCCACTACCTGCTGATCCGATTAAAAAAGGCGACCAACTGCCAAGATAGTTATCTTCAACATCTGTAAAGGTTTTTGCGGTAACACTTGCGGCAATTTGATCTCCCACAATAACAGTTCTTGCAGTTGTGCTTTCTTGTTCACGGGTAATTGTAAAAGTATCAGTTGAGATGTTTGTTACCCTCACAATTTCAGCATTTGCTGGAGTTGGCTGGGTTCCAATTGGCCATATTGTTGCATTGAATGGGACAGCTGGAAAAAGAGTTCCTTCACCTGCTGCAACAACAAGTGACGTTCCAGTTGTAGCTGGAGACGGGGCGGTTGCAACCGTTGAATAAGCAAAATTTTTGTACGCATCAGGCCAAGCCATATTATTTAGAATTTTACACTATTTATTGGCTTCGTAAATTACAAAACTTTTTTGTTTATTAAAGTTAAGATTTGGTGACACAATCTCTGGTGACTGAGCTGTTGAGGGCTCAATTTCATCTGTTTTTGTGTTTTCAATATTTTGTTCTTTAAAATCAAAAGTGTTTTCCTTGAGTTTTTTAAGATCATCTTCACTCCAGCCTTTGACTGGCCAGAATTTTTCTATTAACCAAGATATTGGGTGTACTTGTTTGTCCCATTTGTTGTTGAAAAATAAATCCCTTGCGAAATCTTGTGCTTTTTTTTGGTCACTACCTGAAATTTTATATGGAAATCCAAAGTCGCCACCTTGTGTTCTGAACATATGTGCATACCAAGTGTTGTGGTTTACTAATACACTTCCTCCTGAAAGCCATGTTTTGACAGCTACCTCGATTCCCTGTGAACCCCAGCTTCCAAAAGTTTCATCGCAGATATTTAATTCCCAGTATTTTTCTCTTGTCATCATGAAACATGAACCCTGTAAACTCATTGTTTGGGTTAATCCTTTTTCTTTTTTGTCTGAAATATATGGTTCGCGGTGTTTCCAATCTTCAAAGTATTGGAAATGAGGGCTTGAATCAAAACAATATGAAGTACTTTGTGGATTGTGTTTACCAATCCAAACTACTTTTTTTCTTAATCGGTCGTTTTTTCCACAAGCACCACATTTTTCAGGTGTTGGTCCTTGGTATTTTTTCCATCCACAGTGGTAGCATTTCCAATCAAATGCCCATAAGTTTCGCATTATTGGAACCATGGTAACATTGTCACCAGTGCTTTTGAACGATTCAAGCATTTTTTTATCAAACCCTTTATCGAATGAGCAATGTGCATCTACCTTCATGACATATTTAGCTTTTGAAAGTTTGCATGCTAAATTTGTGGCCGCTCTTTGACCAATGCTTTCTGAAAGATAAATAATATTTACCCGATCATTTTGGGGAATAGGAGGATCTGCCCATGCACCATCTAGAACTACGATAATTTCAGTATCTGCTTCAATGTTTACTAAAATATCTTCTACTGTGCGGCTTAAAAACATCTCATTTCTTGCTGGGATTAATATTGATAAATTACTTGCGTTCATGAATTGAAATCACTAAAACTAAATTGTGTGTGGTTTCTTATACCTTCCCCAAACAATGCTTTCAAGTCCCAACCTGGAATTTCATCGTAATTTATTTCTTTGTAACCGTCAGGTAATATTTTAAAATCGTTTGGATCTAGCTTGATGCTTGTAAAAGTTTTATTGTGACGAATATCAATGTTTGGGAATTCACTAGTCCAATCATCAGCTTTGTCATTTGAAAATCCACCTCGTGATGTTGGTTTTGTTCCTGGTTCGTAGCCCCAAACAACACCAGTGCGAGGTTCACGCGAGCGAGTTTCGCTTAGCCCTAACTCTTTTGCTTTTTCAACCCTTTTTTTATAGTGATCAATTGCAAGTTCTCGATTAACACAAAGACAAGATAATGGCCTCATTTTGGTGTATGTTACTAACTTAAAATCATGAAGTTTCCAGCGCCAAACATTACTGTTATAGTAGAAAACATCATCTTTTGGTGGAGTAAAATCGAAATGTGATTTGTGATATAAAACATCATGTTCGCAGAAGAATACGTATTTTGTATTTAAGTTAATTAATGCCTCGTAAATTTGAAGAATATATGTAGGATAACTTCGAAGTCTGTTTTCAAGCACTATGTTTTTTCCAAATTTAATTGGAGAAAGTGAGGTGCTTACTATTGGAAGAGCGGATTTTTTGATAAAGTGTTTAACAACGTCCTTTATTGGATTTATAATTCTATTGTCTGTGTAGTAGATTACACCTTTGCTCATTAGTTGATTTGGTATTTTTGAATCCATTTTTCTTTAAGTTTATCAAGGCCCCAATAGGGAATATTTTTAATGTTTTCTTGTTTCCAATTAACAGGCTGGTTTTTAAAGCTATCTAGAGTGTATTTGGGAGGAGAGAAAGTGTGACGGTGTCTAATATCTATATTTGGTATCGCTGATTTCCAAACTTCAAATTTTTCATCTGAAAAACCACCTTTTCTTCTTGGTTTTGTTCCTGGTTCGTAACCCATAACACGAGCCCATTTTGGTTCATTCCCGGGAATTTTATCTAAGCCTTTATCCTTAATGTATTTAAGGCGTTTTTCATAATGGGCGAGTACTAATTTTCTATCACAGCAAAGTTGGGAAAGTGAGTGTAAACCATCGTAGGTAATTGCATAATCTTCTTTTATTCCCCAACGCCAATTGTTTATATTGTAATAATAAATATCTTTTGATTCTGGTGTGAAATCGAAGTGGCTTGGATGATAGAGAACATCGTGTTCTAAAAAGAAGACAATATCAGTGTCCAGATTATCTAGAGCTGTAAATATTTGCTTGACCATTGTGGGATAACCTCTTTGTGCATTTTCTAAAACAATATTTTTTCCTAGATCAATTGGTTTTAATGAAACACTTGTGATGTTTCCTTGAAAAGATTTTTTAATTTGATCGCGACAGGTATCTAGAATAAAATCTTTTGGTCTATTATCTGTGTAGTAAATTGCACCTTTTGTCATTTGAAAAACATCCAACTTAAATATCTATCGTTTTTACTTTCTAATTCAATTTTTTTACTGCGGCCAAATGTGTAAAAATTTTTTATATTCATTTCTTTTATGAAGTCATCCACTGCTTTTTTGACTTGACATGTTGCATTATACGCTTGAAGTGCTCTGTTTTCATTTCCAGAATACTCGTAGTCATGTCCTGAAATTATTCCTCCTTTTTTGACTATTTTGTACCAATAGTGGATGTCATTGTAGGTTTCATTGTAGCTGTGGTCTGCGTCAATATAGACAAAATCAAGACTTTCATTTTCAAAATTTTTGACAGCATCCATTGAAGATTTTCTAATAACGACACATTTTTTAGTTTTTTCTAGGACCTTTTTTGCGTAGTTGTACAAATAATCTTGTCTTTGTTGTCTTTGAAGATTTGAATCTTTCCAAGGATCAATTGCATACATGTTGATTCCTGCTAAGCAAAATTTTTCACAATATTTTCCTTTGTATACTCCAATTTCTGCACCTAACACGAAGCCCATGTTTTTGAAAAATTCTGGAAGCTCCATTCGGCTGCAGTCTGGAATATAAAATGGTTTACCTTGATATTTGATTGCTTCTTGGAGTTTCATTTGTAAATTAGATTTATCTTTTCTTTCCAATCTTGATCCCATTCGGGAACGGGGGAGAATTTTTCTATAAGCCATTCAAACTTGTGTGATAAGTTTGGCTCCTCGTTTTTTAGCCAATGAATAGTTCCCCAAGTATTTCCATTGATATATACATTATCTTTTTTGTGAAGACGAGAAAAAACTTTTTGAGAGTAGTGATACCAGCGTTTTGCAACGTGCGCGTATGAGGTTTTTTTGTTAACTTTTACTTCACCCCCTTTGAGCCAGTATTTGAGAACTAATTCTTGTTGATCCTGTGCAAGCGGGCCGTAGTTTGTGTCGTCTAATGGATATATATGTTTAATGAAATAATTTTTATTTGCTATCCAACTACTTGCTTGAATTGTCATTGTGTCGTCAATATCAAATTTTTTATCAGTCTTATCGCGAGTTAGTGTGTCCCACTGTCTTGCATAAAAGCCAAGACCCCAGCTGTTTTGAATTGGAAATGAAAGATAGTGATAATCTATTATTCCACGGGAATCATCTTTGATCCATTTTTGGGGATCAAGTGAATATCTTCTTGGAACAACTAGCCAATTGTCTTCAATTGAAGAGAGTAAGGTTTTATCGAAACCTTGGTCTACAATACAGTGTGCATCAAGTTCCATAATAAATTTTCCGGAAGAATTCATTAAACCAATATTTAACGCATTCCTTTTACCTTTGTTTTGAGAAAGATATATTGGCTTTATTCTTTTGTCGTCTGGTAATTTGTAATCTGGTGTCCATCCATCAAGAATTGGAATAATTTCAATATCTTCCTCTGCTTTTTCAAGAACTGACTCGATAGTTTTTCCAAGATATGGTTCGTGATAGGCTGGGATTAAGATGCTTAATTTCATTTTCGAAAAAACATAAATGAGAGCATCTTGTCATCTAAACTTTCTTTTTTTAAAGATTTACTTCTTCCAAAAATCCAGTAATTTTCTATAAAGTGCGCCTTCACAAAAGCATCTACAATAGACTCTATTTGAATTGAACGATTTTTTGAGTCTGGGCGAGTATCTAGGTAATCATGACCTGCAATAATTCCTCCTCTTTTTACTCTCCAATACCAATAATATAAATCCTGGGCGATAAATGGAAATCTGTGATCGGCGTCAATGTATACAAAATCGAGACTTCTTGGTGGAAAATCCAATACTGCATCCATTGATGTTTTTTTTATAATTTGAACGTTTTTGTTATTGTGAAATCTTAATTTAACTCTTTCGTAAAGTCTGCTCCTTTTATGCCAATTGTCGATTGCATACATTTTAAGTCCCTCATTTGAAAATTTTTCTGTAAAGTTTCCATGATCTACTCCAATTTCAGCACCTGAAGTGAACCCTAAACTTTTGAAAAATGATGGAAGTTCGTCGCGAGAGCATTTAGGAATTTTGAATGGATAACCTTTTTCTTTAATACCGTCGATTAATTTCATTTATCAGTGTTTTATAAACATTTTACCAATGCTTAATCAGCATGAAACTTAGTTCTCGATCAAATTTTTCATTTGGCTCTCTATCTTCATTTTTACGGCCTAGTACGTACCAATGGTCGAAGTCGTAGCTTTTGGCAAATGCGTCTACTACGTTTCCTACATGACGCAGTGAACGGGCTCTTTGAGTGGAATAGTAGTCATGTCCTGCAATGATGCCACCCCTTTTAACTTTTTGTGACCATTTAGCCAAATCCATTGCAATATATCCAAATCCATGATTAGCATCAATATATACAAAATCCAGACTTCTGTCTGGAAAATCATCCAATGCTTCCATTGAAGTTTTGCGAATTAAAGAGCAATTGGGAAATGGGGAAGTCCTCTCTATTGCATATTTGTACACATCTTCAATAGTTCGCGCATGCTCTCCTGGGATACTTATTATCTTTCGATAAATGTTGTCATTTGAATTTTGCCACGGATCGATTCCGTAAATTTTCAAACCTGCCTTGCAATAATTAACTATATTTTGCCCCCATGACACTCCAATTTCAGCCCCAACCTTGTATCCCATTTCGACAAAAAATTCGGCCATATCGTCTCTGTTTACATCTGGAATCCAAAAAGGATTGTCTTTGTGATTTAACGCATCTTTTATTTTCATTTTTTAATAATTGCCCATGCGTAGTCGGGAAGTGGATAAACTTCAAGATTGTTAATTTGGCAAAATTTTCTAACTGCTTTAACAACTTGAATTTTAGATAAAGTATTGGGTGCAAGTAAATTTCTGTAGTCATCTCCAGCTAAAAAACCACCATCTTTTAATTTTGGATACCAGTCTTTTAAATCGGTTAGACATCCATCATAACTATGATCTGCATCAACATAGATTAGGTCAAAATAATTATCAGGAAAAAGGGGAGCAACATTAAAGGTATAATCGCGAAATATTTTGACAAATGGCTTATCAAGCATCTTCAGTGCAAATTTTTGATACATCTCGTCAAGCTTTTCTTGAGAATATCCAGAGTCATTTCGAGAAACCACTCCATCATTTCTCCATGCATCAACAGCAACTGCAATTTCTGGAGAATGCTCTATCATTAATTCAAAATTCTTGCCTTCAAAAACACCCAACTCACATATTTTTTGAATATTATATTTTTCCATAAAGGGCTTCCATATACGTCTATGCCTGTAAGTTTTATGGATTTTTAAATTCTCTAAATCAGTAATTACGTCAGGTTTATCCATAATATCTATTTAATAGCTGCCCATCCAGTTGCCCATTCGTTACCAGGAATTTCATAAAAATCAAGATTAATTTTACTGCAAAAATCATTTACTGCTCCTTTTACGTCATATGCAACTTCAACAGGGTATACAGTGCGATTATAATCGTCTCCTGTGAAAAATTTACCCTTCTTTAGTTTTGGATACCAAGCCATTAAATCATCCATTGTTCCTTGATATGTGTGATCCCCGTCAATATAAATTAAATCAAAATATTCATCCGGAAAATGCGCAGCTGCCAGACTTGAGTATTCTCTTATTAATTTTACATATGGCTTGTCAGCAAATCTTTTGATTAAATCGGAATACAACTTGTCCAAAGATTCTTGGGGTAATTTAGAGTCATTGTGTTCATAAATTTCATCATTCTTCCAAATATCTACACCAATAGCAATTTTTGGTTTGTGCTCAATCATTCTTCCAAAATTTCTACCTGCAAAAACTCCTACTTCACATATAACTTGACAGTTATATTTTTCCATAAACGGTCTCCAGTATCGCTTTCCTCTAATTAGTTTGATGTTTTGAAGGTCAATAATAGGTTCTGGAAACGACATAAATATATTGCAGTTTACCATTCAATAATTGATTGTCTAGAAGGCCTCCTGGGTAAGTTTAACTCTACTTTCTGGCAATAAGTTTCTATAACGGTTTAATTATGGCCCAACCGTATCGGGGAAGTTCATATACTTCTAGATTATTTTCTTTCGCAAATTTATTAACTGCCTCAATTACTCCAAATTTAACACCTGTTTTTGAGGCGCGTGCGCTTCTGTAATCATCACCTACAAAAAATTTTCCAGGCTTAATTTTTGGATACCAACATTCAACATCCTTTAAGCATCCATCATAGCTATGGTCTGCATCGACATAAGCTAAGTCAAAATAATTGTCAGGAAAGTGAACAAACGCATCGTATGTATGCTCTCTATAAATTTTTACAAACGGCTTATTGGCCATACGAAATGCAAAATCTCTGTACTGGTTGTTTAATTCTTCTTGGGTATAACCCATATCATTTCGAGAAATCTCTCCATCGTCTCTCCAGGAATCAATGGCAATAGCAACTTGAGGATTATGGTCAATCATTAAATCAAAATTAGCACCTTGAAAAACCCCAAGTTCACCTATAACCTGACAATTATATTTTTCCATAAACGGTCTCCAAACTCTTCTATAGTTGGTTATTTCAAGATTCTGTAAATCGCGTATTGCTTCAGGTATATCCATGTTTGTTAAAAATATTAATTAATCTCTCATTCATTAGTGGCATTTTAATACTATTTATCCCATGCATTGCACTTTTTAAATTATTCACACCATTTCTAGGGTGATATGGGTGAAAGTGTAAAATTTTAATAGGTTTAGTAATTTTTTGATAGCAGTAATCAATTCTTCTCATCCCAAAATCATATCGACCGTCAAGTATTTTGATTCGCTTACTAATGTCATTTTCATTATTTTGAATCATTTTATTTATCGCATCTTCATCGTTTACTATCGCTCCATATTCGTTAGAAGCAGTCATTTTATCAACAATTGCACGAAATATATCCTCTGATCTTTTCCAAAAAAAGAATGTTCCCATTTGAATTCTAGAAATTCTCGTATAGTCACAAAATCCAGCATCGTAATCATCAATTCCAAGCTCCTCTTGTTTAATTTCTTCAAGTTGATATGCATCCAAATCATGAAGCCAATACAGTTGTTTTTCGTCGATTAATCCTTTATCAAACAAGTGAACTAGTGTGGTTATTTTACTTGCCTCTTTTTGAAAATCGCAATATCCACCTTCGATTTCTTTTGCTTTAACACTCATATACTCATATGGAAAATTAGTAACTAATATAATATCGTTTGGTTTCCACCCAATCTCCAAACTATTTTCAATTTGTATTTTAGCTAGTTTTTCTGATTCCAAATCAAATCCTTGTGGATTTACATAAATTAATAAGTTTTTCATGTTCGCTTTCTTGGGTTTTTTTCATCCAACAGTTTGGTTAATTTTTCAGATAAAAACAGGTTTTTAAACCTCTCGAGTCTATCGGGTCGCCAATATGGATGAAAGTGTACTACTTTAATTGGTTTTTCTGCCATAGGTATTGTTATTTGAGTGTATCTTTTCCCTAAATTGTAGGTAATGTTTAATCTTTCTGATCTTTCTCTTATGTTTGTTGAATTGTTTTTGTACATTTCCCAAACAATTGGCTCTTCATTTGCTTTTTTTTGTTGACAAATTTCCCACATATTTTTGAAAATATCCAATGATGTGGTTTTAAAGAAAAAACTTCCAGTATTGAATTTTTGACTCCATCCATAATCAGTAAGACCTAGATCTTTTTTTAAAGTTATTTCAAAATTGTTATTCTGGAAACAATCAAAATCATGAAACCAAGCATCATCTTTTAGAATTTTATTTTCTAACAAATATATAATTACTGGAATTTTACTGGTGCGGGAATCAAAATCGCAATATAAGTTATCAGGAACTTCAATTGAATTAATTCCACTGTGTTTATATCTAAAATTTGTAACCAATAAAATATCCTCTGGTTTCCAATATAGAAGAGAATTTTCTATTTGTATTTTAACGAGAGCAGTTTCAACTCGTCTTTCTATATCGTCAAAATCCTTTTTTGGATTAATGTATATTAGTAAATTTTTCATCAAGAATTTTTGTTAGTTTAGCAGGTATTATAGCTTTAAATTTGTTCAAGATTTTTGGATCGTGTGGGGGAAAATGAGCCACCCTTAAAGGTTTTTCAGAATTTGCAATATTACTTCTTACATATCTCATGCCAATATTGTATGTTTGATTCATTATTTGAACACGAGACAGTAGATCATTTTTATTTTCATCTAGCAATATGGTCATTGCATCTTCTTCATATAAATTATCTTTATCCATTAGGTCAAGTAATATTTTTAAGATATCAATTGCTTCCGGTTTAAAAAATACACTTCCAAAATTGATACGAAATTTAAAATTTTTACCTAAATTTGTTAATCTGTTTTTGGGATAAAGACCGTAGCAGGTTAGTGCAATATCTTTTTTAATTGATGGCAAGTCAAGTGCTGCTAGTTGGAAACAATCAAAATCATGAAACCAAGTGAGACCATTTATAATTTTATTTTCGATCATATAGATAATAGCGTTTATTTTGCTGTTAATAATTCCTCTTTTATTTTTGCCATAAGATTTGTTAATTAGTGAATCAGGCCCGACAATTGCTTTTATACCTTTGAATTCATATTCAAAATTTGTAAAAAGAATTAAATCTTTTTTGTCCCAATAATCAAGTGAATTTTCTATTTGCGCTTCAAGCATTAATTTGTGTTCAGGATTAAAGCTTTTATTCGGGGAAATATAAATAAGTAAATTTTTAATATTTGGGAATTCTTCAAATTTTTCATAAAGTAATTTTGTAAGTATTGGTGGTGTTATCTTTTTAGATTTATGTAAATATTTTGGTTTATAAGCGGGAATATGTGCTATTTTTAGAGGTTTTTCGGCAATGCTTGCTGCAGAATCAGTGTTTATTGCCCCGATGTTATAAGTAGTATTTAGTTTTTTAAATCTATCAAGGATATTGTTGAAGTTTTGATCAATAAGCATATTAGTTGTTTCTTCTTCGTTTTGTTTGTATTTATTTATGGCACTATCAATCAATCTAAAAACATCGATTGCTTCTGGCTTAAAAAAAATACTTCCGAGTTGAATTTTTGGTTTATAACTATACTCGACAAAACCTAGGTCTCTATCAAGAGATTCAAGATTTAGATCAGATAGTTGAAAAATATCCCAATCATGAAACCAGTTAATTTCATCTACAAGATTATTTTCGATAAGATAAATTGCAGTTTTTGGTTTATTTGAAAGTGATGTGCCATGGGAGAGAACATCGCTATAAAGTTCACTATCGACAACAATTGATTTGACGCCATGGTATTCCCAAGGAAAATTTGTCACGACTATAATGTCTTTTGGGTTCCAGTATTGAAGACTGTTGTCTATTTGGATTTCTGACATTTTGATATATTCGGGTGCAAATTTTTTTTCAGGATATATATAAAAATAAATGTTTTTCATAAATTATTTATAAAAATTTGTTCATTACGCACGCATACTAGAATAATCTATTAACTGGAAATTTTTGAATTCTGACGAGTTAATAATTTTTTCAATGTCTTCTAGCAGTTTTTCAATTGGGTAACGTGGTCCAGGCCGGTGTGTGTTGTTTTGTTCATTATAAATTACTCCTAGTTTTAAAATGCATGCTTTTAGTCCATAAAGATGGCAATAGTTCTGGACTAATTTTTGTGATTCTTGTTTACTTTCAACGTAAAATTTTATTGATTTATTTGCTCCATCACTTGAAGCAATTGAACTTAAATGAATTAATTTTGAACCGTTTTCAATGCATAATGAGCATACATTTCTGGTTCCCAAAACGTTTATCGTATAATAATCTTCTAGATTAGGTATTTCTTTTTTGACTTTCCCGGCAGCATGAATGACAAAATCTGCTCCTATGAAGAGTGGACGGAGAGCATTTTTGTTTCTTATATCAATATTGATACCCACAGTATCGTAACCTTTTTTTGAAAAATAGGAAATAATTTCTGAGCCGATAAACCCATTGGAACCTGTAACCAATATCATAAACAAGAACAAGTTTGTGACGAATCAATGCTTATATCCGATATCATAATACTTTTTTCTAAATTCAGATCCTTTGCCCCAATAGGGAAGTTCATTTCTGGAAATTCTGTCTGAATGAGTGTAATGTCTCATGCTTTGGGAAGTTTTAATTTGGACAACTGCATTTGTCGATTCATAAAATTCAATTTGATCATACCAGAACACGTCTTCTTGTTTTTTTCGACTGCGTTCTTTAGGGAAATTTCTTTCCTCTGTAGACCAATCGGGTGCACCTGCAAAAAGTTTATCGAGTGTTTTTAAGTAGAATTCACGACCGACGATTTGGGCATGAGTTGCTCCTTCTTCTTTTTTCCAAAAATATGGTCGGTGTTGTGGCATTACATATAAATTTTTATTTCTGTAACAAATGTCATCTTTTTCAGGAATGAATGTGAAATAGTCAGGCGGATAAAGACAATCTGCTTCCGCAGATAAAACAAAGCGAGTATTGGCCTCACGGCATGCAATTTGGACTTGCCGGAACATGTTAAATCCTGATGTGCCAACATCTCCGACAACAATATTTTTTCCAAAGTCGATTGGTTTTTGTGTGACACTTATTATTGGAATGCCACCGGAAACTTCTAGAATGTTTTTTCTTATTTTTTCTTCAAACTCAGGTTTCTCTTTATTTGAGGAATAATAAATGATGGTTATTTCGTTCATATTAATTTTGAGGCAGGGGAGGCGCAGGCGCCCTTTTAGGCTTTTTGAAATTTAAAATAATATCTTCTTCTGTCAACTTTTAAGATTGGGCCTTCTACTAGTTTGAACCCGTTTTTTTCGACATCTTTAACTAATTTGTTGGGATCTTCCCATGAATGGAATGTTCCTGGTTCCTTTATTTTTTGTTTTGAAGGAAGACTAACATATAGGTAATTTTTTATAATACGTCTAGTTTCTTGTAATGCGCTTCGTAGATTTTTAAAGTTTTGCATTGAATCTGATATAACTGCTGAATCAAATTCTTCCTTTTTGTAGGGAAGTGTGCCTCGTTTTGCTAGATCGATATTAATTTTATGGCGAGCTGCAAGTTTGATTGCGTATGGATTTGTATCGACTCCTCTAATTCCTAATTTGGCAGGTATTAAACCATCACCAGCGCCGATAACGACTGAATTTTTTTCCTTAACAAATCTTTTGAGATAATCAACATGTCTTGTATAGGTTAATTTTTTCCCATACCATTGCCAGTGATAACTGCCGTAAGTTTTGTATTTATCAAAATTTTTTTGAAGACCATCAAAAAGACCCATATTTATAGAATAACTCTAACATTAATTTTTGGAAACTACAAACATTTTAGGTGTTGAAATGATTATGATTTAAATAAGTTAAATATGGATGATTTTTAATACTGCCTTTAACTAAGTTCACTTTTAAATTTTTAGTCTTTTTTATAATAACTGGTAAGCTTATTTGGTCGCGTTGGCTCCATTTACAGATTTCTGCCCACCATGCTTCGTTGAAGTTTTCTACTAAAGGATTGTGTCTTCGTATTATTATTCCACCCATGGCCATTTCTTCTTTTTGTGGAATAAGTCTGTTTTCTTCGTAGAATTTTATTTGTTTATCTACATCGTCGCTTACCCAAGGAGTTCTTCTTTTGAATGTTGCTTTAATCATTTTTGCTTCCCAGTAAATATCTTTTTTGCGATAGTGTTCCATTAAGGCAATATCTGAATTGCCAAGCCACTCTTCGACTAATTTTTCTGGTGGTACATTTAAAAATATATTTCCGTCTATCCAAATACTTATGTCGCAACTGATGAATTTGTGTGGAAGTACTTTGAAGATTTTTGCATTCATTACAGGATTTGTAAATTTATTAAAGTCTTCGTTTTTAAAAACTTTAATATCATCTCTTAATTTATCTTTTTCAGCTGTTATAGCTGTGTAAACAATTATTTTTTGCATACTAAAAAGTGATAATTATTTCTAAAATCTATCCTTTCGTGGGTAGGTAAGATTTCATCTCCATTAAAAAACTTCCAATTTTTTTTGTATGGAGCGTAATCTCTTCCTACAAAACCAAAAATAGTTGTACCTTCTTTTTTAGTAATTCTTAAGCACTCATCAATCATTTTTTGAGGATTGTCTACAAATTCGTACATTCCATTGCATAGAACTGTATCAAATGATTCATTAGGAAAGTCCATTTTTTGTACATCACCAACATAGGTTGGATTTAAATTTGCATTTATATCAATTGTTGCAAAACCGTAGTCCCAATGGTTTGATTTACCAATATCTAGTATTTTTCCTACTGCGTTTTCTTTTATCCAGTCGTTGTACCAGATTCTTGGAGCACTAACAGGATCAGAAGATAGTTTTTTGATTTTTGGTGAAAGTCTGTTTAAACAATTTTCAAGCATTTCAAATGTGTAGTTTATGTTGTTAAATCTCCAGGAATGTAAATACACAGTTGGAGATTGCGGATCACCTTTTTTAAGATAATCTTCAAGCCTGTGTCCTTTTTCTTGAGAAAGATTAATTACTTCAAGACCTGCCACTTCATCGCCATAGTTACCCTCATTAAATGGAGGAGCAAAATGTGTTGGATAAAGATCAAGATTTTGTAAAATTTTTTTGGCTGTTTTAATTTCTGGAACTGTAGGTTCGTGTGTATGCCAAAGTCCATGAACTGCAATTAAGTCATTTCTAGACCGTAAAAAATCTAAGACTTCTTGATTTTCTTGAAATTTTTTAAAACTTGATCTTTTGATTTGATGATTGTCCATGAAAACACGAGATTTTCTGCATTCACCAATTAATGTAATTGCCTGAATTATTTTGTATCCATATTTATCACATATCTCGCAGAATTTTTTAATTTCGTTGATATCTGTGTCATAGGCTACGTCATCGTTTCTGATTAAGAATTTTGACATATAGTTCTTTATATTTTAAAGCTACTTTATCCCATCTGTAGTCTTTAACCAAGTCCTGTGTATAGAATTTTTGAATTCCTTCCATGATTGACTCAACAGATCTTTCTACTTTCACAATATTGAATAGTTTTGGGACTCCTGTGTTAACAGTAACTACTGGAATGTTTAATGCAAGGCATTCCATAACTGGAGTGGAGAAGCCCTCTGCAATGCTTGCACATACATAAACATCAATGCTTTTATAATATTCCATCATTTTTTCTGGTGGAATATCTCCTAATGCTGGAGAAAATTTAACTTTAAGTTTTTCACAAGCCTCCTTAATTAAATGAAAACCCTTGTATTCTAGTGCATCTTTTTGATTGTATCCTGCAAATCCAACGACAAACTCGTGATCTGGTTTAATTTCATCGAATATCCCATTTGGAATGTAGGTTGCATTTGGAAAGTCGTTTAGTAGATCTGGATTGATTACATGGAGCCATGAGTTTGGGCGTCTATTTATTTTGTGGACTAAGTGTGGATTGTATCTGTGTGAACGGATTGTTAGAAGTAATGGAGTAGAAAGCATTGGTAGAACATTTTTGAATTTTTGTATACCCCAGTTGAAATAGTGAACTAAATCATGAGAATTCCCTTCTTTTATGAAATCTTCAAGTGATATTTCGTTATATGGTTTAACTGTAAATTCTATTTCTGGTAAATTTTTGATAAGTGCTTTACAGTTTCTATCTACGATCCAATTGCTGCCGTCTGGAAGAATTAGTATTTTCATAATTTATATTTTAAGACCAATTTTAACTCCTTCTTTGAATGGAAAATTGTTTGTTTTTAAGTATTCATATATTGGGGCTTTGTATTTTTTATTTTTTAATTCTGGTGTTAACCACAAGAATTCTTGTACAAGATCACGATCTAGAAATGGATACCTAGTTTCAATTGAATGGCTTCCTGCCACGTATTCTTCTTTTCCTAGATAGTTATATTGACACCCATTGTAGAAATTTTTCCAAAGGTTTTTGTTTAATATTTTTGGAAATTCGCCTTTGAATGTACTTTGTTTTGGAAAAAGTGCGTAATCTGAGATGATCTCATCTGCACCTTGCCCACTTAAGTAAACTTTTCTTTTTTCATTGTGAGCTAATCTGCAAATTTTTGATAATGCAAGAGATGCAGAATCTTTTTGAATTGAACCTTCACCGCCAATGTATGTAAATTTTTCTATATTGTTATTAATCCATTCTTTTTCATTTGAATAATCGCTTGAGTTTTTAATATATTCATAATTATTAATTATTGCCATCCTTTGGTCTAAAATACTTTTGTCCTCTTTACCTTCTACAATAAATGATTTGAATGCGATTTTTTGTTTTGTTAGTTCACAAGCAATTGCACCACTGTCATAGCCAGAGGATAGCCCTATGAAGCAGTTGTTTGTGGCACGTTTTTTAATAGATTTTTCAAATTTATTTATCCAATCGTTGTAATTATCTTTATATTGTTTTAGGTCCCATGTATGTATATTTTCTGAATGCTCTTCTCCCTTAAAACTGACTACTTCGATTGTGTTTGCGCAAATTTTGTGACCACCAACACCTGATTCGTAGCTTGCACACTCAAGCCCGTTTCTCCATATAGGTTTAGTTGCAAAGATGTCTGTAGCAAAAATAGCTATTTTTTTATTGAAGTCGTACAAGGCTATTGCCCATTCACCATCTAACTGTTTTGGAAATTGTGTACCATATTTTTTATATAGGGGAATGAGGTTTTCTCCGTCACTTTTTGTAAATTTATGATTGTATATTTCTCCGTTATATAAACATACGATTCCTTTGTCTGTAAATGGTTGGATTGTGGTGGTACCTGTAACAGACAGTAGGTTGTGTATAAAATTGAATCCTTCGATTTTGATATTTGTGGTTTTATCTTGACCTCTTTTTTGAATAAAAAAATTGTTCCCTTTTTCTTTAAAAACTAAAAAACCACACATTTTAAATATTCCATTTTGGTTTTATTTCTTTTTCATAATATTGTTCCCAGAGTGATAAAGAATATGCCCAGCATTTTTCGTTATTTGATGGATTTTCAGGAGTACCATTGTTGTGAGTGCGTGGAAAGTCTCTGTGTTTGTGAGCATGCCAAGTGTTTTTGTTTACCATGAGTTTTCCACCAGACATCCAAGTTTTGAAGACCATTTCGTGTGAATCTTGATAGTGTGGACCGTAGCCTTCATTTTGTAATTCACCAATTATTTCATTCCACCATGATTTTCTCATTAACCAACAAGATCCTTGCATTGCCATTGACTCTTGAATTGGTTGATTGTCGTCGCCAGGAGACTCTACACCTGAAAATTTTCGCACGTTTTCACTAACGTTCGTAATTTTTAGTTTCATAAAGTCAACTGGGGGAATATCCATGATTTCCCATTTGTTTGGATCGAGATAGAATCGTCTTGGAGTTACTATCCAGTTTGGAGCACAATCTTTGGTGAGAATTATATCGTAACCTTTACCAAATGAACAATGTTCATCGGTTCTCATAATGAATTCACCTTTGGATAGGGCAACGCCGACATTGATTGCTCTTCTCATTCCAACATTTTTTCCTAAATGCACCTGTTTTACTCTTTTATCTTCGATTATTTTTTGAATAGGCCAATATCCATCCAAGACTGGAATTATTTCAATTTCACCTTGCGCATTTTCAAGTAATGATTCAATTGTTTTATGGAGTAGAGGGTCTTTATAAGATGGAATTATAATGGAAAGCATTTGGCTAGATTATATGCTTAGATTGGCTTGTTTTACAACTTAAAAAACATTGGAGTAATAATCATAGGCAAGTAGCTGCCTGTTGCCCCAGTTGTCTGGGAATTTAGAGTCACCTTTTGTGTACCTGTAACTATTGTTGTCATCGTCTTCCTTCATTATGTACCAAGCACCTTCTTTGTTTACGAAACCATAGTAAGTAACTGAGTTTTTCTCGTCGATTTCTGATATTTTGTAATCTTCTTGAGTTGTTGGCACTAGATTTGATTGACTGCCATCGTTGTTTTTTGTTGCATTATTTACTCGATCGAATAGTAGCCCTGTCTTTTTGTTTAATATAGAAAAAATGAAGAGAGAAATACTTGCAGCACCTAATATTTTAAGAAAATCTCTTTTACTATTATCTACTATTTCATTGCTTTTGTTGGTAATATTTTTTTCATCAATTAGTTTTTCATTTATATTTTGATTAATAGTATTATCAATATTAATGTTTTCTTGTTGAATATTTTCTAATGGTTTTAACAATATTTTTTTACTTCTTTTACTTCTTGTAAATATTTTAAGCGTACTATAGGAGAGAGGAATATAGAGAAGTACACCTGTATATAGTTGTAAATAATTTGTAGATGTTGAAAACAAAATAAGTAACATGATACTTGCAAGTATTAGTGATGTACAGGCTAGAGTTTTTTTCATTTGCTAAATACAGTTATAAATTTTTCTGATATATATCCACTTTCAGTTTCTGAGAATTTAATTTTGTACATTCCTGAGTTAAAAGATGTAAATTCAAAAATATCACCGTCTACTGCGTAAAAGATTATTGGAGAAACTTGTTTTAAGTTTTTATAAACTGGAACAGATTTAATTTGTGTTTCCAGGTTAACTATTAAGTTTTTTTTGTTACTTGCTGAATCACTAGCAACTGATACTGCTAATACAGTGGGGGATGGATTATTTGTTAGAGTGGTAACTGGAGTGCTAGTTGGTATTGCTTCTTGCATTGCATATATTTGGGATGATTTGTTGATGTTGTTAATTCCTATTTTTATTAACATAAATAGAACAATTACTATAATAAGTATTTCAGGTATTCTTTTAATGGTTGGTAGTGTTTGAATGATCTCTTGGGGTAATTCATTATTAGTGTCGCTTGAAAGGTTTATCCTTACAAGTTGTGCTTTTGAATCACTATTTGGTAGTAAATTATTATATTCAGGGAATTTGCTAAACAAATCGTTAATGTTTAACCAATCATTTTCCTTTGTTTCTTTGTAATTTTTGTACGATGAGAATTCAATATTGCTGTTGTTTATTTTCAAACTCATTTCTAGCAGTTTTTCGTTTGAATTAATAGCTTCTGACTTGTATGGTCCTTGGAAGACAGGACCTGATCTTTTGTATTTTTTGTTGTAGTACATTGAATATCTTGTACAGAGAGATCTTATTAGTCGTTCAATTGATTTGTCTTCATTCTCTTTAATTAAAAGTTTAAAATTTATCGAAGTTAGTGAGTAGGCAAGTACCTCGATTTTTTTGTGATAATTTTTAGGCTGATGTGGCTTCCCGTAAAATGTTTTGCCATTTATTGTAAAAATTTGTTTACTATTGTTACTGCTTTCTATGGGGCTAATGTATCCCTTCAAGTAGGAAACAAATTTTTGAAAATCTTCAAGGTCTTTGAATATGTGCGTATTATCTATACCAGTGTTTTGTACTAGATAGTATGCAGGCTCGTTTTTTGTTTTAATGGCAGGCATAATTAACTTTAGCTTGTAAGAAGTGACTTTACAAGTGGATTTTATTATTCGTGTATTTACTAATTCATTAAAATAAAATGTTAATAATATATTTATATAGGCCTAAATATTTTTTATAAACTATTTAATATTATTGTTAATGTTAGTGGTTATTTTTTTGTCCTTCTTGTTATTGGTTGTTTATTAATATTCTAATATATATAAGTTCTTTTATTTTTTTGTTATGTGATTAATGAATAGCAGAGTTGTTTGTTGTTTGATAATTAAGAGTTGTAATTGTCATCTTATTTTTTTATGTGTTTATTAAAACATAAATTTGTAATTAGCAATAAATGTTTAAATAAAATAATTTTTCTATTATATTTTTTGTTTTATTTCTTTAACTTATGTTTTCTGTTCTAATGATTATTGGGCAAATTTTATTTTGCTTAAATTTTGAGTTGGTTGTTTTTTTAGTCAGTTGTAATTATGTTGATTGAAATTGTACATATTTAGTTATTCTTATAGTTAATTACTTTTAATTGTTATAGGTATATACTCATTTATGATTACTATTGAATATTATTTTTATTATTTAGATTTAATAATATGAGCTTATTGATTGTGACGTTTGATTTATTTTTACCCCTTTTTTTTTTGTTTTCCATTGTTTGTATTAGTATTTTTTAAATAGGTTAGTTTTTTTATTAGGCTACTATTCTTAACATTTATATGTTTTTTAATTTTATGTTTATATTAATAACTAATTGGCACTTTATTTAAATTAGCGCTAATTATGAGTGATTGATAATATATTTTTAGCAGAATGGTTAAAAAAATAATTTTAGCGATTTGTATATATTATTTCAAAAATTGATGTGAGTATTTTTTTGCATCAATAGTTTTTGCTATTTTTTTAGTAATTTTTAATTTGGTTTTTAATTTTTGTTTTGTTAACAATATTTTGAGAGTAGCGTTTATATTTTTATTTTTTGTTTTTCAGCAATTAATTTCTTGTTTGGCTTGTCGGTAATTAATATTGAGTAAATAATTTGTTTAAAAGTATTTGGTATAATTTTTTTGTGAACAAATTTAGAAATTATTCGTTATTTGGAGTTTTACTGTTGGCTTTTGGACTTAGAGTATTCACTTTATCTAGATTAATGGTTTTTACTCCTGATGAGGAGTACTTACTTTATATAGCACAAACACTTGTTCGAGATTTTCATATTATATGGATTGGTGTTAGTGCATTGGGTCTTAATTTTTACATGGGACCATTTTGGATTTATTTTATTTATCCATTTGTGGGTATATTTAATGGTGACCCTTTGGTATTGGGAATCATAAATAGTTTGTTTGGAGTAGGTACTGTGTTTTTATTATATATTGTTGGTTCTCGATTGTTTAATAAAAATGTTGGTTTGGTTGCAGCGTTAATGTATGCGACATCTTCACTTTTGGTTTTTTATGACCAGCAAGGATATCCACCAATAGTACCTTTTTTATCGTTATTAATGTTTTTGTGTATATGGATGAGTAAATATTCAAAAAAGTGGTGGATATTGTTTTCATTTTTGTATGGACTTGTTTTTCATATTCATTTATCTTTGTTTCTAGTCGTTTTTGTTGCCATATATTGGATATTTAGACAGAGGAGCACTGTTACTAGAGGCATTGTTATTTATTGTTTATCAGTTTTTTTGATATCAATATCCCCACTTATCGCATTTGATTATTTTCATAAGGCAAGTAATGTGACTGTTGTTTTTAGAATTGTTCAAACTTTTGGTAAAAGTAAATCGAATGTTAATTTTTTAACTAGGGCAAACAATTTGTCACAAGCATTTGGTAGAGTTTTTTATTTAAATCATGGAACTGAGAGTTCTGATGAGATTTTATATCCTTGTATGATTAATTCATTGACTACAACAACTAGAGTAAATTTGTTTTTCAGTATGCTGATTATTTTCCTGTTTGTAGGATACTTTTTAAGACAAAAAAAATTGGAGGATGACAGGTCTAAATTGTTATTTGCATATAGTTTGTCATTTTTGATTCCATTTTTATTTATGAGTATTTTTAATCCAATTGAATACTATTTACTTGGTTTTTTTCCGATTTTGTTTTTAGTTGTCTCAATTGTTATCGATAGATTTAATTTAAAATTTAAATATGTTTTTTATTTAGTAATTTTTTTACTTGCAATAAACAATATATATAGTGTGTTTAATTCAAAGGGGAGTTTTGGACTAGATAGTAAGAAAAAATTGATATCTGAAATTAATAAAGTTATAGGTAATAGGCCTTTTGAACTTAATGAGGCAGGACAGTGCCATGGTTATGGTGGATTTAGATATTTATTCAAAACTTATTCAAATAAACCTGTTAAAAGTGGAGAGGATAGTAATTTTTCTTGGCTTTGGCCAGATGAGATTACAAATATTAGGCCTGAATATGAGGTATTGATAACTGAAACAAGAGCGAATCCAAAAATTGATAAAGGTTATATAAAAGTTATAAAAGAGGGTGGTTTCAGTGCTTATATTTATTATTTGAAATAATCCATGTGAACCAGAAAGTAATAATATAAATTTGGATTCTAAATGCCCAGAAAATAATTTGATACCAGTAATTTACAACAGATGATTTGCCAACCCTTTTTTTGTATGTAATTGGAATTTCTACAAATTTTATCTTGGAACTGACAACGAGTAATGTTAGTTCGGTGTTGAATAGTGCTGATTTTTCATTGCTCCATTTTTTGGTAATTTTCTTGAGAGATTTTTTGTTAAAAAGTTTATATGCACAACCTACATCGGTTAGTGCGACAGAATTAAATAAAACTTCGATTGTTTTTGCTTCAATTACATTTGCAAACTTACGAATAATCCCCATTCCGAGACCTGAGAGTGCACTGATTTGACTTGTTCTTGTTCCCAACACGACATCGAATTCGTTTGAATATACTAGGAATTTTTCTAAATCGTTTGCTTTAAATGACCCATCTGGTTCACAAACCACAACAATGTCATTTTTGGCTTCGATAATTGCTCGGCGAAAGGCAGGACCATAGCCTTGGATTGTTTCGTGAATTAGTTTTAATTTTTTAATTTTAAAAGCTTTTGTTTTTTTGATTTCTTTATCTGTACCTTCTTCTGCATTGTTGTTTACTACAATTATTTCATTAACAAATTTTGTATTGTAGAAGTCGTCAATTACATTTTTTATTGATTTTTTTTCTTTGTAGGTGGGGAGAACAACTGAGACTCTTTTACCTTTGTACATTTGATAAGTCAAAATAGCACATCATTTATTTGGATGATACACAAAAAAGCACCTTGATTTAAGACCAAAGTGCTTTATTTGTATTTTATCTTGACCTTTTTTTACTTTTTGCAGGCATTGAGCAGACTTTGCAGTCGTTCATGTGTGTTGCAACTAGGTAAAGAGCGGAAAGGCCTACTAGAATGTAGACTAATTTTTCAAGCATTCCAGTTCCAAGTATTAAATTTACTAAATTGAGATCAAGTAAGCCTACTAAGCCCCAATTGAGAGCTCCAACTACTGTGAGCAGGAAAGATACCATGTGTAGAGATTTCATTTATATCACCTTCTTTATATATTAAATATAAAGTAGTTAATTGTTTATAATCAATTGGCATTTTGCTATAATTAATCCAATGCCTAAACTTAAGAGATTGAAAAAGAAAACAATTGAAGCACAAAAGCCTCAAACGCATAGAGTTAGACCTGTTGTTGAAGAGCTTTTACCAACAGAAATATCTGTTGAACCAAATGTTGAATCAAATATTGGTGTTATGGAGGATAAAGAGAAAATAAATAACGAAATCAAGGAAACAGAGACACAAACACAAGAAGTTCCAGCTGAAGTGCAGGTAAATGATGAGTTGTTTGAATCAAAAGATAAAGTTGGGTTTTTTCCACTATTTTTGATTACGCTTGGTGTAGCTTTGTTGGTGGCTGTGGTTTCTGGTGGGATTTATGTTTATATTCAAGGAACTGGCGAGGAAAATGGACAGACTGCAGTTGAAACTTCAAAACCAAGTAGTAAACCCGATTCAACAAATGCTCCTCTTGCGAGCTCAACTCCGATTGCCACGCCTGTGGCTTCTGCTGCAGCATTGAATACATATAGTTTGAGTGTATTAAATGGTAGTGGGCGAATTGGTGAGGCTGGAAAAGTTAAGACTTTACTTGAAAAGGCAAAATTTAAAGTTTCTTATACTGGTAATGCTAAGAGTTATGATTTTGAAAAAACTCAATTGCAATTTAAAGAAAGTGTGCCTGAAAGTGTTAGAAATACATTAAAATCAACATTACAATCTGGATATGAGGTTGAAGTTGGTGAGACATTGAATTCCAAGAATGTTTATGACATTGTAGTGACTGTCGGGGCTAATTAGCCTTATATTATTTTAAAGGAATAATTGTTCTTGGGTTAACAGGATATCCTTTAACACGAACTTCAAGATGCAAATGATCTCCAGTTGAGTGGCCAGTTGATCCCATTAAACCGATAATTGAGTTTGAATTGACTTCATCTCCGATTTTTACGAAAATTTTGGATAAATGAGCGTAAAGTGAGGTTATTTGATTTCCGTGGTCAATGATGATTGCATTACCATAGTTTAAGTGGGAATGCTGGATTCCAATGACTTTTCCACCCATAATTGGATTTATGGAATCACCGGTTAACCCATCCAAATCAACCCCAGGGTGGAAGATCGAAAACCCTTGGGTAATGCTGAGTTTTTTGACAGGGATTTGAACTGCTCTTTCTGTGTCGATCTTGATTTCTTGGGCAAATGTGAGATCAATTGGGCTTGGAATACTAAATGGATCGGCTGATATTGCGGGCCTTGGAATCATTACTCCAGCGAAGGCTAAAACAACAAGATTTGTGCCTATGAAGGTAGATATTCTTTTGTGCTCAAATATGCTTACGAAGATTTTAGACAACAGCGAGCCCGACCTGTTACGGTATTTGTGAGGCAGAATGGAATATATTTTTTTCAGCATATTCTCCCACAAGAGTGGGATAAACAGGCAAAAATACAGGCACGAACACTGTGGGCAGAAGACCCATAATATACCTCAAAATAGAAGAAAAATCAAGTTTTTTGATATAAACTTAATTAATGCTTGCTAAGGTTTATTCTGCAACCCATATTGGATTGGAAACAGTTTTACTGGAAGTTGAAGTAAATATTTTTTCTAAAGGATTTCCTTCGTTTACAATTATTGGATTGCCTGATAAGGCAGTTGAGGAGGCTAAAGAGCGTGTGAAGACAGCGTTAACTAATACTGGTATTGATTTTCCTCAATCGAAAATTGTTGTTAATTTGGCTCCTGCTGATTTGCCTAAAGAGGGGAGTTTATATGATTTACCGATTGCTGTGGGGATTTTGGTTTGTATGGGAATTGTAAAATTACCCGAAGACAAATCCTTTTTTTATGGTGAACTTTCACTTGATGGAACATTGCGGCATACCAAAGGTGTCTTTTTACTTGCAACTTCTGCTAAAAATTTAAAAGTTGTGAATTTGTTTATACCTAAAGTATCTGCTCAAGAGGCTGCAGTTATTAGATCTGTAAATACATATCCTGTTTCATCACTTATCGATTTAATTAATCACCTAAATGGCTCTTTTAGTATTCCTGTACTTGAAAAGATATTGATTGAAGATGAAATTGAAGATAATTTGCCAGCTCAGTTTGATTTTAATGAAATTGTTGGCCAACAACAAGCTAAGCGTGCACTGATTATTGCTGCGGCTGGTGGACATAATGTTTTTATGCAGGGGCCGCCTGGATCTGGAAAGACAATGCTTGCTCGAGCGATGGCTGGAATACTTCCACCATTAACTGAAGAGGAAAGTTTGGAAGTAACCAAGATTTATTCATTAACTGGAAACATGAGCCCTGGAACTGCTTTGATTTATGCTCGTCCATTTAGAGTAGTGCATCACACGACAAGCCGTATTGGATTAATTGGTGGTGGTTCAAATCCTCACCCGGGAGAGATTTCACTTTCTCATTGTGGGGTTTTGTTTTTAGATGAGTTTCCAGAATTTGGAAGATCAACACTTGAGGCTTTGAGGCAACCACTTGAAGATGGAATAGTTACAGTGTCGCGTGCTGCTGGTAGTTTTACTTTTCCTGCTCAGTTTTCTTTAGTTGCTGCAGCAAATCCTTGTCCATGTGGTTTCTTGGGAGATCTTAAGAAAGAATGTAAATGCTCGCCAAGAGCAATCTTAAGATATTCATCAAAATTATCTGGGCCACTAATGGATAGGATTGATTTACATATTAATGTTCCTGCAGTGGATGTTGATAAATTGATTGCGAGTTCTAAATCATTAATAAAAGGTGATAGTTCATTGTTAATTAGAGAAAAAGTTAAAAGTGCACGTAGAATTCAATCGAAGAGATTTGAAAATGGCAATATTTTTGTTAATGCAAATATGAAAAATAAACATATTAATGAATTTTGTAAAATGACTGATGATGCTTCGAAAATATTAAAACAAGCTGTTAATAATTATAATTTGTCAGCGAGGACTTATTTTCGTTTGATAAAGGTTTCTCGTACAATTGCTGATTTGGAGAACCAGGAAAATATTAAGATGGAACATGTGGCTGAGGCATTGCAGTACAGAATAAGAACTGTTGAATGAAAAAAGAAAATTTTGCAACTGGAAGATTGGGGGAGGCAATGGCTAGAGAATATTTAATTAAAAATGGATATCAGATTGTTGAATCGAATTTTAAGACAAAATTTGGAGAGATAGATATTATTTGTTTAAAAAATAATATTTTAGTTTTTGTTGAAGTGAAACTTAAAATAGGTGATAAATTTGGAACTCCTGAAGAAATGATTGGAAAGCGTAAAATTTTGCAAATACAAAATACCTCAATTGCATATTTGCAGAAAAATTCAAAGATTTTGAATAGTTATTCAAATTATAGAATTGATGCGATTTGTATTGTGACAGATCGAAATTTTATTCCTATCAGAACTTCTCATTATGAAAATGTTGGTCAATAATAAATAGATTACAAATGAAATGGAGTGATTTTGAAATTAAGGAAATATTATTGGGTGATAAATTATATCCAAGTGAATTAGCTAAAATAAATGATGCACCTAAAAAATTGTTTTATAGAGGAGAAATTAATTCTGAATTATCTAATAAAACAATTGCAATAGTTGGATCAAGACGAGAGACTGGTTATGGCAGACAAGTGGTTTCAAGTTTTGTTACAGATTTTGTTTCAAATAAAATTACAACTATTTCTGGGTTTATGTATGGAGTGGATACTGATGTACACAAACAAACTATTAATTGTGGTGGAATTACAATCGCTGTTTTTGGTTGTGGTTTAAATTATGTTTATCCAAGTGAAAATGATAATTTATATTCTCAAATACTTGAAAGTGGCGGAGTTGTTTTTTCTGAATATGAAGCAAATACTAAGCCAAAACTTTGGACCTACCCCCAAAGGAATAGGATTGTTTCTGGATTATCAACACTTGGTGTATTGGTTGTTGAAGCCAAAAAAAATAGTGGTAGTTTGATAACTGCAAATATTGCGAAAAAGCAAAAAAAGAAGATATGGCTAATTCCAGGGCCAATTACATCATCTTCGTCTGAAGGAACAAATGATTTAATTAAAGCGGGAGTGGGAAAATTGGTTACAGATTCATCTGATATTTTAGGGGGAGTAGTTAATACTAAAGGTCAAGAAAATGTTTATATTGACCTGGATTTATTTGAGCAGAATATTTGTAAAATTTTGAGTTCTGAGGAGCTAACTATTGATGAATTGTCCGTTATTTTAAACATTGAGATAGTAGAATTAAGCAGTAAATTGAGCATGATGGGGCTTAAAGGATTGGTTTTGGAGGTTAATGGTAAATATCGAGTTTTGAAGAAACTTTAATTTTTAAATGATCAATAAATCCATATGGCAATTCTAGGATTTTTGAATAAATAGGGGAATAGAAAAATAATTTCCAGGGAGCTAAATTTCTTTTTATTTTTACAACTGTATTATTTTTATCTAAAACAACAATATCTATTGGATATTTCATAAAAAAAGTATGAATTCCAAAATTTGTATTTAGTAAGAGAGGGTATGGTTTTTTTTCTCCAATTAAACCAACTAAACTTTCAATTAAGTTGGTTTTTTTAGCTTTTATTTTGATCATTGAGGCCAGAGCGGGAATCGGACCCGCGCATGGCGGTTTTGCAGACCGCAGCGTTTCCACTTCGCCATCTGGCCATTGAATGTATTTTATCACACAAAAAATCCTCACCTATTGGTGGCGAGGATTTTTTTGTTGAAAAGTTTTACTCTTCCTTTACTGTTATTTTTCGTGGACGAGAACTTTCAGTTTTTGGAATAGTTACTTTTACTACACCATCTTTGATGGATGCTTGGGCTTTATCCCATTGTCCACCTGAGAGTGCTGCAGAATAATAGTATTGATAACTAGATATTGAGTAATCAGCTTCATTTTTATTGCTTTCTTCAATATCATTTGCTTTGATTGTAAGAATTCCATCTTCAATGTCTACGTCAACATTTTTGGATGGGACACCTGCAACAATAGCTTCAGCCACAATATCTTTATCAGTTTCGTGAATTTTTAAGCCACGATTACGAACTGGCATATCAAATTCATCGATCCATTTTGGCCATGATAATAATTGTGAGATTGGATCTTTTCTTATAATGTTATTCATGTTTTCACCTCCTTTTTTATAAAAATATTATTTTGATTTAAATGAAAGGGGAGTAAGAGTTCATTTCTACCTATAGTATTAGAATAGAGTAGAGTTAGCACTCTTATTGCCTCTATGCTAATAATATAAAACTCAATTTTAGCTTTGTCAAGAGTATTGTTATTTTTATGCTAGACTGAGAAGTGAAAAAAATTTATATAATTGTATTAACTTTTTTCATTGTTTTGGGGATAGTTTTCACAGTATCCTTATTTAGTTTTGTAAAACCAGGGGAATCGCAGATACTTATTGATAGCAATGTGCCTTCAAAAGTCTATATTGATGGCAGGAATGTTGGTACAACACCTTATACTGCAATTTATCCGGCAAGAAATATTTCTGTAAAGATAATTGCAAATGACTCCCCTGCCTCCCCTTTTGAAACAAATGTTTCTTTGGTTGCCGGAGTGCGTACTATTGTAAAACATAATTTTTCAAAAAATATAAGTGACTCATCAGGAGAGATTTTTACATTTGAGGAAAACGGTTCTAATCTAAGTGATTTATCGATTGTAACAACACCGACGCAGGCTAGTGTGTATGTTGATGATGTTTATTTTGGATCTGCACCAGTGTATGTTTCCAATTTGACTGAGGGTGAGCATAAATTGCAGCTTAAGCGCGGAGGTTTTGATGATTATCAAGTTACTTTGAATACGATTGCAGGCTATATTTTGACTGCAAGTATTTCAATGGCTCGTGATGTAAGTATTAATCATAGTTCAGTTGAACAGAATAAAATTGCAACAGATGAATCTAAAATTCCAGTTTCCGTTTTGATATTACAAACAAAATTGGGTTATTTGCCTGTTCGTATGTCACCTTCTGCTGATGCCAATGAAATTGGAAGAGTATTTTCTAATAAAACTTATACTTTGGTAGAAAAAGATTCAGAAAGTGGATGGTATAGGATTAAATTTGAAAATAATTTGTCTGGATGGGTTTCGCCTGAATTTGTAAAAGCTCTATAAGGTTTTATTAAAGAGTTATTCCACCGTATAAAATACTAGTTACAAGAAAAACCCAAATAGCGACTGAAATTATTAATGCCTTGTCAGTTAGTAATAATTTTTCAGGAGTTTCTGCCCTACCTTCAAATATTAAACTTTGATATCTCATTATTGAAAAGATAACAAAAGGGATTGTTATCATTAATGTTTTATTAAATGTAATTGCTTTAGATAGTTCTGCAAAGAACATCCAAAATGACTTGCTTGCACTTGGAGATTCGTAAAATGTAAAAAGTGACCAGCTCATCCATGCAGCGTTTCCAAACATTGCAACATAAGCATTTAATAATTCTGGGGAATATTTGCTTAAAGATTTTCTAGTTATTCCACTTGTTCCAAGAGCTCCTAATTCAGCTCTTCTTTTACCTGCTGCTAAAAATAATGCAACAGAGATTACACATAACAAAAACCAAACAGATAGATGAGCATCGATTACGAATGCTCCAGCGTATACTCTTAATATAAACCCGGCTGCGATAATTAATATATCAATTACTGGAATATTTTTAAGGTAAAATGAATAACCAATTTGCATTGCAAAGTAAATTAAAATAACAATTAATAAAAAGTGAAATTGCGCTGAAAGGAATAGTGTGATTGTTACAATTGATATTAATTCAATAATTGCGATTGGAATGGGAAGATTTCCTGATGCAATTGGTCTATTTTTTTTGATTGGATGGTTTTTATCTTTTTCTTTATCTAGAATGTCGTTTAGTATGTAAACACTTGATGCTGCAAGACTGAAGATGATGAATGCAAAAGTTACTAATGAAAAATATTTAATATCAAATAGTCTATCTGAAAATAAAAGTGCTGCATAAAGACTTAAATTTTTGGTCCAGTGGATTGGACGTAATATTTTTATAGATGCAATTAATGTTTTAATTGAAATTTTCATTTTTGTTTATCTTTTTTTGTTAGCCAAATTGCAAACCATAGGATTGCAATGGCAACTGCAATAATAGTATACAGTTTTGTTTTAGCTGTTGCAGTTAATGCCACCAAACCGAGTATTGCTGTTGTAGCCCAATAAATATATGCAATTTCTTTTTTGGAGAGATTTGCTTTGTCTAATAATTTATGATGAAGGTGTCCCCTATCTCCCCAGACTGGGGATTTTCCAGATATTATTCTTTTAATAATTACAAAACCGGTATCGAATAGTGGTAATGCTAGAATTATTGCAAGCGTTCCAACTTTTGCAGAAGTTAGAATTGATAAAATTCCAAGTAGGAATGCGCCAATCATTGAACCACTGAAACTCGGCATTATTTTTTGAGGAAAAATATGCCATGGAAGGAATCCAAAAAAAGCGCCTGAAGTGATCATTGCAAGAGTTACGACTGGCCACTCAGCTAGATCGCTTGGATATTTTAGTGCTAATGCTGCAATGCCCAAGGCTGCAAAACCAATAACACCTGAAAGTTGACCGTCGACTCCTTTTGCTCCGGCGTTTATTGCATTCATTAGGTAAACAATCCAAATTACGGCTAAAGTATCTGATAAAAGCCAAATACTTCTTATTTTTCCAAGTAAGAAAAAGTTAATTTGAGGGTGTGATAAATCTATAATGTTGTTATTAATTGGATTTGATATATATGCGATTCCAATTCCAGCTGCTACTGGAATTAATGCAACAATTAGTTGAACTATTGCCCGTAAGTAAGGGTTTAAATTTTTTTTGTCATCTATTAACCCCATGATTAGTAATATTGAAAGTCCTATCAGAATTGCAATTATATGTTTGTTGAGAGGAAGAAAGATTAAAGTGGTAATAAAAATTCCAATGAAAATTGCTAATCCTCCTCCTCGTGGAATAGGTTTAGTATGAAGAACTTTTGGGTGTTTATTTTTTTTTGGATCGTCAATTAATCCAAATTTCCAGGCGAATTTTATTACAATTGGGGTCACTAGATATGAAATTATACAAGAGATTAGAGCTGGCAAAATTGCCATTTGGAATATTTGCATTTTAAATATTTCCTATTAAGAATATTATTTTTACTATTGATATTATTCCAAGAATTGTAGTAACAGTTGATGTTGAAATTAATGCATGAGATAGAAATTTATCTTTAATGTTTATAGATATTAAATAATTGAAAATTATAAAAATTATTGATATCGCTGGAACTACTATTAAGAAATTTTTTGAAACTAGTTGTTCAACACCTGAAGGTGCACCATATAATAGTGGGGTAACTGGCGGAATTTTGTCATTTAGTATTAAAAGTATAACTATTATTAAAATATTTAATGCTAGACAAACTACTGATATTTTTAGATTGATGCTTTTTTTAGCCATATGTTTGCATTTGGTCCAGTCATGTTTTTGATTTCTTTAACCAGATTATAATAGGTTTGACAAAATTGTTCTAATTTTTGAAATTTTTCTCCCTCTTCCCCTATCACAATTATTTTTGGTTTGGATATGGATAGCATATTTATTACCTCATCATTATTTGACCAATCTGTTATGTGATAATTTGCAACAAATTTTATTGCAGGAGATCTTTTGGTTTGTGCATATATTGGTGGTGCATCACCCCAAACAAATATTTTATCAGTAGATTGACTTATGGATAAAATAAATTTTGATATTTCATAGTTTCTTACTACATCGTTTGAGTATTTAGATAAATATGTGTTTGTTGAAACTTTGTTTGTGAGAAGATTGCTTGCATTTTGAAAATAAAGTCCTGTTTTGTATTCATAAAATTTAGAGAAATATGGAATTGAAAAAATAGCTAAAAGCGCAAAAACTGGATATGGGTGATCTTTTTTTGTGGAGAAAACTAATATTGCCATCATGATTGCAATAGAAGGAGCAACTTGTAATAGATAATGTGGATATGGTCTTTCCGAAAGAGTTGCTGAAAATAGCGAACTTATGGCCCAAACTGCACCAATTGTAAACCCAAAGCTTGTTTTTTTGGATATTAAAAGAACAATGAAAAATCCAATAATGGCAACGGTAGATCTTTCAATTAATGGAAGGTTTTTTTCAATAAATGTTTTTTGTTTATCGTTTGGTCTAAACGATGAAATGTAATTGGAGTTTTGTAAAAATGCTCTTTGGATATAATCTTGACCTGAACCTTTTTGCCAATACCAAAATATTGAAGTTCCTATTATTGCAATTATAGTTAGTATTAAAAAGAGAGATTTTATTGATGTTTTAATTATGCTCTTGTCGGTAATTAGCCAGATGGTTCCAATTACTAAAATTTCAGAAAGAGCTGGAATTTTAAATAGAGCAGAAATTCCAAGTGTGATTCCTGAAAAGATTATAAATAGGTGTTTCTTTTGAAGAGCAAATAAAATTGCAATAATATTTAAACCGATAAAAAAGTGTTCTGCATTTGGTGTGTTGCCTTCAAATAATGGAATGGACATTAGTGTTGCAAATATAAGAACTGAAAAAATTTGTATTTTTTTTTGGTTTATAAAAAGTTTTTTAGTTAAAAGGTAAAAGAAAATTGATGAAATAATAACCCAAAAAGTTGTGGCTAATCTAAATAATAATAAAGAATTAAACCAGCTTGCTAGTATGTAGATACCTGGTGTTTTGTTATCAACGACGTCTTTGTATAGATTTAATCCATTTTTTATTGAATTACCAAGAGTTAGATAAATCATTTCATCGCCATAATAGTAAGGTTCAAGATGTGATGGAGTTCTAATTATTAAAATGAAAATCGAAATTATTAGAAGGAATAGCAGATTTTTTTTATTCACAATTTATTATACTTTTTCTGTAACTTTATACTCAATATATTTACCTAACATTAATCTTGTGTGTGCATCAAGACCTGGTAATGCACTGAATAAAAAACCAACTAATGGCATTAATATAAACTCAAGTGGAGATATCATTGTTCTCCAAGCTGGCATACCAGCTGGCCTTTTTGGTTTATAGAACGAATCAATAATTATCATAATAACTAAAAAGACTAGTGCGATTGTTAAAATTGCTGATGATATTTGTGGAACCATGTAACCTAAGGATGTTCTTCCAAATGCTGGGTTGATTACTGTTGGAAGAGTAAGTCCAATTGTAATTAAAAACCAATTTACAGGCCATAATATGTGCGCTTTTAATACAAAAAATAATCTGAAAAATTTGTCTCCAAAAGCAACATCACCTTCTTGGAAATATTTTTTCATAATCCAAGGTACATCTGAAACGCCCCATGCCCATCTTTTAAATTGCTCATATTGATTTTTAAGAGTTCCAAAAAATGTTTTTGATTTTGGAGCATCAGCAAACAATGGAAGGAAAATTGGTTCTACTTCCACTTTACCTTTTCTTTTGTAAAATGCTTTGAAAAATATTCCCCAATCTTCTGGGATTTTATCAGGATCCCAAAAATCTGCGTCTTCGAGTAAGTTGTATGAAAGTGAGTAGTTTTGACCATTAATTAATCTATCTTTTCTTGTTAATTGAGCTAAGTTCCAAATTGAACCGAAAGTGTTTGGAACACGAGTTAGTGCTGGAACCTCCCAAATGTTATTGTAAAACATGACAGCAGCTTGCCAGAAACGATTGTATCTTTGAGGACTATCTAGGAATTTAAATGTTAATACAGCAAAGTGCTTTTTGTGAAATGTGTGGTCTGAATCGGAACTTGTAACTACTAAATAATTTCTATCAATTTTTTTATTGTCGATTCTATTTTTTTTGAAATAAACTGCTGCAAATCTTTCGTTTGCTGCTTTTCCAGCTACTTCCCCTGGAACTAAATTGTGAACTGTTGTAATTATCTCTTTAAAAATATTTGAATATTCTTTTTTAATAATTTTTTCTTTTTCATTTCTATCGATAATATTTTCTTTTTCTTCAAAAGCGATAAGTGGAATTATTTGCTTGGTAGATAATTCCTGATTTTTTAATGAATCAAGTGTTCTTTTGAGAATATAAATTGGTTCTTTATAAGTTGGAATAATTACTAGATGGACAACTTTTTTGGAATCAGGAAAAATTGCAATATCTGCCAGCCAGTTGTATTTTTTTGTAGCCTCTATTCTAAAATGAGAAATTATTGCGGCGAGAGATAATTGGAATGATTGGTAGAACCAGTAAATATTGAATATTAATATAAAGTAGGCAACTATATTTGGAATAACTAAAATTCCCCAATATGGAAATAGAATGATGTTCCATGAAATGAAGCCAGGTAATATTTCCAATAGTCTATCGTGTTTTTTGACCATGTATTATTTTAGCAGAAAATTGGCATTTTTTGGGTATGGACACTATAAGTTTAGTTTGTTAGAAATAATTAATGCCTATTTTTTTATTCTCTGGGACTTTTTTCTATATTTATGAGTGTATGTTTGGAGGTGAGTGTGAATGAAAAAATTAATGTCAATTTTAGGATTATTTTCTTTAGTATTAGTTGTCAGTACATCAAATGTTTTAGCTTCTGATGTAACTGTGGATATTAACTCCAATGGAGCAAAATCAGTTAACAAAGTTAGTTTGTTGAATAAATGTGTTGATGTTTTGAATCAATCAAATGTATCAACTATTGTTAATTCAGTAACTGTAACTGGTAATACGGGTAACAATACTGCAGACAAAAATGTAGGTGGAGAAGCTAGTATTGAAACAGGTAATGTTGCTCAGGTTGTGGATATAACGAATAATGCTGGAGGCAATTTTGCTATAGATTCTGGATGTTGTGCATGTAGCAGCAATAGCCAAGATGTCACTATCGAAGGAAACGGATATAAATCTAAAACTAAGGTTAAATCGAAAACTAAAGTTAAGAACTTTAAGAATCAAACAAACGTTTCTAGTTTTAGTAATGGTGTAGGAGTTGCTGGTGATACAGGAGGTAATAGTTCTGATAAAAATGTTAATGATGGATCAGGAATATCTACAGGATATGTTGATACATTGGTAACAATTACAAATAACGCAAATGTTAATACATCTGGTGTTGTTTTGCCTTAAAAGCTGCGAAAGCTTTTTTTAATTTCAAGAGCCCTTAATCAGGGCTCTTGTTATTTTTTGTTATATAAAAATATTACTAAAGCTAAAATTAAAATTAGTAAAATATTAAAAAGACTAGCTATTTTTAAAGCTCTTAGAATTAGAATTGAAATTATGATAAATGTTAGAAGATATGTAATTTTTTTATTTGGAATAAATAATGGTAAAAAGTAACATAGGCTAATTGAAAGAAATATAAGGAAAAATAAAATATTTATAGATTTTGTGGGTGAAAGAGTTATTATAGAAAGAAATGTTAGTGAAATACTAATCATTGAAATGAATATGTTCTTTCGTGTTTTGTTTTGATTATTTTGATACAATGATTTCATATGGAACTATTTCTTTTTTTGATACTTATAATAATGATATTCGGTTTTTCTGCTATTGCATACCTCTTGATTAAAAAACAAGGTGATAACAAAAATTTTGTTAATTTTTTACAGACACTTCAAAGCGGTACTCAAAATGATCAAAGAATAATTCACGATAGACTAGATAGAACTTCTAAAGTATTAATGGAACTGCAAGGATCTCTTGGAGAAATTGGTGAAATTGGAAGATCAATGAAGGACATGCAGAGTTTTTTGGTTAATCCTAAAATCAGAGGGAATATTGGAGAGCAGATATTGAAGGAATTGCTTGGACAATTTTTACCAAAAGAATCGTTTCGTATTCAGTATTCGTTTTCATCAGGAGAGATTGTAGATGCAGCAATACTTTCTACTTCTGGAATAATACCAATTGATTCAAAATTTCCACTTGAGAATTTTCGGAAAATGGTAAATTCATCAAGTGAAGTTGATAAAAAGATTTTTAACAAACAGTTTGAAATGGATGTTAAAAAACACATAGATGCAATTTCAAAAAAATATATAAGGCCAGATGAGGGAACTATTGATTATGCTTTGATGTATCTGCCATCTGAAAATGTTTATTATGAAGTTATTAATAATTCTGATATTTTTGATTATGCAGGAGAAGCTCATGTCTTACCTGTATCCCCTACAACTTTTTATGCGTTCATGAAAGCAATTCTTATGAGTTTGGAAGGACAGAAAGTTGAAGAAAGGGCAAAGGTTATTCTTGAAACAATCAAAGCAATACAAAAAGATTATTCAAAAGTTGAAGCGTCTTTTTTAATTCTTCAAAAACATTTAACTAATGCTTCCAATACAATGGGAACAGTTTGGAATGATTATACAAAAATGGGTCAAAAAATTTCTTCAACGAGACTTTTGGAATCTAAAAAAAGTAATATTTAATTTTTATGGATGCACCTAAATTAAATAATGAACAAAAAGAGGCTATTGAATATGTTGATGGCCCGCTTTTGATTGTTGCTGGGGCTGGAACGGGAAAAACAACAGTAATAACTGAGAAAATAAAATATTTAGTTTTTGAGAAAAAAATAAACCCTGAGAAAATATTGGCGTTAACTTTTACTGAAAAAGCATCAGCAGAAATGCAGGAGCGTGTTGATTTGGCAATGCCATTGGGGTACTCACAAATGTGGATTTCAACATTTCATTCTTTTTGTGATAGGTTGCTGCGTGAATCTGGAATTCATATTGGTATTGACCCTGATTATAAGATTTTATCAAGGCAAGAATCAGTTTCAATAATCAAGAAAAATTTAACTAATCTTGATCTTGAGTATTTTATGCCTGTTGGAAGTCCATATAAGTTTATAAATATTTTGTTGAGTCATTTTTCAAGACTTTCTGATGAGAATATAACTCCTAATGATTATGGTGAATGGTTAGTTAAGAAGAAGATTGAACTTGGTGATTTAAAATTACTTAGTGAAATTGATTTAAATGATATTAAAAAATGTGAAGAAATTTTGAAAGTTTTTGAATTCTATCAAAATTATAAAGAGCAGAATTCTGTTTTTGATTTTGGGGATTTAATAAATAAAACAATCGAATTATTTAAGAAAAGGCCAAATATTTTGAAAAATTATCAAGATAAATTTTCATATATTTTAGTAGATGAATTTCAAGATACTAATTATTCACAAAATTTATTATCAATTATGATTGCAGGTGATGATAAAAAAATTTGTGTAGTTGGGGATGATAATCAATCGATATATAGATTTAGAGGTGCATCTGTATCGAACATTATGCAGTTTATGGATGTTTTTCCTGATTCTAAACAAGTTACACTGAATAAAAATTATAGATCAGGGCAGGAAATATTGGATGCTTCGTATAAATTAGTTAAAAATAACGATCCTGATACTTTAGAATCAAAACTTGGAATTAGTAAAAAGTTAATAGCTACCACAAATAAAAAATCTTCAATATCTTTAATTCAGACTCAGACTTCTTTTGAAGAAGCAGAACAAGTTGTTGAGCAAATTAAAATTTTAAATGAAAAAGGGTATGCATATGGAGATATCGCAATATTGGTGAGAGCGAATAATCATTCTGATTTGTTTATTTCAAATTTAGAGAAACAAGGAATTCCTTATCAGTTTTTAGGACCTGAAAAACTTTTCGATAGACCTGAAATAATTGATATTATGTGTTTTTTGAAATTTTTAGCTGACCCTTGGGATTTTGCTAATTTGTTTAAGCTTTTGGCTATAGATGAGCTTGGAATTTCTCAGAGTGATTTAATTTATTTATCAAAACAAGCAAGAAAAGATAATATTTTTTTGTGGGATAAAGTGCTTCAAATTGATGATAGTTATAATTTAAAAAATATTGAAAAATTAAAAAAAATAAGTTTGATTTTAGTTGATTTAATAGAGAAATCTAAAAATCAATCTATTGGTAATGTTTTATATGAATGGTTAAGAGATACCGATATTCTTTTGAGGATCAGTAAAATTAACAGTGATCAGGCTGAGATAAAACTAAAAAATATTGCGAAATTTTTTGAAATGGTAAAGAGGTATGAACTTCAAAATATTAAATATAATATTTTCGATTTTGTAGAATTTTTAAATTTATATTTAGAAAGTGGAGATTCTCCATCTGCTTTATCTGATTTTGATAGAAATGGAGAATCTGTGAATATTTTAACAGTGCATTCTTCAAAAGGTTTGGAATTTAAAGTAGTTTTTATGGTTAATTTGGTGTCACAGAGATTTCCTTCAATGAATCGCCCAGATCCAATTTTGATTCCCGATGAGTTGCTTAGAGAAATTTCTCCAAGTGGTGATTTTCATATGCAAGAGGAGAGGAGATTATTTTATGTTGGAATGACAAGGGCTAAAGAAAAGTTATTTTTTACTGCGGCAAAATATTATGGTGATGGAATTCGTGAGAAAAAAATATCAAATTTTGTAGGTGAAGCCATTGGTGAATTTGAAAGTATTCCAAGTGAGAAAGTCTCAAAATTTACAGATAATGTTGATAAAAAATATTTAAAAAAGTTATCTAAAAAAATAAAATATTTATCATATTCTCAAATTGAAACATTTAAGATTTGTCCATTGCATTATAAATTGCGTTATATTTATTCTATTCCCACACCTGCTTCTCCATCTTCGAGTTTCGGTGTAAGTTTTCATGCAGCACTTGCAGATTTTTATAATAAATTAAAAGATGGAGTTGATCCTAGTATTGAACTTCTATATCAATTGCTTGACGATAATTGGATAAGTGATGGATATGTTGACTTAAATCATGAAAAAATTGCAAAACGAAGGGGGTATAAGTTTTTGAAATTATTTTTGAACGATTTTTACAAGAAAGACATTACCCCAGAATTTTTAGAAATGCCATTTTCTTTTAAAGTTGATGATATTAGAGTAAATGGCAAGATTGATAGAATAAATAAAATTAATGATGGAACTATTGAGATAATTGATTATAAAACAGGAACACATAATTTGAATCAAAAAGAAGCGGATCACGATTTGCAGCTTTCAATATATTGTATCGCTGCAAGTGAAATTTTTGGAATAAAACCAGAAAATATTAAATTGTTTTTGTATTATTTTGATAGTCCACAAATAGTTGAAACTTCAAGAACACAAGCTGATTTGGATAATGCTAGAAAAGAAATATTATCTTGGAGAGAGCAAATCGAGAAATCTGATTTTGAGTGTAATAATTCATATTTTTGTCAGCAAGGATGTGAGTATGAAATTTTTTGTGGCATTAAAGAAGATTAGCTTAAATAAGCTAATAATTTAAATACACCAAAACTTTTTTGATAACCACCAGGATAGTTTATTTCATTTCCACCAAAACTTTTCTTAAAATGTGAGAACCCGATCCAGTCTTTGTTAGGGAAGCGTTCATCGTATAAACCTTCAAAATCAAATATTTTTACATTCATTTTTTTTGCCCAAAGAATTGCTTGCCATATTATTTGGTATTGAACTAACGATTTTCTGCCAATTTTATCTGTGAAGCCATGCCAGTAGTAACATTTATTCGCAGCTATCAGAAACACTCCTCCAGCTTTCATTTTTGGTGAATAAAGAATTAGGCAATTTTTTTTAAAACAGTCTCTTAAGTTTGTAATACTTTTAGTTGATGGAACATACCTTTTTATGGGAAGAGAGGATCTCCATGTGTTTCTAAAATCTAGAATTTCTTCATCTGTTTTTAGAATATTTAGTTTAATGCTTGAAGATTTTTTGATTGAGTATCTGCAATCTTTTTTTAATTGGTTAAATATTTTTTCAATTGAATTACTTAAGTTTAATTCAAGGCTTTTTGACGGAATGTATGGTGTTTTAATTTGTTTGAAGTTTAAACTTTTTAATAAATTTTCTTGTTCAATGTTTAATGGTTCTATGACGATTTGAAATGTATTTTTTAATTTTTCAAATTTATCTATTAATTTTTGAGAAATTTTTTTTGGTCTATGTATTTTTATAAAGGTTCCAAAGAAAGGGATTTTTTTTGAGTAGGCGATTGTATTATTGGTTTTGATAGTTTGCCAACCTTGTGAGCTCATGTAACAAGAATATTCATTTGATTGGCGAATGTCGTCCATTGCTTTTTAAAAATTTGGTTTTTGAATTTTTGATTTAATACGTAAAACAAACCATCTGATTTTTTCAAGTGCAATAAATAAATAATATAGTGGAGAAAATGCAATGTCCCATGTGCCAATAAATTCAACTACTTGTGGATTGTATCCTTCTTTAAATTTTGTAAAACCTTTACCTTTTTCTTTCCCCCAAAGATCAAAGATTTTTGCATTTTTATTTTTACCGAATTTTATTGCTTCCCACATCATTAAATTATTTGCCATTACATCTTTATGTGAATTACTTGATGCGCCATATGGATAGTACAATACATCATTGTAGAGAAAAAGAATCCATGTTGAGAGAATTTCATTTTGATACTTGGCTACCAGAAGGTAAGCAATTTTATTTTTTAAAGTATTCCACATGAGCCGGTGATAGGTTTCAGAGTGAGCATAGAAGCCTTGTCTTTGAGCTGTTTCTTTTGTAAGGCTCAAATATTTTTCAAATGATTTATCTGAATTATCAATTTTTATAATTACTCCTTTTTTTTGTGCAAGTTTTATGTTGTATCTTGTCTTTGAATTAAAACTATTTAGTAAATCAATTTCATTTTTTGTTAGATCAATCCAAAATGATTCGGGAGTAAATAATCTTCTTCCTTTTTTGGCATTAATTGATTTTAAAAAATTAATGTCTTCTTGGTTTTTCAATACATTTGGTTCAATTCGAATTGCGATTAATGATTCAGTCTTTGCAATTTCTTTTAAATCCTTAATTAATTTTGAGTTAACTCTTGGGCCTTTGATGATTGCACCAATTTTTAAATTTAGAAAAGGTACAGTGTGAATTGTCATAGTAAAGTTTTTATTTTCAACAACTTTATTTCCAACTTTTTTTCTAAATTCAGCCCAGAATGGTGATTGTAGTGGGTGTGTTGGTAGATTTTCCATATTTATATTTTACTCGAATTCCCAGCTTTTTGATGAACGTAAATGAGCCCCAGCGCTTTTTAGTAATTTTTGGGGAATATCAATTAGAAACCTTGATGGTGGGTTTGATGATTGTTGTCCAAAATAAAGTCTTTTTTCGGCGTAAGTTAAATAGAGTGTTTCTTTTGCTCTGGTTATTGCAACATACGCCAATCTTCTTTCTTCTTCGATTTGAGCTGAATCGAAAAGACTTCTTGAATGAGGAAACAGACCTTCTTCCATTCCAACAATAAAGACTATTGGAAATTCGAGGCCTTTTGCAGAGTGAATTGTCATTAAAGTTATTCGGTCGTTTGTTGCAAATTCACCTTTGCTTTCTTCTTGTTCCACTAAAGCTGCATTTTCTAAAAAACTCATTGGATTTGGAAATTGGCTTGCAACTGATCTTAATTCTTTGATGTTTTCCTTTTTTTGATAATTTTCTTCAGTTTCTTTAGAATATTTTTCTAAATATTTTGTTGATTCTAAAATTTTATCTATTAAATCTATTGTTTGAATTTCATCGATATTATTAATTGTATTTTTCATATTTAAAAGATTTTCAAGTCTTTTTACTCCATTTTTTTCTGCTCTTAAAAGTGAGACTGTATCATTTGGATTAACTATTAATCTGAAATATGAAAGAATATCTTTTATTTCAGCTCTTTCGTAAAATTTGACAGCCCCAACTATTGTGTATGGTATTGATTTGTGTAGTAATGCTTCCTCTATTACACGAGATTGTGCATTTGTTCTATAAAGAATTGCAATATCTTTATAATCGTAGCCAATTGTTTTGATTGAGGATATTTCTTGAGTTATAAATTCGGCTTCGTCGAAACCATTTCGACCTGCATATAAATTAATCAAATCACCTTTTGAGTTTTGTGTCCAAAGGTTTAATACTGGATGGCTTGTGTTTTTTGAAATAACTGAATTTGCGGCATCAAGAATATTTTGTGATGATCTGTAGTTTTGTTCAAGATTAATGACTTTAATTTTTGGAAAATCAACAGATAGGTAATTGATATTTCTATAATCTGCGCCACGCCATGAATATATGCTTTGTGATGCATCTCCTACTGCTGTTAATTGATCACCATCAGGCATTAAAAGTTTAGTTAGGGTGTATTGGATTTTATTTGTATCTTGCCATTCATCTACCAATAAATGTTTAAATTTATTTTTCCATTTTAATCTTGTTTCTTCAGATTTTTTTAGTGTATTTACAGTTAATAAAAGTAAATCATCGAAATCTAGTGCATCGGCTTTTTTTAATTCTTTTGAGTATTGTGTGTAGATTTTTGAAACAATTTTTTGTCTATCTCCGTGGGCGATTGATGCATAGTCATCAGGATTGATCATTTGGTTTTTTGCATCAGAAATTTGAGCTAAAATTCCTGAAGGGTTTTCTTTGTCTTCACTTAATCCAATATTTGTCAGAATGTTTTTAATTAATGATTTTTGATCAGAATCGTCATAAATAACGAAATTTTTTGAAATTTGTGCTCTTTCATATTCAGTTCTTAAAAATCTAACACAAAAGGAGTGAAATGTGCCTGCAAAAGATGGTGAATGAGAAATCAATTTTATCATTCTCTCCTTCATCTCGTTTGCTGCTTTATTTGTAAAAGTTAGAAGTAATATTTCGTGTGGGTTAATTTTTTTTTCTTCAATTAGCCATGCAGCTCTGTGGGTAAGTACTTTTGTTTTTCCTGAACCTGCACCTGCTAAAATTAGTAGTGGTCCACCCGAATAAGTTACTGCTTCTTTTTGTTTATCGTTTAAATCGTTTAGAATAGATATGTTTGACATATGCAACACATTGTACCAATAAGTTTGAATAAAATACTAAAGAGTTTTTTTGTTTTAATTATTTTATTTTTAGTAACTTTGTTTTTAGCAAATTTTTTGTGGGGAAAAATAGTTAATTCATATCCATTTTATTTGATTGATAGCTTTGTAAAACCAAATTATAAAAATATTACCTCAAGTTCTTTTGATCGAGTTAATTTGTTGATTTTAGGTGTTGGAGGAGGTAGCCATGAAGGAGCTGATTTAACTGATAGCATGCTTTTTTTGTCTATGCCTGTAGACAGTAATAATAAAAATTTGATTAGAGTTTCAATTCCAAGAGATATTTGGTCTGTTAAATATTCTACGAAGATTAATAGTTTATATCATTATGGTGGCTTTGATATGGTGTCTGAAGGCGTTGAGGATGTTTTAGGTGTTCGTCCTGATTATTTGTTTTTGCTTGATTTTTCATCGTTTCGTGAAGTTGTTGATGTTTTGGGTGGAGTAACAGTAAATGTATCAGAAAGTTTTGTAGATAATAAATATCCTATTGAAGGATTGGAGAATGATTTGTGTGGAGGTGATCCTTTGTATGGCTGTAGATACAAAACAGTTAGTTTTGAAAAAGGTGAAACATTTATGAATGGTGAGACTGCATTGATTTATGCAAGATCAAGACACTCGGAGGGTGATACTGGAACAGACTTTGCAAGAGGTATTAGACAACAAGAGGTGTTTGATGGAATTTATAAAAAAATATTTTCGCCCGAGGTAATTTCAAATTCTCAAGTGTATTTTAATTTAATAAAAGTAATATCAGAAAACGTAAAATCAAATGTATCAAATCAGAACATTCCCTCAATTTTGCGTTTAGTTTTTGATAGTAGAGCAAAAGTTAAAAGTTTTAGTCTTGAAGATTATTTATATTCACCATTAAATTATAAAAAGTATGATAATCAATATGTTTTGATTCCTAAAACAAATAATTGGAATAAATTACAAAGTGATTTGAAAAATAGTTTTTAAAAAGTGACCCAGCCGAATTTGTTGATCCAAACAACACCCCAAAGATTGACTATAATTGAAATTATAAGTAGAAACCAATCTATTTTATTAAGTCGTCTTTCTTTTAGTGAATTTATTAATATTAAGAATAAAAAAGGATAGGCATCAACTGCAAACCTGTAACCGAATTGCGCAAAACCGTTGCTTCCGTGCATAAATACAAAAAATAGAATAGGAAGAGCTGCAATATATGAAATTTGTGTTATTTTGTTTTTTAATGGGGAGAGAATAATTAATAAAAATGCTGGGGATGTGATCCAGATTGATAAACCGTTCCATGATGGAATAATGTATGGAAAAGTATCAATTTTTTTTGGGAATGACCAAAATATTGTTTTTATATTATTGAAAATATATCTTATATTTAATATTCCATGTGCAAACCATGGTTCATCTAATACTCCTGGAATTAGTAAATAACTTTTATCCCAAATTACTCCAAATCTTATTAAATTATAGATAGAATTTAGACCAATAAATATAAAACAACCAGAAATTAATAAAATAATATTTTTAAATTTGTATTCATCTTTTTTGTAAAGAAGAAATATAAAGAAAGGCACGGATAATATTAAATGAATACGTGACAAATAAGCACATCCTAATAAAACGCCAACGAGAAATGGTCTTTTGTTTTTTAAAGATTCATAAATTGCTAATGATATAAAAAATGCTCCGGAAATTTGACCTAAGTACCATGATGAGCCAACAGATGAAAGATACCATAGGATATTACCTAGAGAGCAAAATAAATATACCCAAAGGCTCTTAGTTTTATTTTTTGTGATATTTAGAGTGATATAGAAAGTTACAACTGAAATTGCACTTCCTAGAATGTGAGCTAATATTTGTTGAGGAAAATTTTTTCCAAAAATAGCAACAAATGGTATTGATAAAATTGCAGGCATTGGTGGATATGGCACGGCAAATTTATTTTCGCCAAGTGGTATTAGTTCATTAAGCCATGGCGGGTTTTCATTAAGGAAATATTTACCACTAATAAATGAATGCCCAAGTCTTGTAAAATAGTTATATGGAGTCTCACCTCCCGATGTTATTAAATAAATTAAGAAAGCAAAAGAAAATAAAATGATTGGAAGTACTATTTTTTTAATCCTATCTTTGTTATGTACAAGTTTTTTAAGTGGATTTGTATTCATTGAATTATTTTACATGGAACTTGTATGGTATCAAAAATTACCATTGTCCATAATAATTAGTATTTTGCTTTCGACATTTTTGATTTATTTGATATCTCTTGGTTTTGGTTTTAACTATGGCACTATATATTTTTTTGATTTAATTGTTGTTTTTGCTTTTTTACTTTTACTTGCTGTTCGGAAGAATAAATATAAAAAAATAGATAAGGTTAATGCTTGTTCTTTTTTTGTTGGTGCTCTTGTTTATTTATTATTCTTTTTAAGTTTGTTTCCAGGAATTTTTACAAAATATAATGGTTATTATGTATTGTCATCAGTTAATTGGCAGGATACATCAATGCATTTGGAGATAATTGAATCGCTTACGCAAGGAAATTTTCCTCCACAGGCGCCTTATTTTTCTGGTAGACCTTTGTCCTATTATTATTTTTCTGATTTACATTCTGCAGTTTTGGAGAAATCATATGGAAATTTTTTGCCTTTTGTTTTGGTTTTGGTTAATCCGATTTATGCATCGGTAATTGTATTGGGACTATATTCAATTTCATACTTTTTGTTTAAAAGAATAAAAATTTCAATATTAATTAGTTTTATTGGTATTTTTTCTGCAAATTTTTTGTATATTAATTTTTTTAAAGATTTATTTGTAAATTTAAGTGGTGGTAATTTTATATACCGTGTTTTCGATTTGATTTCCAATAGTAGTTATTCACTTGAGTATGGGAAGTTGATTGAGTTTCCATCATTAGTTGATCAATTACTGCAAAATAGACCCATGATGGCTGGAATGTCTGCGTTTGTAGTTTCACTGATGGTATCATTAATCTTCTTAAGAGAGAAAAAAATAAAATATATTTTTTTAATAGCTTTTATTGGTGGATTAACATTTAAATTTCAAGCTTTCTCTTCAATTTGTATTTTTGCAATTGGAATATTATCTATTCTAGTTAATTTAAAAACAAAATTTTTGTTAAATATTTTTATATTTTTGTTAACAATTTTTATATTAGTTTTTTCTGTTGAATTTTTATTGCCGACATCTGGTGATGCAATTAAAATTGCACAAAAGTCGATAATTTTTAAACCTTGGAAAAGTGAGACTTTGTTTTATTATCCAGTATATTATTTTTTGAATTTTGGCTTCCCATTTATTTTGGCAATTCTTGGTATTTTTTGTGGAATTTATAAAAAATTTAACAAAGAGGTAATTTTTTTGTCAATTTTATTTTTTAGTTTTTTGGCAATCCCTCATTTGGTTACTTTAACCCCTATACCATTTGATATGGTGAAATTTTTTTGGTATATGCAGGTGGTTGGTGCAATTTTGATAGGATATATTATTAACAAATTTTCAAGTAAATTGGTTTTTGGGTTGATTGTTGTAATTGCATTTGTTTCATCGTTTAATTCTTTTTTGACATTGGGATCAAGTATTCTAAATAAGAATATGGCATATGAGCAAAGTGATTATGATGCAGGCATTTGGATTCGAAACAACACATCAGAAAGAAGTGTATTTGTGGCAATTCCGACAGTTCATACACCTATATCACAGATTGGAGGCAGATTGAGGCTTTTATCGTATATTAATTGGCCTTATTCGCATGGGTTTAATGTCGGTCAGGATAGTGTATTTACTCGTCAAAGTGATATAAATGAATTTTACGAAAACCCATCTGTGAATTTGAACAAAATCGTGCAAAAATATAAGGCAAATTATGTATATTATGGGGAAGAGGAAAGTAATAATTATCCTAGGGCAATTGATCAATTAAATTCAATGTCTAGACTAAAACTTGTATATGAATCAAAAGAAATCAAAATTTTTCGCATTATTTAGTATTATTTTAGCTGCTTTTTTTGCAAGAATTGTACTTTCACCTCTTGGAACACTAACACTTGATCAAAATACATTTATTGCTTGGGGTAATTCATTATCAAGTGGAGGTTTTTTGAAATTTTATAGTGGATGGAGTGATTATTTGCCTGGATATTTGTACGTATTGTGGTTTTTGTCAAAAATTTCAAGTTTAATTCCTTGGGTTTCACCAGTTTTACTTTATAAATTGCCTGCAATAATTGCTGATTTGGGAACGGGGATTTTGATTTATTTATCAGTATCAAAAATAAAAAATAAAAAATTAGGACTCATTGCTTCGTTTTTGTATGTATTTAATCCTGCTGTTTTATCAAACTCGACATTTTGGGGACAGGTAGATTCTGTTCCAGTATTTTTTGTATTGGCTTCACTTTATTTTTTGGATTCTAGGATTTTATTTTCAGCATTTTTTTTGGCATTGGCTACAATAACTAAACCACAAGCAGTTCTATTGGTTCCAATGATCTTTTTATATTTGTTACACAAGAAAACCAAGTCAGTTAAAATTTTGTTGTATGGATTTGTTGGAGCATTAGTTTTTCTTGGTCTTTTTTATCCGTTTTATAATTCTAGTAATGGGAGTTTTTTAAATTTTGTTTTGGATCGAGTGAATGCAACTACTACACAATATCCATATGGGAGTGTTAATGCATTTTCTTTTTGGGGGCTATTTGGTTTTTGGAAGAATGATAACTTGTTTAGTCAGATTTTAGGAGTAGTTGTACCTGTTGTTGTTTCTTTGTTAGTTTATATAAAAAAGAGAAAATTGCCTGAGGCAAAATTTATATATTCATCATTAGTTTTTTTGTCAGGATTTTTATTTGTCACACGAATGCATGAGAGACATTTGTTGCCTGCATTGGCTCCAATTTTAATTGCATCTTTTTCGTTTCCTTCTGCGCTTATTTCTTATTTGATAATTTCAATTACTTACATTGCAAATATGCATTATTCGTATATTTGGATAACTCAAAATTTTAAAGAAGTTTTTAGCCTTTTTCAGGTACAGTTGTTTATATTTTTGAATATAATTTCTTTAATTTTTATATATTTTTCTTTTTGGAGAGAAGACAGGAGGGAGATTTTTAATAAAGAGAAGTTGATTAAATATTTTAAAGGCTTTTTGAAAAATTTTGATAAACGAGATGAATTTTCAAAAATAAAAATATCTCCAAAAGTTTATAATTTTTTGTTTATATTGATTCTTGTTTTTGCTTTTGTGACAAGAGTATATAGGCTTTATAGCCCAACAAGTGACTATTTTGATGAGATATATCATGCATTTACTGCTCGCGAGATTTTACATGGAAATCCGAAAGCTTGGGAATGGTGGAATGAGCCTCCTAAAGGATATGCTTATGAATGGACTCACCCACCACTTTCTAAATTGATAATGGTTGGTGGAATGATGGTTCTTGGAGAGAATCCTGTTGGGTGGAGAATGCCTGCTGCTATTTCTGGAACACTAACTGTTGTTTTAGTTTATGCTATTTCTCAATTTTTATTTAAAGATAGATTGCTTTCTACACTTGCAGCTGCAGTTTTTAGTTTAGATGGATTATCCTTGGTTCTTTCGCGAATTGGCATGAATGATTCTTATTTTTTGTTGTTTGCGTTGGTTTCAATTTATTTATACATGAGAGATAGGAATTTTTTATCTGCTATTTTTTTGGGACTGGCCGCAGCATCTAAGTGGAGCACAATGTGGACATTGCCGATTTATATAGTTGCACATTTTGCATTGAAAAAGAAAATAAGACTTTCGTATTTGTGGTTTTTAATTTTGCCACCTCTGGTTTATATTGCAACATATATTCCAATGTTTACCTCTGGTCATGGTTTTGACATATTTATTGGAATGCAGAAACAAATGTGGTGGTATCACACTAATTTGCGAGCAACTCATCCTTTTACGTCTCCTTGGTACACATGGCCGTTTTTATATAAACCTGTTTGGCTATATACTGGAACCCCAATTAATGGGGTAGTTGAGAATGTTTATTTAATGGGTAACCCTATTGTTTTTTGGTTTGGTGTATTTTCTGTTTTGTATTGTTTATATAGAGTGATAAAACATAAATTTTTGGTATTGGGTCTGGTTGTTTTTGCTTATTTTGTTTATTTTGCTCCATGGGCCTTATCTCCTCGTATTATGTTTTTGTATCATTATTTGCCTTCGATTCCTTTTATGATAATTTGTATTGCTTATTTTTTGAGAAAAAACATGAAATTCATATTACCTTTTTTTGTGATTGCAGGGGTAGTCTTTGTTTATTTTTATCCAAGATTTATTGGTTATCCAGTTTCCTTGTGGCTTAATGATTCATATTACTGGCTTAACTCCTGGCATTGAGAAAATATAAATGGCTTCAAGTAGAGTGTCGATTATTATATTTGATTTGTCTTAGAAGATTCCTAGAAGAATTACAGCGCTTATTAATAATACTGCTCCAATTGCTGATCCTATGATTGTTGGCATTCCAACTCCAGCGTTTGGTAAGCTTGCGGCTGTTGCAGATGGAGCTGCTGTTTTGGATGCAATTAAGGTACTTGTTGCAGTTGCTGTCGCTGTTGGTCTAGCTGATGATGTATTCGAACTTGTTGCAGTTGGTGTTGGTGTGGCTGTTGGTGTTGGAGTTGGGGTTGAACCACCTGTTCCATCTACTGAAAGCCCTGCATCCCATGTGTAATCAGATTGTCCTGCAGATAGAGTTATGATTGTTGTTTTGCCGGATGTTGTATCTGAATCGGAATCTTTTGAATTATCTGATCCTTGATCTATTTTTGTAAATTTGTATCCAGATGGTTTTACAAATTCAACAATATATGATCCTGGGTTTAAGTTTGCAAAACCGTAGTATCCTTGGGAATCTGTTGTTGTTTGTGATATCTGTACACCATTTGAGTTGAGTAATCTAATAGTTACTGATGCAACTCCATCCTCTGTTGTATCTTGAATACCATTGTCGTTAGTATCTTTCCATACTCTATCTCCTAGTGCAGCTTGAGTTGGTGAAGAATAAATGCCTGCATCCCATGTCATGTCTTCTTCAAATGCTGTGAGTGAAGTCTGGTTTGTTTTTCCTGTTGTTGTGTCGACATCGCTATCTTTGGTATCGTCAGTGCCTTGGTTTTGTGTTGTAAATGCATATCCTGATGGAAGAATGAATTCAACTGAATAGTTACCTGGGACAAGGTTGTCGAAAAGATATAGTCCCTGTGAATTTGTTGTAGTTGATGAAATTGTTGAACCAGTGCTTGCATATAATCTTACAGTTATATCTGAAACACCTTGTTCACCGCTATCTTGAAGACCATTTTTGTTGGTATCGTTCCAAACTTTATCACCGATTTTTGCAGCACCAATTATTATTCCCATGTCTGTATCTATATCATTTTGTCCTGCTGATAATGTGATATTTGCGTGTCCTACATTGTTAACATCACTATCTAGTGAAGCGTTTGTTCCAAGGTGGCTTTGAGTATATGAATAACCGGCAGGCAGTGAAAAGACCACTTGGTAGTTTCCTGCTTCAAGATTTGTGAATAGATATTTACCATTTGAATCAGTGGTCATTGAATCAATTAACGTTGATCCTAGGAATAATTGAACTGTTACATTTGCTACAGCAGGTTCCCCATTATCTTGAACTCCGTTTTTGTTTGTGTCTTCCCAGACAAAATCACCGATTGAGCCAAGTGGTCTATATAAACCTGCATCGATTGTTGTGTCTGTCTCACCTGCAGAGAGAGTTATTGTGGTAGTTTTTCCTGTAGTTGTGTTTGCATCGCTGTCTTTAGTATCGCTACCTACATTAATTGGTGAGAATGAATATCCAGATGGCTTTACGAATTCGACAGTGTAGTTTCCGGCTGCTAAGTTGTTGAATTCATAGATTCCTTGTGAATTTGTAATTGTTGTTCCAGTGAGAGTATTTGTTGAATCGTAAAGCTTGACTGTTACATTTGCTATTCCAGATTCACTATTATCTTGAATTCCGTTTTTGTTAGTATCGTTCCAGACAAAATCACCAATTGTTGCAAGTAGTGGATTTTCAGTAGGTGTTGGTGTTGGGGATTGTGTAATTGTAAATGTTAAAGCCTGACATGAAATATTTGTGGATGCAGAGGACTTATCAGGTGAGACAGGAGAGACAGATGTTTTGATTTGGGAAAGTCTTATAGCTGAGATAATGGCTATTAATCCCAATATTGATGTGGCTACTATTAATATTAATGTTGTTTTATTGTTTTTCATATATTTTTAGAACCAAATTCCAAGTGTTGCATGATGCAGCTGCGCTTCTATGGTAAATGATGTCATATTTGTTGGAATTGTGTATTGCACATAATATTCATCTGTTGCAGGTTTAATGTTTGTTGTTTCAATTGGTGTTCCACCGCTTATTTCAAATCTTGCTTTATCAATTGTTCCAGAAGTTGTTGATCCGTGAACGGTAAAATAAACTATATCACCCGGTTTTAATGATGAGAGTGCTTGATTTGTGAGTTGATTCCAATTTGAATCGTAACTTGAAATTAATAAACACTGGTTTGTTAATAATTCTGTTCCTGTTGGAGTAGCTGTTGATGTGGATGTTGCAGTAGCTGTAGCTGTCGCAGTTGATGTTGCGGTGGCCGTAGCCGTTGGAGTTGAAATACCTGTTCCAGTTGCTGTAGCAGTTGATGTAGGTGTGGCAGTAGCAGTTGGAGTTGGGAGGGTACAGCCTGCAGGGCGTGTGAAAGTACCTGATGCATCTTCCCACCAATCATCTTCACCTGGTGCATCACCACCGAAATGAATTTTTCCTGAAAAATCAACTGTATCACCTGAAATATCATTCCAATTCCAGCTTGCGGGAGTAAATTGTGTTTCAAGAATAGCAATTCCATCCCAAGTTGATATAACTTGAGGTGTTGCAATTGGACAGCCGTTTCCTGTCCATTCCCAGGTTGTTGCTGCTGCTTTTCGTGCAGTTTGTCTTTTTTGTACTACAACTGTTGCAGTGACTAAACCAACACCTAAAAGTAATATTCCAAGCATTGCAGTTAGTATTTTTCCCTTTTGGCCAAATTTTGGACCATTTGAGAAATCAACTGGTGGTAATCCTGCATTTAGTTCCTGGGTTGGAGTAATTGGGGCTTCTACTTGCTGTGGAGTTATTGAGTCATCGGAATTTAGTTCAGTTGGGGCTGGAGCTGGTGTATTTGTTTGATTTGAAATATCTGTTTTTAGTGAATCGTCATTCATTTTTGTTTGTACTATTCCATGCTACAGCAGAGCTAACTAAAAATGCAATTCCCGCAATAAATAATATGATTGTAATTTCAGTTGAGCCGGAATCTGGAAGACTTGCTGATTGTGTTGCAGTTGGTTTTGCTGTTGGCTTTGGTGAAGCGGTTGGTTTTATGGTAGCGGATGCAGATGCAGTGGCAGTTGGTTTGATTGATGCAGATGCAGTGGCAGTTGGTGATGGTTTTAATGATGGTGATGCAGTTGGCTTAATTGTTGGTGCTAATGTTGGAGTTGCAGATGGAGTTGAGACAAAAGCAGGGTTATCTGCAGCTTGGACAATGAAATTTTTTGTTAAAGTTTGCAATACTCCATTCTCGTCAGTCCAGGAAATTGTAATTTTGTGAACTCCTTCTGTAAGTGATGTTGGAGGTGACCATTTCCAACTACCTGTTGAACCCACTGTCAGATTTGTTGTTTGAGGGTTTTCTGATTCAACTTTTACTGTAATTTTAGTTCCTTTTTCTGCAGTGCCAAAGAATTGAGGTTTGGTTGATGTCACAACTTCACCTTCTTTAATGCTATCTAGAGATACCTTTTTAGACCCAACTACTTTTGAAGGATCTTCAACTATAAAGCGTGAGTCTTTTTGTTCGTTTGGTAATTCAACTTGGGCATTGGAATTGGTGAAATCACTTTCTGAAAGTCTGGTTTTTGCAATCCATGGATTTGAACCCTCTTTGAATTCTTTACCCTCTGAGACTATTGTATAAAAATATTGAGTATTTGCTTTTAGATCACCAATTGAAACGGTATGGATTGTCTGTGCTTCTTGAGGATCGGAAAATGCAGAATTTGGAACACTGGTTGTTTCTCCCCATTTTACAAAGCCTTCAACTTTTTTATCTGTTGTCCAAGTTATTGTTAGGGAATTTTCAGTGGCAGCAACTATTTGAACATTTTGTGGTGATATTTCAGATGATGCTTTTGATGATGTATTTTGTTGCCTTGATAGACCAAATATGGCAAGACCAATGCCAAATACAATTATGAGTAAGCCGATTATTGTTGGTATTTTTATTTTATTCATTTATTCTCTTCTCTAATTTGTAGTTTATTTAAGACTTGCGAGTCAAGAGTTGGATTGATAGGTGAGAGTATTTCAGGGGACAAAACTGGATCTGGTTTCTTGATTAGTGTGGTAACTATTTCAGTTCCTATCCAAACAATTATGGTAATTGCGGTTAGATATAGTATTTTTACGACGAATGGTGTTTTTTTCTTCATTTAATTTGTTGGTTCGTTTGGATTTTGATAGTAAAGTGCACCAGCAGTAATTGTTAGTATTGGCTGAGGGTTTGGATTATCAATTTCTGTTGTTTCTGTTGTAATTGATGCGGAATTAATCACCATTTGACGTGAGCTGTTTTCGATTGATTTTACAAAGTTATTAAGTGTTGTAAAGTTTGAAGTTATCCCAAGAGTGAAAGGAACCAATGCAGCGTTTTCATTTTTATCATATGCAACTGTTGTTTTGGAACCTTTTACATTAATTTTTTCGAGTGTTTGAGTATTGAGAGTAAGTAAATTTTTATCTAGTGCGTTTTGTATAACGTTGATTGTATTGTTTGAATCTTGGGTTTCTGGAACGGCATTGTTTACAAGTAGAATTTTGTCTTTATTTTGTTCAAAGACTTGAGATGCTTGTGTTAGATTTTTAATTTTTATATTTAAAATATTTAGTGTTTCTTCTTTTCCTCTATTTTCTTGGATTAAGGCTGTAATTGTATTTGCTGTTGGGCGAATTGCAAATAGCCCAAAAACTATTACAGTAATTAGAGATAAGATGATTTCTAAGTAAGCCTGGATATCTGGCCTTGCCTGATATAAGGTAAATAAATTTTCAACTTCTGATCTGTATTTTCCAAATTGGTTATTCCATTGTCTTTCCATATTAATTTTCCTCTGCTGTTATTTCAAAAGTAACAAAAGCATCAGTTTGTTTTGAACTTACGTCAACGACATTTACTTTTTTGAATTTTTTAACAGAATTTAAATTTGAAATTAATTGTGCAATTGATAATTCTGAAAAACTTCTACCTTTAATTGTATAAGTTTTGCTTTCCCAAGATATGCTTAAAATTTTTATATCCGATGGTGTGTTCTGTGCTATTACACCTACTGTATCGGAGAATGTGTTTTGTGCTGAGGCGTTTTGGATTATTGATATTTTATTTTGTGTAGTTTTGAAAACATTTTCAAATTCAGAATAGGCTAAGATAACTGCTTTTTTTGCATCTATTTCATCTGATAAATCATTACCTTTTGCATCTAGAGCGAATCTTGAAAGAAATGCTGCAATTACGATTAGCTCTGTGCTTATTACAATAATTCTGAAACTAGTTAATATCCAGTTTAGTATTCTTGAAGAAGTTTTTTGAGAGCTTCCTTGAGATTGAGGCAAAAGATTTAACTTTTGTGATTTGGTGGCAGACATAGATAATCTAATATACCATTCTTACTAGTGGAAATGCACCAATAATTTAAAAAAGTTAAATTATTTTTTTGGAGTTTTTAGGGATTTAATTAAGCGTGATTTTAAACGACTACCTTTGTTTTTGTGCATAACGCTTTTTTTGACTGCTCTATCGATTAGCGAAATTGCTTTGACTGTGTTTTCTTTCTTTTTATTTTTTTTGGCGTGACGAAATGCTACCTCAATATTTTTGAGTATAGTATCGTTTATTTTTTGTTTAACTTGTGAGCCTCTTAGTGCTCTTTTTGCTGTTTTTGTTACTGGCATATTTTTGATTATAGAAATTGACTTAGCCTGTCAAGTATAATCCATCAGGCGTACAATATCAAGAAACTCCAAAAAAATGGTTAATAAATTATTTGCACACAGTAAAAAAATATTTGATTCAAAGCAGACAAGTATTTTATCAGCTTCAATTACGATTATGGCGATGCTTTTGGTTTCAAGTCTTTTGGGTTTAGTACGAAATAGAGTATGGTCTGGGTTTTTCTCTCCAAGTGAGCTTTCTTTGGTGTTTGCTGCATTTCGATTACCCGATTTTGTGTTTGGAACGCTTGCATTTGGTGCTTTTTCGTCAGCTTTTATACCTGTTTTTACTAGAATTTTGAGACGTGATCACAATGAGGCTTGGAGGACTGCATCAAGTATTGTGACTATTGGACTCATTGGATTTTTGATTATATCTTTGATTTTTTTCATGTTTTCTGAAAGTTTTTATGGACTTATATTGCCTGGTTATAGCAGTGAAGATATAGTTTTAGTTGCATCGATTGCTAGGCTTTTATTTTTGTCGCAAGGATTGTTTATTGTAAGTTATGTTTTGTCTGGAACTTTGGAATCATTGCAGAGATTTTTTATACCATCTTTGGCTCCAGTTTTTTATAATATTGGAATAATATTGGGTACATCAATTTTTTATCCTTATTTTGGAATTTATTCCCCTGCTATTGGAATGATTATTGGAGCATTTTTGCATTTTGGAATTCAATTTCCACTTGCTTATAAATTAGGATTTAGATTTAGATTTAAACCTCAGATTAATTCTGATGTAGTGGCAATTGGAAAATTGACAGCGCCTCGATTATTGGATCTTGGAATGGCTCAAGTATTGGAGACAGTGCAACTTTCGCTTGCGAGTTTGATTTCTAAGGCATCTTATACTTATTTAATATTTGCAAATGCATTGAGTATTTATCCAGTCTCTTTGTTTGGAACTTCACTTGCAAAAGCTGCTATGCCAATTTTGACTAGATTAGAAGATAGACCTCATGATTTTAAAAGAATAATTTTGACAGTTTTTAATCAAATTTTATTTTTAATTTTGCCAATTGTTACTATATTTGTAATTTTGAGAATTCCATTAATTAGATTAACTCTTGGTACATCAAATTATGATTGGGCAGCGACAATTGAGACTGGGTGGGTTTTGACTGCATTTGCAATTAGTATTCCATTTCAGGCTTTAATTACTTTATTTAATAGAGGTTTTTATGCACTACATGACACTAAAACTCCTGTGACAATTTCAATTATTGCTGATGTCATTACAATAGTTTTGGATTTGATTTTTGTTTTGAAATTTCATATGCCAATTTCATTTGTTGCATTTTCTTTTTCACTTGGAATAATAATTCAGCTTATATTTTTGTATATTTATTTGTTCAGAAAATTAAAAATTAAAATTTCTGTTTTGGATTTTAAAAGCCTTTGGAAACCAATTGTTGCTAGTTTTGTATCTGGGTCGTTTATGTTTTTTATGATTAAGTTTTTTGATAGATCTGTTTGGGTAAAACGACTTTCGTTTATTGGTGGATCACAAACTTTACAGAATTTGCCATTTCAGACATTTGTGTTGGATACACGTTACACTTTTAATTTGATAATTTTGAGCTTTTTTGTGGTTTTAGTTGGAATTTCTATTTATCTTTTATTGAGTTATATTTTTAGAACAAAAGAGCTGTTTGATATTGTTAGATCACTGAGGGGTAGATTTGAATCAATATTAATTAAGATCAAAACACAGGAACCAATTAGTCAGCCTAGTGATGATATTTAGTAAATTTTATTAAAAAAGTATATTGACAACTGTTAGCACTCGTAGTAATCTAGTGCCAAGATGGATCAACAAATTAATTCACAATTAAACAACAGGCAATCCAGTCTTTTGAAAGCAATAATTTCCGAATATGTGGAAACAGCAGAGCCTGTTGGTTCACTTCAACTTGAGAAAAAATATAATTTAGGAGTATCGCCTGCCACACTTCGTAATGAAATGGCGAATTTGACTAAAACGGGATATCTTAAACAACCACATACATCAGCTGGACGAGTTCCAACACCAATGGCGATGAAATTTTACATAACTCAATTAATGGAAGAGAAACAAATGTCAGTTGTGGATGAAGTTAAAACAAAAGAAAATGTGTGGGATTATAAAAATGATTTTGATAGATTGATGCAGCAAACAACACAAGTCTTGGCTGATAAAACACATAGTTTGGCTGTTGCTGCCACTGAAGATGGAGATTTGTGGAGATCAGGACATGGATATGTTTTTGACAATCCTGAATTTTTTGATAGATTAGTAGCTCAATCAGTATTTTCATATTTTGATGAATCTGCTCGAGTTCATAATTTATTATTTGAAAGATTTACAGGACTATCACCTATTGAAATATTGTTTGGTGAAGAATTGGGTTATCCTAATTTTGATAAAATTGGAGTTGTTGGAACTAGATTTAGTGCACAGGGAAAACAAGGAGCATTGGCTATTATTGGGCCTTTTAGACAAGAATATGCTGTTTGTATTCCAACAATGAGATATTTTAGAGCACTTTTGGAAGAACTTTTGATATGAGCAAAAAAATAAAAGAGCCTATTGAAGAGCAAAAAGTTGATAATGAAAATTTAGAACCAGCTTTGGATATGGTTTCTGTTTTGAAAGATCAATTGGCCCGTGCATTGGCTGATTATGATAATTTAAGAAAGAGAACTGATGAAGAGAAGCAAATGTGGGTAATGTTTGCATCAACTAAAATTGTTAATAGATTATTGCCAATTTATGATGCGATTAATGAAGCGCAGAAGCATTTGAATGATCAAGGTTTGGCAATTGTAACTGGGGAATTTAGAAGTTTGTTAAAAGAAGAAGGGCTTGAAGAAATTAATCCTAAAATGGGAGAAGATTATAATAATGATTTGATGGAGGTAGTTGACACAATTGATACTGAGAACGAAAATATGGATGGAAAAGTCGAAAGTACAGTTTTGTCTGGGTGGAGATTTAGAAATGAAAAAGTAGTAAGACATGCGAAAGTTAAAGTTTTTAGAAATAAGTAATAATTAAAAAATATATGGGAAAAATAATCGGAATTGATTTAGGAACAACAAATTCAGTTGTAGCTGTTATGGAGGGCGGACAGCCTAAAGTAATTGCAGCTGCTGACACGGGGCGAAATATTACGCCTTCTGTTGTGGAGCCATTGAAAAATTTAGTCGGAGATGTGGCAAAGAGGCAAATGATTTTGAATCCTAAAAATACTTCATATTCTGCAAAACGATTAATGGGCCGTAGATTTGATGATGATGAAGTAAAAAGAACTGCCAAAATGGTTCCATTTGAAATAGCACCAGGTAAAAATGGAATGGCTGCAATTAAGATTGAAGATAAAACATATACCCCACAGGAAATTGGAGCACGAGTACTTATGAAACTTAAAAAAGATGCTGAGGCTTATTTGGGATCGGAAGTTACTCAAGCTGTAATTACAGTTCCTGCTTATTTTGATGACTCGCAAAGGCAAGCTACAAAGCAGGCTGGAGAAATTGCAGGACTTAAAGTGGAGCGTATTATCAATGAACCAACTGCCGCAGCACTGGCATACGGCCTGGATAAGAAAAATGCCCATAAGATTGCAGTTTATGATCTAGGTGGTGGAACTTTTGATATTTCAATTTTGGAATTAGGTGAGGGAGTTTTTGAAGTAAAAGCAACAAATGGAGATACTCATTTGGGAGGAGATGATTTTGATGAAGTAATCGTTAATTATATTTGTGATGAATTTAAAAAAGATAATGGTGTTGATTTGAGAGCTGACAAACAAGCACTGCAGAGAGTTCGTGATGCGGCTGAGAAAGCAAAGATTGAATTGTCAGCATCCACTGAAGCTGAAATTAATCAGCCTTATATTACTCAAAATAATGGAGCTCCACTTCATTTGACTATGAAATTAACTCGAGCGAAATTAGAAGGATTGGTTGATGAACTAATCAACAAGACAATGAAACCAGTTGAAGCTGCGCTTAAAGATTCAAAATTAAACGCATCCGATATCGATGAGGTTGTTATGGTTGGAGGAATGACTAGGATGCCAAAAGTTATTGAGGCTGTTAAGGCATTTTTTGGAAAAGAACCTAATAAATCAGTTAATCCTGATGAAGTTGTGGCAATTGGAGCTGCAATTCAAGGAGGAGTATTGGGTGGAGAGGTTAAAGATATATTACTACTTGATGTAACTCCTTTGACTATGGGAATTGAGACATTGGGTGGAGTTGCAACCCCTATGATAACTCGAAATACAACAATTCCAGCTTCAAAAACTGAAACATTTTCAACTGCAGCAGATAATCAAACTCAAGTTGAAATTCATATTACCCAGGGTGAGCGTCCCCTATCAAATGACAATAAATCATTAGGACGATTTGTACTGGATGGAATTCCACCAGCTCCACGAGGAGTGCCACAAGTTGAAGTTACTTTTGATATTGATGCATCTGGAATTTTGAAAGTTACAGCAAAAGACAAAGCCAGTGGTAAAACACAGCATATTACTATTTCTGGGGCAGTTGGATTGACTGATGATGAAGTAAAGCGAATGCAAGAAGAGGCTGAAAAACATAAAGATGAAGATCAAAAGAAAGCAGAATTGATTCAGACTAAAAATCAAGCTGATGCAATGGTTACTACTGCTGAGAAAGCACTTAAAGATGGAGGAGATAAAGTGCCAACTGAGATTAAAACTAAAGTTGAAGAAAAGATTAAAGCTTTAAAAGATGTGCAATCATCTGAAAATAAGGAAGAGATTGATGCAAAGTTAAAAGATTTGTCTGAAACCCTCTCTGAAATTGGACAGGCAATGTATGCAAATCAAGGTGGGCAACCAACAGATGGAGCTACTTCTGAACCAGTAGGTGAAGAGAAAAAGGATGACAGTACAACAAAGGAAAAAGTGGAAGAAGGGGAAGTAGTTAGTTAGCAATCAATTTTCTTGAGTGCTTAACAAATCTTTCTTAAATTGGTACAATAACCCCATATATGGCTGATTATTATTCAATATTAGGTGTAACTAAGAGCTCATCTGCTGATGATATTAAAAAGGCATATCGAAAAGAGGCTTTAAAATGGCATCCGGACCGTCATCAGGGATCTGACAAGGAACAAGCCGAAAAGAAATTTAAGGAATTGAATGAAGCTTATCAAGTGTTATCAGATCCACAAAAAAAGCAATCATATGACCAATTTGGGCATGATGCTTTTAAAGGCGGAGCTGGAGGCCGTGGTGGCGGAAATCCATATGCCGGAGCACAAGGACCATTTACTTATTCGTATTCATCGTCCCCTGGTCAAAACCCCTTTGGGAATGCTGATTTTGGAGATGCATTTGATATTTTTGAAAGTTTTTTTGGTGGTGGAAGCCCTTTTGGATCCCGATCTCGTAGTGTTCCGTCATATCAAATAACTATTGAATTTATGGATTCAATAAAGGGAGTTGAAAAAACTGTTGATATTAACGGAAAACGAAGAAAAATTAAAATTCCTGCAGGAATTTCATCTGGATCGCGAATTAATTTTGATGATTTTTTATTGACAGTTGAAGTGTCTCGTCATGAAGTTTTTGAGCGTGAAGGATCAGATATTCATGTAAATCTTGAAATTCCATTTTCACTGGCGATACTTGGAGGTAGCGTTCAAGTTCCAACAGTTTATAAATTAGTAACTATAAAAGTGAGAGCTGGGACTAAAGCTGGAACAATATTGCGACTTAAAGGGGAGGGGGCTCCAATTGTTAATACAAGCCGAAAAGGAGACCAATATGTAAAAATTGTTATTGATGTGCCTCAAAAGTTAACTCGAGAACAGAAGCGTTTGGTTGAGCAGATGAAGAATGAAGGATTGTAAGAAATGAATGATTTTAGAGAAAAAGTCTACGAGATAACCCGGGAGATTCCTAAAGGAAAAGTAGCAACTTATGGACAAATTGCTAAAATTGTTGGGAAACCAAAGGCAGCACGTGCAATTGGTGCTTTTATGCGTATTAACCCTGATGCACCACACACACCATGCCACCGAGTTGTTTCCTCAAATGGAGCGTTAACTGGTTATTCTGGTGTTGGTGGTGTAAAACAAAAAAGAGAAATGTTAATTAAAGAAGGCGTCAATTTTAATGGAGAAAAAGTGGACCTCATAAAAAGTCAGTGGTCAAGGTGATCTTATTGGTATATACTATCACTTGATTATGCAACAAACTGCAAGAACTGAATTTGCTCAAGCTTTGAAGGCACTGGCACAAGACCGGGGTCTTGACCCTTCTGTGATTATTGACACAATGAAAGAAGCTATTGAGGCTGCATTTAGGCGAGATGCTAGAGAGCGTGGAGATAGTTTTGATGAATTTCAAATTAGTGTTGAAATGGACCAGATTACAGGTGAGACACGTGTTTTTGCAAATCCAATTGATAAACCTGAAGAGAAAAAAGATGTTACCCCACCAGGATTTGGAAGAATTGCCGCTCAAACTGCAAAACAAGTAATTCACCAAAAAATTCGTGAAGCGGAGCGCACAAACCTAATGGATGAATATACTGCACGATTGGGAGGACTTATTTCTGGAATGGTACTTCGATTTGATGGACCAAATGTGCGAATTGATTTAGGAAAAACTGAAGGGTACATGCCATCAACTGAGCGTGTTCCTACTGAGCGATTAACTTCAAATCAAAGATTAACATTTTTGCTTAAATCAATTGAAGAAACTCCTCGTGGAAAACAAATAATATTATCTCGAGCTAGCGAGGATTTTGTTAGTAAATTATTTGAGAGAGAAGTTCCTGAAATTGCATCTCATGCAGTTGAGATTAAAGCAATTGCTCGTGAGGCTGGGGTAAGAACTAAAATAGCTGTTTATTCTTCTCAATCTGGAGTTGACCCAGTTGGATCATGTGTTGGGCAAAAAGGAGTTCGTGTTCAGGCTGTTACTAATGAGTTGGGTGGAGAACGTGTTGATATTGTTGCTTGGACTGAGGATGCAAAAGAATATATCAAAGCTTCTTTGTCCCCTGTTAATGTGTTGGAGATTCAATTAGATGAAAATTCTAAAACTGCAATTGTAACAGTGGCTGAAGATCAGCTTTCACTTGCAATTGGACGTGAAGGACAAAATGTTCGACTTGCCAGCCGATTGACCAATTGGGGAATTGAAGTAAAAGGTGCTTATGTTGAGAGCGAGAAGGTTGAAGAGGTTGAGGAAGAATCTAAGAAAGATGAAACAGAAGAAAAAACACCTTAATATGGTGTCTGAAACCCAAAAAATACTATTATCATGTCAGAAAAAATACGCCAAAGCATTGTTGTTGTACTCGGTCATGTTGACCATGGTAAGACTAGTCTATTAGATAATATCCGCAAAAGTTCTGTTGCAGCACGGGAGGCTGGCGGAATAACACAAAGTATTGGAGCCACAGTTGTTGAGAAATCCGGGAAATTTATTACATTTTTAGATACTCCAGGCCATGCTGCCTTTTTTGGAATGCGTGAGCGTGGTGCAAGACTGGCTGATATTGCAATATTAGTTGTGGCCGCAGATGATGGAGTGAAACCTCAAACTGTGGAAGCAATTCAGGCAATTGGCAAAGCTAAAGTTCCATATGTCGTTGCAATAACTAAAATTGATATGCCTGGAGCAAATATTGAATCAACTCTGGCACAACTTGAAGCTCAGGGGGTCTATTTTGAAAAAAGAGGAGGAGATATCCCATATATTCCATTATCTTCAAAAACTGGTGAGGGAATTCCTGATTTAATTGATATTTTACTGCTTCTTTCTGAAGTAAATGATATTAAGGCAGACCCTGAAGGCTCTTTGGAAGCATATGTAATTGAAAATGGAAAAGATAAAAGAGGTGCTTATGGATCTATTGTTGTAAAGAATGGAACACTAAAAGTTGGAGATCAGATTTTTATAGGAGCGGAGAAAACTAGTGTTCGTGGAATTTTTAATGATTTAATGAAGCCAATTAAACAAATTAACCCTGGTGAGCCAGGATTGGTAATTGGATTTGATACACCCCCATCAGTTGGAGCAAAGTTGTCATCTTTATCTTATGAAATTAAATTGCCAGATCAAAAATCAATGATTGTTGAAAATCCTAAGTTGTCTATTTTTATAAAAGCAAGGACTGAAGGATCACTTGAGGCAATTTTATCTCAAATACCAAACAGTGTTTCTGTTGTTGGATTTGGAGTTGGGGAGATTACAGAATCTGAAGTTTTTTCATGCAAAACGTCTTCGAAAGATAAAAATTCTGTAATTGATGGAATATTTTTGTTTGATTTGAAACCATCAAGTAATATCGCAAAATTGGCTGAATCAGAGCGAGTTAGGATTGAGAGTTTTAATATAATTTATAGATTGTTTGAGAGATTGACTGAGCTTTTGATGGGAAAAGAGAAAATAATTAAGGGAAAAGCAGAGATTATTACTAGCTTTCCATTTGATGGACGAAAAGTTGCGGGATGTAGGATGCTTGAGGGTAAATTTTTAATTAAAGATAAATTGAAATTAATGAGGGGTGAAACATTATTGGGGGACGTGAGAGTTACTTCACTTAGGAAGCAAAAAATGGAAGTTAAAGAAATAACAGATTTGGGCGAATTTGGGGTTTTGTTTACTCCGAATCTTGATTTTGCACCTGGCGACGTGTTACTATCCGTCGAATGAATGAAACGTTTTCAAATTTAATAACTTCAAATTCAATTGCTATTGTTTTACCTGTAAATCCTTATTTTGATCAAGTTGCTTCTGGACTTTCGATGTATCTTTCTTTAGTTCAAATGGGAAAAGATGTTACTATTTATAGTCCCCAGCCGATGTTGGTTGAATTTAATAGATTGGTTGCAGTTGATAAAGTAACAACTGAGTTGGGAAATAAAAATTTATTGATTCGATTTCCAGGATACAATGCAGTTGAGAATGTTGATCGTGTTTCTTTTGATATTGATGGTGATGAGGGATTTTTAAAAATTATCCCAAAGCCTGGAATTGTTCCTCCAAAAATTGAATCTGTGAATTTATCATATACTGGACTTTTAGCGGATAGCGCTATTTTAATAGGTGGTGGGAATGAAACACATTTTCCATGCGTTAATACAAAAGATTTTTTGGATGTAAAATTACTTCATGTTGGAATACGAGAATTGAGATTGAATTCTGAAAAACCTTTATATTCGTTTGCAAAACAAGGCTCATCAATTTCTGAAGTAGTTTATTTTTTATTAAAAGATAATGCTTTGACTATAAATCCTGATATTGCAACTAATTTATTAATGGGAATTGAAGAAGGAACAAAAGGTTTAACCTCGACAGAAGTTAATGCTGATACATTTCAAGCGCTAGCCGATTTGATGAGAGCTGGAGCCAGACGAATTACTGCATCACAAATGCCAAGACGACAGCAATTTCCACAAGGATCAATTCCTGGGGAAGCTCCAAAGCTACAAACACAACCTCAATCTCAACCACAGGCTCAATCCGTTCAATCTACTTCTGCGCCAAAACCAGGTGCTCCACAGAGCTGGTTGGAACCTAAGATTTATAGAGGTGGCGGAGATAATTCTTCTGCAAAATAAAAACATCTTTGCTGTTTGGTCTTTGATATGATATATTACACAAGATGATTTCTCGGATTTGAGTAATGTTCTCATAACTGGGTTATTCATGACACTGCCGATAATAGAAATATAAAAAAACAAGATGGCATTAACATCACAAAGTAAATCGGATATAATTACACAGTTTGCAAGAGAAAAGGGTGACACTGGTTCGCCTGAAGTTCAGATTGCACTTCTTTCTGCAAAGATTGATAAATTAGTTTCACATTTGGGTGCACACAATAAAGATGTTCATTCAAGACGTGGACTATTATCCATGGTAGCAAAGCGAAGACGTTTACTTACTTATCTTCAAAAACGCGACTCCGAGCGTTACGAGAAATTAAGAAAATCGTTAAATTTAAAATAAGTTATGGCCGAAATTAAAAAGACAATTCAATTTGGAGGTAAACCTCTAACAATATCAACTGGTAAGCTCGCTTCACAAGCAACTTCTGCGGTTATGGCACAACACGGTGAAACTGTTGTTTTTGCAACTGTTGTACGTGGAAATGTAAAAGATGACCTTGATTACTTCCCTCTATCTGTTGATTACATGGAAAGACTTTATGCTGGAGGACGCATAAAAGGTAGTAGATGGGTAAAGCGAGAAGGAAAAGCAAGTGATGAAGAAATATTATCAGGAAGATTGATTGATCGCTCCATTAGACCATTATTCCCAAGTTCATATCGACGTGAAGTTCAAGTAATTGTAAATGTAATGTCTATTGATATGGAAAATGACCCTGTTATTTTGGGAAGCATTGCAGTTTCAGCTGCACTTGCTGCATCTTCAATTCCATGGGAAGGACCAATTGCTACTCTTCGAATTGGCCGAAAGGATGAAAAATTTATTGTTAATCCAACAACTTTAGAGATTTCTGAATCTGAAATGGATTTGGTTGTTTCATCAACTGCCGATTCTGTTGTCATGATTGAAGCTGGAATGAATGAAATCGAAGAAGACGTTGTAGCAAAGGCGATTAGTTTTGCAAAGGATGAATCTGAATCGTTAATTAAATTAATAAATGAATTTGCAAAAGAAGTTGGACACACAAAAGAAGAAATAGTAAAAGCAAAAGAAGATAAGGCAGTTTTGGGACAAATTAAGAAGATTTTAGAGCCACAATTGAAACAAATTGTTGCCAATTTGGCACTTCATGAAGGAGGAGACACATCAACAGCTGAATTAATTCAAGGAATTTGTGAGCAATTATCTGATGTTGATCCAAAAGTTGTAACATCTACCTTTGAGGAATTAATTCATGAAAAAGTACGTGAGATGGTTTTGTCTGGTGAGCGACCTGATGGACGAAAACATGATCAGTTAAGACAATTGACAGCTGAAGTAGGACTATTACCACGAACTCATGGAACTGGATTATTTCAAAGAGGACAAACACAAGTTTTGTCAGTTGCTACTCTTGGCGCATCATCACTTGGCCAACTAATTGAAACTGCAGAGGGTGAGCAAGAAAAAAGATACATACACCACTACAGTATGCCTCCTTATGCAACTGGTGAAGCTGGAAGATTTGGTGGACCAAATAGACGTGAAATTGGTCATGGAGCATTGGCAGAGCGTGCAATTATGCCTGTAATTCCAAGTGAAGCTGACTTTCCTTATGCAATTCGAATAGTATCTGAAGTAATGAGTTCTAATGGATCAACATCTATGGCTTCAACTTGTGGATCAACACTTGCTTTAATGGATGCTGGAGTACCAATTAAGGCACCAGTTGGTGGAATTGCTATGGGAGTAATTGTGGAGTCACCAAAAGAGTATTCAATTTTGACAGATATTGTTGGTTTTGAAGATCATCATGGAGATATGGATTTTAAAGTTGCAGGAACTACAAAGGGAATTACTGCACTTCAATTAGATGTTAAAACTTTAATGTTGACCGATAAAATTTTAGGTGAAGCATTGGTTCAAGCACATAAAGCTAGAATTGAAATTTTGAAAGTTATTACTGATTGCATTTCAGCTCCACGAGAAAAAGTTTCAGTTCATGCTCCAAAGATTGAAACAATAACGATTCCTACTGAATCTATTGGTGAAATTATTGGGCCAGGGGGCAGAACAATTAAAAAATTAACTGCTGATACCGGAGCACAAATTGAAGTTGAGGATACTGGTGTAATTTCAATTTCAAGTGTAAATGCAGAAGCTGTTGAAAAGGCTAAATCGATAATTGCAGGAATGACACGTGTTCCACAACCAAACGAGCTTTATGATGGAACAGTTACACGAGTTGAAAATTATGGAGCTTTTGTTGAAATTTTCCCTGGAAAAGAAGGATTAGTACATGTATCTGATATGGATCCAACTGGTGCATTTGTTTCTGATGCAAATGAAAAAGCTGCTGTTGGAGATAAAGTGAATGTACGTGTAGTTAGGGTTGATGAAATGGGAAGATTAAAGCTTTCAATGAATATGGATCCAGCAAGTGACCAAAAGCCAGAACGAGAAGGTGGAGGACGAGGTGGATTTGGTGGAGGAAATAGAGGAGGAAGTGACAGAAGAGGTGGATTTGGAGGAGGAAATAGAGGAGGAAGTGACAGAAGAGGCCCAGGAATAGACACAAGAGATAGAGGAAATGGACCACATTTTCCAACTAGCCGATTAATGGATTCTTCAGGAACTGACAAAAGACCTTCTAATAATAGAGGTGGACGATTTGATAGATAAAAAGGTATAGTAAAGCGTGGATCAGAATAATAATTCCTCACAATTAGGTGAACTTCGTCAAATTTTGGGAAAATCAAATATTCCTGATGATTTGCGTGCACAGGTAATCTCAAGGCTTGATCAATTGGATAAATTAACAACTTCACAGTCTTTTTTGCCAGAATATGATCGATTAAATAGATATATTGATTGGATAGTAAATCTTCCATGGAACTCTACAACTTCTGATATTTTGGATTTAAATCGTGCACTTGAGGTTCTTGATTCACATCACTTTGGGTTGGGAGATATAAAGGATAGAATTTTAGAGTATATATCTGTATTAAAACTTAAAAGTTATGATCCACAAAGTGCGGCACGCGCTCCAATCTTATGTTTTGTGGGATTAGTTGGAACTGGAAAAACTACAATTGCAATTTCAATTGCTGAGGCAATGGGAAGGAAATTTGTGCGTATTCCATTTGGAGGAATGGGAGACCCACTTGATCTTCGTGGACAATCACGTATGCATCCTGAGGCTGAGCCTGGAAAAATTATAAAAGCATTAAGGCTTTGCGGGTCTCGCAATCCTGTTATTCTACTGGATGAAATTGATCGTGTAACTGATCAAGGGCGAGCCTCTATTATGGGTGTTTTGGTTGAACTTTTGGATCCATCACAAAATAAAGCTTTTGTTGATCATTATTTGGATTATCCATTTGATCTATCTCAGGCATTGTTTATTGCAACCGCTAACAATACAACTAATATTGCAACAGCCGTAATGGACAGACTTGAGCCTTTGTCTATGCCTTCGTATAGCGATGAAGATAAAATTGCTATTGTGCGAAAGTATGTTTTGCCTCGTGCTTTAAAAGAATCTGGAATTCCTGATGGCGCAATTGAAATTGATGAGGATGTCTGGCATGCAATTGTTAGACCGTTTGGTTTTGATGCAGGAATTAGAACTTTGGAGCGCACTATGTATGGAGTAGTACGTAAAGTTGCAAGATTGATAGTTGAGGGAAAAGGGCAGCAATTTCATATAACTATACAAAACGTTAAGGAATATTTACCTGATTAAACCACCTTTTTATTTATTTCCTGAATATGGACTAATACACGTTCGAGTGTTGTTGATAGATTTTCCATCTGGAACAAGACCCCAAGATGAACAATCACCACACCATCTTCCTGATTGAGTATCCCAATAAGAACCATCTGCTCGGCATTTTTGAGCAACATCCAGTCCTATGAAATTGACTTTTTGACAACGTTCACTGTAGGGAGTACAAATTTTACTTATCACTGGAGTAGGTACGCTTGTATTTTTTGGAATAAAAGTAGGCTGTGGTGTTGAAGGTCTTGGTGTTGAGGGGCGTGGAGTTGTGCTTTGAGTTCTGCAATAACTATCTAACCATGCACTGCATGTGCGTCCTGAAGTATTTACACAACCACCTGGCCAACATCCTGCTCTAGCACCACAGAAAAATTGACCTCCTGAACAAACTGGAAGGGGTGGAGCTTGAACTGCAGCTTTTGAATTGTACATTTTTTGTTGAACTAGTAGTGCTGAAGTTCCAAGTCCTAAAAGTAAAACAGAGAGAGTTAAAAATTGGATAAATTTATTGTGAGGATTTGTTTTGTTTGCCATTGTTAAAGTTTAGTACAGATTGGAATTCCATTTGTTCCAATATGGTCTATTGGTTTGGAATATCCATTATAGCTGCATGTTGGCCCACAGAATTTTGAACTGTCTTTTACCCAGTAATAATATTTTTGGTATTGATCGTAACCGCTACAAGTAAAGACATTCCATATACTTGCGTTATTGCTGCCCGTAATGTATTTACATGATCTTTCTCTTGATATGTACTGTCCTTGGGTACATTTTTCAATTCCAATAGGAGTGATTCCACCAGGAATAGGGGTGGGAGTGGAAGTTGTGGGACGTGGTGTTGCAGGGCGTGGTGTACTTGTGCAATGCAAGGTAATGTATTGAGTACAGTTTAGCGAGCCTGTGTTAGTACAAGCATTGATGCATCCACCGCAAAAGAATGGTTTGTTTGCGGGACAAACTGGATATGGAGCTGGAGCAATTGCAGCTTTTGAGTCATTTATTTTTTGATGAACTAGAATTGAAGTGGTTCCAAGCCCTAAGAACAAAATAACTAGGGATAAAAATTGTATGAACTTAATTTGAGACCTTACTTTGTTTTGGGACATTTTGAAAGTTAATTAATATTGAATATTTTTTAATATTAAGTCAAGAGGTGTGTTATCATACAATGAATAATAATGGCTAAACTTCGATTTATTGCAATATCTGGGACCACAGGAGTTACTGAAAATTGTTATGTCTATGAATATGAGAATGACATGATAGTTGTTGATGCAGGGGTAGGATTTCCTGAAGCTGATATGTATGGGGTTGATTTGGTGATTCCTGATTTTTCTTATATTCGAGAGAATAAACATAAACTTCGAGGAGTATTAATTTCTCATGGACATGAAGATCATTTGGGTGCGCTTCCTTTTTTGCTTCGAGATGTAAAAACTACTATTTATGCAACAAAACTAGTTGCTGGATTTATCGGTGATAAATTTGAAGATTATAAAACTCAAATTCCAAAAATAAATGTTTTTGATCCTGAGAAAGATACTCTTAATTTAGGTGCATTTAAAGTGACACCTTTTCGTGTTTCTCATTCAGTTCCTGACGGAGTGGGATATTGTATAGCTACACCTGAGGGAAAAATTTTCCATGTACCTGATTATAAATTTGATTGGACACCAGTTGATGGTAAGCCCTTTGATGTAGCAAAAGCATCAATGCTAGCTCAAGGAGGGGTATTAGCTTTAGCTTCCGATGCTCTTGGATCAACAACTCCAGGATATACCGAATCAGAAAAGGGAATTGAAGAGCGAATTTTTATGGTATCTGAGAAAGCACGTGGAAAGATATTATTTAGTACAATTTCTTCAAATATTTCTAGAATTAAACAAGCCTTAAATGTTGCTTTGAAGTTAAAGCGAAAAGTTGTTTTTGTTGGAAGATCAATTGATAGAAAATCTGAAATTTCTAAAAAATTAGGTTATTTGGATTATCCAAATAATTTGGTGGTTTCTAAAAAACAAGCATTGAAGCTTCCTGACAATGAAATTATTTATATTATTTCAGGAAGTTATGGACAACCTGGAAGTGCATTGTATAGAGCCGCCACTGGAGATCATGATTGGGTAAGCGTGGGAGAAGGGGATGTTGTTATTTTTTCAGGAGATCCGTCACCTCCTGGATCAAAGGCTAATGTTGATTATTTAGTTGATGAACTTTTGATGAAAGGCGTCGATGTTCATTATTACGATATTCAAGAAAATCTTCATGTTTCAGGACATGGAAGTCAGGAAGATATCAAAATGCTTATGGCTATAGTTAAGCCTAAATATTTTATTCCAATTGGAGGATCAATAAGGCACATGAAGGCATATTCTCAAATTGCTCATGATATGGGGAACGCAAATGGAAGTGTTTATGAACTTCAAAGTGGTGAGATTGTTGAATTTGAATCAGGACATGCCAATAAAGCGAAAGAGAAAATAAAAGTTCGAGATGTTTTGGTTGATGGATTGGGAGTAGGAGATGTTGGAAATGTAGTTTTGAGAGATAGGCAAATATTATCAAAAGAGGGAGTTGCTATTGTTTTATTACAGCTTGATAGAGTATCAAATACTTTGGTCTCTGATCCAGAAGTTATTAGCCGAGGGTTTGTGTTTGGGGCAACTAGTGCAAAATTACTTGATGAAGCATCTTATAAATTACGAGTATTTTTGGAAAGCCGCAATAAACTAGATGAGCGAAATATAAAAGATCATACAGTTAACTTTTTGGAAGAGTATTTTTTCAAAAGAATTGGTAGGCGTCCAATGATTCTTCCTGTTGTTGTTGAGATTTAATATTCTTGCTTCAAGCTTTGATTTGCTATACTGTGATTACATATATTTATGTCTCGAAAAAAGAAAAAATCATCAAGGCGTGCAAAATCAAAAAAAGCTTATCAATTGAAGCTTAAACCTCAAACTGTTTATTCAATTGCTCAGATTACTTTTTTTGCTTTGTCTTTTTTGGTGATAGTTTCTTTTGCAAGACAGGGATTAATTTTGGTTCGAATAAATGACTTCTTAGTTACTTATTTTGGTTGGGCAACAATATTTTTGCCATTTATATTTTTGACATTTGGATTTTTAGTTTCTAAATTTCGTGGCCCATTATCACAAGCGAATGTATTGATTGGAAGTATTCTTTTTACAATTTCATCTGCATCACTGACTCAAAGTGGAATTATTGGAAATTCTATTTGGCTTGGATTATCTTCTTTGGTTACTCCTATTGGATCTGGAATTATTTTAGTCGGGTCAAGTTTTATGGGAATTATTATTTTGTTTAATTCTAGTTTGGAACAGGCATTCGGATTGTTTATTTCTATAGCTAAATACATGAAGAGATTCATAAGAGGTGAAAAATTAAATGTTAGGGACACAAATAAAAAGATGATGGGTGAGATGAATAATAAACCTCTTAAAATTGGTGGAATGGATATCTCGGATCGAAATAAGAAAGAATTTATAGTTCGAGGAAATCAGAAACAAAATCCGCCACAGGTTAAGCCACAACTTGAACCAAAATTGGTAACTAATTTACCTGGAGAGGATAAATTATGGAAATATCCACCTATGAGTATTTTGAGTGAATCACAAAGTGGAAAGGCAGATCGAGGGGATATTAAAGGGAACGCAGCAATAATTGAGCAAACATTGGAATCGTTTGGAATTACAGCTCGAGTGACTGAGGTTAATATGGGACCTGCTGTTACTCAATATGGATTAGATGTGGCATTGGGCACAAAACTTTCGAAAATATTATCACTTGAGCGGGATTTGGCTCGTGCATTGGCTGCTCCTGGAGGATCTATTAGAATTGATGCTCCAATTCCAGGACGTGATTTGGTAGGAATTGAACTTCCAAACAGGAGCCCAGAATTTGTACCATTTAAGAAGATAATTCATAGTGAGCTTATGGCTGCACAAACCAATAAATTGGCTGTTGCTTTGGGATTGGATGTAGCTGGTGAGCCGGTTGTTGGAAATTTGGGTAAAATGCCTCATGTTTTGATTGCAGGACAAACTGGTGCTGGAAAATCAGTTGCAATTAATACTTTTTTGGCTTCACTTTTATTTAGAGCATCGCCATCTGAAGTTAAACTAATTTTGGTTGATCCAAAAAGAGTTGAGCTTACAGGATATAACGATATTCCACATTTGTTGACACCAGTAATTGTGCAGCCTGATAAAGTTGTTTCTGCACTTCGTTGGGTAATATCTGAAATGGATAGACGTTATAAATTATTTTCTGAAGCTGGAGTGCGTAATTTGGAAGGATATAATGAACTTTCAGGATTTCAAGCATTGCCTTACATTGTTGTTGTAATTGATGAGTTGGCAGATATTATGCTTTTTGCTCCAGCTGAAGTTGAGGATTCTATTACTAAGATTGCACAAATGAGCCGTGCAACTGGGATTCATATGGTATTGGCAACCCAGCGACCATCAGTGGATGTAATTACGGGACTGATTAAAGCAAATATTCCAACTAGAATTGCTTTTGCTGTAGCATCGCAGATTGATTCAAGAGTAATCCTTGATGGAAAGGGAGCTGAGAAATTATTGGGCAAGGGAGACATGCTTTATTTAGCACCAGATCAGGCAAAACCAATGCGTATACAAGGCGCTTATGTTTCTGATAAAGAAATAAATGAATTGGTAGCCTTTTTGAAGGGTCAGGGAATTGCTCCTCACTATACAGAGGAAGTCACTACAATGTCTAAATCGGGAACTGTGAATGTGAGTGGAGTTGAAGGGGATACTGACGATTTATTTAGGCAAGCAGTGGACGTTGTTTGTCAGTACGATAAAGCATCTGCTTCACTTTTACAGAGAAGATTATCAATTGGATATGCAAGAGCAGCCAGAATTATTGATCAGTTGGAAGCGGCTGGAGTTGTTGGTCCACAGCCTGATGGATCAAAGCCTCGTGAAGTTTTGATTCAAAGTTCTGAGCAGTTTTTTGGAGGAGGCCAAAGTGGTGATAATCAATGAAAACAATTGGAAGATTTTTGATAAATGCGCGAGAGGGCAATGGATTGAGTGTTGATGAATTGTCAGAACTTACCAAGATAAAGTCTTCATTTATAACAAATCTTGAACAGGAAGATTGGGAAAAATTACCTTCATATACAGTTATTTATGGTTTTGTTAAAAATATTAGCTCAAGTTTGAAAGTTTCAGAGCGTGAGGCTGTTGCATTGTTTAGGAGAGACTACCCCCCACTAAAAAAAACAATGATTCAGGCAACACCTAAATTGGATATTCGCGAGCCAGTTACGTTTGGTCCACGTGCTTTGTTTCTATTGGTTATTGTTTTATCTTTTTTGGGTTTATCAATTTACATTTATGCTCAATACCGTAGTTTTTTGGCTTCCCCTGTTTTGATGGTTGATTCACCTCAAAATGAGCAGAGGATTGTTGATCATCAGATTGAAGTTACTGGAAAAACAGATCCGCAGGCTGTGGTGAGAGTGAATAATCAATCAGCATTAGTTGAAAATGATGGAACTTTTAAAACATTACTTTTGATTTCGGAATCTACGACTAAAATTGAAATAAAGGCAACTTCCCGATCTGGACGGGAAAGTGTTATTGAGCGTACAATTATTCCTGACTTTAATTAATTTATATGGATACAGTTCAAACAGTATTAGTTTTTGTTTTAGTATCAATGGCAGTTGTTGTGGGTGTTGTGGGTATCCAAATTGCACTTTTGCTTCGTGATTTAAGAAAAATGGTAAAAGAAGGTAAAACTACGATTAGTGATATTATCTCCAAATTACGCTCAAAATAGTTGATTTTTGAGGTTTTCTGTGCTATACTATAGGTATTATTTAGCTTGCACACTACAAAGGGAAACCTCATGAAACCGTTTTTACGAGGACTAGTATTCTTGGTCTTAGCTGCAGTACTTTTTGTACTACAGATTGTCATATTTCAAGAATTTCTAGGTTGGGGCTGGCAACTTATCGCTTTGGTAATCGCGAATGAGTTTGCGGCTTTTTTGATCATCGCCCTAATCGTTGATAATCGAACAGCAATAGGAAACTGGCTTTTTGTGTTTGTTAGCAGTAACGCAACAATGCGTGTGCTAATGACATTGGTTTTTTATTTTGCTGTTTCTTTTATTGCTTGGTTTGCGCCAAATCTTGATTCCGTTTATGGATCAATGATGGTTGTGGTGTCATCGGCAGTTTTAGGATTAATCGTAAGTTGGTATGTCGTAAAACATAGTCAAATTTTTACCTCCAATGGTAAATTGGCTTTTGTTTTGGCATTAATCATCTTGATGATTGCCGGAATCACGGAGTCGATTGTCTACACCTGGCAACAGTGGATCATGGTTTTAGTGGTTCTTTTTGCCATCATGTTGGTTATTGTGAAGATTGTTCCTGTAGTCGTAAATTTGCTGAATGGAGCAGGAACCACAAGTTTTGTAAGAGCAATCGTTTTGCTTATAGCAATTACTATTGGCGGAGGTTTCATCGTCCAAATTGTGTCGTACTTTTATGTTTGGTTTGCACAAGGAGTGGTGGACAAATATATTCAATATGTAACTACTACTACTTGGCGACCATACATGGTTGTTGGAGCCTTGATTATTCTAGCTTTTGTTGCTTACTCTGCATATGGTAAGAGCAAACTGAAAGGACTTGCAGCATTGGCAATTGCAATAGGAGCTGCAATTATTTTTCAGCCGTACACACTTGAGACAGCACAAACTATTGCAGGGGTAACGCTGAATGTTATTCCAAATATGTTTGTCGTACCGCTTGGTATATTGGCCTTTGCCTTGGCAGGATTTTTCTTGCTTTGGGACAAAGTAAAATAGCTCGCAAAATTTAGATTCCCTTACTGTAGTTAGATTTAAAAATATTTTTTTGATAATTAGAATGAAACCCTTTGAATCAGCATCAGCTGTTTAAAATCAAAGGGTTTTTTGTTTTTTTAATTCTTCATATATAATCCATCTATGACCACAAATGAAATACGAGAGAAATACTTAAAGTTTTTTGAGAAATTAAACCACAAAATAATTCCTAGTGCCCCACTTGTTTTGGAAAATGATTCAACAACTTTGTTTACTTCATCTGGAATGCAGCCTTTGGTTCCTTATCTTTTGGGGCAAGAACATCCAATGGGCAAAAGATTGGTTGATTCTCAGCCTTCAATTCGTGTGCAGGATATTGAGGAAGTTGGAGATAACCGTCATACCACTTTTTTTGAAATGCTTGGAAATTGGAGTTTGGGAGATTATTTTAAAAAAGAACAATTACCATATATTTTTGATTTTTTAACAAACAAAACAGAAGGGCTTGGACTTGATCCAAATAAAATATATGTATCTGTGTTTGAAGGAAATGAATTTGTACCAAAAGATGAGGAGGCAATTGGAATTTGGGAGAATATTTTTGAATCAGTTGGAATAAAAGCCACAGAGGGCGACAGAATCAGAACTTATGATGCTAGGAAAAATTGGTGGAGTAGAAGTGGCACTCCTGATCAGATGCCATCTGGGGAAATTGGTGGACCAGATAGTGAGATATTTTATGATTTTGGAATAGAGCGAAAACTTCACGAGAATTCTAAATATAAAAATGAAGAGTGTCACCCAAATTGTGATTGTGGTAGATTTGTTGAAATTGGGAATTCAGTTTTTATCCAATATAAGAAAAAAGATGATGGAACATTGCAAGAATTGCCACAGAAAAATGTGGATTTTGGTGGAGGATTGGAGAGATTGGCAGCTGCAGTTAATGATGACCCTGATGTTTTTAAAATTGATATATTTGAAAGGATAATTTCTGAATTGGAAATAGTTGTTAATAAAAAGTATGAAGATGATAAATTAAGTTTTCGAGTAATTGCAGATCATGTTAGAGCTTCAGTTTTTTTGGCAAAAAATGGTGTGATTCCAGCAAATAAACAACAAGGATATATTATGCGTAGACTTCTTCGAAGGGCGATTGTTAAATCTAGAAAATTAAAAAATAATATAATTGAACCTGGAATTTTTGCATCGTCTATTGAAAAAATAGTTGAGTTTTATTCAATATATTTTGAAATTGCAGATTTAGAAAAAATTCAAAGTGTTATTTTTGAAGAAGTTGATAAGTTTACTAAAACATTGGATAGAGGTGTTGCAGAGTTTAATAAATTACAAACTATAGATGGAAATATTGCTTTTGATTTGTATCAAACTTATGGATTTCCATTTGAAATTACTTTGGAATTGAGTCAGGAGAAAGGATTTCAAATTAATACTGATGAATTTAAAAAAGCTTTTGAACTACATCAAGAGAAATCACGAACACAATCAGCTGGAGTATTTAAAGGTGGACTTGCTGATCAATCAGAAATAACCACCAAACTTCATACAACTACCCATTTATTGCAAGCATCACTTCGAAAAATATTAGGTGAACATGTGCAACAGAAAGGATCAAATATAACTTCAGAGAGACTTCGTTTTGATTTTACACATCCACTTAAAATAACTAGTGATGAGCTTAAAAAAATTGAGGATATGGTTAATGAACAAATAACTAAAAATTTGGAAGTAAAACGAGAAGTTATGACGCCAGATGAGGCAAAAGAAAAAGGTGCATTGGGATTTTTTACTGGAAAATATGGAGATCAAGTGAGTGTTTATTCAATTGGAGATTTTTCTAAAGAAATTTGTGGTGGCCCACATGTGACTAATACGCGTGATATTGGTCGTGTTACAATTACTAAGGAAGAAGCGGTTAGTGCTGGAGTGAGAAGAATTTATGCCACGCTAGCAAACTGATTTTTCTATTCCTGCCATGAAAAAAGAAAGAGAATATTATTGGTCTATTAGTCTTGAGCCTGGGTATACTCAAGCTGCTGTTTGGTATATTGAAGATGATTTAGCTCAAATTCAAACAATTGGTCCTGTTGTTTCCTGGGAGGAGGAAAGTCAATTAATTAATAGTGCCGATACTACAATTTCAAGCTGTATATCTCAATTACCACGAGGAGTTAGTGAGCCTTCAAATACTGTGTTTGGTGTTCCCCCATCTTGGGTGACTGATGGACAAATAAATAAGAATTATTTAGAGCCGATTAGAGAAATTTGTCAGAAATTATCCCTTACTCCACAGGGATTTGTTGTTTTTCCTGAGGCGATTTCAAACTATTTAAAAATTAAAAAAGATGGTGCAACTAATATCGTTGTTTTGGGAATAAATCAAGATGAAATTGATTTAAGTGTTTTTAGATTAGGAAATTTAAATGGAACAGTAACTTTGCCCCGCACAGTATCTTTGGTTGATGATGTTAATTTGGCACTGACTAAATTTGGCGCAAAAGACCCGATACCAAGTCGATTTGTTGTATATGATGGCTCTAATGCTGCATCTGTTGATGCTGTAAAAGTATTATCTGAGGCTTCATGGGGGGACCAAAAACCTATTACTTTTTTGCATACACCAACATTTACTGCATTTAGTCCAAATGAAAAATTAGTAGCTGTTTCGTTGGCTGGAGCAAGTGAGATTGCACAAGTTAATAATATTATTTGGGAGGAAAGTGATGAGAAAATACCTGAAGAGATAATTGAGGATACGAAAGAGTTAAGCTCAGTGGCTGTTGATTTTGAAGAAACTGAGGATATGGAGGAAAGTGATTTTGATGATGGGGAGCATGCAAATTTAATTGAACCAAAAAAACATGATTTACCGGGAAGTAATTTTATAAAAAAGAGTGGAAATATGTTTAAGGCAAAAATAAGTGTTCCATCAATGCCTAGAATTAAAATTCCAAATATGAAACTTGGTGGATTTAGGGCTGATCGAAGTGTTGTTTTGTTTGCACTTCTTTCGACTGTATTTGTTGCTTTGTTTGTGTTGTGGTGGTTTTTGCCATCTGCGGATATTACTCTTTATGTAAGGCCTAAAAAGATAACATCAAATGCTAATTTGACTATATCTCCAACTGTACAAACTTCTATAACTGACGCTTTAATTCAAGCTAGAGAAGTAAAAACTAGTGTTTCTGGGAATGAGCGAGTTAGTGCAACTGGTGTTAAAACTGTTGGAGACCCAGCCAAAGGGTCAATTACGATTCGAAATGGAACAGCGGTTCCAATTAAATTACCAGCTGGAGTGATCGTGACGAGTTCGGGTAATTTAAGATTTACTCTTGATAATTCTGCTTCTGTTTCTGCAGCGCTTTCTCCTAGTCAACCTGGAGAAGTAAAAGTAAATGCTACTGCAGATGCAATTGGAGCTGAATCTAATTTGGCAAAAGGGGAATTGTTTAAAGTATCAAATTATCCAAAGAGTGAAGTTGATGCAATTTCCGAAACTGATTTTACTGGAGGATCAAGTAGGCAAAGTAAAGTTGTATCAAAAGATGATCTTAAAAATTTAGAACAAACTTTAACTAATAAATTAAAAGATTCCGCAAAAGTACAATTGTCATCAACTTTTTCTGATTCTGATTATTTAGTTCCGAATTCTGAAAAAATTACAGTAACAAACAAAAAGTTTGATCATCAATCAGGTGAAGAAGCTGATACAGTATCTCTTGATTTGTCGATTGATCTTACTTCATTGGTTATTTCAAAAAATAATATTGTTGAACATGCACGGCTTGTAATGGAGAAGATGACTCCAACAGGATATGTTTTGCGTGATTCGCAAATTGAATATGGTTTTTCCGAGAAACCTGAAATTTCTGATAAATCATATAAATTTGATGTATCTTACAAAGCGAATTTATTACCAAATGTTTCAATTGATTCAATAAAAGAAAAGATTACTGGTAAATATGTATTTGTAGCTCAGGATTATTTTTCAAAATCAATTGCAGGATTTTCTAAAGCTGATATTGTTTTGAGGCCTCCACTTCCTGGACCATTGGGAACTTTACCTCATAAAACAAATAAAATTGAAATTACATTATCGTCTGAATGAAAAAAAATAAATTAATATTTAGATTAATTTCTTTGGGTTTGTTTATTTCTGGAATTGGAGTTTTAGTTTATATTTTTGCTCCAATTGTTTCTCATGAACTTGATCCATCTATTGCTTTTAGGAGTTTTTTGTCGCCCATTCCTGAGAGTTCTTATCTTGATATGACAAAGGCTTCTAATTGGTTTCCTGATGTAAGTCACGATGAGAATTTTTTGGAAAATAATACACAGAGCTACTCTTTGAGTGTTCCAAAATTGAAAATTGACAATGCAGTTGTGACTATTGGAGGTGAGGATTTGGCAGAGCATTTGATTCAATATCCTGGAACTGCAGTACCAGGTAAAATTGGAAACTCTGTTGTTTTTGGACATTCGATATTGCCACAATTTTTTAATCCGAAAAATTATTTAACTATATTTTCAACACTTCATACATTGAAAATTGGAGATCAAGTTTTTGCAAATTTTGATGGAGTAAAATATAGTTATAAGGTTCAAGATCGGTTTGAAGTATCGCCTAAAGATATTCAGATTTTAGAACAGCCTCGTGATGCATCGTATATTACATTAGTAACATGTAGCCCGCCTGGGGACCCTAGAAAACCAAAAAGATTAGTTGTTCGTGCTAAACTTGTTCCATTAACTCAAGCTGATGCAAAAGAAAAAATTGATGTCAATTGATTTTGGTGATTCAAAAGTTGGGATTGCAATTGCAGACCCATTACCTCAACCATTTGGAGTTTTTTATTATAAAGAACAATCTGAAATTGTTGAACAAATTAAAAAAATTTCTGATGTAAATAAAATAGAAATGATTATTGTTGGAGTATCTGAGAATCAAAGTGGAAAAAAGGCAAAGTTGTTTGGTGAAGAACTTCAAGCGAAGGTTGATCTGCCAATTGAATATTTTGATGAGACATTGTCTACAATTGATGCACAACAATATTTGGTTAATTCAGGACGAGGACGTAAACATCGAAAAGAAATGGAAGATGCATGGGCAGCGAGTGTGATTTTGGAGCGTTTTTTGGAATCCAATTGATTGATTTGTGTTATACTCTAGTTAATGCTTAAGAATGTAATATCCCCAGTGCAAGCATGGCTTTTATCTCAAGGCAGATGTGTGGGTTGTGGAAAGTATTTATCAACAGCAAAACGCGAAACTCACGGCAAGAATGATGAAAAAATAACTTGTTCTTGCGGCAGAATTTATATTTATACTACTTCTTCAAAGCATTATCGTAGAGCTCTTCTTGCAGAAGTATAAAAAAGTACACACATAATTTATGAAGATTATTAGAAAGTTTTCAGTTGGTTTTTTTGTTATTTCACTTTTTATTTTTTTTATTTTTGTTTTGATAGGTGCGGTTTATGTTTACAGTCTGACTCCAGTTTCTAAAAATGATAATAGTATTGTTTCTGTTGTAGTTCAAAAAGGGGAAACTGGTGTAAAAGTTGCAAATCAGCTTGAAGAGAAAGGTTTAATTAGAAATTCTTTGGTTTTTAGAATTTATCTTAAACTTACAAATCAAACAACAATAATCGCTCCTGGTGAATATGATTTGAAGAAAAATATGAATGTCGCTCAAATTCTTGCTCAAATTTCCAAAGGTCCAAGTAGTATTTGGATTAGTTTTCCCGAAGGTTTGAGAAGAGAACAGATGGGGATTAAATTTGCTGATTCACTTAAATATGAAAATGAAAAAAGAGCGGAATTTTTAACTGATTTTTTTGAATATACAAAAGATAAAGAAGGATATTTGTTTCCAGATACATATTTGGTAGCTAAAGATATAACAGGAAATAAAGCTGGAAAATTGTTGAATGATACTTTTATTAAAAAATTTGGAAATGAATATTCAACAAGTGAAGTGATTATGGCGTCTTTGTTGGAGCGGGAAACTAGAAACGGTGAGGAAAGACCAATAATTGCAGGTATTATTAAAAATAGATTGAGAATTGGAATGCCACTTCAAATTGACGCAACTGTGCAATATGTAGTTGCCAATATTCGTTGTGTTAATAATTTATTTGATTGTTCAGATTGGTGGCCTGACATATTTCGAGAGGATTATAAGATTGAATCTGTATATAGTACCTATACAAATAATGGTCTTCCCCCTCATGCAATCGCAAACCCAGGAAGAACTGCATTGGAGGCTGTAAAGAATAGTTTAGCCTCGGATTATTTGTATTATATTCATGGAATTGATGGTAATGCTCACTATGCTTCGACGCTTGAAGAGCATAATCAAAATGTGCAAAAATACTTAAGATGAAAGTAGTTAATATATGGGGCTTGACACTACAATGTGATATTGTATACTACAGTTTAGCCTACGCGGAGGTAGGTATAATTCCCGCGTCTGATGTAGGTAACCATTAGCCTCATGGCAAAAAGAATAAACTTTGGAACTATCAATGACAGTGCTTTACCAAAATTGGATTTACCCAAGTTGGCTCGCGATTCTTGGGATTGGTTCTTAAATGAAGGTATTGCAGAAGAGCTTTCTGAGATTTCACCAATCGATGACTTTACTGGCAAAAATTGGACTCTTAGTTTTGGTGTCCATAGTTTGGAAGAGCCAACAGTTACTCCTAAACATGCAAGAGAGAAAGGACTTACTTTTTCTTCTCCATTTAAATTAAACGTTACACTTACTAATAAAAGAAACGGACGAGAAGTAACTCAAGAAGTTTTCTTGGGAAACATTCCTCAAATGACAAATTCTGGAACATTTATAATTTCTGGAATTGAACGTGCTGTTATTAATCAACTTATCCGTGCCCCTGGAGTTTATTTTTCAGCATCTCTTGATCAATCATCTGGACGTATGCTTCATTTTGCAGAAGTTAGACCACTTCGTGGTTCATGGCTTGAATTTGAAGTTTCTAAAAATGATTTGATTTCTGCTCGAATTGATAGAAAGAGAAAAGTTCCTGCAACTGTAATCCTTCGTGCTATGGGAATGGAAACAGATAGCCAAATTAAAGAATTTTTTGAAAAGTTTGATGCAGATCGAAATCATCAATATATTACAAAAACACTTGAGAAAGATTTTACAAAAACCAGAGAAGAAGCACTTTTGGAAATTTATCGAAAAATGAGACCAGGAGAACCTGTTGTTTTGGAGAATGCTGAGGCATTGTTCCATTCACTATTCTTTGATTCAAGAAGATATGATTTAGGTAAAGTTGGAAGATATAAAATTAACAAGAGATTGACTTTGAACGTTTCTAATTCAAAAGAAAATTGGGTAGTGACTCCTGAGGATATTTCAGCAACCTTGGCATATTTAGTAGGACTTCAAAATGGAGTTGGAAAAGTTGATGATATTGACCATCTATCAAATCGTAGAATTCGAAGAGTTGGTGAATTAGTTGCAACTCATGCTTTCCGAGTTGGACTTTTGAGACTTGAGAGATCAATTAAAGAAAAGATGACTTTGATTTCAACTGAAGATAGCCCAAATCCATCACAATTAATTAATGCAAGACCTTTAATTGCAGCTATAAATGAATTTTTCAGATCCAATCAATTGTCTACTATATTGGATGATACTAACTTTTTATCTGAAATTGATAATATTCGACGTGTTTCAGTTTTAGGGCCTGGTGGTATTAATCGTGAACGTGCTTCATTTTCAATTCGAGATGTTAATGCTTCTCAATATGGAAGAATTGACCCTATTAGATCTCCTGAGGGACCTAACATTGGACTTGTAACTTATTTCACACTTCATGCTCGAGTAAATGAGTATGGTTTTATTGAAACTCCTTATCGAAGAATTGAGAAAATTGAAAAAGATGGAAAAAGTTTTGCAAAAGTAACTGATGAAATTGTTTACTTGGATGCATCAGATGAAGATCAATTCAAGATTACTCATTCATCTATTAATATTGGTAAAGATGGAATTATTAATGATGAGCGTGTTGCTTATAGACATGCTGGAACATACTTGGAGGGTGATTCTGCTTTAGTTGATTTTATTGATGTCACACCAAGACAGGTTATTGGAGCATCTGCATCTTTGATTCCTTTCTTGTCACACGATGAGGGAAACAGAGCTTTGATGGGTTCTAACATGCAATGTCAGGCGGTTCCTTTGATTAGACCACAATCACCTATTGTTGGAACTGGAATGGAATCTGAAATTGCTTCTGCTATGGGCCGAGTTATTAAATCTCATTTTAATGGAGAAGTTTCTTATGTTGATGGAAATAGAATTGAAATTACACTTGATGATAAAGCAACACAGCAATTGGGAGATAATTTTGAAGTAATTGATTCTGGTCGAAAAGTAGTTTATTCGCTAACTAAATTCCAAAGAACAGCACAGTCAACATGTTATAACCAAAAAGTAAGAGTAAATGTTGGAGATAAAGTTAAAGTTGATGATCTTTTGGCAGATGGAGCTACAAGTGATGATGGTGAATTGAGTTTGGGACAGAATTTGATGGTAGCTTATACATCTTATGGTGGATATGGATTTGAAGATGCACTTTTAGTATCTGATCGATTAGTTAAAGATGATTTATTAACATCAATTCATATTAAAGAATATCAAGCGGACGTTGTTGAAACTAAATTAGGAGATGAAGAGTTGACTCGAGACATTCCAAATGTATCTGAGCATGAACTAGCTAATTTGGCAAATGATGGAATAATCGTAATTGGAGCAGAAGTTGGACCAAATGATATTTTAGTTGGAAAGATTGCACCAAAGGGAGAGACAGAATTAACATCCGAAGAGCGTTTACTCCGTGCAATATTTGGAGAAAAAGCTCGTGAAGTTCGAGATACATCACTTAGAGTTCCTCATGGAGAAGCTGGAATTGTTATTGATGTTGATATTTTGGATAAAGATAAAGGCGACGAGCTCGGGCCCGGAGTTATTAAATCAGTTGTAGTTAAAATTGCACAAATTAGAAAAGTTACTGTTGGAGATAAATTGGCAGGACGACATGGAAACAAAGGAGTTATTGCCAAAATTATGCCACAGAGCGACATGCCTCACACAGCTGACGGAACACCTATTGATATTATTATTTCCCCACTATCTGTTTTAGCTCGTATGAATTTGGGACAACTTTTGGAAGCTCATTTGGGATGGGCAATGAAAGTCCAAGGCCAAAAAGCTGCACTTCCAGTATTTGATCCTATTAAAGAAGATATTGTTTTTGAAGAACTTAAAAAAGCTGGACTTCCAGTATCTGGAAAAACTAGATTAGTTGATGGAAGAACTGGAGAGACATTAAATGAAGAGACAGTTGTTGGAGTTTCATATATTTTGAAACTTAAGCACATGATTGAAGATAAAACTCATGCAAGAAGCACTGGGCCATATTCATTAGTTACTCAGCAACCATTGGGAGGAAAAGCTCAAATGGGAGGACAGAGACTTGGAGAAATGGAAGTATGGGCACTTGAGGCACACAGAGCAAGCCACACATTGCAGGAAATGTTGACAATTAAATCAGACGATATCGTAGGACGTGCACAAGCATTTGGTGCAATTGTTAAAGGTGAGCCAATTCCTGAGGCTAAGATCCCAGAGTCATTTAAAGTTTTGGTTCGTGAACTTAACTCACTTGGACTTGCAATTGATATTGAAGGAATTCAAAAACAAGTTGAAGGGGAAGATGGAGCATCAAAACAAGTATTAACTGATCCTTTGGCAATACTTAAAGATTTGCAAGAATTTAAATCACTCAGAATTCGTTTGGCATCATCTGATGAAATTCGATCTTGGAGCCGTGGAGAAATTACAAAACCAGAAACAATTAATTATCGAACATTAAAGAGCGAGAAAGATGGATTATTTGATGAAAAGATTTTTGGACCAACAAAAGATTGGGAATGTTATTGTGGAAAATACAAGAGAATTAGATATAAAGGTGTAATTTGTGATAAATGTGGAGTAGAAGTAACAGAATCTCGTGTACGACGAGAGAGAATGGGACATATTTCACTTGCTGCACCAGTTGTACATGTATGGTTCTTTAAAGGCGCTCCATCAAAAGTATCATTACTTTTGGATTTGCCTCCTCGAACAGTTGAGCAAGTTGTTTATTTTGCAAGATATATGGTTTCATCAGTTGATGATGCAGGACGCACAGAATCTATTAAGATTTTGAATAATTTATTGGATGAGAAATTAAAAGAAATTAAAGAATCATTTGCTGATCGAAAGATTCAAGTCAAAGAAGAGGGAAGAATTAAAACTGAAAAAGTTAAGAATAAGATTAAAGAGAAAGAACAAGCACAGCTTGCAATTTCAGAAGTAGAACTTGAAACTCGAAAGAAAGAGACATCTTTGGCTGAAGAAGAGCGAAATACAGTTGAGAGAACTGAGGAATTATTTGATAAATTGGTTTCATTGGTTAAATCAATCAAACAATATGGATTTTTGTCTGAAGATGAATTTGATAAATTGGCATTTTATGGAGTATCTGACTTTATTGAAGTTAAGATGGGTGCTGAAGCAATTTTAGAAGCATTGGCCTCAATCGATATTACAAAATTGGCAATTGAAGTGAAGCAAGAGATTGAAAGTTTGAAAGGAACAAAGAGTGCAAGATACCTTAAATTAACTAAGAGATTGAAACTTGTTAATGGACTTCGACTTGCAAATATTCCTTCAACATCAATGGTTTTAAAAGTACTTCCTGTGCTTCCTGCTGATTTGAGACCTATGGTTCAATTGTCAGGTGGACGTTTTGCAACTTCTGACTTAAATGATTTGTACCGAAGAGTAATAAATAGAAACAATCGTTTGAAACATTTGATTACTCTTGGAGCTCCTGAGATTATTTTGCGAAACGAGAAAAGAATGTTACAGGAATCAGTTGATTCATTGATTGATGCAACACAACGCAAGGCAGTTCGAAGAGCTCGTGGAAAGCAAGTTTTGAGATCACTTTCTGACATGTTGCGTGGAAAGCAAGGAAGATTTAGACAAAATCTTTTGGGTAAGCGAGTTGATTATTCAGGACGATCAGTTATCGTTGTTGGACCAGAGTTGAAACTTAATCAATGTGGATTACCAAAAGAAATGGCACTTGAGATGTTTAAGCCATTTGTACTTCGAGAAATGATTGTGAGAGGAATTGCACCAAACGTAAAATCTGCAAAGAATTTACTAGAGCGTAGGCCACCTGAAGTTTTTGATATCTTGGAAGAGATTACCAAAAATCATCCAGTGTTACTTAATCGTGCTCCAACTTTGCATAAACTTGGTATTCAAGCTTTTTATCCAGTTTTGATTGAAGGATCAGCTATAAGACTTCATCCATCAGTCTGTTCAGGATTTAATGCTGACTTTGATGGAGATCAGATGGCAGTTCACGTTCCATTATCTGCTAAATCATTAGATGAAGCTCGAAACTTGATGTTATCTGATAATAATTTATTAAAGCCAGCTGATGGATCACCAACTGCAGCTCCTGCATCAAAAGAAATGGCTCTTGGAGTTTATTATTTGACAAGTGAAGATCCAAGAATTCCAGCTGAAGAGACTACATTTTCATCAGAAGCTGAAGCATTGTTGGCTTATCAAACAGGAAGTGTTGCTTTGAGACAAAAAATTAATGTCAGAATTGGCTTGGAAGTAGTTGAAACCACTGCTGGACGACTTTTGTTCAAAGAAGTGTTACCAGTTGGATTTGAATTCGTAAACAAAGGAGTTGGATCTGCAATAATTAAAGATTTGGTAACTCAAGCATTTTATAAAGGCGACAAAGAAGTCACAGTTAAATTGATTGATGATATTAAGACGCTTGGATTCTGGGGAGGAACAGTTTCTGGACTATCATTTGGAATAGTTGATGCTGTAATTCATCCTGAAAAAGATGAAATGATTCGTGCAGCAAATGGACAAGTTGCTGAAATTGAAGATAACTTTGCTAACGGACTTATTACAAATGAAGAGAGAAAGCGTTTGGCTCAGGAAGTTTGGATTCAAACAACTGAAACAATTGCTGATAAAACATGGGAGATTATTGACCCTACAAGCTCAATTAGAATAGTTATTGACGCAAAAGTTGGTCGTACATCACGAGATCAGATTAAGCAGCTTGCTGGAATGAGAGGACTAGTTGTTGATCCGCTTGGAAAGATCGTTGAACTTCCTGTTAAAGGAAACTTTAGAGAAGGATTGTCAATCTTTGAATACGTAACATCTGGCCGTGGATCTCGTAAAGGATTAACTGATACAGCTTTGAAGACTGCTGATGCAGGATACCTAACAAGACGTTTGGTTGACGTTGCACATGATGTTTTGATTAGAGAGCCAGATTGTGGAGCCACTGAAAACTTATTTATTGAGAGAAGCTTTAGAACATCATCTTTTGGAAAGCGAATAGTTGGCCGATTTGCATCACAAGATATTAAAGGTAAAGATAAAGTTTATGTAAGCGCAAATGAATTTATCGATGAGGCTATATCAAAATTAATTGATGCTGATGAAACAGTTGAAGCGGCATATGTTCGATCACCATTGACTTGTAGAACTCGATTTGGAGTATGTCAGAAATGTTACGGATGGGATTTGTCTACTAAGAAATTGGTTGAAATTGGAGTACCAGTTGGAGTAATTGCTGCTCAATCAATTGGAGAGCCTGGAACACAGTTGACACTTCGAACAAAGCATTCTGGAGGAGTTGTTGGAGTAGACGTTACACAAGGATTGCCACGTGTTGAGGAATTATTCGAAGCTCGAATTCCTAAGAGTTTGTCACCTTTGTCTGAAGTTTCAGGAAAAGTAACATTATCAGAGGATGAAGATGGATATGTTGTTAAAGTGACAACTCAAGATAAACCAAAAGAAGAAAGAGAATATATTATTCCAAAAACTTCTAAATTGATTGTTGAAGATGGTCAGTTAATTGAATCTGGAACTCAACTTTCATCAGGATTTTTGGATATTAAAGAAATCTTGTCAGTCAGGGGACTTAAAGCATCTCAAGAATATTTGGTAAATGAATTGCAAGCTGTATATGAATCTCAGGGAATTGCAATTAATGATAGACATTTTGAAACAATTGTTCGAAAGATGAGCGATGAAGTTAAAATCTCAACTGCTGGAGATACATCATTGTTGCCTGGAGAAGTAATTGACCGATCTAGATTTGAAGAAGAAAACGAAAAAGTAATTGCCGCAGGAGGCGAACCGGCATCTGCTAGACAAGTAGTATTGGGTATTACTCGAAGATCATTATTTACAGAAAGCTGGCTATCTGCAGCATCATTTGAACAAACAACTGAAGTATTATCAGAATCGGCATTGATGGGTAAGCGAGACCGCTTACTTGGACTTAAAGAAAATGTTATAATCGGTCGATTGATTCCGGTTGATGCTGAAAGAGCTGCTTCTGTGAGTCGAATTTCTTAAATATATTATGCCTACTGTAAATCAACTAGTAAGAGGAGCCAGAAAAGCCACTTCACGCAAGAAAAAAGGTGTTGCGGGTTTGAAGCGTTGGTTTAATTCAAAAGACAGAAGTTATGGACTTAATTCTTCTCCTTTTAAACGAGGAGTAGTTACTGCGGTTCGAACCATGACACCTAGAAAACCAAACTCAGCACTTCGTAAAGTGGCTCGTGTACGACTTTCTAATAAACATGAAATTACAGCTTATATTCCTGGTGAAGGTCATGAATTGGCAGAACATTCAATAGTTTTGGTTCGTGGAGGCCGTGTTAAAGATTTGGTTGGAGTAAAATACCATATTATTCGAGGAAAATATGATACAACTGGAGTTTCAGGACGGCTTACATCTCGAAGCAAATATGGATCAAAGAAACAATCAGGACAGGCAGCAGCTTAATTAATAAAAAAATATGAGAAGATCACAAGCAAAAGTCAGGAAAGTAACACCGGATGCAGTTTATGGGCATCCAATGATAACTCGTTTAATTGGACGAGCATTGATGGATGGAAAAAAATCTGTTGCAGAACGTGAAGTTTATAATGCTTTAAAAATTGTTAAAGAAAAAACAAATGCTGATCCAGTTGAGATTTTTAATAAAGCTTTAGAAAATATTAGACCTACAATGGAAGTTAGAGCTCGAAGAATTGGAGGAGCTGCATATCAGGTTCCAATGAACGTTCGAGGTAGACGACAGGATTCACTTGCAATTCGATGGCTAGTTGAGCAATCAAGAGCTAGATCAAACTCAGAATATCATACATATGGAGAGAAATTGGCTGCTGAGTTAATAGATGCATCAAATGGATCAGGATTGTCTGTTAAAAAGAGACAAGATGTCGAGCATGCTGCTGAGGCAAACCGTGCTTTTGCTCACTTCAGGTGGTAATTAATTAATCTTCTTATTTAATTTTTTTTAATATTGCCCTATACTCCTTTTGCTTCTATCGCACATATTTTAGTTCTCAAGGAAAAGTTCATCATGGCAAATATTTCTGCTCGTGAAGTTAAGATTTTTGTTATTGATTCGGTAACGCCTGTTGGTCAGGAGAATGATAAGGAAGACGATCAAATTGTTCGCGAAACCAGAATAAATGATGCAGTAATTGTGACTCGAAAACTTGGTGATTTTATTGCTGAAGGTTTGCAAACCGCAGTTTCTCTTACGCAATATAAAATATTTTGCAACAGAATTGGAAGTTGGAAGAAAATCATAGAGTTGGAATCCTCTTTGAGAGATAAATTGGGAAGATTGGAGTATGACCTCTGGAAGAAAAATATCTTTCAGGTAGGTTTGAAATATTTTTGCGAGTTTGCAGTGGAAAGCATTGATCCAGTTAATCCAAGTATGGCAGATGATGATAATCTTCATCCTATTGCTTATACTTATCGGATTTTTGTAACAAGCTGGGGAAAACTCACAGTTGATGATATTCAAGCTGCATTGGTTTCTGTTTTTAGATTTTAGTTGATTTGTTGCTCTCTGTTTTGGAAGTTATTTTATTTCCAGGATGGAGAGTTTTTGTTTATTGTAATTGTATTGCCTAGCCTTATAAAGCCTGATACAATACAGCTTCCCCTACCTTTGGGGATTATTTTTGAATATAATAAATTATGGCAGCACAACAAGCAAAGAAAAAATCAGCAATAGTTTCAACTGTCACTCAGGATAGGCAATTGCCTTATGAAATGATCCGAAATATCGGTATTATTGCTCATATTGATGCAGGTAAGACTACAACTACTGAGCGAATCTTATATGAAACTGGAAAAACCTATAAATTAGGTTCAGTTGATGATGGAACAACTGCTACTGATTGGATGGAAGAGGAAAGAGAACGTGGAATTACGATCGTTTCTGCTGCTATTACTACATTCTGGGCATTAAAGGAAGAATCTGCGGTGCCAGAAGGCCGATATCGAGTAAATATTATTGATACTCCAGGACATATTGATTTTACAGCTGAAGTTGAACGTTCGCTTCGTGTTTTGGATGGTGCTGTTATGGTTTTTGATGGACGTACTGGAGTGGAATCTCAATCTGAAACTGTTTGGCGACAGGCTAATAAATATAATGTTCCTAGAATTTGTATTTTAAATAAACTTAATTTAATTGGTGCTGATTTTGAAGGAGCCATTAAATCAATTGATGAAAGATTAGGAGCCAATACATCCCCAATTCAGATTCCAGTTGGAAATGAACATGAACTTCGTGGAATGGTTGATCTTATTAAAATGAAAGCTTTTACTTATAAAGCAATTGAAGATACTAAATTAACTGAAGAGGAAATTCCAGCAGAGTTAATGGAAATGGCTCAAACTTATCGATCTCGATTATTGGATAAAGTAGCTGAATTTGATGATGAAGTATTAACTAAATATTTAGAAGGACAGGAATTAACTGAAATTGAAATAAAGCGCGCAATTCGAAAAGGTGTTGTAACTGGTAAATTTTTCCCAATTTTGGGAGGAGATAATAGAACTGCAACAACACAGTTACTTTTGAATGCAGTTGTTGAATATTTGCCATCTCCAATTGATTTGCCTCCAGTTGAGGGAATTGATCCAAAAACTGCAAGTAAGATTTCAAGAGAGCGTAAAAATGAAGAAAAGTTTTCTGCATTATCATTTAAAATCGTTACTGATCCACACGTTGGACGTTTGGTATATTTGAGAATTTATTCTGGAACTTTGTCTGCTGGAGATCAGATTTATAACGTAACTAAACAAAAATACGAGAGAATTGGTAAATTAGTTTTGCTTCATGCTGATCAGAGAGAATTGATTGAAACTGCATATGCTGGAGAGATTGTTGCTGCAGTTGGAATAAAAGATACAACAACCGGGGACTCATTGGCTGATCCAAGTCATTTGATTTCATTGGAGTCAATTTCTTTCCCTGAACCTGTTATTTCACTTGCAATTGAACCTGCAACAAAGGGAGATCAAGAAAAAATGGGAATAGCACTTTCTAAATTATCTGATGAGGATCCTACATTTAGAGTTAAAACAAACCATGAAACTGGACAAACTATTATTTCTGGAATGGGTGAGTTGCAATTGGAAGTATTAGTTAATCGCATGAAGCGAGAATTTAACGTTGTAGCTACAACTGGAGCTCCACAGGTTGCTTATAAGGAAACTATTAAAAGATCTGCTGAGGGAGAAGGAAAATATATCAGACAAACTGGAGGACGTGGACAATACGGACATTGTTGGGTACGAGTGGAACCACTTGGACGTGGTGAGGGTGTTGAATTTAAGAGCGAAATTAAAGGTGGATCAATTCCTCAGGAGTTTATTGCACCTATTGAAAAGGGTATTCGGGAAAAATTGGAAGGTGGAGTAATGGCAGGATATCCTTTGCTTGATATTAAAATTGCAGTATTTGATGGAAGTTATCATGATGTTGATTCATCAGAAATGGCCTTTAAGATTGCTGGCTCTATGGCTGTTGAGGCTGCTGTCAAAAAAGCAGATATGATTTTGTTGGAACCAATTGTAAAAATTGAAGTTTCTTCACCTAAAGAATATATGGGAGATATTATTGGTGATTTGTCATCACGACGTGCTCAAATTGGAGAAAGTGAAGATAAAGGAATGATGATTATAATTAATGCACATGGTCCATTGGCTGAGCTTTCAGGATATACAACAAAGCTTCGATCAATGACACAAGGCAGGGCTAGTGCATATGTTGAACCATCACATTACGAAGAAGTTCCGTCACATATTGCTGCAGCTATTGTAGAGAAGAGATAAATAATAAATTAGGCTCTTGACATAAAGATTTAGCCTTGATATATTTCCTCTACATTAAATTAAGCAAATTGACTCTAGACATTGTTTACTATGTTTAGTATTATTGCAAATGTAGTCGTCTCTTTGGGCGGCTTTAAATAAATAAAAATAAAATAACTATGGCATCCGACGTAAGACAAAAATATGAAAGAAATAAACCACATGTCAATATTGGTACTATTGGCCATGTTGATCATGGAAAAACAACTTTAACTGCAGCTATCTCCACAGTATTATCCAAACAACCAGGAAATAAATCTAAAGCTTATAAATTTGATGAAATTGATAATGCTCCTGAAGAAAAACAAAGAGGAGTCACAATTAACATTACCCACATTGAGTATGAAACAGAGAAGAAACATTATGCTCACATTGATGCTCCTGGACATGCTGACTATATCAAAAACATGATTACAGGTGCCGCACAAATGGATGGAGCAATCTTGGTTGTATCAGCTGCTGATGGAAAAATGCCTCAAACTACAGAACACGTTATTTTGGCACGACAAGTCAATGTTCCAGCATTAGTCGTATTTTTGAACAAGTGCGATATGGTTGATGATGCAGAATTGATTGATTTGGTTGAACAAGAGATCAGAGATCTCTTGAAGAAATATGATTTCCCTGGAGATGAAGTACCAGTAATTCGAGGATCAGCATTAAAGGCAATGGAAGGCGATCCAGAATGGGAGAAAAAGATTATGGAACTTATGGATGCAGTTGATACATACATTCCTGAGCCAAAGCGTGAAGTTGATAAACCATTCTTGATGCCAGTTGAAGATGTATTCTCAATTAAAGGTAGAGGAACAGTTGTTACAGGTCGTGTTGAGAGAGGATCTCTTAAAGTTAACGAAGAAATTGAAATCGTTGGAATAACACCAACTCAAAAGACAGTTGTAACTGGACTTGAAATGTTTAGAAAGACTCTTGATGAAACAGTAGCTGGAGATAACGTTGGAGTACTTTTAAGAGGTGTTGAAAAAGACCAAATTGAAAGAGGACAAGTATTATCAAAGCCAGGATCAATTACACCACATACTGAATTTGATGCAGAAGTTTATATTCTTTCAAAAGAAGAGGGAGGACGCCATACACCATTCTTCACAGGATATAAGCCACAGTTTTTTATAAGAACAGCAGATGTTACAGGTGAAGCTACACTTCCTGAGGGAATTGAAATGGTCATTCCAGGAGATAACGCTAAAATGAAAGTTAAATTAATAGTCCCAGTTGCAATGGAAGAGGGACAAAGATTCGCAATTCGTGAAGGTGGAAAGACTGTTGGAGCTGGAGTTATTTCAAAAATCCTAGTTTAATAGTAATTCAATCTGCACCTTATTTAATAATATATAAACCTATATGGCAGCTGGACGATTAAGAGTAAAGCTAAAAAGTTACGATCACCGCTTAATTGACGATGCGGCCGGAAAGATATTGGAAACGGCACTCGCAACTGGAGCAAAAGTGGTCGGGCCTATTCCATTACCTACTAAAAGGTCTATATATCCTGTTGCAGAATCCCCATTTGTTGACAAAGATGCAAGAGAGCATTTTGAACTTCTAATTCATAAAAGATTAATTGATATTTTAGATCCATCTGATAAAACAATTGACAGATTGTCAAACCTCGATCTTCCTGCAGGAGTATCCATTGAGATTAAGATGTAATTAGAGGAAGTGAACTTCTTCATATGTTATGAGTAAATTATCTGATAAATCTCTTCAATCTAAATTAAATACAAAATTGAGGCAAATGAATGAGGAGAGTAATAATTTGGAAAGAGAAATCTCTACAAAGATAGAAAGTAAATTTGAACAAGCTGAAGGTCAGTCTCTATTTTTCTATGGAATTGTAGTTGGTTTATTTTTAAATTTAATTGCTAATATTATAAGTAAATTTTTTGATAATGTGTCATTTTTTGTATATATTATTTATGTTTTGATAATTTTAGCTTTAACAATGTTTGTTTCTATTAGAACACGCAAGGTCTTTGAAAATATTTATTTAATTCCATTGAGAAGTTTGGTGAAAATGTTGAAAAGAATTGAAAATCACAAGATTACAATAAATGAATTGAAAAGTGAATTGGATAAGCTTAAGTTTTAAAGTACTATTTACAAATTTTGTAAGTTGTAGGGACGATACAACTTTTGCTTTTAGTTCCAAAACCAACCAATAATGTTGAATTTGTATTTCTTAAATCTGGTATTGGCACTGATATATCGATAGAAAATGGGTCGTCAATCGGATTTGTTGGCCTGTTGATGGGTATATAAGATAAATTGAATTGATATGTTATTTGGTTAACTGATTTTTGAGTCGTCCTTATTTTTAATGTTATTTCACTCCCTTTTAATGGTATGTCGCTTAATTGTATTGGGTCCTTTCTTTCAAGCTCACCTGTTAAAATATTGTATATATTAATACCAATAAGTTGAGGTGATCCTTCATAAAGATATATTTGGATTAATTTTGGATCATATCCAATGAATATTGCATATATTGGATTATCTTCTGATTCTTGAGGCAATCTAAATGAAAAATCAACAGATTCAAATAGAATGGGTAGTGGGTCCGTATGCCATATTGGTGGAAATAATTCTCTTGAAGGTGCACAAAAAGAAGATTTATTTTGTCTATATCCTTGAAAATTCCATTTTTTGAAATTTTCTTGGAATGTATCGGATTCACAATCTTTTTTATAGTTTGACTCATCAGTGATCGATTTAACTTGAGGTAGAATTATTGATTGGTTTTGATTTATTAATTGTGAGTTTTTACCTAAGAAAAAAGCCGGAACTGAAGATAAGACGAAAATAATTAGAAGAGTTTTCTTCCAACCAAATTTTTCTATTGATTCAATTACATCAAATTTCATATATTTATTGCATCCGATAGCGGTAGCAAATACATATTGGGGACATTGTTAAGGTACCCTATATTACAGAACATAATGGTGTACCAAATAGTGTCTGTCAAGTGGTTCAAAATATATCAAATTTTATGTTTCATCCCGTATTTTTGGTATAATAACGTATGAATTTTGTATCACGGGCTGGGGAGAAGCTTCAATTTGCACTTACCCACTTTAAAATATCTCCAAAAGGGCTGATTGTTGCTGATTTTGGATCTTCTACTGGGGGATTTGTTGACAGTTTATTGCAAAATGGAGCTGAAAAAGTTTATTCAGTTGATACTTCGTATGGCACGCTTGATTGGAAAATACGAAATGACCCTAGAGTTGTGGTTTTGGAGCGCACCAATGCAATGCATGTGACTTTGCCTGAAAAGATGGATTTGATCACAGTTGATACCTCATGGACCCGCCAATCTAAAGTTTTACCCAATGTTCTGGCAAACTTGAAGCCCGGTGGTATTGTAATTTCTTTAATTAAGCCTCATTATGAGGCTGATCGTAAACATTTGAGGCAAGGAAGACTACAAGATGAATTTATGGGACAAACCCTTGAAAGAGTGAAAGAAGATGTAAAATTAGCTAATTTTGATTTACTAGATCAAACACAATCACCTATTACGGGTGAAAAAGGAGGAAATATTGAATATTTATTTTTGCTTCGCGTGGCTAATTAGCTTCCTTGCAGTAAGTGAGCTAATTTGATATAATTTCAACTTACATGGAGGTGTCTGTCACCACCTAGATTTAAGCATGGCAAGTGCATACGAATTTTAAGTTCGGGCGCTCATGCGCCTTTTTTAGTTTGAGTTAATAAAAATACAAAATAAATATGATAAGTATATTGGCCTACAAAAAATCAATGGAACAAATTTTCCAGGAGGGAAAGCGTTTCCCTGTCACTAACTTGGAAGCTGGTCCATGCATTGTTACTCAAGTTAAAAATGAAGCTAAAGATGGTTATTGGGCACTTCAAGTAGGATTTGGAACTAAAAGGCTTAAAAATGTTTCTAAGTCAGTTAAAGGACACATTAGTAAAGTTACGGAAGAAGGGGGCAAAACAGCCCCTCGTTTTTTGCGTGAAATTCGAGTAAATGAAGAACCAACTCAAAAAGTTGGAGACAAAATTTTAGTTACTGAGGTTTTGAAAGAAGGAGATATAATTTCTGTTTCTGGAATTTCAAAAGGAAAAGGATTTGCAGGTGGTGTAAAAAGGTATCATTTTAAAGGAGGACCAAAGACTCACGGACAAAGTGATAGACTACGTGCTCCAGGATCTATTGGACAGGGAACTACACCAGGACGAGTATATAAAGGAAAGAGAATGGCAGGACGAATGGGATCTGATCGCGTTACTGTTAAAAATTTGAAAGTGTTGGCAGTTAATCCTGAAACCAATCAAATTAAAGTATCTGGATCTGTTCCTGGAGTAAATGGTGCATTGATAGTTATTACAAAAATAAACAATTAATCAAAATGGCAAAAATTAAATTATTTACAATTAAAGCAACTCAAAATGGAGAAGTTAATTTTCCTGATGCAATGATTTCTGAAAAGCCAAATATGGCTTTGTTTTCTCAAGCAATTCATGTTTATAGACATAGAGCTCATATGGGATTAGCAAAGGCAAAGACCCGATCAGAAGTTGATTTGACTACAAAGAAAGTTTACAAGCAAAAAGGAACAGGAAATGCCAGACACGGAGCAATGAGTGCACCTTTATATGTGGGTGGTGGAAAATCTCATGGACCAAGACCTGTACCATCAATTAAAGAGTTGTCACAATCACTTAAAAAGGCATCTTTGGTTAGTGCACTTTCAATGAAAAAGAAAATGAATCAAATGGCAGCAATGGAAGATATGTTTAAGGTTAACAAAACAAAAGAATTTAATCTTTTTATTCGTGAATTTTCTAAAAATAATAAAATTAAAAATACAAAAAGTTTCTTATTTATTGGAAGCGAAGCTTCAACCCCAAAAGCTATATTAAATCTCAAAAATGCTAGTTATGTTCCAATGAAAGCTTTGAATGCTTACCAAGTATTTCGTGGTGGATATTTAATTTTTGATTCTTCTTTGTTTGAAGAAAAACCTGTTAAAAAAGTAGTTAAAACTACCAAAAAGGAGACAATTAAAAAATGATGAAACCATTAATGACTGAAAAAGCATCTTTGATGATGGAGAGAAAGGTTTATACATTTTTGGTGCCTGTTAATTACACAAAAGAAAAAATTAAGAAAGAAATTTTTGAAATTTTTGGAGTAAATGTGGCCTCTCTTAAAACATTAACAAGTAAGGCTACAACTAGACGAACATTATCTGGAAAAACAGTGACTCATAAAAAGACAAAGAAAGTTTATTTTTCTCTAAAAGAAGGACAAACAATTGAGATTTTTGAAACAAAAAAGAAAGAAAAATAAAAATGAAAAAACTTAAAACAATATTAGCTAAGAATTCAGGACGCAATGCAAGTGGACGAGTTACCGTACGGCATCAAGGTGGAAGACAAAAGAGATTTTTGAGAGAAATTGATTTTGCTAGAAGTAAAAAAGGAATAATTGGAAGAGTTGAAGCATTGGAATATGATCCTAATAGAAATTGTAAAATAGCACTGGTTGTTTACAAAGATGGTGAAAGAAGGTATATTTTAGCGCCTTCTGGATTGGAAGTTGGAAATCAGGTATATTCAGGACCGGAAGCGGCTTTGACAGTAGGGAACGCACTTCCACTTTCAAAATTGCCAATTGGAACAATTATACATAATATTGAAATATCACCTTCAAAAGGTGGACAGATTGTAAAATCAGCAGGATCTGCTGCAACAATTCAAGGAAGAGAAGAAAATTATGTTTTGGTTAAATTGCCATCTGCAGAAGTTAGAAGATTTAACCCAGATTCTTATGCGACAATAGGACAGGTAGGAAATGTTGAAGCCAGAACTCGCCGACTTGGAAAAGCTGGAACAAAACGTCACATGGGTATAAGGCCAACTGTTCGAGGAACTGCACAACACCCTGGTTCTCATCCACATGGAGGAGGAGAAGGAAGAAGCAGTGTCGGACTTAAATATCCTAAGACACCATGGGGAAAGCCAGCAGTTGGAAAGACAAGGCGACGTGGAAAATATTCAAGTTCATTAATTGTTAGTGGTAGAAAGAAAGGAAAACACTCATGAGCAGATCAAGTAAAAAAGGACCATTCGTAGATGAAAGACTTTTGAAAAAAGTCTCATCTGGCATGGGCGAAAAAGGAGCACCAATTAAGACATGGTCACGATCTTGCCAAATTGCACCTGAGTTTGTAGGAAAATATTTTAATGTTCACAATGGAAGAATTTTTGTTACTGTTTATGTTACCGAAGATATGATCGGGCACAGACTTGGAGAATTTTCTCCAACTCGAACTTTCCGAGGACATGGACAAGTTGTTAAGAGAACAATGGACAAGACCTAATATGGAAATAATTTCAACACAAAAGTTTATTAGAATGACGCCAAGGAAATTAAGATTGGTTGCAGAATATGCAGTCAAATTAAATCCTATGAATGCACTTGAGTATTTGCCAATGTCTCATAAAAGAGGTGCTATGCCACTTGCTAAAGTAATTAAAAGTGCTGTAGCTAATGCATCAGTTTTGGGAATATCTCAAAGTGATTTGATTTTTAAGGAAATTCAAATTGGTGAAGGCCCAAGACTTAAGCGAGGACGTGCCAGATCTCGAGGAATGTATAGCCCAATGAAAAAGAGAATGAGCCATATTAGAGTAGTTTTGACCACAAAGCCATTGAAAGAAGTAAAAGTTGAAAAAGTATTAGAAGCTAAAGCTGAAAAAATAGTTAAAGCAAAAGTAATAGATGAAAAAGTAACAAAGAAAGGAAAAAATGGGACAAAAAGTTAATCCAATTGCACTTCGTGTAGGACGCACCATTCCATGGAGTTCTAGATGGTTTGGCGATAAAAGACTTTATGTTAAGCAATTGTTTGAGGATATTAAAATTAGAGAATATTTGAGAGAAAAATTAAAGCTTGCTGGAGTAGCTTCAATTGAAATTGAAAGATTAACTCGAAGCATTGTAATAACTTTAACAGTTGGTAGACCAGGAGTTGTAATTGGCCGAGGTGGATCAGGAATTGAAGAAGTTAAAAGAGGACTTATGGCACTTTTGACTAAGATTAGAGGAGAAGCTTTAAAAGGAATTAAAGTTGAGCTTAAAGTTCAAGAAGTTAAAAATGCAGATTTGTCAGCACAATTGGTAGCCGAGAGAATTGCATCTGAACTTGAGCGTAGAATTCCAAGCAGAAGAGTTGCAACTAAATCAATGGAGCGTGTTATGCAATCTGGAGCAAAAGGAATAAAAATCGTATTAGCAGGACGTATTCAAGGTGCTGATATTGCTAGACGAGAAAAGTTTCATAATGGATCAGTTCCAACTCAGACAATTCGTGAAATAGTTGATTATGCATCAGTTGCTGCAAATGGAGTTCGAGGATATGTAGGAGTTAAAGTTTGGATTTACAAAGGAAATTAATAAAAAATATGTTGCAACCTAAGAGAAGAAAATATAGAAAAGATCAAAGAGGAAAAATGAGAGGTTTGGCTACTCGTGGTAGCACTTTGTCTTATGGAGAATTTGGTTTGAAGGCAATTGGACGTGGATATTTGTCAGCTAATCAAATTGAGGCTGCAAGACGTACTATTACAGGGGATTTGAAAAGAAAAGGAAGAATGTGGATTCGCGTTTTTCCTGATAAACCAATAACTCACCGAGCACCTGGGCAACGTATGGGTAGCGGAAAGGGAGACATTGATCATTATGCAGTTGTTATTAAGCCTGGAAGAGTTTTATTTGAAGTTGCTGGAGTTAATTTAGAAGCTGCACAATCAGCTTTGTTTAAAGCAGCAGCAAAATTACCATTTGAAACAAAAATAGTACAAAGAATTTAAAAAATGAACAAGTTCTAATTAAAAATTATGAAAAGAAATCAATTAAACGAATATAGAAAAAAAGAATTAAGTGAACTTAATGCTGAAGTTTTGAAAAAACAAAAAGAAGCAAAGTTCGCAAAAATTAACATGTATGTTGGGCGAGAGAAAAATTTAAAGACACATTCTCTTTTGAGACATGAAATTGCCCAAATTTTAGGTATAATACGAGAAGTGAAAAAAACTGAAGTAAAAGAAGAGACTCAAGTTAAAAAAGTTGAAGAAGTTAAGACAGTTGAAAAGAAAGGTAATAAAAAATCATGAAAATATTTCAAGGAACAGTAGTATCAACTAAAAATCAAAAGACAGCTCGTGTTCGAGTTGAGAGAATTGTGTCTCATCCTGTTTATAAAAAGAGAATGAAACTTCATAAAGAATATTTGGTTCATGATGAAGATTCAGTTGCAAAAGTTGGAGATAGCGTTAAATTTACATCTTCAAAGCCATTTAGCAAAATGAAAAAATGGGCATTGGTTTACGATAAAGCTGAGATAAAGAAAGCTGAGATAAAAAAAGAAGTAAAGCCAGTAACTAAAAAAGAAGAAGTTAAAAAAGTAGTTAAAAAGGCACCATTAAAGAAAAAGGAGGCTAAATCATGATACAATTGCGATCTAATTTAAAGCCAGCTGATAATTGTGGGGCAAAGAGTCTTCATGTTATTGGAGTTCCTGGAAGAATTGGAATTAAAGCTACAATCGGACAAGTAATCCGATGTGTAGTTCATGGAGCTGATCCAGGTGGAGTTGTAACTGATCAAGAAAAGGTTTCAGTTGTAATTGTTAGAACTAGAAAAGAAATTAGAAGAGCTGACGGAATATATGTACGATTTGATGATAATGCTGGAGTAGTTATTGATAAACAAGGTTTGCCTCGTGGAACTCGTGTTTTGGGGCCAGTTGCTCGTGAAGTTAAAGAAGCAGGTTATACAAAAATTGCATCATTGGCTCGGGAGGTAATTTAAAATTATGTTGAAATTTAAAAAAGGAGATACAGTAAAGATCACATCGGGAAAAGATAAAGGCCGAGATGGAAAGATTGATTCAATTGATTTTTCTAAAATGACGGCTACTATTGCTGGTGTTAATACTTTTAAAAGACACGTTAAAAGATCAGCAACTGCTGACGGAAAAGGTGGAATATTTGAATTTTCAAGACCATTACCTTTTTCTAAAATGGCAATTGTTTGTCCAAAATGTAAAAAAGCAGCTAGAATTGGATTTTTACTTAAAGAATCAAAGAAATTGAGAGTTTGTAAAAAATGTAGTGAGACTTTTATTTAAAATACTTAAAATATGAACGATATAGAAACAATTTATAAAACAGTGGCAATGCCTACTTTGATGGAGGAATTTGGTTTAAAAAATGTAATGTCTGTTCCATCTATTGTTAAGGTAGTTGTTAACATGGGAACAGGTGAGGCTGCAAAGAATAAAGAAGGTTGGGCAAGATTACAAAATGAGCTTGCATCAATGACTGGACAGAAGCCAAAAATTACGACTGCAAGAACATCAATTGCTGGATTTGGACTTCGTGCCGGACAGCCAGTTGGATTATCTGTAATACTTAGAAAGCAAAGAATGCTTTCTTTTTTGAGAAAATTAATATCAATAGTTTTGCCTAGACTTCGTGATTTTCGAGGAGTTAAAGCATCTTTTGATCATGCAGGAAATTTTACATTGGGAATGACAGAACACATCGTTTTTCCTGAGATTGATTTTTCAAAAGTTGATCAACCTCGCGGATTGGAGATTACAGTTGTAATTAAAAATGGAAATCCTGAAAAATCAAAAAGGTTACTTGAATTACTAGGAATGCCTTTTGAAAAGAAAGGTGATAAATAAAAATATATGGCAACAACAGCAAAAGAAGTTAGGGAGCATAAAAAATTAAAATATAAAACAAGATATCGAAATAGATGTAGTCTTTGTGGAAGACCTCGAGGATTTATGAGAGCATTTGGAATTTGTAGACTTTGTTTTAGAAAATATGCATCAGAGGGAGTAATCCCAGGAGTTAAAAAAGCTAGTTGGTAATTTTATAAAAAATAAAAAAATATATGACACACAGAATCAGTGATTACTTAATAAGACTTAAAAATGCAGCAATGGCTAATTTAGACATTGTTGAAGTTTCGACATCCAAATTAATTGAAGCTTCTTCAAAAGTTTTGAAAGAAGAGGGATATTTGGATAGTTTTGAAACAAAGGACGGAATTTTGACTGCAAGACTTAAAAAACATTCTAAAAAACCAATTTTGAGAGATTTAAAAATTGTATCAAAACCTGGACTTAGAATTTATCGTGACACAGATGAATTATCAAAAGTTAAAGGTAAATCAAGCTGGTTTTTGGTATCGACATCAAAAGGAGTGATTTCATCAAAACAAGCTATTAAAAACAATGTTGGTGGAGAGGTTTTAGCTGAAATTTATTAAAATATATGAGTAGATTTGGAAAACAACCATTATTAATAAAGCCAGGAGTAACTGTAAAAATTGAAGAAAATAAAATTACAGTTAGCGGTTCTCGTGGAAGTTTAACTTATACTCATCCTAAGAATGTTGAAGTGGTTCAGAAAGAAAATGAATTGACTGTTAATCTTTTGAGCACATCAAAACAAGCACGAGCTGATCAGGGAACAACAAAATCACATATTAATAATATGATGATTGGAGTGACTGATGGATGGACACGCGAACTTGAGATTCAAGGAACAGGATTTAGATCTGAAGTACGAGGTAGTGATCTTATTTTGACAGTTGGATATTCTCATCCAGTTACAATTAAAGCACCAGAAGGTGTTACTTTCACAACTGAAAAAATGATTGTAAAAGTCACTGGTATTGATAAAGGAATTGTGACCCAAACTGCAGTTAATATTAAAAGAGTTAGAGTCCCTGATGCATATCAAGGAAAAGGAATTAAATATAAAGATGAAGTTTTGAAATTGAAACCAGGAAAGCAAGCTGCAAAAGCTGCATAAGACAATAAAATGAATAAGAAACAATTAAGACTTAGAAAAAGAATTAGATCAAAAATTTCAGGAACATCTGAGCGCCCACGCGTTCATACTTATCGATCAAGTAAATATTTATTTGTTCAAGCAATTGATGATAATAAAGGTGTTACTTTGGCATCAGTTCATGGAAAAGTTGTTGCAAAGGGAACAAAGACTGAAAAATCAATTGAAATGGGAAAGATTTTTGCTGAAAAATTAAAAGAAAATAAAATTTCTACAATAGTTTTTGATCGTGGAGTGAGAAGATTTCATGGTAGAATCAAAGCCTTTGCAGAATCATTGCGAGAGGGAGGCATTAAATTTTAAAAAATATGGCAAATCCAAATTATATTCCAGAACCAAAGGAATTTAGTGAGACAGTAGTGCAACTAAATCGAGTTTCTAAAAAAACTAAAGGTGGAAATCATATGCGTATGGCAGCATTAGTTGTAATAGGTGACGGAAAAGGAAGAGTTGGAGCAGGACTTTCAAAGGCACTTGATGTTCGAAGTGCTGTAAATAAAGCAATTACTCTGGCTAAGCGAAATTTAATTACAGTTCCAATGCGTGGAACCACAATTCCATATTCAATTTATTTTAAATATGGAGCTTCAAAGATATTATTGAAACCAGCACCTCCAGGAAGCGGAATTATTGCAGGTGGAGCAGTTCGTATTGTTTTGTCAGCTGCAGGAATTCATGATGTATCGGCTAAAATGTTGGGGACTAAAAATAAAATAACTAACGTTTACGCAACTTTAAAAGCATTACAGGAATTATCTGAAATTGCATATATGAAAGGGAGGAAAAAAGAATGAGTACAATGAGAATTGCCAAAGTTGTAACCAGAAGATCCAAGAGAATGGGTTTGGGTTATGGATCTGGTAAGGGAGGACATACTACTGGACGTGGACAAAAAGGACAAAAGGCAAGACGAACAATCAATATTATTTTTGAAGGATATAAAATGAAGAAGTCATTAATTAAGAGACTTCCAAAACTTCGAGGAAAAGCAAAAAATCACCCAAGTCCATTTAAAGTGGACAAAAAAGTAGGTACAATTAAGAGAGCAAAGATTACAAAATGAGTTTTAAACCTTTTTCTTTTTTAAGAAATATTTTTTCACAAAAACCAATTAGACAAAAACTTCTAATTACGTTGGTTATATTGATTGTATTTAGATTGACTGCACATATTCCTGCTGCAGGAATAAATCGTGAACAGCTCGCAAATATATTTTCTGGTAATGCTTTTTTTGCACTTTTGGATATATTTTCGGGAGGAACTCTTGGAAATTTTTCTATTTTGGCACTTGGACTTAATCCTTATATAAACGCTTCTATTATTTTGCAATTGTTTACATATATTTCTCCAAGACTTGAAGAGCTTCAAGAAGAGGGAGAATATGGTCAGGAAAAAATTAATCAATATACAAGATTTTTGACGGTTCCTTTGGCAGCTTTGCAATCATTTACTGTTTATTTTATTTTACAAAAACAGGGAGTAATTGGAGTTTTGTCGCCAATTGCGCTTTTGGCGTTAGTTGTGACAATGACTGCTGGAACAATGTTTGCAGTTTGGCTTGGTGAGCTTATTACTGAATATGGAATTGGAAATGGAGTTTCATTTTTGATTTTTGCTGGAATAGTTTCTCGTTTACCTCTTTCTTTTGGACAAACGATTTCTTCTAATTTTTCAACTCATGCACTTTCTTATTTGATTGTTGTTGTTTTGTCTGTTTTGATAATTGCATTGGTTGTTTTTGTGAGCGATGCAGTAAGGCGTGTGACGATTCAATATTCAAGACGATCCCGAAGATCATTAGTGTTGGGAGATTCTACTTATTTGCCACTTAAATTAAATCATGCTGGAGTTATTCCTATTATATTTGCAGTATCTTTGGTTGTATTACCATCTGTAATTGGTCAATTTTTAATTGCATCTGGTAACCCTTCGTTTTCTCAATTTGCAGGACAGATGCTTAATTTGTTTCGCGCTGATGGTGCATTTTATACAATTACGTATTTTGTGCTTGTTGTTGGTTTTACATATTTTTATACATCGGTTAACTTTAAGCCTGAAAAAATTGCTGAAAGATTGCAGAAAAATGGAGCTTTTGTTCCTGGAATTAGACCTGGGGATGCTACAGCCAAGCATTTGAGTAATATTATGTCTCGTATTACTTTGTTTGGAGCATTTTTCTTAGGGTTTATTGCTGTTATGCCTTCAGTTGTTCAAAAATTTGTTCAAGTTCCTAATTTAATGGTTGGTGGAACTGGAATTTTGATTGTTGTCTCGGTTGTCTTGGAAGTAATGCGTGACTTGCAATCAAGATTGGTCGCAGGACGTTATGATAAATTTTTGCAAAATCCATCAAAATCATGAATTTAGTATTATTAGGACCGCAAGGTTGCGGTAAAGGAACTCAGGCTGAATTTTTAGTTGGTGACTTCAATTTAGAGAGATTTGAAATGGGATCGTATCTTCGTGAGATTGCAAAGAAAAGACATGATGTTGATGAAATGGTCAATGCTCGTGGAGTTTTGGTTCCAGATGAATTAACAAATGAGTTGTTAAAAGAACATTTAGACAGCATTAATAAATATGACGGAATTGTTTTTGATGGATTTCCTCGGACTTTGCTTCAATATAGACGTTTAAAAGCATTTTTAGCAGAACACAACAGTAAGGTTGATTTTGTTTTTTTGATTAATATATCAACTGAAGAATCCATTCGAAGACTTAGTGCAAGGAGAATGGATCCTATAACTGGAAAAATTTATAATTTGATTACGAATCCACCTGATTCTAGTGTTGATTTGAATTCATTGGTTCATAGGGAAGATGATAAACCAGAATCTATAAAAACTAGGCTTGAGGCATATCATAGTGTTACTCAGTCGGTTATCGCTGAGGCTAAAGAAGACGGATTGCTATATGAAATAAATGGAGAAAATGAGATTGAGACAATACATGGTGAAATAATTGCAGTAATTAAATCAAAACAATCAACATTATGAGAAAAGTATTAATTAAAACTGAAGAAGAGATGTCTATTATGGCTGAAGGTGGAGCAAAATTAGCATATGTTAGAGATGAGCTTGCAAAGGCCGTTAAGCCTGGTTTGAGCTCTTGGGACATTGATCACCTAGCTGATGAGCTTATTGAGAGTGTTGGGGCTTATCCTTCATTTAAGAAGGTTCCAAGATATAGCTGGAGCACCTGTATTAATGTTAATTCTGGTATTGTTCATGGAATTCCTAAAAAAAGCGTAATTTTTAAAGAAGGTGACATGGTTAGTGTTGATGTTGGAGTTTTTTATAAAGGATTCCATACTGATACTGCAGTTTCAGTATATTTGGGAAATGACCCAGAAATTAAGCATTTTTGGCAGATTGGACAGAAGTCATTAAACGATGGTATTAAACAGGCCCAAAACGGTAATTTAATAGGCCAAATATCAGCTGCTGTTGAGAATACTTTGGTTTCTAATAATTATTATCCAGTTAAAGAACTTACTGGGCACGGTGTTGGTAGGGATTTGCATGAGGCCCCGTATATTCCATGTTTTGTATCTAACTCTGAGGAGGAAAAGGTGGAAATAAAGACAGGTTTTGTGCTTGCGATCGAAGTAATGTATACTATTGGTAAGGCGGATATAACTTACGACCCTGATGGATGGACAATACGCACCAAAAATGGTAAAATAGCAGCACTTTTCGAAGAGACTGTTGCTGTCACCTCAAAGGGGACTAAAATTTTGACTTCTGCCTCAAAATTATGAACAAATCGTCAAAAGTCTTTGAAGTAGAAGGTGTTATTATGGAGTCACTTCCAAATACGATGTTTCGTATTAAGTTGATTCGTGAAAACAATAGGTTGATACTTGCAACCTTAACCGGAAAAATAAGACGTGGTTTTGTGAGAATTTTTCCAGGGGATACTGTAATTGTTGAAATGACAGTATATGACAAAGATCGCGGTAGAATTGTAAGAAAAGTTCGTGCAGGTTCGTAAAAAATTTAAAATAATATGAAAGTAAGATCGTCTGTTAAAAAAATGTGTAAAGACTGCAAAATCGTTCGAAGACGAGGAGTAATTTACGTGATTTGTAAAACTGCTAAACATAAACAAAGACAGGGCTAGTTTCGTCTTTGACGTAAACAGCGACAAGGATAAAAATTAAAATATAAAAAAATGGCAAGAATTTCAGGAATAGAATTACAAGATAATTGGAAACTTGATTACGCATTAACACGTATCAAGGGTATTGGATGGACCAAAGCAAAACAGCTTTTGGTCGATGCTAATATTGCTTCTACTTCAAGAGTTGGCGATTTAACTCCAGACAGTGTATCATCCATTACTTCTTTACTTGAGTCATCTTTGACTGAAGGAGATTTAGTTCGAAAAGTAAAATCTGATATTCAAAGATTAAAAGAAATAAATTCTTATAGAGGATTGCGACATTCTAAAGGCTTACCAACTCGAGGACAGAGAACTAAAACAAATGCTCGTACTAAAAGAGGAGCTAGAAAGACAGTTGGAGCATTTAAGAAAGAAATGTTAACAAAGATGACAACAACCAAAAAGGAGGAAACTAAATAAACTATGGCAATTCAATCAGCAGTTGGTAAAATATTTGTTCAGGCAAGTTTCAATAATACAGTTATTACTGTAACTGATGATACTGGTCGAACCCTAGCCTGGAGTTCTTCTGGAAATGCAGGATTTAAAGGAACCAGAAAAGCTACACCTTATGCTGCAACTTTAGCTACTGAGAAAGTTGTTAAAAAAGCACGAGAGGAAAATGGATTAAAAGAAGCTGAAGTTTATATTAAAGGACCTGGACCTGGACGAGATGCAGCACTTCGTGCAGTTCGTGCAGCAGGAATTAAGATTTCTATGATTGCTGACGTTACGCCAACAGCTTACGATGGCCCACGAGCAAAAAAGAAAAGGAGAGCATAAACAAAAAATTATATGAGATACACTGGACCAAAAGATAGATTATCAAGACGCGAAGCTTTCGATATTTTTGGAGCTGGAGCAAAATTAACTAGACTTAATGTAAAGCCTGGAATGCATGGGGCTAAGGGCTCACGTGCACCTTCAATTTTTGGTAGACAACTTCGTGAGAAACAAAAAGTTAAAAGAATGTATGGTGTTACTGAACGTGTGTTTAAAAACTATATAACTACAGCTTTTAAATCAAAAGGAAATTCAGCAGATGGACTTTTCTCTCTTCTTGAAAAAAGATTGGACAATGTGGTTTATAGATTAGGATTTGCGAGTTCAAGACCACTTGCTCGCCAATTAGTTTCACATAGACATGTTTTTGTTAATGGTAAAAAATTAAATATTCCATCCTATCAAGTGAAAATTTCTGATATAATAACACTTTCATCAAAAGCCCAAGAAATGCCTGTAGTTAAGGCTCTTTTGTCACAAAAAGAGTACAGCATTCCAGGGTGGTTGTCCCGAGAGGGCGCAGCCGGAAATGTATCAAGATTTCCAAAACGTGAGGACGTCGCAGAGCCTATTTCAGACCAAGATATTATTGAATATTATTCAAGGTAACTTGAATATATTTTTTTCCTAAGGGCATATTACTCTTAGGAGAGATTTAAAGGGGGTGAATTTATGGAACCAACATTTGAAGTAAAAAACGAAAGTACACAAGATAATTATGGACAGTTTGTTTTAAGCCCATTACCAGCAGGGTATGGACTTACTTTGGGCGTGGCATTAAGAAGAGTACTTCTTAATTCATTGACCGGAGGAGCAATCACATCTGTTCAAATTGAAGGGGTTAAACACCAGTTCTCAACTCTAAAAGGTATGAAAGAAGATGTTTTAGATTTTCTTTTAAATCTTAAATTAGTTAGAGTTAAAATAACTGGAAGTGATCCTGTTAAATTAAAGTTATCAATTAACCGAACCGGAGAAGTTAAAGCTGGAGATATTGAAGTCCCAGCTGGAGTTGAAATTGCAAATCCTGAGCTTGTTTTGGCAACTTTATCAAAATCCGCTAAATTGAATGCAGAAATGACTGCACAAAATGGAGTTGGATATTTATTGGCTGATGAAAGACCACAAGAGAGAATTGGAGAAATTCATCTTGATGCATCTTTTTCACCAGTATCTCGTGTGAATTATAAAGTTGAGGAAACACGTGTCGGACGAGTAACCAACTATGACAAATTAACGCTTGAAATTTGGACTGACGGAATAGTTAGCCCAAATGATGCATTAATTTCAGCATCTGGTATTTTAGTCTCATATTTCCAACAAATAGTTGCACCTAAGAAACAAGTCGAATCATTAGTCGCTGAAGTATCTTTAGCCTCAGATAGTCTTGGATCAGTCGGCAAATTATCAGTTGAAGAAATTGGACTTCCTACAAGAGTTGCAAATGCGCTTGTAAAAGCTGGATTTGAAACTGTTGAAAAGTTAGTTGTAGCTGACAAAAACGAACTTATAAAAGTTCGAAACTTGGGAGAGAAATCTCTTAAAATTGTTTCTGCTGCACTTTCAGAGAAAGGAGTTTCATTTTAAGATATGAGAAAACGCGTCTTTGGAAAGAAATTTTCCCGCAATCGAGCATCTAGGAATGCATTGTTTAGATCTTTATATAGAGCTATTATTTTGGAAAAAACAATAGTAACTACTAAAGTAAAAGCAAAAGCAATCCAAAGAGACTTGGACAAACTAATTAAAATGGTTGCCGAGGGCTCGGTTGCGTCAAGAAGACGTGCTCTTTCAGTACTTGGTAATGATCGAGTTTCGACTGATGTTTTATTCCGTGATTTTGTTGAATTATCAAAGAAAAGAACATCTGGATATACACGTACTATTAATTTAATGCCAAGATTGGGAGATAAAGCTCAAATGGTAAGATTGGAATGGACTGATAAAGTTATTGAAGTAGTCGAAGAACCAAAAAAGAAAGTAAAAAAAGTAACAGAAAAAGTAGTTGAAAAGAAAGAGGAAGTAAAAGAGAAAAAGACAGTTGTAAAGGCTAAAAAAGTAAAGAAAGAAGTTAAAAAATAAAAATTTTCAGAATGAAAAAAACATATCAACCAATTAAAAGTGAAGTTCGAAGATCATGGCATTTAATCGATGCTAAATCTGAAAGCTTGGGCAGGTTTTCGACCAAAATTGCTACCTATCTAATGGGGAAAAATAAGCCATCTTATTCACCTCATATGGATAATGGGGATTATGTTGTTGTGGTTAATGCAAAAGAAGTGGTTGTCACTGGACGAAAGAAAGATCAGAAAATGTATAGATCACATTCTATGTTTCCTGGTGGATTTAAAGAGATTTCATTTTCAGCTATGATCGAAAGACATCCAGAACGCGTGGTAGAATATGCAGTTTGGGGAATGCTTCCATCAAATAGATTAAGAGCTAAGAGAATGAAAAGACTTTTTATCTATCCTGATAGCAAACATCCATACGAAAAGAAATTTGTAGCTAAATAAAAATGGCAAAAGAAAAAATTAAAAATTACACATATGCAGCTGGACGCCGAAGAGAGGCATCAGCTCGAGTTAGGCTTTTTAAGGGAAGTGAAGAAAGTACTGTTAACGGAATTGTTATCGGTAAATATTTTTCAAATCCTAATTCTAAGGCTGTTTGGGGAAAACCTTTTGAATTAACAAGTACAACTGGAAAGTATTATATTACTGCAAAGGTTGCAGGTGGTGGTATTCATGGACAACTTGAGGCTTTAGTTCATGGAATTTCAAGAGCATTAGTTGCACTTGATAAAGAGAAAAATAGAACAGTTTTGAAAAAAGCTGGATTTTTGACACGAGATTCACGAACCAGACAGCGAAGAATGGTTGGAACTGGTGGAAAAGCAAGAAGAGCAAAACAGTCCCCAAAGCGTTAATTAGTTTTGTATTAATTTACCGACTGCAATTCCAACAACAATTGCAACTCCTCCAAGAATTAGCATTTTAATTCCATGACTTAAGATTTTTTTCTTGAATGCTATGGCAGTAACAGCACCCAGTGCAAATAATGCAAAAAGTGATAATCCTACTGATAATATAAATGCGTTTTGAGTATCAGCGAAGGTGTAAGGAAATAAAGGAATTATTCCAGCTAAAAGATATGAAACAAACATTACAGCACTTCCTGTAATTAGTTTTGTATTTGAAAGTTTACTTTTACCCTCTACAAACTCTTCAGCTCCAGATTCTGACAAAAAAGTTCCAACAGCCATTGAAAAAGCTTCAACGAAAATTAAAATTATTCCTGTTAAAAAGATTGTTTCTTTGGGAACATTTGCAACTGCAATACCTGAGACTAAACCTACAGTTGAAACTAAACTATCTTCTACTCCAAAAATAAAATTTCTAACTAAGCTTTCTTTTTGTCTTTGTTTGGGTTTCATTAATTCATTCTATCACTTGTAGTCTTTCATCGAAGCTTAGCTTTTCTTCGATGGTGAGTGCTAGTTCTTTTTTGATTTCAATTCCAATACTATTTCTTCCTAATTGTCTTGCTATTTTCATTGTTGTTCCGCTTCCAACAAATGGATCTAGGACATTTTCTCCTTTGTATGAATACAATTTGATCAATCTGTAAGGAATATTTTCAGGAAACGCAGCAATATTTTTTTCAAATTGAGATTTTGGAGAGACATTTGTTATTTCCCAAAAATTTTTGTACCATTTTTCATTTGTAAATTCGTCTATATCTATTTTTGAATTTTCTTTTTCATCTATACTTCTATTTTTATAATTAAATTTCCCCTTTTGAAAAATTAAGATTGTTTCGGTTTGATTGTCTGGATAAAAATACATTGGATATGGATTTTGATGAACCAAACCGCTTCTGCGGCTTATGCGTATAAATCCATCTGGTTTTTTCCATGTAATTTTGTCTCTATATTTGAAACCAACACTTAAAAAGATATTTGTAAAATCAGCATTTAATGGAAATTTTTCACCATTAATTAAAATATCATCAATATTAATAGCTGCAATTCTGCCTTCATCTAACACTCTATATAATTGTTTTGCTATTTTTTTCATTTTTTTTAAATAATGCTCATAACTTTTGTACATGTTTTTGTAATCATTTGGTGCATTAAAATAAGGAGGTGAGGTAATAATTAGTTGAATTGAGTTATTTTTTATTTCAGAAATATCTGATGAGTCTTTGATTAGTAATTTATGGTGAGTTTCCATTATTTTTTTGAGTCGGGGTAGGAGGAATTGAACCTCCGCCGCACGACCCCCAGCCGCGCATTCTACCGTTAAACTATACCCCGTTTTGTCAAAGGTATTTTAACAGAATATCTTCTTGTTTTGCTTTTCCTATAATGATATAAGAATATTAATGGCGAATAATACCAAAAAAGAGGCGAAGGAAAAGGAAGCAGCATCAACACAGATTACTGCTCGATCACAAGCTATAAAGATTGCACTTGATCAAATTGAAAAACAATTTGGAAAAGGTTCTATTATGAGATTAGGAGATCGTGGAAGCAGACTTCAGATTGAAACAATTCCAACAGGTTCCATTGCACTTGATTTGGCACTTGGAGTTGGTGGACTTCCAAGGGGGAGAATTATTGAAATATATGGACCTGAATCATCTGGGAAAACAACTTTAGCACTTCATGTTATTGCACAAGCTCAGAAAATGGGAGGACAGTGTGCATTTATTGATGCTGAACATGCACTTGATCCGGAACGCGCTGAGACTATTGGTGTTAATTTGGATGATTTGTTATTGTCTCAACCTGATACCGGAGAGCAAGCATTGGAAATTACTGAAACTTTAATTCGATCAGGAGGATTGGATGTAATAGTCGTTGATTCAGTTGCAGCTTTGGTTCCACGCGCAGAATTGGAAGGCGAGATGGGAGATGCAGTTATGGGAATGCAAGCTCGTTTAATGAGCCAGGCACTTCGAAAATTAACTGGGGCAATTTCAAAATCAAAAACAATTTTGATTTTTACAAATCAACTTCGTCAGAAAATTGGAGTTATGTTTGGAAATCCTGAAACTACTCCTGGAGGATTGGCTTTGAAATTTTATTCTTCAATTCGACTTGAAATTAGAAAAGTTGATGCAATAAAAAGTGGTGAATTGGCAATTGGAATTAGGGCTCGTGTTCGTGTTGTTAAAAATAAAGTTGCACCACCACTTAGAGTTGCTGAGTTTGATATCATGAATGAGGAGGGCATTTCGTGGAGTGGAGGACTACTTGATGTTGGAGTAGAACTTGGTGTAATTGGGAAATCAGGATCATTTTTTAATTATCAAGAAAAAGTAATTGCACAGGGCAGAGAAGGCGCAAAACTTTATATTCGAGAAAATCCTAAATTTGCAAAAGAATTGGAAGAGAAAATTAGAGCAGCTTTTATTTCTAACAAAAAAATTCCAAAAGAATTAGGGGACGAAAAAACTTCTGAAGACGAAAATTAATTAATGTCTATTGTTACTAATATTGAGCCCCAAAAGGACGGAAAACGTGTAAATGTATTTTTGGATCATGAATTTGGTTTTGGAATTGATTTGGATAATTTGGTTATTTTGGGAATTAAAATTGGAAAAGAAATAAGTGAAGATGAATTGGATAAAATTGTAAAGACTGCGGAATATAAAAAACTGTTTGATAAATTTTTGAATTTTTTAATACTTCGCCCAAGATCTGAAAAAGAGTGTTTTGATTATTTTATAAGAAAGAAAATAAGTGATTTAAATACTAAAGAAAGATTTATTAAAAGTGCTTATAAACTATTATTATTGGATGATTTGAAATTTGCAAAGTGGTGGGTGGAACAACGCAGTCAATTTCGACCTAAAGGAAAAATGGTTTTGAAAATGGAGCTTTCGAAAAAGGGGATTGATAAGGAGATAATCTCAAAAGTATTAGAAGAAGTTGAAATTGATGAAAAATCAATTGCAATGTCGATTGCACAGAGAAAATTAAAGGGACTTGGAAGATATAGTGATGAGAAAAAATACGAAAAAATATTTGGTTTTTTGGCAAGGCGAGGGTTTGGGCAGACGATAATTCGCGCCGTGATTGACGAATTGGGCTTGAGAGTTTAGAATACTAGGAGTAATTTAAAAATTGGCGATATTATGGCTAAAAATGACAATCAAGATTATATAGAGAAACTCGAGAAAATTTCTGGAATGACCAGAGATGAGGCAAAGCGTGCTCTTTTGGATGAAGTCCAAAAAGAGTTAACTTCTGAAATTGCTAAAAAAATTCGTGCATCTGAAGAGAGAATAAAACTTGAAGCACAAGAGAAGGCAAAGGAAATATTAATTGACTCCATGAAGCACGGTGCTACGACTTATACTGCAGAATATACTGTTTCGACTGTCACAGTTGATTCTGAGGAGGCAAAAGGACGTATTATTGGACGAGAAGGGAGAAATATTAGAACTTTTGAGAAAGAAACAGGAGTTGAAATGGAATTGGATGAAGGAAATTCAATTAGACTTTCATCTTTTGACTCAATTCGACGTGAAGTGGCAAGGCGTTCATTGGAGATATTACTTAAAGATGCCAGAATTCAACCTTCAAGAATTGAAGAAGTTGTAAAATTAGTAAAAACTCAAATGGAGGATGTCCTTCTTGAAGAAGGAAAGAAAATAATTGAGGAATGTGGTGTTTATTCGCTTCCATTGGAGCTAATTAAGCTTATTGGAAGATATAGATTTAGAACTTCATATGGACAAAATTTGGCAGTTCATACTATTGAGGAAACAAAAATGGGAGTTCATATTGCTCAAGAGCTTGGTGCAAATGTAGAAACAGTGCGACTTGGATGTTTGCTTCATGATATTGGAAAAATTGTTACAAACGAAGAAGGTACTCACGTTCAAGTTGGTGTTGCAACTTTGAAAAAATATGGATTACCTAAAGAAGTAATTGCAGCTGTTGCTGAACATCATGAAGATAAGCCATTTACATCAATGGAATCAGTTGTTGTGTGGACTGCTGATGCAATTTCTGGAAGTAGACCAGGAGCGCGATATGAACCTCATGAAGAATATGTAAAACGAATGACAAAGATTGAGGAAATTGCTTCAAAATATGATGGAGTTGTATCTGCAATAGCATTTCAAGCAGGTCGAGATGTTCGTGTTGTAGTTAATCCTGAAATGGTTGATGATGATAAATTAACAATATTAGTTCATGATATTGCTCGAGAATTAGAAAGAGAAGCTGAATATGCAGGACAAATTAAAGTTACAGCAATTCGGGAAACAAGAGCAACATCTGTTACAAGTGCTAAATAAATATTTATTGCAAAAGAAAAGTTCTCGAAAATGCTTGACAATGACTGGTTTTCTGTATATTCTTCATCCAAGATGACAAAAAGACAACTTATTGAATTAGTAGCTCGAAAATCACACCAAACAAAAAAGGGAGCTGAAGAAGTTGTTGATGTATTTTTATCTGAGATTGGTAGAGTTTTATCAAAAGGAGAGAAAGTTGTTTTATCTGGATTTGGAACATTTAGAGTAATTTCAATGAAAGGAAAAACAGTAAAAATTCCTCAGACTGATAAGTATGTAACAATTAAGGCACACAGATCTCCAAGATTCACTCCAGGTAAAAGACTTAAGAAACAAGTTCTTAGATAATTTAAATTCTTCAGAATTAAAATATAATATTTATATGAATAAAATAATCGTAGTTTGTGGTGCGACTGCAACTGGAAAAACAAAACTTGCAAATCAAATATCGAATAAATTTGATGGTGAGCTTTTGTCTTGCGATTCAAGACAAGTTTATAGAGGATTTAATATTGGAACTGGAAAGGATCTGGATTTGATTAATGATAAAACAATTTGGGGAATTGATTTAGTAGATTCAAATCAGGATTTTAGTGTATATCAATATGTTTTGTATGCTAGAGAAAAAATAAATGATATTTGGAAAAGAGGGCATTTGCCAGTTGTTGTGGGTGGTACTGGGTTTTATATAAAAGCTTTAATTGATGGAATGGATACAATTGGAATACCGAAAAACGATGAATTAAGGAATAAATTAAAAAATTATACTTCTTATCAATTATTTGATTACTTGGAAAAATTGGATCCTCAAAGGGCAAATCGATTAAATAATTCAGATCGAAATAATCCATTTCGATTGATTCGTGCTATTGAGATTTCATCTAATTTTAAAGATTTTGAAAAAATTAATAACATTGATGCTGATGTTTTGTGGATCGGTCTAAAAGCTGAAATAAATACTCTTTCTAATTTAATTGAGAAAAGGGTAGATGATCGGTTTATTGCAGGAATGGAAAGGGAAGTTTTTAATTTAATTAAGAATGGAGTTTTGCTTGATAGTCAAGCATTTACTTCAACTGGATATAAATTGTGGAGTAAATATTTAAATAAAGAAATTGATTTGAATGAACTTAAAAGTAAATGGATTTTACAGGAAAGGCAATATGCAAGGCGTCAGATGACTTGGTTTAATAAAGAAAAAAGAATTAAATGGTTTGGTTTTGATGATTTAGATTTAGTCGAAAACACCAATAAATATATTAATGCATGGTATAATCATGCAAATGAAAAAGAATAGGAATATTGAAATTTCTCCAAAGTCTATTTTTATTTTTGTTTTAATTATTTTATCTATTGCTGGAGTTTATTATATTCGCGATATTATTTTTCAAATTTATGTTTCTTTACTTCTCACTTTGGTGTTGGATCCTTTTAGTAGAAAATTAAATAAATACAAAGTTCCTAAACCTTTATCTATTTTGTTGGTTTATATAATTGCTGTTGGCTCATTAATTTTTAGTATTGCTGGTATTTTTCCAGCAGTTTATGTACAAACGCAGAATTTTGTTGCTCAATTACCTGATTATGTTCAACAAATTGGTATTTCTAAAGAAATTGGACAACAAATAAGTTCACAATTGTTAAGCCAAGTCGGAAATTTGCCAATTGAAGCAGTAAGAGCAAGCCTTTCAATTGTTGGAAACATAGCTGAAGTAATTACCGTATTAACATTAACATTTTATTTACTTGTGATTAGAGATAAAATCCCAAATTTTTTTGAGTATTATTTTGGACAAAAAGTGGGAAAAAGTGTATCGGAAGTTTTATTAGAACTTGAATGGAGATTGGGTGGATGGGTGAGAGGACAATTAACATTGATGATAATTGTGGGAGTATCAACATATATTGGACTTACTGCAATTGGGATATCGTACGCACTACCTTTAGCTGTTATCGCAGGTTTATTGGAGGCGGTACCTTTAATTGGGCCATTTTTAGCGGCTATTCCAGCAGTTCTAGTTGGATTTAGTATTACTCCATTAAAAGGGTTTTTGGCTACTGGATTGGCATTTTTAATTCAACAAGCTGAGAATTATATTTTTGTTCCAAAAGTAATGGAGAGATCAGTTGGAGTTCCCCCTTTTGCTACATTGGTTGCACTTGCAATTGGAGCTAGGTTTGCTGGAATTGTCGGTGTTTTATTGTCAGTTCCTACTTTGATTGTTGTTCAAGTTTTACTTGATCGCTTTTTGGTTAAGAAACGCACTTAAATCCTATAATTTGCTATAATATAGCTGCTCTGGAGGCAGGATGATTAGGCTTGGTGGGCAACTACCTTGTCAGGAAAGTCCAGGCTGCTGGAAGGCAGGATGTTCCATGTAAGTGGAAGCACGTAAGTGCCAGTTAGAGCAACAGAGACGAGTCATGAGAGAGCCTAAAAGCTCATCTTGTGGGTGAAACGGGCAATCCTCTCTGCAGCAACCTCCGAATGAAACGATATCAGGCGCCTTCCCCGAGTTTCGAAGATCGAGGGCATTAGACAGATTATCATCAGTGTCACGCAAGTGGCATGAACAGAACCTGGCTTATTCGCCTCCAGAGTTCCCGAAAGGGATTATTAAAAAAATATGAAAGTTGTAATTCAAAGAGTATTAAAAGCAAAAGTTACAAAAGCTTCAACAAATGAAGTTGTTGGTGAAATTGGTCCTGGGCTTTTTATTTTGGTTGGAATTAAAAATACTGATAGTGTGGAAAATGCCAGAATTATTTCATCAAAGATTTTGAAAATGAGAATTATGCCTGATAATGATCAAAAAATGAATCTTAATATTAAAGATTCAAGTGGTGAGATATTAATTGTTTCGCAGTTTACACTTTATTCAAATACAAAAGATGGAAATAGACCTTCATTTATTGATGCTGCAAATCCATTTGATGCACGAAAGATTTATGAAAGTTTTATTGATCAACTTAAAGAATCAAAATTAAAAATTGAAACAGGAAGTTTTGGTGAATATATGAAAATTGATGCAGAACTTGATGGTCCTGTAACAATTGTTTTGGAAAATTAAATTAAGTTGTTATCTTCAAGAAATTTATTTAGTTTTTGTTTTGATTTATATTTTCTTCCAATTGAAACAAACAAACGATTACAATCTGACCAATATTTTTTTGGTAATACTTTTGTTAATTGTTTTTCTGTTTCCTCAGGTGAGCTGGTTTCAACCCACTTTAGTAGATTTGTGATTCTGTGAACATGTGTATCTACTGCAATAGCTGGAATTTTAAATGCTCGATTTAACACTAAATTTGCAGTTTTTTGGCCTACTCCTGGAAGAGCTATTAGTTTGTTTCTTTCTTTTGGCACAATTCCATCATAAAGAGTGAGAATGTCTGCTGCTAATTTTTTAATGTGTTTTGCTTTTGTTTTGTAAAAACCTACTGGAAATATTAATTTTTCAATTTCAGTTTCTTCAAGAGTTGATAATTTTTTAAAATTTGGAGCTATTTTGAATAAATTTTGACAAATTTTTAATGTTAATTCATCTTTTGTTCTTGCAGATAGGACAGTTGATATTAGGATTTCGTAAGGATGCTTGAAGAGTTCAAGTGGAACAAGTTCGTAATTATTTTTAAAAACTTTAAATACTAATTCGTAGTTTATTGTATTTTTTGAACTCATTTTTTACCAAAAGAATCCCATCATAAATGAAGTGGGATTCCCTTGGTAAAAAACAAGTGCTTATGCAGCCTTGCCAATTTTAAACATTTTTGTGCCACAGACCTCGCAAGTTGCTTTGGTAGCTGGCTTTCCGTTTTTCATGGTAACACTTTCTAAATCTTTACCTTCTCTTTTTGCTCTACATTTTACGCAGTACATCATTTGTAACTCACCTCCTTAAGGTTAACTATTAACATAGCTATCTATATAGCATGTTTTTTATTTATTTTTACTAAATTGCATAATGACTGCGAGCACAACCTGCATGTTTTAATTTTTAGCTTGAGGCTATGATATGGCATTTATTGTTATATTGAAACTTAATAATTTTATTTAAGTTTGATACTTATATTGCTACTTGACACTTTCTGATGAAATGAAAGATCTTAATATTAATACTTAGTCAAGTAGACAAGAGTTGGTTAGTATGTGTAATATAATAGATGTTATTAATTTAGTATGAAGTCTTTTTCAAATATTTATAAAACACCTCGCAGTTTATTTCTATTTCTATTTTTGATGTTTGCTGTTTCAACTGTTGTTAGTTTGTTGGTATTTGGTTTATTGGGTGAGATTTCTCCATCGATTAAGAAAATAGGAAGTACAGGATCATCAAATGGTAAATCGAAAATAAATTTAGACTTACCAAAAACAGAAGCTTGTCCAATTAATGGTGCTAAGTTTACTAAATCTGAGCGAGATGTATGGGAGACGAGGCGCCCAATTGTAGCAATGGTTGAGAATCATGCTGATTCAAGACCAGTTGAGGGATTATCTCATGCTGACGTGGTTTATGAAGCTGTTGCAGAAGGAGGGATTACTCGTTTTATGTCTGTATTTTATTGTGGAGTATCAGCTGCTGACACGCGTATTGCTCCAGTTAGATCATCTAGAATTTATTTTATAAATTGGGCAATGGAATATGGAACTAATCCTTTGTATACCCATGTTGGTGGTGCTAATGCTATTTGTGGTGATTGTCCTGGTGGCACAAAGCCTGTATCTCAAGTTGGAAAAGAAGTTCGTGCTATTGAAAAATTAGCAGCAATTGGTTGGCGTGTTCCTCAAGGGAATGATTTTGATACAACTTACGATTCTGGATTTCCAGTTTTTTGGAGAGATCCAGAACGACTTGGACGAACAATCCCAGCTGAGCATCAAATGGTTGCATCATCTGAGAAATTATTTGAACAAGGAATTAAAAGGGGTTTTGCTTATAAAGACAAGAACGGTAAACCTTGGACAGATGCATTTACATCTTGGAAATTTGTGGATGGGAAGGCTAGTTCATCTCCAAGTGTTACATCTATATCTTATCAATATTGGGAAAGTGCACATGATTATGATGTTTCTTGGACTTATGATTCTGCACTTAATATGTATAAAAGATTTAATGGAGGTAACCCTTTTACTGATTTAACAAATAATCAGCAAATTCAAGTTAGTAATGTTGTTGTTATGCAAGTAAAAGAAAGAGGGCCAGTTGATTCTGAAAAACACATGTACTATGAAGTTGTTGGTACAGGTTCAGTTAAGATATTTCAAAATGGTATTGTGATTGATGGAACGTGGAAAAAAGATAAAGATACATCTCGAACTATTTTTTATGATTCAAAGGGAGCTGAGATACCATTTGTAAGAGGATTTATATGGATTTCTGCTATTCCTTCTGGAAACGATATTGATACTAAATAAATTGCGAGTTATACTGCCTTCTAGATCGAACTAATTATTTATTCTTTTTTATATTATGGCTGGACTTACCGATATTATTACTTCTAAAGTTAGAATAGAAATGCTTGAGCTTTTTTATTCTAACCCAAACGAGATGTACCATGTACGTGGTGTTGTACGTGCAATAAATGAAGAGATTAATGCAGTTCGTAGAGAATTATCAAAATTGCTTGAAGCAGGTATTATAAAAAAAGAGAATAGAGGGAATAGAGTTTATTACTGGTTGAGAGTAGATTATCCAATGTATGGAGATTTAGTATCACTTGTTGCAAAGACAAAAGGACTTGGTGCACAAATTATTGAAAATAAAACAAAATTAGGAAAAATTGCATTTGTAATGTTTTCTGGAAAGTTTGCAAGGCAAAAGAATAGAAAAAGAGATGATGAGGTTGATATTTTGGTTGTGGGTGAAGTAGTTTTGCCTGAACTGGCAACATTGGTGCGAATGGAGGAATCAAAGAGAGGGCGAGAGATTAATTATACAGTTATGAGCCGTGATGAACTTGAATTTAGAAAAAAGAGAAAAGATCCTTTTTTGCAATCTGTTTTGTCAGAGAGTCGTGTAATGATAATTGGTGATGAAGATGATTTAGTTAGTTAAAATTTTCTTTTAATTTTTTTGTTAAATCTTCATTTGTATTTTGAATTTTTTTATCAATAACTTCTTTGTATAAATTATTTAATATTTCACCGACTACTGGTCCTGGTTTTAGATTTAAAATATTCATTACATCTGATCCGTTTATTTTTAGATCTTTTATTGAAAATGGTTCTTTTTGAACTTCTATTATTCTTTTTCTAAATTCCTCAAGTCGCCATGATGTGGCGTGAGCACCGCCACCTAATCTGTCTGCAACTCTTAGAGTTATCATGTCTTCGATTAAATCTTTTCCTACATTTCTTATAAATCTTCGAATTGCTGAGTCTGTTTGGTTTTCGTCAACTGTAAATTGATGATATCTAACAAGACGCCAAAGTTTGTCACCGTCTTTTTTGGAAAGTCTGAATCTTTGAGCAAGTTTTGATGCTATTTTTGCACTTACTATTTCATGATTGTAAAAAGTAATTACTCCTGAATCTAATTTTTTAAATACTGATGGTTTGCCAATGTCGTGGATTAGTGTTGCGAATCTGACTATTGGATCGTTTGATTCACAATTTTTAAGTGACATAACTAAGTGAGTTCCTACATCATAAATATGATGTCTGTTTGGCGATTTTTGTTCGACTCCAAAAGTTTTTTCCATTTCTGGCATTATAATTTCTAAAATTCCAACCTCTCTTAATAGTAATATTCCTTCTGCAGCAAACTGAGAAGATAATATTTTTAATAGTTCATCGCGAATTCTTTCGTAGGCGATTTTTGTAATTAATTGTGCACAATCTTTTAAAGCAATTTTTGTGTTTTTTTCAATTTCGAAACCGAGTTGCGATGCGATTCTAATTGCTCTCATCATTCGGAGTGCATCTTCTTGAAATCTTGTGTGGGCATCACCGACTGCTTTGATTATTTTATGGTTTATATCTTTTTGACCACCATAAAGATCAATTATTTCTGTTTCATTGTTTTGTTTTAACTTGATTGCCATTGAATTAATGGTGAAATCTCTTCTTTGAAGATCTTCATCAAGTGTTTTTCCCCATTCAATTTTTTCAGGATGCCTTGAATCTTTGTAGTCTCTTTCGGTTCTAAAAGTTGTGATCTCGTGTGCCTTGAGACCATTTTCGCTTGGAATACCAACAGTTCCGAAAACGTTATCGTAAAATGAATCGGGAAACATGTTGGTTATTTCATCAGGTTTTGCATTTGTTGTGTAATCCCAATCCACGACATTTTTTCCCATTAAAACATCTCTTACTGCTCCACCTACAATATAGATTTCAAATCCAGCTGTTGAGACTTTTTCTATTATTTTTTTTGATTCATCAGGAATAATAATTTTATTCATCTTTTAATTGTATACTTTAGCGGGCTAGGAAGTAATATTATGAATATATGCAAAAAAATATAAATTGGCAAATTAAACAGGAAGGTAAAGTTAAAGATGTTTTTGATGTTTTACTTAAAAATCGAGGAATAAACACAAAACAGGAAATGCAAGAATTTTTGGATCCTAAAGATCCAAGAGATTTTTTGATAACAGACTACGGAGTTGAGAAGAAACAGCTTAAGATTGCAATTGATAGGATTAAGATTGCAAATGAAAACAACGATAGCGTTGTAGTTTATGGAGATTATGATGCAGATGGGATTTGTGCAACTGCCATTTTATGGGAGAGAATTTTTTCTTTGGGAATAGATGTAATGCCTTTTATCCCAAATCGATTTACTCATGGATATGGATTGGCAGTTAAGAGTATTGATGAGATATTGGAAATTAACCCAAAAGTTAATTTAATAATTACAGTTGATAATGGAATAGTTGCACATGAGGCACTTGAGTATGCAAAGCAAAAGAATATTGATGTAATTGTAACTGATCATCACGAGAGAGATCAAAAAGAACCACAAGCTCTTGCAGTTATTCATACAACTCAAACATCTGGATCAGGTATTTCATTTTTATTTTCTCAGGAAATTGGAAGGGAAATAAAATCTAGCAATTTACTTGCCTATGGAGATGGTTTGGAACTTAGTGCAATTGGAACTGTTTCAGATCAATTGCCGCTTTTGAATTTGAATAGATCAATAGTTTTACATGGAATTAAAGATTTACAAAAGACTAAGAGAATTGGAATCGATGCAATTTGTGAAGCAGCTGCAATTGAAAAGAGTAAGATTGGAACTTATGAAATTAATTATGTAATTGCTCCAAGAATTAATGCGATGGGAAGATTATCTGATGGAGTGGAATCTCTTAGATTAATTTGTGCAACGAAAAAAGATAAGGCACAAGTTCTTTCAAAATTAGTTACTGAAACAAATATTCAGAGGCAGAATATGGTTTTGAAGACTGTTGAAATGGCAAGAAATGTGGGGGATTTAGAGAGAGATAAAATTATTGTTTTGGGGAGTTCTGAATTTCATGAGGGAGTTGTTGGACTTGCTGCTTCTAATTTGGTTGAAGAGTTTTTTCGGCCTGCTATTGTGTTTTCGTTTAGTGAAGGAATTGCCAAAGCATCTGCAAGATCAATAAACGGATTTAATATTATTGAAGCAGTTCGTAATTTTTCTTCATATTTAATTGCTGGTGGAGGGCATCCTATGGCAGCTGGGTTTTCGATTAAATTAGATGATTTTGATGAATTTAGAGAAAAAATAATAAATTTTGCAAATGAACAAATTATAGAAGATGATTTGGTTCGAAAAATAAAAGCTGATTGTGTGATTAAATTATCTGATTGTAATCCTCAACTTTATCAAGAAATTCAATATTTTGAACCAACTGGAATGGGTAACCCAAAACCTTCATTTGTTAGTAAAAAGGTAAAAGTTGTTGATTTAAAAAAGATGGGTGAGAATCAAAAGCATCTTAAATTACAAGTTAGTGATAAAACAAACACAATATTACTGCTTATTTTTAATAAAGATAGATTTATGATAGAACCTGAAAAGGGCGATATTTTGGACATTTTGTATAATATATCTAGTAATACTTGGATGGGAAAAACAGAAATTCAATTAATTGCAAAAGATATTAAAAAAAATGTATCAAGAGATTGATTTAGTTAATAAGGCTCGTGATTTTGCCAGAATTGCTCATATGGATCAAAAGAGAAAATCTGGTGTTGAAATTTATGAACATTCAAAAAAAGTTGCTGAAATTTTAGGGGGATGGGGTTTGGGGTACACAACTCAAGCATTGGGATATTTGCATAATACAGTAAGGCGTGGTGCAGCCACAGTGGATGATATTAAAGCTGAATTTGGGAATGAAATTGGAGAGTTGATTGAATCTATAACTAATATTTCAAATTTGCAATTGAGAGAGGAAAAGCCACAACAGTTTGTTGATAGTTTAATTAAAATGCTTCTTGCGATGGCATCTGATTTGCGAGTAGTTTTTGTCAGGCTTGCATGTAGATTGGATAGTTTGTCTACTTTTGAATATTTATCAAAATCTAAACAAAGAGAGAACGCGTTGGAAGTGCTATTGGTTTACGCTCCACTATCTGAAAGACTTGGAATGGGGCAGGTAAAAGCTCAACTTGAAGATCTTGCTTTTCCATATGTATATCCAAAGGAATATAAAAGATTGACTACAACATCTTTTGGATTTTATAAAAAGGCTGAGGGGGATATGAAAAAGATTAAGCGAAGATTACTTTTGAAATTGTCAGCATCTGGTTTGAAAGTACAAGTAAACGCAAGACGAAAGCATTTATATTCTTTGTGGAGAAAATTGGAGAGACCTGAAATATCATGGGATTTTTCAAAAATTCATGATATTGTTGCACTTCGAATAATTGTTGATACTGTTGAAAATTGCTATGCAGCTTTAGGAATTGTTCATAAAAATTTTACTCCTGTTGCATCAATTGGAGTATCTGATTTTATTGCTTCACCCAAGCCAAACGGTTATCAATCAATTCATACTAAAGTTTTTTCTCCAACTGGTGGTATTGTTGAAGTGCAGATCAGAACACAAGTTATGCATGAGCAAGCTGAGTATGGATTAGCTGCTCATTGGGCATATTCTGAAGCAAAAACAAAAGGAGTAGCTGGACACAAACTTGAACAAGGTGAAATTAAGCCTGATGCAGATAAGTTATCTTGGGTGAAGAGGCTTGTTTCATGGAAGGATGAGATTTCAGATTCTGAAGAATTTGTAAAAGCTGTAAAGTTTGATATTTTTGCAGAGCGGATTTTTGTATTTACACCAAAAGGAGATATTTATGATTTGCCAATTGGTGCTACTCCAGTTGATTTTGCTTATAGAATTCATACTAGAATGGGAAATTTTATATCTGGAGCTCGTGTCAATGGAAAGATGGTGACTTTGAATTATAAACTCAAACGAGGAGAAGTTGTGGAGATTATTAAATCAAAAAATGAAAAAATGCCATCGCGTGAATGGTTATCTTTTGTTGTAACTGGAGTTGCTATTCGTGAGATTAAAAAGCGATTGAATAAAAAATAGTTTTGGTTATTTGACTTATGCCTGGAACGTACCTAAAATACACAAACTTCTGTTTTAAAGTTTTAGTATAATTAACAAATGGAGAGAACACTAATTTCTGACACAATTAATAAGATAGGTGAGACTGTGATCCTTAAAGGATGGGTAAATACTCTTCGTGATCATGGAAAAATAGCTTTTTTGGATTTGAGAGATAGAACTGGAATAGTTCAAGTTGTGGGAAGTAGTGAACAGTTTAGGGGAATTAGTTTATATTCTTCGGTTTCAATTGAAGGAGAGATAAAAGAGCGACCTGAAAAATTGATTAATCAGAAAATTGTTACAGGAAAGATAGAAATTGTTGTTAACAAACTAGAGATTTTGAATCAATCTGTTGAGCTTCCTCTTGATATGGGAAAGGAAGAATTGGATGTTGAATTACCTACTTTACTTGATCATAGACCGCTTACTTTAAAACACACCAAGCAACAAGCTATTTTTAGATTACAAGAGGCTGTAGCTCAAGGATTTCGTGAAGCATCAGCTTCTCTTGGATGCATGGAGATATTTACCCCTACAATTTCAGCATCATCAACTGAAGGTGGATCAGAAGTTTTTAAAGTTAAATATTACGATCATAGTGCATTTTTGATTCAAAGCCCGCAACTTTATAAACAAATTGGTGTAGGTGCATTTGAGAGAGTTTTTGTAATGTCTCATGTTTATCGTGCAGAGCCATCAGTTACAACTCGACATTTATCAGAAGTTATTCAAATGGATGTTGAGATTGCTTTTATTGAATCATTTGAAGAATTACTTGATGCATTGGAGTTTGTTGGAACATCAATGGTTAAAAATGCAGCTGAAAAGTGCAGTGATGTTTTTGAAATGTATAACATTGATAAACCACTCGTACCATCATCCGTTCCTAGATTAACACTACGTAATGCTCAAAAAATAATTCAAGAGCGAACAGGTCGTGATTTAACCCGTGAGATGGATTTGAATCCTGAAGATGAGAGGGAAATTTGTATTTGGGCGAAAGAGGAACATCAAAGTGATTTTGTGACAATAACTCATTTTCCAACTAAAAAAAGAGCTTTTTATACAATGCCTGATCCACAGGATTCTGAATATAGTTTGTCATATGATTTATTGTTTCGTGGAATTGAAATTTCAAGTGGAAGTCAGCGAATAAATAAATATGATGAATTAGTTAAAGCAATTGAAGAGCGTGGAATGGATTCAAGTGATTTTGAAATGTATTTATCAGCTTTTAAATATGGAATGCCACCTGAAGGAGGTTTTTCTTTTGGACTTGAGAGAATAACAATGAAACTTCTGGAATTATCAAATGTTCGTGAGGCATCGCTTTTTCCTCGAGATATGGAACGAATTGATGTGCGGCTTTCAACATTAAACAAGGAAACTCCAAAAAATTCACAAAAATAATTTATGAAATTAATAGATCTATCATCAATTACTGTGATATTTCTGGCATCTTGTGTATTGGTTTTGACTGGGGACAGGATAATTCCTGCACCTCAAGTGGTAACTGAAGTTGTTGCAAATACATTAAACAATAATCGTAAACTTTCCGATATTCCAGAACTTAATAAAAATATTGATAGTTTTCCTGTGTTTTCTGCAAATGCAGTTTATGCTTGGGATGAGAATTCTGCTTCACCATTGTATGAAAAGAATGCTGATTTGAGAGTATTGCCCGCATCTACAACTAAAATAATGACTGCACTTGTTTCTTTGGAGGAATATGATTTGGAAAAAATTGTTGAAGTTCCAGTTTTTAGAGTTGAAGGTCAGAAGATTAATTTTGCAAAGGCAGAAAAACTTACAGTTCGTGATTTGTTGGATTGTACTTTAATGTATTCAGCAAACGATGCTGCTGAGACGTTAGCTCGGATTCATCCAAAAGGTAGAGACGGATTTGTACAACTTATGAATAAAAAAGCAAAAGAATTATCATTGAATAATACAAATTTTGTAAATCCAACTGGCTTGGATAATTATAATCAATTTTCAACACCTCGGGATTTGGTGATTTTGTCTTCATATGCCATGAAGAATGAAGTTTTTTCAAACATAGTTGGCACTAAAACTAAGACTGTTAAAAGTGTTGATGGAAAATATGTACATGAAATTAAAAATATTAATGAATTATTAGGTAAAGTTGATGGAGTGATTGGTGTTAAAACTGGATGGACTGAGGAGGCACGGGAGAATTTGGTTTCTATGGTTTATAGAAATGGTAGGAGAGTGGGCATTGCGCTTTTAGGGAGTCAGGATAGATTTGGAGAAACAAAGGAATTAATTGATTGGATATATAAATCTTATTCTTGGAATAAAGTAAGCACTCCTATTTTTTGAGTTGTCCGTAATATTCATTGGTAATTGCAGGGACATATGCTGCAAAATTTCTGTCACCTAGGAATACATATACAGGTTGTACAAATTGATCACTTAAATTTTCTGAATCAAAATATGCTAAAAATCCTTTTCTGATTGTGATTTTTCCATCTTTATTTTCACCGAGATTAGAAATGTATCCTTTGCCTTGAGCTAATTCATTTATTGCATCTTGTGTATTTTTGATTGGATAGTTGGCAATTATATTTTTATCAATCGGATAGTATTTATATTCGCCTGCAAAAGGTACACCATCGCTTCCGACATAAAACCAAACATTTGCTTCAAAATAATTTTTTGTAACTGATGGTAAATCAACAGCTACGGTACTTACTTTTACACTGGTGTCTTTTCTGAAAAGATTAATTTTGATTAATTTTGATTCGGATAATGATGAAACTTCAATTAATTTTTCGTTTTCAATTGTAAGAAATTGATGTGTAAAATTTCCATTTGTAATATCATCTGGAACTGTGCCTGCACGGGACAAGAATCCTTTCGCAGATACTGCTGAGGTGGTTGGAGCTGGTGGAATTTTTGTAACTGGAGATGGATCAACTATTAAATTATAGCTAATTGAAAATATTCCAGATACGCTATCTAATTCTAATGTTTGGGGTCTTGATTGGCTTTTGAATCTAAGGACTGTTGGGGAGATTTCTTCACCAGTGGAATCGAAACCAAGCGATTTAGCTTTTGCGACTGCTTCTTCAATTGTTCCTAAATTGACACTTCCTTTTATGAATCTAAAAACTTGGATTTGGTTTGGATATGATGGAAGAGAACCATCTGCAGTTTCTAATTTATATTCAAGAGTTGGTAGGTTATCTGGATTTTTCCATGAGATTTCTGGAAGTGGTCCGAAGGCATGATTTGGAGGTGGTGGTGGAGTTGGAAATGTTCGTGCATAAAATTCTAAACCAAATTGAATTATGAATTTAGCGATTATTGCGAAGATTACAAAATAGATTGAATATCTAATTGTTTTTCTGGCTTGAGTTGAAACAGTAGTTAGAGACATGATTTCTTTGAGTATAGCCTTATCTCAGGGTATAATTCAATCATGACACGAACTCGCTTTGCACCAAGCCCAACTGGAACCCCAGATAGTATTCATTTAGGTTTTGTTATTCGTGCTTTGTGGAGTTATGCATATGCAAAGAAGAATAACGGGCAGTTTGTTTTGAGAATTGAAGATACTGATCAGAAACGATCAAGAAAAGATACCGAGGAGGCAATTTTTTCTACACTTAAAATATTTGGAATTAATTGGGATGAAGGCCCTGATATTGGTGGTCCACATGCTCCTTATAGACAATCTGAGAGACTTGAAAAATACAAAGAAGCTGCTAAAAAATTAGTTGAACGTGGTTTTGCTTATTATGATTTTGATGCTATTGCTCGAGAAAAGGAAGAAATAAAGGCGAGCTATGATTCGAAAGAGTCACTTGCAAAATTAAAAGTGCGACCTGCTGCACGAAATTTAAATATTGAAGAGTCAGTTAAAAGAGTGGAATCGGGTGAGCCATTTGTTGTGAGAGCGAAAATTCCTGAAGACAAAATATTTGAATATTATGATTGGATTTTAAAGAAAAAAATAAAGTTTATAGGTCAGGAAGTTTCTGATTTGATTTTACTTAAATCTGATGGCTTTCCAACTTATCATTTGGCTGTAGTTGTGGATGATATTGATATGGAAATAACCCATGTTTTTCGTGGGCAGGAATGGATTTCTTCAACTCCAATCCATTTACATGTTTATGAAGGATTAGAACAAAAATTGCCTGAAATTGGACATTTTAGTGTAATTTTGGACCCTAGGACTGGAAAAAAATTTAGTAAAAGAGATATTACATCTTTGTTTGGAGTTTCCACTTGGATTGATAAAGGATATTTACCTCATGCGATTTTGAATTATTTAATGCTTTTAGGTTGGGCACCAAAGGATAATAAAGAGCTTTTTACTTTGGAAGAGTTTGTGCAAAGTTTTGATCAAGATGGAGTGCAAAAATCAAACCCAGTTTTTAATAGTGAAAAATTAGATTGGTTTAATGGTCAATACATTAGACAATTGACTGATTCTGAATTGTCGAAATTAATTTTTGATTTTTACAAAGGTAAATATGATATGGAGAGAGTTGAAAAGCTTACTCCGCTTGTGAAAGATAGAATAAAGAAAATTTCTGATTTTGAAACTCTGGCTGGATATGTTTTTGAAGAAAAAGAATCTATGAAAATAACAGAAAATTATAGTGAACATGTTTTGGCAGCTTTAAATGCAATTGAAAATATAGAAGATTGGACAAAAGAGAATATTGATCGTGATTTGCTATCTGTTGTTACAAATAATAATTTTAAAACTGGAAAGTTTTTTCAGGATTTGCGAGGTGCAATTGCGGGAAGCTCTGTGACACCTCCACTGAATGACACTTTACTTATAATTGGCAAAGATGAAACTTTAAGAAGACTTAAAAAGTCTATACAATAGATTTAATGGATCAAACTGCCAAAAATGAAAAATTAAGGAATAGGCTTAAGTTTTCTTCACTTCAAACAAAAAATTCATTTGATAAGAAATATCCACATATTGGCGATTATCTAAAAGAAAAAGGAATGACTTTATCTCAAATTCGAGATAAATCAGCAAGGATTTTATCTTCTGTGACAGCTGCATCAACATTATTTTTGGCAGCACCAACCATTGCATCACAGCTGCCTGAGCCGCCCCGTACACATCAGATTAGTTCACTGGGAGAAAATTCAATTTCTTCTGTTAATAAACGTGATGAGCTTTTGAATCAGCTTTCAAAAGTACTTCCAGAAAAACCACAACCAATATCACCTGAAACTGAAAAGAAAGTGGAGGATGTGTTTAGTAAATACATCGGAGTTGATACTAAGGCAACTCTTGAGGGGCAACATTTAAATACAACTTATGGATATATTGGAGCGGAGCAGCATTTGTATAGATACCCAGGGGATACTTTGGCAAATCATGGTAATGCATCAGTATTAAAAGAAGGAATTGCACCAGGCTTGGGGGCTTGGGGGTATTTTTCATCAAGTAAAAATGCAATGACAGCTGATATTGAAAATGTGGAAAAATGGTACGCGGTTTGTCAAACTTTATATTTGCCAGAATGGGGTAAAAATACTGCTTTTCTGAGGGAGTGGTATAAGTATCGAAAAGTTTTGATAGTTAACACTGATAATGGAAATGCAGTTGTTGCGGCCATTGCAGATTCTGGACCGGCAGCTTGGACTGGAAAACATTTTGGAGGTAGTCCTGAAGTTATGATGAGCTTGGGTGGATCAAAATATAAAAAGGGATCAGTAATCTTTTTCTTTGTAAATGATCCTGATAATAAAATTCCATTGGGACCAGTTGACTATTCTGGAAATCAATTGGTTAAACAGGCTATAATACGAACATGAGTAGTGTATTTTATGACAACATTATTGATTTGAATAAAGTTGAGAAGGCTTTTAAGAAGCATAAATTAACAGTTGAGGAGAAAGAGGAGATGTGGAAGATTGTTGATGAAATGGTTCACCATAGAGTTGTTGGTTGTATTTTAGAAAAACTTCCTCGTGAACATCATAAAGAATTTATGGATAAATTTTCAGAAAAGCCTCATGATATGGCTCATTGGGATTATTTAAAAGATAGAATTACAGGGGATGTTGAATTGTTTATCAAAGATGAATTGAAATTGTTGGCTGATGAAGTTCATGGATTGATTACTAAAAAACTTCAATAATATGGATCGTAATTTTGGTGGTGTAGTTTGGACCGATCACGCCTTACAAAGGCTTCGTGAACGTGGAATAAAACAGGGGGACGCATGGGCTACATTTCAGAGACCAGAACAATCAAGATATGCTGCAACTCGAGGAGCTTGGATTTATTACAAAACATATGGGGATTCAAAAATTGAAGTTGTTGCCAAACAAAACGAAAGAAAACAATGGATAATTTTGACTGTTTGGTCAAGACCAGTCTTTGAAAAACATGGTCACAAGCATCAAACTTCTAAAAAGCAAGGAATTTTGATGAGAATATTGCGGTTTTTGGTTTGGGGTGGAAAATGAGATCTCCAATTTTGATGATTTAGCTAATTCCCATACTCCACTCTTGTTTCTCTTTTTGGGAAAGACTCTGATTAATAAATTCATAAATACCGCGATAGTTGTTTCAAATGGATAAATCATTAAAAATTTTATTACTGAGTTTTTGTAAAGTTTTTTTGGCATTTGATATTCTTTTTTAACTTTTTCTCCATAAATAGAATTGATATTTTCTATATCTGAGAAAACTGATCGTGTTCCTTGTAATCTCCAATCATTGAATGTTGATATTGTTCTAAAAAATACTTTTGATTCATTTGATATTTGATAACTTCCTCTACCTGTTTTTTCAATTGCTTGCATGTATAAAAATTTGTGGTCAGCAATTGTATTTTTTGGATAAGTTATCTTTTTAGATAAACTTTTTTTAATTACATATGCGGCTCCTTGAAGTGAATAAATATTATTACCAGAATTGTAATTTAGAAATGAATTTTCGTAAATTAAATATGATAATACACTTGCGTTACCCATTAATGAATTTGTCCAAATTGGAATTTGTCTTAGTGCAAGTAAAGATATTTTTTTATTATTTTTAAATTCTTGAATTGCTTTTTGAATTGAAATTTTTTCTGAAATAACTAAATCAGCATCAAGCATGATTAGTAAATCTGATTTATTTAATTTGTATATTTGGTTTACTCTTTGGGCTTTACCAAATCTTTTTTTATCATTTATTATTTTTATAATTGAGTGTTTTGATTTGTATTTTTTTGCTATTTTTTCTGTATCATCAGTACAGCCATCAAGTGCTATTATGATTTTTTCAAGTTTTACCCCAGTTATTTTTTGTGAAAATATGGAATCAAGAAGATTAGCTAAGTTTTTTTCTTCGTTGTGTGCTGGGATTCCAATCGATATTGACTTTATTTTTTTCATTTTGTTATAAATTCTAAATATGTTTAATAAAAGAGTATTATATTATAAACCTATAGTTATTTCAAGTTGTTTTATTTATCTTGCTTTAAAACTAAAATTCAGCTTATATTAAGAAACTAAATGTAATTTGAATCTAATGGAGGTGATTATTAATGGAAGAAAATAACAAAGATAATGAGTTTGAGGTAAATCAATCAAAAAGAGATAGTCATGTGATGGTTATTGGTGTTGAAGTTCTTTTGTTGATTATGATAGTTTCAGTTGCTGCGTATACTTTTTCTAATACTAATAAAGTTGAGAATGATAAACTTTCTGCTTCACCAACTGCTTTAATTCAGCCTACTTTAGTTGCAACGGCAACAACTCAAACAGTTTTGAGTGGTTCTTACAAAAATGGTGAATATAGCGTAACAGGTGATTATATTTCTCCTGGTGGACAGCAGCAAATTGGAGTTACTTTGACTTTATCTGATGGGGCTATAAAAGATATTAGTATTACTCCAAAACCGTCCGATGATGATTCTGAAAGATATCAAACTATTTTTGAGAAAAATTATAAGGCTATGGTTGTTGGAAAAAAGATTGATGAAGTTAAATTGACAAAGGTTTCTGGATCATCACTTACCTCTCGTGGTTTTCAGGATGCACTGGAGAAAATAAAACAGGAAGCAAAGTCTTAAATTTATGTTGAATTATTCATTTGAAGCAATTGGAACACATTGGTCAATTGATTTAGAGGATAATTTAAATAATGATCGTATTTTTTATCAAATAAAAAAAAGGATTAATGATTTTGACAAAAACTATTCGAGATTTAGAAGTGATTCATTGGTGACTCAAGTTTCAAAACAGTCTGGTGTATTTAATATGCCAGCTGATTTTGAAAAGATGATTAATTTTTATAAAAGACTTTATGATTTAACCAATGGTATGGTTTCTCCATTTGTTGGAAATTTGTTGGATCAAATGGGTTATGATGCAAATTATAGTTTTGAGAAAAAGGAATTAGAAAGTGTTTTAAATTGGGATCAGTATATTAGTTACCAACAGGGAAAATTAAATGTAAAAATTCCAGCAATTATGGATTTTGGTGCAGCTGGAAAGGGATATATTATTGATATTATTGGTGATTTGATTAAATCAAATGGTATTGGTAAATTTTGTATTGATGCTGGTGGCGATATATTAAATTGTGGAATTAAAAATAAAATTGGACTTGAAAATCCAAATGATGTAACTGAGGTGATTGGTGAAATTGAAGTTTTAAGTAAAAGTATATGTGCTTCATCGGGAAATCGTAGGAAATGGCGAGAATATCATCATATAGTTAACCCTAAAACTAAAAATTCACAAAATGGAATAATGGGAGTTTGGGTAGTTTCTGATGATGCAATGATCGCAGATGGAATTGCAACATGTTTATTTTTTATAGAGCCACAAAAATTGAGTGAATTTAATTTTGATTATTTAATTTTGTATCCAGATTTTAGTATTAAAAAATCAAATGGGTTTTTGGCGAATTTATATCTTAAAAAATAACAGGCTTAAAAATGGGATTTTTATAGTAAACTTAAAAACGGGATTTTTATAGCAAGCTTAAAAATGTAATTTTTATAATAAATTTAAAAACATGGTTTTATAGTAAACTTAAATATGATGAAAATAATTGATAAATTTTTGAATTCTATTGGAATGTATCGTTTGGTTATTTATGGTTTATCTTTTATTTCATTTGTTTTAATTTTGTTTGGTTTTTTAAATATTATTCCATATCGAGGATTTGATTTGATTATCTCACTGATATTTATAATGACAGTTTGTGAAGTTTTAAATCAAATAGTTGCAAGAATTGTTGGTGCATATCGGGGAACTGATTCAACTTATATTACTTCTTTAATTTTATTTTTGATTTTGTCACCTTTTGAGAAATTACCGGATTTTCTGCCAATTTTTATTGCTTGTTTTGTGGCAATTATGTCGAAATATATTTTGGCATATCATAAAAAACATATATTTAATCCTGCAGCATTTGCTGCTTTTTTTGTTTCAATAACTTCAATTTGGCCTGCTACATGGTGGTCATCAAATTCTTCATCTATTTTATTTTTGATAATAGTTGGCCTTTTGATAGTCAAGAAAATTAAAAGATTTAGTTTGTTTTTAACTTTTTTTGTAATTTCATATATCATGATTTTGTTTTTCTATCTTAATTCTGGAGCGGAATTGACTCAGGCAATTGGTGATATTTTGTTATCTTGGCCAATTGTATTTTTAGGTACAATAATGCTTACTGAGCCTTCTACAACGCCGCCAACTGTTAAATATCAAGTTTTATATGGAGCGATTGTTGCAGTATTTATGGGTATTCAATTTAGATTTGGAAGACTTCATTCAACACCACAGCTGGCGCTTTTGATTGGTAATTTATTTTCTTATTATGTAAGTCCAAAAATAAAGGTAATTTTGGAGCTTGATCAAATAAAGAATATCGGGAAAAATATATACGAATTTGTTTTTGATGTAAAAGAAAGATTTGGATTTCTACCTGGGCAATATATGGAGTGGACACTTCTTCATAATCATGAAGATAGTAGGGGCAATAGGAGATATTTTACAATTGCATCTTCACCGACTGAATCAAAAATCTACCTTGGAGTAAAAATTCCTGAGAAGCCAAGTAGTTTTAAAAAGAGACTTCTTGATTTGAAGAAAGGAGATAAAATGTCTGTTTCTCAATTGTCAGGGGAATTTTTAATTGAATCAAATCAAAATATTCCATTGGTTTTTATTGCAGGAGGGATTGGAATTACTCCATTTCGAAGTATGGTTTCATATATTATTGATAAGAAACAAAATCGAGATGTAATTGTGTTTTATGCTTGTAGTGATGATGCAGAATTTGTTTATAAAGATGTGTTCAAAAATGCAGAAAAGTATGGTGTAAAAACATACTTCATTAATACAAAAAAGGATGGTTTTATCGACGAAAATTTAATAAAAAATAAAGTAAGTAACTATATTAATCGAATATATTATTTATCCGGACCAAATGCTATGGTTGATAACTATAAAAAAGTAATCAAAAATCTTGGTGTAAAATCAAAAAATATTAGAAGTGATTATTTTCCTGGCTATTAATTCTTCTTTCTTTGATCTCGTTAATTTTTTAAGTTCAAATTCTCTTTTTAGTGCAAGACTTCTAGTTTGAGCTTCTTCAAAATAAACTAATTCAAATGAAGTAAAATATTTCATGTATTTTGCTCCTCTTTTTGTTTTTGATTTGTGTTCTTGAATTCTTTTTTGAAGATTATTTGTTTGGCCGATATATAAAGTATTGGATGAAGTGCGAAGAATATATATGAAATATGTACTTTGAGTGGGAGTTTTCAAGCTTTAACTGGAGTAATATTGACCATCCATCTGATGCCAAATTTGTCTGTTAGCATTCCAAAGGTATCGCCCCATTGAGCTTTTTCCAAAGGAACAATTATTGCAGCACCATCAATTAGCTTATCCCAGTAACCTTTGAGTTCTGTTTCATTATCACCACTTAAGGAAATACTGGTGTTACTTTTGGCTTTTTGTTCTGGGTCATCCGAAGCCATTATCGAAATTCCGTTTTCAACTGATAATTCGGAATGCATTATTTGATTTTCTTGTCCTGGAGCGTGTGGTGCGTTTGCTTCTTTGAAGGTTGATATTGTTAAATTACCACCAAAAACTCCTTTGTAAAATTCCATAGCTTCTCTCGTTTCTCCTAAAAAGGTTAAGTAGGGATTTAGTTTCGATTGCATAATTGGTATTTTTTCATAGGTTTAGTTTTGTGTCAATGAGTGCTGAGCACTCCGGTCAAGACCCATTCCATCATTATAACTAGGTTCTTAAATGCTCGTGCCCAAGAGAGTAATTTACAATAGTAGGTTGTTGATGGGTTTGTATGGTGCCTTCATTTATCCACACTGCAAAAATTGTGTCTATTTTGCACTTAGCCGCTTCTGAACTCACATTTACTTGAAACTTTGATACCTCCTCTTGGAGGTGAGCCACCTCGCTAGATTGCAATCTTTCTTTCCATGAAATTAGGTAAACCACTTCATCATTCTTAAGTGTATATTTAAAGAGTTTTTCGTGAGAAACCGGCAATTTACTTTCTAAATCAACATCTTCATTTTTTGTATAAAAAACTTTGACAATTACTTTTTCCTCGCTTAATGGTGCATCTATGTAAGCAATATCTTTATTTGATTCACTTTCAATGTTTTTATTTAAGGCCTTAGATAAATCAATGTGCGGAATCAAAATTGAAATATTTGGAGATATCTCATCGTTAAGATAGATTTTACTCCACTTTAGTATTAGTCGGTCTTTGTCTTTTTCTAGTTCCTGTTTAAATGCAATCCTACACACTCCACTTTTATGCAGGCTTATCTTCCAAGAGCTTCCCATTTGTCTCGCGAGCAGGTACACGTCTTCATTGTTTATCCACATTTTCCAAACCAATGAAGAGATTTTGTCTTTATTACCGACACAAAAACGTATTTCTTTAGATTTACTCATATTTAGGGAACACGGTCACTACAGGGTGCGCATTTGGCTGCCCGATAGGGATTCGAACCCCAATAAACAGATCCAGAATCTGTTGTCCTGCCGTTAGACGATCGGGCAATATGCTGTGAAGCTATATTATATCAATTTCTACTTCAATTCATTTAATTTATTGATTTGATCCTGGGGATTTTGTGATTTGGCGCCATAAGTGACTAGAAGTTTGTCATCGTTACCAATTACCATATCTAGTGCATTTTCTTCTTTTTTACCATTGATATAGAATTTGAGAGAAGAAATTGAATTGTTGCAGAAAACTTGTTTTGTTCCAGTTGTTAAGCAATCTTTTGTTAATTTCATTGGAAGAGTTGCGAATAAATCACTCCATTTTTGGTTTTCTTTTTTAATTATTATTTTATTTGAACTATCAGCTGGAATAAAAATATCTTTATTTTGATTTTTGTACATTGCTGAGTCGAAAATTCTAAAAGTATTGTTTGTATAAATTGAGAAGTAAGCTTTTATTTCATAATCTTTTGGAGTGATTGTTTCAAAAGTTCTAATGTGGTTTGTATTTGGAATAGGTGGTTGGGTTATTCTGTTGTAAATACTTCCTGCAATACCTAGGATAATTAAAAAAAATATTGCTGATTTAAAATTGATATTTTTCATTAATTTATGATAACACGAGTATTGATATACACAAAAAATACCACAAGGACATTGTGGTATTTTTTTTACATACAAACTAACGACCTATCGTCGTTTTTTTGCTGTTTTTCTTTTAACTGTTTTTCTTTTAACTGTTGTTTTTCTTTTTTTGGCAGGCATTATACTCACCTCCGAGCATTAAATGAAGCTTAAATAGCTTCGTTATAAATACATCGTGTTATAAATAGAAATAAAAATCAAGTATTAAAATATGGAATAGCTTCAATAATAATAATTAAAATAAAGATCATGTTGTTATTTAGAAAAATTTTTATTAAAGTGTCATGACAGATGGACGAACAAAATAAACAAATTGATAAAATAGAGGAGGAAATAGTTGATGCAGAAGTTGTGGATGAACCAACTGATGAACCTACTAGTGATAAATCTGATCAATATTTGATTATTGACCGAGCAATTAAAGAGCGAATTGCAAGAGTTGATAAATTAAAGGAAGAAATAAGGCCTCACAAAGAAATGCTTGATTTAACTTTAGAAAATGATCAAAATTATTCTGAAAAATTTCAGGATTCAAAAAAAGCATCAAAGGAATTAATGATTGTTAAAAAAGATATCATGAATAGACCTCAAGTTAAGCAAATTGTTTCAAAGATTAAAGAACTAAGAGATGAATTAAAAGAAACACAGGAAGCATTGTCTGATTATTTGAGAGAATATCAGAGAATGACTGGATCTAATCAATTTGAAGGAACTGACGGAGAATTGCGAACAATAGTTTTTTCTGCGAAATTAATTAGAAAAACTTCACTTGAAGATTAATTTTGAATTAAAGTAGTTAATCTGGAGTTTTTGAATTAAATAAGTTATTCTTAAAGATATACAAGAAGACATGAATAATAATGTAATTAGGACTTACGCCACAATCTTAGTTTTGTCATTCTTGTTTTTATTTGGCGTTAATTTTTTTAATGTTTCTTATCCACTTAATGTAACCACTACTAATAAAAGCAGTGAACTTTCTGTCGTAGGTGAGGGCAAAGTTGATGCAACTCCAGATACTGTATATGTTGATGTTGGCGTTGCAGTGAGTAATATTAAAACTGCTGAGGAAGCACAAAATACCATATCTCAAAAGAATAATGAAATTGTAAAAGCATTATCAAAATTAGAAATTGCCGAGAGTGATATAAAAACAAAAAATTTTAGTGTTTACCCAAATTATTCATACGAAAATGGTCGCAATAATATTACTGGATATAATGGAAATGTAACAATTTCTGTAAAAAGCAGCGATTTGTCAAAGGCTCCTAAAATCATAACTGAAGTAACTAATGCAGGTGCCAATCAAATTGAAGGAGTAAGATATGTGATTGATAATCCTGATAAGTACCGTGAGCAAGCAAGACAAAAAGCAATTGATAATGCTCGTGAGCAAGCAAACAAATTAGCTCAAACTTTGGGAATAAAATTAGGTAGAGTTGTTAATATTTCAGAATCACAAGTTAGCGTTCCAGGACCTATTTATTACGCAGCTGATAAAGCAAGTGGAATGGGTGGGGGGCAAAGTGCACCTGATTTGTCGGCTGGTACACAAACTGTAAGTTCTACCGTTACATTATATTTTGAGAAATTTTAGTATTTATTATAAAAATAATTATGTTATACTCACTTCATGGCTAGTTCAAAGAAATCAACATTAAAGAATAAAAAGTCTTTAAAAACTAAAAAAGTTATGCTTAAAGATAAGTTGGGTGATGTGATGCAGGAGCCAGCATTGATGATGGATAATGCAGTAATTGAAAGTGAAAAATCTTCTTCAACAAATAAAAAAAGTAAAATGAAAGTTTTTGCTTTTGGAATTTTAATGATTATATTAGTTGTTTTGCTTTTTAAATTTAAGGGAGTTTTTGTGGCAGCCTCTGTAAATGGAGAATTTATTCCAAGATTAACTGTAGTTAGTGAACTTGAGAAACAAGGTGGAAAACAGGCATTGCAATCTTTGGTTACAAAATCATTGATAATTCAAGAAGCTAGAAAACAAAATATTTCTGTAACTCCACAAGATATTGATCAAGAAGTTAAAAAGATTGAAGATCAACTAAAAGAACAAGGACAAACTCTTGATGCAGTTTTAACTTCTGAAGGAATGACAAAAGATGATTTAAGAGAACAACTTAAAGTGAGAATTATTGTTGAGAAAATTTTAATGCCACAAATTGAAGTTAAAGATGAGGAAATTACAAAGTATATTACTGACAATAAGGACTATTTACCAAAGGATAAAAAGGCAGATGAATTGAAAGCAACCGCAAAAGAGACATTGGTACAACAGAAATTGAGTGCAAAAGCACAAGAGTGGATCCAATCTCTTAATCAATCTGCAAAGATTAACTACTTCGTAAATTATTAATCATTAATATTGTTATAATTATTTAATGAATATACTTCATGCAATTTTATTATCGATTGTTGAGGGTTTAACAGAATTTTTACCTATTTCATCAACTGGGCATTTAATATTATCTTCAAAAATTTTAGGAATAACACAAACAGATTTTGTAAAGACTTTTGAGATTGCAATTCAAATGGGTGCAATTTTATCTGTAGTTTATTTATATAGAAGTATTTTTTTAAATTTTAAGAAAATTGAAATTTGGAAGAAAATATTTGTTGCTTTTATTCCATCTTCGATTATTGGATTGATTTTTTATAAACTTATTAAAACTTATTTCATAGGGAACACAAATATAGTAGTAATTGCATTAGTTTTGGGTGGAATATTTTTAATTTTATTTGAAAAATTATTTAAAAAGGAAATTAAAAAGAATGTTAACGATATTTCAAAGATTTCATATAAATCTGCATTTTTAATCGGAGTATTTCAATCCATTTCTGTAATACCTGGGGTTTCTCGCTCTGCCGCGACTATTATTGGTGGAATGTTTAATGGCTTTAATCGGGAAGAGGCAGTGGAGTTTTCATTTTTATTGGCAGTTCCTACTATGATTGCGGCAACTGTTCTTGATTTGGTTAAAAGTGATTTTGTATTTGCTGATAATCAGATTGTTTTGTTATTGATTGGGATTGCTGGATCATTTTTTGTAGCGTTAATTGCAATTAAGTATTTATTAAAATATGTTCAGAAAAACGATTTTACAATTTTTGGAATTTATCGAATAATTGTGGGAATCTTGTTTTTTGTATTTGTTAGATAAAATTATTCGTATCTTAAAGCTTGAATTGGATCAAGTCTTGAAGCTCTGACTGCTGGAGCTACTCCAAATATTATTCCAACAATCATTGAAAATCCAAATGATAGACCAATTGACCAAAGTGGAGTTGAAGTTGTTATGAAATTATTTATTATTGATGAGAAAAACATTCCTGTGGCGATACCTACAATTCCGCCAATTGAAGAAAGAATTACTGCTTCAATTAAGAATTGATTTCTAATATCATCTGGTTTGGCTCCAAGTGCTTTTCGAAGACCGATTTCTCTTGTTCTTTCAGTTACTGAGACTAACATTATATTCATCACCCCTATTCCACCGACTAATAATGAGATAGCTGCAATGCCGCCTAGGGCCACTGTTAAAACTCCTGTAATTTGGGAGACAGTTGATAATGTTTGTTCTTGGGTCATGATGCTGAAATCATCTTCAGTTAATCTTTTTTTAAGAATTTGATCAGCTTTAGTTTGAACTAATTTTACATTTTCTGCATCATTTGCTGAGATATAAATTGTGTTTGGATTGGTTATCCCAAATTGTTTTTGTGCTGCGTTTAACGGAATAAATACTGCATTGTCTTGATCGACTCCAAAAGTTGATCCACGAGGCGCGATTACTCCAATTACTAAATATTTAATTCCAACAATATCGATTTGTTTTCCAATAGGATCGGATGATGGGAATAGTTTCGTAACCACTGTTTTTCCGATTACTGCAACGTGTCTTCCACCTTCTGCTTCTGAGGCATTAAAGAAACGACCTTTATCAAATTTTATTGCTGAAATTAATTTTGTATAGTTTGATTCAACTCCACCAATTGTTACGTCTTTGTCATTTTTGTTTCCGTTTTTAAGAGTTCCAACTTTTTGAATAACTGCAGATACCTCGGCTGAACCTTGAAGTTTGTTTTTTAAATTTGAACTATCTGTTAATAATAATTTATTTGCCTGAGTTCCTCCTGGGCCTCTACCACCGCCTACTTTTCCTGGAATAACAAACATTAGATTGCTACCTAAACCTTGGATTTGATCAGTGATATATATTTGAAGTCCTGAAACAACAGAGACTAAAAGAATTACTGACATAACACCAATTACAATTCCTAAAATGGTTAAAAAAGATCTTAATTTGTTTGCGAGAATTGCTGTAATAGAACTTCTTAGTGTTTCGTTTATGTTCATATTTATGATATTTTTCCGTCTTTGATTACAACTGTTCTTTTTGCTTCTTGAGCAATTTCATTTGAATGTGTAATTAGAATTATTGTTCTTCCTTCTTTGTTTAATTTTTCAAATATTTTTAAAACTTCGTTACCCGTTTTGCTGTCTAAATTTCCAGTTGGTTCGTCAGCTAATATTATTTCTGGATTTGTGACTAAGGCCCTTGCAATTGCAACGCGTTGTTGTTGTCCACCTGATAATTGATTTGGTTTTGAATTAATTTTTTCTTCAAGACCAACTGCCTCAAGTGCTTTTTGTGCACGTGTGTATCTTTCTTGGTATTTTGTTTTTGAATAAATAAGTGGAAGCATTACATTTTCAATTGCAGTTGTTCTTTTTAATAGATTGAAACTTTGAAATACAAATCCAATTTTTTTATTTCTGATTTCTGCAAGTGTTGTTTCTTTTAGTTTTGAAACATCCATTCCGTCTAGAAGATAACTCCCATTTGTTGGGTGATCGAGAAGTCCTAATATATTCATCAGAGTTGATTTACCAGATCCAGATGGACCTACAATTGCTATAAATTCACCCTTTTTAATTTTTAAATTAATATCTGTTAATGCTTGAAAAGTTACACCTTCAGAATCGTAAATTTTATTTACAGATGTAATGTCTACTGAATATTTCATTTTGTTGCGGAGAGCGTGATTGGATTTGAAACTACTTGATCGTTTTGCGAAAGCCCTGATAATATTTCAACATCAGTATCTGATTTAATTCCAATTGTTATTTCTTTTAATTCTGGTTTACCTAATTGGTTTTTGATATAGACATGATTGTCGTCAACCAGTGCATCTTGATTGATTGTTAGAACGTTTTCTTTTGAGTTTGTAATAATACTTGCTTGACCGTTTAATCCATAGATTGGATTGATTCTTGGATCATCAATTTGGATTTTAACTGTAACAGTTATGCTTCCTGTTGATTCTGTTTGAGTTTGAGAGTCTATTTCAATTACTTTTCCATTGAAAATAGTTTCGCCGTAAGCATTTAGAGTAATTTGTGCATCTTGCCCTATTTTTACACTTCCAATATCACTTTCATCAATTGTTGCTTCAAATACCTTGAGACTAAAGTCTACAACTTTTGCTATAACATCAGCTGCCGATATGTTTTGACCAATATTTATATCGTTTTGGCCAACAATTATTCCAGCAAAAGGGGCTGTGATTGTCGCGTCGCGAATGGCTTTTTGTGCAGACAATACTGCATCGTATGCATTGTCATTTGCAACTTCAGCTGCTGTTCTTGTTGCTTTTTGGCTAAAAGTTTCATCACTTGAATGGTCTTTTACTTGATCGTGAACGTTATCGACTGCTGCTTGAGTGTTTCTTCTTGTGTTGAGTGCTTGTTGTAATGTTGAATTTAATTGAGTGCTATCAAGAGCGGCAATTGTTTGTCCTTTGGTTACTTTGTCACCATTTTTAACTGATAAATAATTTAATTTTCCAGATGATAAGAAATGAAGTGTTGATACTGTTTTTCCACTTAGAATTCCTGAACCATCAATTTTTGATGAAATATTATTTCTTTTAACTTCAACAAATTCTGGATTGATTGTTTTTCCTTTGCCTTTGAATATGAAAAATAAAGCAATAATTATTAAAATTATAGTTATTATTTTAATTTTAGGATTAACAGATAATATTTTTTTCAATAAATTCATATATACAAACAAGTATTATATACTAAAATAAGATACATGCATAAAATAGACCCACTCCTATATGATTATAACGCTTTGGAACCTTTTATTGATACTGTGACTATGCAGATTCATCATGATAAGCATCATCAGGCTTATGTTGATAATTTGAATAAAGTACTAGAAGGAACTGAATATGCAAATATAGATCTTTTTGATTTGGTTTCTAAGATTGATAGTTTGCCAGCTGATATTAAAATAAAAGTTCGAAATAATGCTGGTGGACATATAAACCATAAGATGTTTTGGAAATTGATGTTGCCTCATTCTGATTTTTTAAATCCTGATGGTAAAATTTTAGAATTTATTAATTCTTCATTTGGAAATTTGGATAATTTTAAAGAAAAATTTACAGAAAAAGCATTGGGAAGATTTGGAAGTGGATGGGTTTGGGTGATTGTAAATGAAGGCAAACTTGAAATTTGTGATACACCTAACCAAGATACTCCATTAATGGATGGGAAAAAAGCAATATTGGGATTGGATGTTTGGGAACATGCATACTATCTTAAATATCAAAATAAAAGAGTTGAGTATGTAAGTGCTTGGTGGAATGTGGTTAATTGGAAAAAAGTTGAAGAAAATTTAGAGAAGGCAATTTAGACTTCAAATGATTGTTTTGATTGATAAGGAAAAAGGTGTTACTTCTTTTGATGTGGTTTCTAAAGTACGTAAAATAACAGGCATAAAACGTGTGGGGCATGGAGGAACACTTGATCCAAATGCTACTGGACTTTTGATTGTGGCGATTGGACGAGAAGATACTCCAAAATTGGGTGATATATCGAAAAATACAACTAAGATTTATTTAACAGAAATTATATTAGGAGAAAAGCGTGATACTGATGATATTGAAGGTAAAATTGTTTCAGAAAATAAAAATATTATTCCAACTCAAGATCAAATTAATGAAGTATTGAGTAAATTTGTAGGCGAGATGGAGCAAATTCCACCAATTTATTCTGCTATTAAAATGAATGGTCGAAAGGCATATGATATTGCTCGCGCGGGAGGAATCGTTCAAATGAAATCTCGCCAAGTTGTAATACATAAAATATATGACGTTTTTTATTTATATCCCAAATTAGTTTTTAGAGTTGAAGTTTCTTCAGGTACTTATATTAGATCACTTGCTCGAGACATAGGAAACGAATTGGGAACTTATGGGTATTTGAATAATTTGCGAAGAGAAAAAATTGGAGAATATGAATTAAAAGATGCTCTTAGTATTTTGGAATTTGAAGAAAAAACAAGAAAAATGGCCAAATCTTAGGAAAGAAAATAATTAAACCAATTGCAACAGATGCAATTGCTGAAGTTAATACTGCGGCTGCTGATACATCTTTGGCAATTTTAGCTTTAGGGTGAAATTTTGGAGAGGCTAAATCAACTACTTTTTCTATTGAGGTGTTGATTAATTCCAACACAATAACTGCTGAGATTGTTCCAAACATTATTATCCATTCTATTTTTGAAATTTGTAAAAGAATTCCTAGAAGTATAACGAAAATTGCAACTATGATATGAATTCTAAAATTTGGCTCATTAGTGAAGGCTTCTTTGTACCCATCAACTGCATAGTTAAAACTTTTTGTTAATGAATTGATTCTACTCATATATTCTTTCTAAATAATAGCATTTTTATGATACTATGAATTGTTAAATGAAATTTTGGCTGCCAATTACAATATTATTCGTTGCTATATCAGTTTTTGTGGCTGTAAAATCTTTTAAGCCAGTGGAGACAAAAAGTGATATTGCCTGTGGTACTGGTAATTTAAGTGGTTTATGGACTGAGCCTGGATTGGCTTACTACAATGGAATTCCAGTTAATGAAACCTCATATTTAACTGATTCTTCGATTACTGATTCACAAACTCAAGTTTTGGGAGTTGCAGAACCAAATGATAAGTGGATTGAAGTTGATTTGTCTGAGCAGAAAATAAGAGCTTGGGATGGAAGTAAACTTCATTTGGAAAGTTTAATTTCAAGTGGTCTACCTGGAACTCCAACACCAAAAGGTGAGTTTAGGATTTGGGCGAAATTGCGATATGTAAAGATGGAGGGAGGAGAGGGAAGGTATTATTACAATCTTCCAAACGTTCCATTTACAATGTTTTTTGAAAGTGATTCAACGCCAAAATATTTAGGATATGGACTTCATGGAACTTATTGGCATAATGATTTTGGGAAAGTTCATAGCCACGGATGTGTGAATTTACCAACTTCTGTTGCTGGGCAAATATATGAGTGGGCAAATCCCATTTTGCCTCAAGGTAAAAAATCAGTGTTTGCCTCAGCTGATAACCCGGGAACAAAAGTTGTTATTCATGAATAATATAATAATTTATTTTTTAAATACTTATGGTGTTTTTATTTTGTATTTTGCTGTGCTTTCTTATTTGTGGTTTGTTGAGAAAAGTCGAGAAGAAGCTCTTCATGTAATTTTTGCATCTGGTGTTACTGCTTTTTTGTCTCTTTTACTTAAAGAAATGTCTGGTGTTCCAAGGCCATATGTTGCATTAAATACACCTGCCCTTGCAGGGCTTTCTCAAATTTCATCAAGTTTGCCATCATTTCATACTGCACTTGCTTTTACACTTGCTACAACTGTAGCATTTCACCAAAAAAAACTTGGATTATTTTTATTGATTTGTGCATCATTAATTGGTTTTGGAAGAGTATTTGCGAATGTTCATTATCCAACTGATGTGGCAATTGGAGCAATTGTTGGAACAATGACTTCACTTTTGGTTGATAGAATTCATATTCCTTATCCTTTTGTTAAAACTAAATCTAGAAAGAGGGTTGACAGATAGCACTCATATTGTTAGACTGCTAATAATTAAATGGAAAATTCAATTACACAACTTCGAACTGTACCAATTGTTGCGATTCGCGGATCAGTTGTATTTCCTTACACTGATACAATTTTATCTTTTGGAAGAACAAAATCAGTAGCGGCCGTTAATGCTGCATTTCAAGAAGATCGAGTTGTTGCAATATTTACTCAAAAGGAATCAACAAATCCTGATCCTGGAATTGAAGATCTTCATAAAATTGGAACAATTGCCACAATTACTCAAATGATGTCTACTGAAGGTGAACTTCATGCAATGATTAAAGGCCAGGCTAGAATTAGTTTGGTTGAAGCAGTATCCCAAGAGCCTTATTTAATTGCAAAAGTATCTGAAGTAGCGGATTTGGATTCGACCGGTGATGACGTGACAGCTTTATCAAATAAGTTAACCGAAATTTTTAAGAAAGCTATTAATTTGGGAAAAGCAGCAGAGGTTACTTTGGTGATGAGAATTTTATCAGGACAAGTAGGGCCACATGAATTGGCTGATTCGATTGCTTCTACTTTGACTTCAATTAAAACAAAAGAAAAGCAAAAAATACTTGAAGCTTTATCTGTTCGTGAAAGATTAACTAAAGTTATTGATTACCTGACTCATGAAGTAAATGTTTTGGATATCGAGCGAACAATTTCTGTTAAAACTCAAAAGAGATTTGAAGATCAAATGAGAAAAGCAATGCTTCGAGAGCGAATGAAGGCAATAAGGCAAGAATTAGGTGAAGAAGATGAAGAAGGAGGAGTTGATGATTTATCTGACTTGGATCGTAAAATTAAAAAAGCAAAAATGCCAAAAGAGGTTAATGAAAAGGCATTGAAAGAATTTAAGAGATTAAAGCAAATGTCTCCTCATAATCCAGAGGGTGCTTATATTAGAAATTATTTGGAATGGTTGGCTGAGATGCCATGGACTAGCACTAATTCTAATAATGTTTCTTTTGATCAAGCTGAAAAAGTATTAAATGGTGATCATTATGGAATTGAAAAAGTAAAACAGAGAATTTTGGAATATTTGGCAGTAATGCAACTTAAAAATTCTGGTGATAAGAAAAATCAAGATGCCCACCCTACTATCCTTTGTTTTATTGGACCTCCTGGAGTTGGTAAAACTTCGATTGGAAAATCAATAGCTCGTTCATTGGGGAGAAAATTTGTTAGAGTTTCACTGGGTGGTGTTCGAGATGAAGCTGAAATTAGAGGACACAGACGAACATATGTTGGAGCAATGCCTGGAAGAATTATTCAAGGAATCAAAAATTCTGGTGTAAAAAATCCTGTATTTATGCTTGATGAAATTGATAAATTGGGAAGTGATTTTCGTGGAGATCCAAGCTCTGCATTATTGGAAGCCCTTGATCCAGAACAAAACAAAGAATTTTCTGATCATTATTTGGAAGTTCCGTTTGATTTATCGCAAGTTATTTTTATTGCCACTGGAAATGTGTTGGAGAATATTCCTGCAGCCCTTCGCGATAGAATGGAAGTAATTAGATTTGCTGGATATATTGAGGATGAAAAGTTTCATATTGCAAAGAATTATTTGTGGGAAAAACAAATGAAGCTTCATGGAATAAATGATAAAAAAATTAAAATTTCCGATAGTGCACTTCGTGAAGTGATTCAAAAGTATACAAGAGAATCTGGAGTGCGTAATTTGGAGCGAAATATGGCTGAGGTATGCCGTAAAGTTGCAAGATTGGTTGCTGAAGGAAAGGAATTTCCTAAGGAAATATCGGCTGAAAATGTGCGAAAGTATTTAGGCCCTCGAAAGTTCACATCTTTGATTACTGAAAAAACTGATGAAGTTGGAATTGTAACTGGATTATCTGTTACTTCAGTAGGAGGAGAAATATTATTTATTGAAGTTGCTTTAATGCCAGGGACTGGAAAATTAACACTTACAGGGCAATTGGGTGGAGTTATGAAGGAAAGTGCAAAGGCGGCTTTGACTTGGGTAAAAGCTCATTGGGATTTATTGGGAATTGATCCAACATTGGCTCAGAAAACTGATGTTCATATTCATGTACCTGAAGGTGCAACACCAAAAGATGGACCTTCTGCTGGAGTTGCAATGACAACTGCACTTACTTCTGCATTTACAAGAATTGCTATAAAGCGTGATGTAGGAATGACTGGTGAAGTTACACTTCGAGGCCGTGTTACTGAAATTGGTGGAGTAAAGGAGAAAGTTATTGCAGGACATCGTGCTGGACTTAAGACCATAATTTTGCCTTCTGAAAATGAAAAAGATATGGAGGAAGTTCCAGAGAATGTTAAAAAAGATATTAAATTTGTTTTTGCTGAAGAAGTTGAAGATGCATTATCTGTTGCACTAGTTTCTTGGCCACCTAAAGGATCAGTTAAACATTCAGAGCGAATTCCAACATCTGTTTTTACTTCAGCTTAAAAATTGTCAGGTGTTTCTGATTCAATTCCAGCTCTGTATGCTCCATCGGCTTGAGGATAAATTTGTGAAATAGTTTTTTGGATTTGAAATAGAATTTCTGCAGGAGTTAGTCCTTCGTTAATTGCTTTTATAATTTGATTTTCAAGCTTTGTTTGTGGGTTTTGATTATCAATTTCATTATTTTCGTTTAGTATTTCGCAAGACATAAAACAAATATAACATATTTTCACTATTGACCGACCTATAATTAGTTTGATAAGTTGTTTGAGTGAAGAGAGCTAAACCGATTAAAATATTTTTTAATACTTTTAAATAAGTATTGATTTGTACAGACCCGCGAAAGCGGGCTTTTTCATTTATATGAGCATTGAATTATTAACTGGAGAGAGATTGCCACTTTATGACCATTGTGGAATTTTGGGGATTTTGTCACCCACTGATTCGGTGAATATAAAAGCTGGAGTTGATGGACTTGGGAAATTGCAGACGAGAGGCTATGATGGCGCTGGATTGGTTGGTTTAAGAAGTGATGGAACTTTGGTTATTCATAAAGGACAAGGAACAATAAATGAAGTATTTAGTAACACGATTTTAGAAAAATTATCAGATATTGGATTTTATAGTGAACAGCTTCAGACTCGTTATGGAACAAGTGGGGATTATAATCCTGAAAATGTACAACCATTTGTTGCCAGACATTGTGCTGATAATGAATTGTTTTTGGTTTCACATAACGGACAGTTTGTAAGAAATCCTGCTGAAATAAATCAAGATAAAAGTGATACTTTGTTGTTTGTTCAGAGATTGGCAAATACGCCAGGGGTTACGTGGGAGGAGAGAATTTCCAATGCATTATCATCTGAAAAAGGTGCCTGGAGTTTGATTATTAGCACATCTGAATCTATGTTTTTGTCACGAGAAGGGATTCGGCCTTTATATTATGCTCAGAGAGAAAATGATAATAGGGAAGTTGTTTGGGCAGCAGCTTCTGAGACCGTTGCTTTGAATGAAATGGGTTTTAATGAAATATTGGAAGTCATGCCTAGTCAACTTTTGCGTTTGGACAAAGGAAGTAAACAGATAAATAGAAGCCAGATGCCTGATTTGTCTACAAATGCTGCTAATTGCATGTTTGAAAATGTTTATATTATGAATGAAGAAAGTAAAGTTTTTATTCCTCGATCAGATAACCAGGAAGTAAACAATTCGATAACAATAGAACAAATGAGATATCGATGTGGACAAATATTAGCCCAAGAATATCCGTTAACTTCTCATCAAATTGATGTAGTAATTGGAATTCCTGGAACTGGAATACCTGGTGCCAAAGGATATGCTGATACTCTTGGATTACCATATCGACAATGGATTACTGATAAAGATTCAGTTGAATCCGAAAAGAGAACTTTTATGGAGCCACAAATAAATCAAATATATAAAATTGTCACTGAACATTTTAATTTTGATATGGAAAATTTGTTTGGATTAAATGTAGCTTTGGGTGATGATTCTATTGTTCGAGGAAATGTTTCTGAAGCTGTAGCTAGGTTTTTAGTTCACGAATGTGGTGTGGCTTCAGTTTATTATTTAATTTTTTGCCCACCAATTGATGATTCGTGTTATTTGGGAATAAACACCAAAACTAAAGATGAGTTGATTGCAACTCGCAACGCGGCTAAAAGTAAAAATTATTTTGATTTGGTTGAAAATATTAGACAAGATTTGGGAATAAAAGGATTAGCTTTTATCTCAGATGAGGGATTAATTAGAGCAACTGGTGCAATAAAAATTAATAAGCCTAATAATGGATTTTGTATGGGTTGTATGTATGGACATAAACATCCGATTGGTAAACGTGGGGAGGCAGTTTTATGACACCAGAGAGAATTTTTGATGAAGAAAAAGTTTCAAGAAAAAATAGAGTTTTGGTTATGGCATCAGGGGGAGGCACTAATTTTCAAGAAATAATTAATGGTGTTGAATCTGGAAAATTAAATGCTCAAATTGTTGGATTACTTTCTGATAATCCAGAAGCTGGGGCATTAATACGTGCAAGAAACCATGGGATTGAGGAGATTGTTGTTTCGTCTATTGGAAGACGAAGAAGAGATTCAATAGAGCGTGCGCAATTTGAACAAGAATTAGTTGATGAGATTAACAAACGAAAACCAGATTTAGTGGTGTTGGCTGGTTGGATGATGATATTAAAAGATCCATTTTTGGAAGAAATGCAAAAGCAAAATGTTTCTGTAATTAATTTGCATCCAGCACTTTTAACACAAAATGCTGATTATTTTGTTGAAACTACAATTGGGACAATTCCAGTTATTCGTGGAGCACACGCAATTGTCGATGCATTTGGTATGAATTTGAAAGTTTCTGGAGTTACTGTGCATGAGGTGTTACCGGGGATGCAATTTGATACTGGACCAATTATTTTGCAGAGAGAAGTTTATAGAAGTGATCGCGATAATATTGAAGATTGGGAAAAAAGAATTCATGAGGCAGAATATCAAGTATTGCCTCTCGCGATTGCTAAAAAATTGGAGGATTTGAACAATGCCTGAGAGAGAAAGGATTTATGATTTTACGAGAAAAAATGTATTGATAGTTGGCGGTGGAGGGCGTGAGCAAGCAGTTGCTCAAGAATATGCAAAGTTGGGTTATATCCCTAAAATAATGATTGCTCAAGGTAATGCTGGAACTGAATTAATACCTCACGACAAGGATCATGAAATTTTGAATGTAGATTTACCTCATAATGATGTAGCTGATATTGTGGATATTGCAAAACGAGAAAATGTTTCTGTTGCTTTTATTGGATCAGAAGAATGGTTAAAACAAGGAATTGGGGACATTTTGCAAAAGGAAGGAATTCCAGCAATTGCACCTCCAATTGATCGGGCAATTTTGGAACTTGATAAAACATATGCGCGTGAGATGTGTAGTCAGTGGGGAGTGCCACAGCCTAAGTATGCATATTTTTCTGATACGATGGAGGCTTTGGCATTTGTTACAGGATACAATTTACAAGAAGGTGTTGTGAAAGTTGCAGGACCAGCTCTTGGAAAGGGAGTTACAGTGTGCTCGAGTCAAGAAGAATTATTTGATGCTATTAAAATTGCAAAAGAAAGTTTCGGGTCCTCGGCGGATAGGATTTTGATTGAAGAAAAGTTAGTAGGACGTGAAGTTTCTTATATTGGTTTATCTGATGGAGAAACTTTTGTTCCTTTTACTCCAGCCCTTGATTACAAATTATTGAATGGAAAAAATACTGGAGGAATGGGGGCAATTGCACCAAATCCTTTTGTAACACCTGAAATTTCAAAGCGAATTGAAAAAGAAATTATTATGCCGATAATAAATGGAATGCGTGGAATTGGAAAAGATTATGTTGGAGTTTTGTATGCTGGTGTAATGCTTACACAAAGCGGACCAAAATTAATTGAAATAAATGCGAGAATGGGAGACCCGGAAACTCAAGTTCAATTGCCACTTTTGAAACAAGGGTTGCCAGCTCTTTTTCAAACAATAGTGAGTAATGGTGATTTGAAGTTTGATCGCAAACATGGAATTTCAATTGGAGTAAATGAGGGTGCTTCTGTTTTGGCAATATTGGCATCAAATGGATACCCTGCAACTTCCCACAAAGGTGATATTGTTTATGGGCTTGAAAAATTGCCAAGTGGAATTGAAGTTGTGCACTCTGGAACCAAAAGAGATGCAAAAGGAAATATTGTTACAAATGGGGGACGAGTTTTGGGAGTTCGTGCAACTGAGATTAGCACAGCATTTACGGCTGACGAAAATGGATTAGAGAATTTGATAGGTAGAGTTTATGAGGCAATTGGTGAAAATGGAATTCATTTTGATGGAATGCAAATGAGAGAGGATATTGGGAAAACAACTGAAGTGAAAGCTAATAAAAAACTTCGGTATGATTCGGTGGTTAATTATGATCCGGTTGATCAGTTGAAGCGGCTTGCTTCACAGCGTGCAAGTACAACTGATGAAGTTGCAAAACATTTTGGATTTTCTACAATTCCCGAGTCCAGAGGTGAATCTGCATTTTTAGTAAACATGGGAGCTTTTACTGGTGCGTTTGTTTCTGAAGGATTGGGAACTAAAGGGCTTGTGATGAGACATCTTGAAAAGCGTGAACCACCTGGAAAAATAATTTATCCGGATCGTGGATCTTGGGGGTATGTCGAAGATATGGTTCGTCCAGATAACTATGAGGAAGCATTGGCATGGGATACAGTTGCTTCAATTGCAAATGATTTGGTGGCAGTTGGCGCGGAACCGGTTATCATTTGTCCCCATTGGGCGGCAGGGGATTCTAGTTTTTTTAATGATCAAATGAGAAATACAAATTTGTACTCTGGGTGGGCTAAAGCTTGTGATGTGATTGGTGCGATATATGGACCTGGTGAGACTTCAATATTGAATGGTGTGGTTTATCCGGATACGATTGAATTATCTGGATCTGGATTTGGAGTTATTAGATCACCTAATACCCCTACAATTGGTAAATATTTATCTGTTGGAAATCGTATTGTTTTTATTCAAAGCGGTGGAGTTCATGCAAATGGTCTATCTTTGGCTCGGAAAATTGCAACTGAAATGTTGCCAAATGGATATGATGAATTGATGCCAAATGGTGAATCTTTTGGTAATGCGATTTTGAAACCTACTATTATGTATGCACAACTCCAGAGGGAATTATTTAAACAAGGTGCACAAATAAATTATGCAGTGAACATGACAGGGCATGGATTTCGAAAAATCATGAGAGCTAAAACACCATTTACCTACAGAATACAGTCAATTCCAAATCCTCAAGAAGAGTTTACTTTTATGCAGCAGATTGGGCAGATTTCAACACAGGAAATGTATTCAACATTTAATATGGGAGTAGGATATGCTTTTATTGTCCCTGAAGATCATGCAAATGGTGTTGTTAAAGTTGCAAATGAAATGGGGCTTGAAGCATGGAATTCTGGAGTACTCGAGAGGGGATCCAAAAAAGTTATTATTGAACCAAATGGAATTGTTTTTGAAGAAGACACTTTGCAAATTAGATAAATGGGAATAAAAGAAGTAGAAATACAAACAAATGGGCAAAATTTTAAAACTCTTTATAGGATTGAAGGAATTACAGATCAAGAAGCTCGAAAATTGGCATTGGAACTTTTTACTGATCCAGTAAATCAAAGATTTAGTATTGATGCGAATAAGCAAACCAAGGGTGTTGAAATTGGATATAAGCCTGGAGTTACAGACCCAACTGAGGCCTCGATAATTAAAACTTCAAAAAATTTAGGAATAAATGTGGCCGCAGTTAGTACATCAAGAATTTATAGACCAAAAGATGCACCTGTACTTAGCCAAGTTCAAATGTATATTGATAACGCACCTCAAACATTGATTCTTGATCACACGGCACGAGAAACAGAACAAATTTTTATTCGTGATTTAGAAGATGAAATGCTTTTGCAGTTATCAAAAAAGAGGAGTTTGTTTTTGGATTTAACTGAAATGAGGGCAATTCAAGATTATGCAATAGAGTGTGGTCGAGAATTGACTGATATTGAAATTGAAACTATTGCATCAACTTGGAGTGAACATTGTGGGCATAAAACTTTTAAGGCTAGATTAATTGGTGAAAATGGAGAGGAAATTGAGCCATTAATGACAAGACTTAAAGAAACTTCACGAAAATATTTTGACAGAGTTGGTGTAGTTTCTGCATTTTCTGATAATGCTGGAGCATTGGCATTTGAGGAAAATCAAGTAATTGCAATTAAAGGTGAAACACACAATAGCCCAGTAGCCATTGAACCATTTGGTGGTGCTGCTACAAAAAATGGAGGAGTTTATAGGGATATTGCTGGGTTTGGAAAGGGAGCCAGAACATTAGCATCTGTTGTTGTTAATTGTTTTATGCCTCACCAAAGCCGTGATATTCCTCGTGGAGTATTGCCTCCTAAAACACTTATAAATGGAAATTCGCGTGGTGAGCGTTCTTATGGAAACCCAATGGGAATTCCAACTTATGGAATTAATATTCATTTTGATAAATCTTTTAAAAAGCCAACATCTATGGGAATTGTTATTGGAATAACTCATGAGAAATTTGTATTTAAAGATGAGCCACAAATTGGAGATTTGATAGTTACAGTAGGGGGAAAAACTGGACGCGATGGAGTGCATGGTGCAACTTTTTCAAGTGGGGCAATGGCTCATGATACAGATACTGTTCATTCAACTGCTGTTCAGATTGGTAACCCAATTGAGGAGAAGAGAATGTTTGATGCTTTAATTGCATGTCGTGATAATAATTTAATTCGTTCAATTACTGATTGTGGAGCAGGTGGATATTGTAGTGCAGTTGGAGAGATGGCTCAAAAAATTGGAGCTGTTGTTGATCTTGATAAAGTATCTTTGAAATATAAAGGTTTATCACCATGGGAAATTTTTGTTTCGGAATCTCAAGAGAGAATGGTTATTGCTGTTTCACCTGAAAATTGGGATCAATTTCGGGAAATTTGTGATTTATATAATACTCCAGCTGTCGTAATTGGTGAGTTTACTGGGGACAAAAATTTGAAATTAAAATATGATGGAGAATTAATTGGTAATTTATCAATGGATTTTTTGCATGATGGGATTCCAAATAAAAAAATAGAAATAAAGAAGAAAGATAGAATTGATAAATTTGAAGTTTCTAGCCAACCTGTTTCAAACAGTGATTGGGAGAGAGCTTTTGAAAGAGTGATAACTCATAATAATGTTTTTTCAAATGAAGAAATGTTTAGGCAATATGATCAAACAGTGCAGGGAACATCTGCTTTGGCACCATTTACTGGAGTAAATGAAGATTGTCCATCTGATGCATCTGTTATTGCACCAATTTATGGAAAACCATATGGAGTGGTTACCTCATGGGCTACAAATCCTGTATTGAATAGATATGATCCATATTGGGGAAGTGTGTGGTCAGCAGCTTATGCTTTTTCAAAGTTTGTATCAGTGGGAGGGGATTTATCACATGCAGCAATTAATGATAATTTTGTGTCTCCCATTCCTGATGCCAATACAGTTTATGATTTAAGCCAATCAGTTGATGCACTTTGTGACATGATGGATTTGGTTCAAGTTCCATGTATTTCTGGAAAAGATAGTTTATCTAGTACTTATATTTATCCTGATAAAACTCGTGAAGATATTCCGCTTTTATTAAACGTTTCAATTTTTGGAAAAATAGCTAATGTTGAAAAAACAGTAAGTAGTGATATTAAAAACCCCAACGGTTCAATTTTGTGTGTTGTGGGAAGCCAAGATTTTGATGCTTTAGGGGGATCGGTTTATTATGATGGTCAAAATGTTGAAAATTCTAAAATTCCAAAAATTAACCCAACTATTTTTAGGAAAACTCTTGATGAAATGCAAACGGCTATTGGTTCTGGTCGAGTTTTGAGTTCTAAGGCGATTGGTGAAGGTGGAATTGCTGCAACTCTTACTCAAATGTGTTTTGGAGGAGATTGTGGAGCAATTGTTGATTTGAATGGGCAAACACAAAGGTCTGATCATTTTGTTTTTAATGAAACACCTGGAGTTTTTTTGGTTGAATTGTCTTCAATTAATGATGTTGAAGCATTATTTGCAAATGTGCCACATAAAATTCTTGGAATTACATCTTATAAAAAAGAAATTAGGGCAACATCTGGGCTTGAAAAACTTTTTACTATTTCTTTGGATAATTTAAAAAGTAAATGGAAGCAACCAATGGAGGAGATTTTGAATGACAATTGAAATAGTTAAACCGCCACGCGTAGCTATTGTTAAAACTGATGGAATTAATTGTGATTTGGAAACTAATTATGCATTTGAAAAAGCTGGCGCAAGATCGGAGATTGTTCATGTTAATGAATTAAATGAAAGAAGAAATTTAAATGAATTTCAAATTGTTGTGATTCCTGGAGGGTTTAGTTATGGGGATGATGTGGCATCAGGACGGATTATGGCAATTGAAATGCAAACTCGATTTGCAAATGAATTTTTAGAATATACTCAAAAAGGAAAATTAGTAGTTGGAATTTGTAATGGGTTTCAAGTATTGATGCAATCAGGACTTCTGCCTTTTGGACAAATGCAGACAATTGATCAAAATAAAGCAACATTAACTCATAATGATTCACAAAGATTTGAAAGCAGATGGGTAAATATTAGATATGATGAATCTGTTTTTCCATTTACAGTAGAAGATGAGACATTATCTTTGCCTGTAGCACACGGAGAAGGTAAATTTATAACTGATTCTCAAACATTGGCTAAAATTGAGAAAAACGGACAAATAGTTTTTCGATATTGTACAAGTCAAGGAATTGCAACTCTAGAATATCCACAGAATCCAAACGGATCAATGAATGCAATTGCTGGAGTATGTGATCCATCTGGAAAAATTATTGGATTAATGCCTCATCCAGAGCGTTTTGTTGAGAAATGGCATCATCCTAATTGGAGGAGAAACACAAATATGAATATTGATGGACTTACAATAATTTCAAATATTGTAGAAGTTGCAAAACAACTATAGATCCCCATTGAAGAGATTTATTTAAACTGATAGTCTGACTTTGTTCATGTACATTCATAATTGAAAGGGCATTCTCATGATTAGTTTTGGTGAGTTGATCAATGAGGGAAAAACCAAAAAGATTTGGCAGCATTCAGATGATGCGTCATATGTTTTGGTTGAATCAAAGGATGATATTACTGCAGGTGATGGAGCCAAGCACGATGTGATGGCTGGAAAGGCCGCACTTTCGACTCAAACAACATGTAGCGTGTTTGAGATTTTGAAAAAAGCTGGTTTGCCAGTTGCATATGTGAGGCGAGAATCTGAGACAGTTTTTGTTTCAAAATCATGCCAGATGATTCCATTGGAAGTTGTAGTACGACGTGAAGCTCATGGCTCATATTTGAAGAGAAATCCTGACACAAAAAAGGGTGATTATTTCGCAAGACTTGCCTTTGAGTTGTTCCTTAAAACTACTGGTAAGAAATGGAATGGGGTGGATATTCCCAAAGATGATCCTCTGATTATCATTGAGAATACATTTGCGGAGCTTTATCTTCCTGATAATCCTATTGAGGACCAAGAGCCTTTTTTGGTTTTAGAGGATGATTTTCCACTTAAGCTTGAACCACTTTTGGCAAATCAAATTGAGGAAATTGCCAGACGTGCATTTCTTGTTCTTGAGAAGTGTTGGAAAATGGCAGGATACATTCTATGTGATTTTAAAATCGAATTTGGAATCACAAAAAGTGGAGATCTTGTCATTTCAGATGTAATTGATAATGATTCTTGGCGTGTAAGATTGCCAGGTGATCCGCGTGATCGATATCTTGATAAACAAAATTATCGAGATGGGGCAGAAATTGATCAAGTGCTCTATCTTTATAAATTGGTTTGTTCAATAACTGATCAGTTTGTTCAACCAAAACAACAAATTGTTTTGTGGAGAGCATCAAAAGGAGATGACACCTCAATTTTTCATGCAGCAATTGAGAATTTGGGTTTGAAAGATGTTGTTGATGTAACAGAAGTGACATTATCTGCTCATAAAAGCCCACTTGAGTGTGTTGAAAAACTAAAACTCATAACGTTGCATTCGTCAAATTGTGTGATTGTCACACATGTAGGGCGCAGTAATGGACTAGGGCCGATGTTAGCCAGTAATACTCACCTGCCAGTTATTACAGTTCCTGCCGGTTGGAGGGAGTTTCCTGATGATGTTTGGTCATCGCTTCGCGGGCCATCTAGTTGCCCAGTTGCTACTGTTTTGGATCCTTCAAACGCCATACTTTTAGCCCGAAATATTCTGCTTTGCTCACAAGCGACTAATCCATGGGCATATGCATATTTGCAGTATGAAAGAGAGAAAATGCGATAAGAAGTGAATAATGAGCGTTACATAAATAACCAAAAAGTAACGCTCTTTTTTTGTGTTATTATTAATATCCTTAAATGGAGTTGATGCAGAGGAACTGTGGGAGAATTGTTGATTCTTCACTAATTCCTCTGCTAAAACAGGTGCTATTCGTTATCATCTTTGTCTACTTCTGTGAGTGGTCCGCGACGAATTGTTGTAAATGATAGCAAGACGATCATGGCGATCATTACAAATTTTAGTAGCGGGTTGTCTACGAATAGCTGAACACATGCAATTAATGTAAGTGTGACTAAAGCCACAAATCCATTAAACACAACTGAGTTCCAATTGATTGGTTGAGCGGGTTTGTGAGTATTATACTCATTTGGCCCAAAGACTTTATCCATAATCTCTCCCTTTCCATCGAATGATGGTTTCAATTTGGATATATTATATCACCTCGTGCAATTTTTCACCTTGTTTTTGGGTTTATTGTGCTTTGTAGGATAGGATGAAGCTAATCCAGTTTCTTGAAGGATCAATTGTTGGTTTGTATTGATAAGTTCCAATTACACTTACGCTTTTGTAACCACCGCTGATTGTAAGATTTGTGTCATCAGTGCTTCCTTCTGTTCCTTCTCTAGTTAGAGAGCTGAATTGTCCCAACGCATCTTCTGTATATGTGTCATCTAGTGGGCCTTCACTTGCTAGGAAACCTAATACTAATTCATTGGCTTGAGAGGTTGTAATGGAAATTGTGGTTCCTGGTGTTGTGCTTGAACCTGATGTTCCGTTTTGTTTATCAACATAACTTGAAGAAAGCAGCCCACTAAATTCATCGGCAATGGCCACTTTTGCTGCAACATTTGCAGTTGTAATTGTAATTGTATCTCCAGCTTCTAGTGCTGTGGTTATTGGACTTGAAAAAATGGATGCTCTTATTGTTGTGCCACTGTTTGGTGCAGTTCTGTCTCTTGTATATGTATTGCCTTTGCTATCGGCAATTGTTGGTGCACTTGCTGAATAATCTGTTAGAACTCTCACGATTATTGTGTGTCCTGCTGATACTGCATTTGTTAGTGTAATTTGCATACTTGTACCCGTTGTTTTGGTTTGAGCAGAACCAACATTTTGGATATATTGGGCAGATCCTGCAACGAGTGGAATCATTGTTTGATAGTGCTCTAACACTTGAAAAGCTGTTAGCTCATAATTATATATTGCAACTTTCCCTATAGCGCCTTGGAAATATGAATTGAAATCGCGAGTTCCTATTCGAAGAGGTGCGTTTTTGTTTGATGGAACAATTGAAAGTGAACTTAATGAATCTTGATCTCGTTGAACTCCATCTTTGTAAATTTTTGTGTAACCTGTTGGGTAAGTACTGCTTGTGTTTGTAGTGTTTATTGCAAGTACTGTGTGAATCCATGATCCTGAAGTTAAAGTATCTTGAAAATAACTTCCAACCCCTAATCCACCTGAAGAATTGAATGTATATCCTGAAATACGATTTGGTCTGCTTTCGGTATTAGTATATGAATACATTCTCATTAAGTATTCGTGATTATTTGAATCGCCTTTTCCTAGCCAGTGAACATAACCACTGCCTTCATTTTTGGTAAATTCTAGAACGTCTGGTCTGATCCAGGCTTCTATTGTCAGTTTGCCTGTTGTTGAAATACTTAAATCATCATTATCTGAGACTGTTACAAAATGATCTTGATCAAATAATCTTGCTTTATCTCCATTTGGGAGTGTTGTTTCATTTATGCTTGTACTATATACACCGGTGTGATTGTTACCTGTATGATCACAAGCTTTAAATGATTCTGTAAATGGAAAATAGGCAACTGGGGAATCGTCAATTATTACTGAATCATAGCTTGTGTTTGAAACTCCACTACAGACGTCTGAAGTTGGGATTGCAGTTGGAGTGGGGCCTGTTGATGTGGCTGTTGCTGATGGGGAAGGTGATGCAGTTTTGATTGGTTTTGATTTACTTAATTGAAAATTAGTTGGGGATGGTGATGGAGTAGGTATTGGTTTTGCTTCAAAATTTTGTGATAGTACTGAATTAGTTGGAGATGGTTCAATTGAATTTTGAAGATTTTTATTTGATAAATTTGCATAATATTTTATTCCAATTACTGTTGCAATTGTTATTGTTGGAATTGCGATAAATCCTAGTAATATTTTTAATGAAATCTTTAGCATGATTTTATGAATTTTGGATATTCAGTATAGAGTATTTTTAGGGTAAATGCTTTTGTTTTTCATTTACCCTAAAAAGTTTCATACAAGATAAAAATATCTAATAAATAGAATTACTATCACGATAAATAGAATCAATTCCATGAATCGTAATTCAAAGTTGGGAACAAACCATCTATATAGATATTTACCTTTTTTGGCTTTCGCTGTGTTTGTTTCTCTCCATGTAAATGATTTCTGAAGTGTCAGAAATAATGCATCAAGAGTTAGAACACTTCCCCAAAATGCGGATAGTAGTGACATAAAAGGACGTAAGTATGCGTATTTTACGTTTCTAGCGTAAAAGGTAACATAGCCTATCCCCATGAGTGTTCCCATCATGGTGATTCCAAAAAGATAAATTAAGGCTTTATCAAAACCACCTAAAAGTATGATGATTAAATGATAACCTAAAATGAAAGGTGCTGAAATACTTATGATTGTTCGTGAGTATGTTAGGAATGCAATTATCGGATGTTCCCTCCATGCATGCATCCAAACTGGAATTAGCATTCGCCAACTGTTTTGTTTCCATCTGACCCATTGGCTTCGTGCTGATTGTAAATTATCTGGAACAACTGTCCAAACTTTTGCTATTTCAGAATAGAGAACTTTCCATCCATCAATTAATATTAATAATGTTAGTTTTCTGTCTGTTGCACCACGATAAATTCTTCCTCCAAAATTATCATCAACCCAACTAGGCAAAAGATGCCAGACTGCATTTGCCCGAAAGCCTGCTCCTGGACCACTTACACAAAAGACAGCACCGTATGATGATTCTGCTGCCTTTCGAATTCTAAATTGAGTAGAATACCAGGCAACCTGCATTTTTGTGATAAATGAAGGTGTTTCATTTGGGTCAAGCCAAACATCACAATGCCCTGATAATGCACCAAGGTTTGGATGTGTGGAAAATGAAACTACTTGGTAATAGATGAATTCTTTTGATATTTCACTATCACTATCGGTATGCAAAAAGATATCAACATTTGTAGGATTGCAACCGACTTGATTTAAACATTCGATAATTTTTTCTTTGTCACCTTTTTTGGGTTTCCTTAAATATTTTTTATCAAATAAAGAAAATGCATTTCTCCAGTTTTCGCCTCTGTACATTCCACATGCAAGTGCATTTTTCTTTCCACCATTTCTTTTTAGATTTAAAAGTTTAATGTGTGGGTTTTGGGCAAAGACTTGAAGTTTTTCCCAAGTATCATCAGTTGATGCATCATTTACTACAACAATTTCTACTTTAGCTAGACTAATTGTTTCAATAAATTCAGTTGCAACTAAAATACTTTCGATGCATCGTGTGATGAATCCAGATTCGTTGAATACTGGAATTACATAATGAACTAAATATGGTTTCCTTCCACTATTTTCGAAGTTTTGCATTGCTTCTTTTATTTTTGTGGCAGGATCTTCATATTTAATTCCTGCAGAATAGAAAGTGATTAAGTAATTTAGAGTTACAAGACCACCGTATATTGCAAGAATTTGTATGTCGGCTAGGATTTGAAATGTTCTAACAATTGCAATAATTGAGATTGTAATCAGAAGTACTGCAATTAGTGAACTTGGATTTTCTTTTTTGATTGATACAAAAATTACCAATGTGATTAAGATTATTAGTAAAAACAAAAGTAAAATTGGTGTAATAATCAAAGCAGGCATTTGTCACCTCAGTAGTATGTAAACGTTCGAATTATGGACTATAAGTATACAACAATTAGAAAAATGATAATTTATGGCTTTTTATGTATAATTAGCCAACCATTCGGCCCCATCGTCTAGTGGCCTAGGACACCAGATTCTCATTCTGGGAACTTGGATTCGAATTCCAATGGGGTCAC
>CAZGEA010000002.1:60498-207044 GCA_964524515.1 uncultured Gammaproteobacteria bacterium | reverse complement strand
ATTTGATATAATCCAACTTGTACTTTTTAGTCAAAAAATCGGAGATATTTCATGAACAAGATTGAACTTTTGGGAAGACTTGATGAAATTGAAAAAAGTGGTTCAAATAAGTCAGGTGTGATTTTTATCAAATTCTTAAGAATATACACCAATAGAACAATGTTTGAAGGGATAAACTACGACTATACTCAATTGGCACTTTTTATCCATAGAGCAGTAACATTTTGGACACAGACCACAAATAGTGTTTACCAGGAAATGGCTCAGGAATTTATTAGTGAATGTTTTTCGTCTGTTTCAACAAAAATTCAGTACTTTCCTGACATGAGCAGCTTGGCGATGCACTATGAGCGAAAAAGAATTTATACTGATATTTCTCTAATCTATGTACTATTGGATCCAGAAGTACACCAGAAGAATTTGGAGTTTTTCCGACGACTGTTTTTTGCACAAGACAACTTGATTGAGCAAATAGTCAATATTTTTATTGGTACTTTTTGGGAGATGAATTCAGTTCCAATCGAAGATCAATTACGAAGACGAGCAGTTACCTACTTATTAGTAAGTATAATTTCCAGAAATGACAAGGTCGTTCAAGTGAAAATTGAGAAAGATGGAGATAATTTTGAACTAATGTTTTGGACTCGATCAGTTCTCGATGCAGTATTTATCAAAATATTTGCTAATGATGAAAGTTATGCTTGGAGCATTCCAGGGCGTGAAATATCAACTGCAACAGTTGCAGAATTGATAGAATCAGTCACTTACAGTCAATTAACATTTTAGAATTCACACACCGCTTGAGAAAAAAACGCGCTTTTGCGTAAATAAACTCAGGCGGTTTTTCATTTTATTAAATTATCTCTCCAGCGTTTTATATTTAATTTTCTCATACCGTTTCGGTATCTAGTTCTTACATAACTTTGAGTTTTTCCCATTTCATTTGCAATCATTTCTGGGTTCATTTTATATAAATGCCTCAAATTTAAAACCCGGAGTTCATCATCTGTTAGGTTTGCCGACTTTATAAAAATTTGTGCAGCGTGTTGATCTATATTGTTATTTTCTACTGATGAAGTTTCATCAATTAAACTATCACCAAATTCTTCAGCATCAATTTCATCCGAGATTGGATCATTTAGACTTCTTTGGTTTTTGTGTCTTTTTTCTTTTTCTAGAGATTTTCCAATTGTTGCACGGATCCAATTAACTGCCATTGTGCTAAATTTAAAACCCAATTCTGGATCAAATTTCTTGATTGCCAAAGCTAATCCAACTGTGCCTGCTAAAATATGGTCATCTGTTAATTCGCGCATTAACCACGGATATTTTTGTTCAATTGTATAAATAATTAATCCATGATTTGCTTTTGCCACAACATTTTCAGCTTCTTTTCCCCAAAAAATTATATTTTCCAAAAATTCAACATCATTTTCTTCAATTGAGTCATTATTTAAAAGCAAATGTGCACTTTCTCCAATCATAATATGTGTGAATAAATTTATTTCATCATCAGCACTTAGTAATTCTTGATCTCTTAAACCAATCCTGTGAACTAAATCGAAATTGTTGTTTGCGATTGCAAAATCTATATCTTCAAAAAATTCTGTTGTATCTTTTAATCTAGTATTTACTAAAGGAAGAATATTTGGGAGAAAAGGCTCAATTTGTCTAATTTGATCAATTGATAATTGCTTAATTTCTCTTGCTTTTGGTTTTCTTTTAACCTCTACTTCTGTAATTTGTGGATGAATGGCATCTTTTAACATAACAGTGGCATTGTAACAGAAAAATTATCCGCTGGGGCCTTGCTTTTTCTCACGTTTACCGACTTTTTGTTTAACTGATTGAAGACGAGATTTAATTTTTCCAAATATACCCTCTTTTTTCTTAGCTTCAACTGCTTTTTGCTGATCTTTTTCAGCTTGGTTATTAGTGTTAACCTCGCTAATTCGTTTTTCTTCTTCTAATCTTTTTTGATGAGCTTTTGAAATTTCTTCATCGAGCTGGGATTTGAGAGAGGAATATTTTTCTTCACGATATTTTTTATCCTGCATTTTTTCTTGATCCATATTTGGAGCATTAACCTCTCTTGGCTCACTAGGTGCAGTTCCCATTAATTGAACACCTGCTGTTTCAATTATTTTTTTAGGTTCAACGTAAGCGGCTTGCCTGGCAATTTGTTGAGCCTGTTTGATGGCTTGTGATTTGGCGGAGTTTCCAGCCTGAAATATTGTTTTTTGTAAGTTCATATATTTCTTCTTCCCTCCAGAGATGCTGAAAGAGTTATTGAATCTGCAAAACCTAAGTCAACTCCGGTTGGCAGGCCCATTCCCAATCTTGACACATTAATTGTGTGGCCATTGGCGGGAAATAATTCATGAATTTGACGACTCAAAAACATTGAAGTAGCCTCACCTTCCATTGTGGGGTTTGTAGCCACAATTATTTCTTTTATTATATCTTTATTGGTTTTAATACGAGTAATTAAATTATCGATATAAAGTTCATCTGGACCAATTCCTGCAAGAGGGTTAATCGCCCCATGCAATACATGATACAAACCGTTAAATTTTCCAGTTTTTTCAATTACTAAAATATCCAATGGTTCTTCCAAGACCATAATTATTGATTGGTCTCTTTTTGAATCTGCACAAATTTCACAAGGGTTTACAACTGAAACATTTTTACAAATATCACACAATATTGTGTTTTTTTTGAGATTAATTAAAGAATTTCCAAAATCTTCAATTTGAGTTTGAGGTACATTTAACAAGTAATAAGTTAAGCGCTCGGCGGACTTTGGCCCGATTCCTGGTAATCTTTCAAATGAAGAGATTAAATTTTGAATTGGTTTTGGAATACGCATATTCCCCATTCTAACAAAAAAATCTCTCCAAAGCTCATTGTGGTTTGTGCCACTAGTGCCTTGGAGAGCAATACTAATTAAAATATAAATCTGAAACGCTGGCTTTGTAGGTTTTGCCAACTTCTAGATAGAAATTTTCGGAGGCTTTTGTCACCTCGACAACTTCAATATCTACAAGTATCGTGCCTAATTTTACAACTTTAACTCTAGCCTCAATATCTTCCTTGCCATGCTTGCCATGAACATATGTCCTAAAGAAAAGTTCTGTTTGTAATTTCACGGAATTGACGTTCATGTAGCCAACCAGCTTCAAAGTTGAGTCAGTCATGATTTCTCCGATCAAAATAACGTGCTAGACCTATATTATACCAAATATAGACAAATTAAGGTTTAAGTTGTCGGATCGGAACTAAACCGTTAAGGTTTTATTTCAATGATTATTGCTGAATTGGGGTTTAATAGTTCAGTTGTACTCCACGATTTCGAGCCTTGTGGAGTGTCAATTTGTTTTGAAGTTGTTTGGCCTGCAAAATCAATTCTTTTGTAATTAAAACTAGCAGGTACACGATCAAATAAAAGCGGAACTGCTTCAATGTGTCGACCATTTGGATCGTAATTTACTATTAATATCCTATAAGTTGAGCCATCATATACACCTTTTGCCTTGACCCAACTGCCAAGCCCCTGAACACTTATTTCATTTCCTGTTAATCGATTTGCAAAAACTAGTGCATCAAAACGCGGTTTTTTGGAAGGAGTTCCAAATTTTTCGTGAGTTAAAATCCCCCATCTGCCCCAAAGTTTTTGACTACCTGGGCCATCTTTTATTTCAAAATGAAATAGTTTTTGCAGATCAAAGCCTGAAATGGTTGATAAGGCAAGAGAGTGAATTGCTGAAAAATTATTGTCATAAATAGTATTATTGTTACTATCTGGGCCTGATTCAGTAATTAAAAACTCAATGCCCGAATATTTGGGAAATTCTTCAAGCCAAGCATGGGCATTTATTATATCTTTTTCGTAATCTTCAAAATTTGTTGAATACCTATGCCATGAATAAAAATCTATGCGAAGATTATTTTGATCACCAAAGCGCAAAAATTCTTTAAACCAATTTTCATAAAGTGCCGTTGTAGCTGGTCCTCCAATTTTAAAATTTTTAACGTTTTGAGCTTTATTTGCACCTGAGATGGCTGATGAATAAAGATTTAAATAGTTTTTATCTCCATATGTTTTCCAACCACCAAACAAATCTGGTTCATTTCCAATCTCATAATAAACATCTGAAACTCCAAGGCTTCCACTAACATGCTCGATTACATTTTTTACAGCTGTTGACCAATCATTCATATTATTTGAGTATGGCATTAGTGACAAAAATGGAATTGCACCTGTTTTTCTGATATCACCGATTATTGTGTCTAGTTTTTCAAAATTAAAATTTACTATATTTTGGTTTTGAGAAATTGAAGTATAAAAATCAAAAACATGATCAATTCTTATATATTTTGGTTTTATTTGTTTAATGTTTTCGATTACTGGAGTAAAAGTATTTGGCGAGGTTTCTTCTCCACCTTGAGCAAGATTATTTGTGTTTCCAACTTCAACTTTTGAAACTGCGCCTAGATCAATTACTAGATTTGCATTTGTACCATCTGCATTTGATCTTAAGTTTGCTCGCTGGCTAACCAAAAATAAACCTACAGGAAGTGCAAATACTATAGTTAAAATTGAAAGAAATGATCGTAAATTCTTGAGCATTAATATTTATTCTACATTAATTATTGAGTAAAGAACTATAATAGTGCTATGTATTTGAATTATGAGATTGAATCTTTACCTTGCGAGGAAAGAACTAGATTTGAATTAATATCAAACATAATTGGCAATTTGGTTAATACTCAAGCTCAATTTATACAAATATACACATTTAGAGATGAATGGGCTGGGTTTGATCAATTAACCTTGAATACAGAAGGAATTGAAACAATTGCAAAACTTGAGTTTGACGACCAGAAATTGCGACAAAGCTGGACTGTTGAGTTTTTTGTCTATGATGATACTGAAGGCGATCACCATCAAGGTAGAATTGCAAAAATTGGATTTGAAAGTTGTGGAGCTTGGGATGAAACACAACCATTTTTGGCTAATGGTCCAATTCCAAAATTGCTTAATGTTGAAATTGAAATATTAAATGAATTAAAAAAAAGATTGGAAAGTGTGGAAAGTTGTATGAGATATCAGGCCTTATTGCCCGCCCATGCCTTTTAGAAGCCCTGATAATCCTTCTTCTTGCATAACAATTTTAGCTGCTTCTTTTTGAATATCTTCTCGACCACGATTTAGCAATTTGACCAAGTCTGGTCTTGATTCACCATCGATTTCGATATAATCAATTGTTCCATCTCCCAAAAATGCAACAGATGAATCACCATCTTTGTAACTTTTTTTAACAGTCTGCATTTGCTTTTGCAATTTCATTGCTTGGCCACGCATATCCATTAATTTTTTACCTTGTTGTACTTTATCAAATAATCCCATGTTTTTTGTTTTAAATATCGAAGATATCCTTCGCAGCACTAATTATACTTTGATCTTCTTGTTTGGTCAAAGAGGGACTTGTTTCTGCTTTTTTTTCTTTAATTTGAGCCTCAGATAAATTGAATGCAGCACGGACTTTTGATCCTGTTAATTCTTCGAAGGCATTTTCAAATATTGTTCTATAAGTTGGAGTCTCCATTCTTTCTTTGTGAAACATATAATAAACATCAATCTCAACTACTTTTCCATCGAAATTCTTAAAATTAGAAGAGCGCAGAAGTGCCTCAACTGATGAGTTCTTTTCTTTAATTTTAAGCAACAATTTATTCCAAATATCAGGATCTACTCCTGCTGCTATTTTTGTATTTTCGATCTTTTCTTCAATTGCTTGGTTTTTTTTTATCTCTGAAACTTCATTTTTTTGTATTATTTTTGAATCTTTTAACCAATTTACAAAGGCAATTTCCAAAGGTAATTGTGCAATTGGTGAATCTTTGTCACGGCTAGCATTTAATAGTTCCCCAGAGAGAATGATTAAATCTTCTTTTGATAAATCAACCAAATCACCTCCTTTATCAAGCCCAATTTTGGAAAGCAGTGATAAATGAATTGTTTCAACTAATGAATCGATGACAAATCTAATTGAGATTCCAAGATTAACTAAATTTTCTATTTCAGATATGATTTTTGTTAAATTTTTCTCTTTAATTATTTCAAACAAGTTATCTAAATTATTATTTGCGCTACCTGACAAAAGATTATTGACTGTTTCTTTATCAATGTTTTGCGAACTGGCACTGACTTGCTCCAAAATCTTTATTGCATCGCGAAATGAACCACCAGATTTTTTGGAAATCTCTGTGATGCCCATGGCATCGATATTTATTTTTTCGCTTTTTGCAATTAATTCAAGTTTTTTAGAAACTTCTAAAATTGTTGCCTTTGGGAAAGACACGGAAAAAGTTCTTGATCTAATAGTTGCTGGCAATTTTTCTGGATTAGTTGTGGCCAGAATAAAAATAACATGGCTAGGTGGCTCTTCGAGAGTTTTTAGAAATGCGTTTGCAGCATCAAGAGTTAACATGTGTGCTTCATCCAAAATATAAACTTTTTTATAAGATGAACTTGGAGCTAAGTTTGCACTATCGCAAAGGGCACGAATGTCATCTATCCCTCGGTGACTTGCTGCATCCATTTCAACAACATCCATACTGTTACCTTTTGTAATTGAAATACAAGATTCACAATCACCACAGGGCTCGCCAAATACTTTATTGTTTTTTAAACAATTTATTCCTTTTGCTAAAATTCTTGCTGCCGAAGTTTTACCTGCACCTTTACTCCCTGCAAATAAAAATGCATGAGGAATTTCTTTTTTACCAATTAATGAAGAAATTGAAAGCCGCACTGAATCTAAATCAAGATCGCTAATTTTTTGGGGACGATATTTAAGATAAAGAGTCATTTTGGATAAATTTAATAGTAACACCCATGTCTTGAAAATTGAATTTCCAAAAAATGGGTGTTTGTTTTTAGTTTACTGTATCAAACCTGTGAGTCTTCCAAAATATATAACCAATGATACATATTACAATGCATGCTGAGAGTCCAATTCCAAGATAGAAAGTAAGGAAAATAGTTAACTGGGAATTTGCAGATTTCAACAGAATTGGAGCATCTGTGTATTGCAAATATGCCAAAACAGCATAGATTATAATTGTTACAATCGAAACAGGTTTCCAGCCTAGTTTTGCTGTTTGCCAAATGATTACATATGTAAAAACTGAGGCAAATAGCATGACAGAAGCGTCACCTATGAACCCGGCCATAAGTTGAACAAATGAATAGGATATAAAGGGAGTCAAAATTATAGCTGCACCCAGATATTCACCGTATTTATTATCTTTTGGCATCAAAACCTCGCTTTGTTGTAGTGATTTCAACGAACGGACTATTTTACCAAATTAGTATTGTAAATGTTAATTTAGGATTTGAGCCATCCTCTGGTGGAGTTTCGAGATATTTGTAATACTTGCGCTTACCATCACCAACTTCAGAATATTGTGAATATTCAAAAACTGTACCTTTTTCATTTGATTGGGAAATTGTTCTTGTCGTAAAACCTTTACACTTTAAAAAGTGATTGAGTGATTGGAATAAATAAAAATCCATATCTATTGGTTTTTGAACAAAATATTCCATATGTTCTGATATATCAATCTGACTTAATTTAAGTGGATTATCTGTTGTTGCTAATTCAACATTAGCAAGTAATACATTTAAGCCATTTGAAGAACCAATTATATTTTCCAAATCCATTCTGTGTCCATAATTCAAATGAGAATAATGTTTAGCCCATTTATACCTACCTTCTGTTGCCCAATTGACTCTATCTGTATATGAATGGATTGATTGCTCCATTTGAATGAGATCAGGATCAACTATATCTGCACTTTTTCCAAGTTCAGAGATTGCAGCTAAAAGTTGAAATTGGGAATTGTTCATTAATGTTAACCAGTCGTTGAATTTGTCGTGAGTGGGGGGAATTTTGGGCTCTAGTCCGCTTCTCCGGCTTGGATCAAAATCCTTATTCATAGGCCGATGATAACTTAAATTGATTTAAAAGTGAAGTTAATGGTGGATTCCTAGCAAATGAAGGCAGCCGTGTTCAAGAAGATGTACTAAAACATTTGTTGGAGTATCGTTATTTTCTTTTGCAGAATTTAGAACCCATGGATATGAAATATAAATATCCCCCAATGATGGTAATTGATCAGGAGGAGTCGCGAACTCACCTTTTCTCTCGTGTTCTGGAAAAGTGAATATTGGATGCTCAATATCTGGTTTGTCATCATGATAGAAGTTTCGGCCAATTTCTAGCATCGTAGGGGAACCTACGATTGAAACATTGACTTCAAAATCAGAAGTTATCCCATTATCAGTAATTGCTTTTGTAACTGTATCTTTGACTAATTTTGCAGAAACTGAAAATTTTCCCTTTTCTTTAAAGAAATTTACTTTGATCATATATTTTATTGAAGTTTTTGGGCAACCATTCCTGCTATTTTTTTACCATCTGCAAGCCCTTTTGTGCGAGCTACAACTGCACCAATGATTTTTCCCATTTGAGATTTATCAGTAATTCCGAGTTCTTTAATTACATTTTCAACGATTGATTCCAAATCAGAATCTGGCATTTGAGCTGGAAGAAATTCTTCTAGTATTTTTGCTTCATCTTTTTCTTTTTTTGCCTTTTCTAATTCGTTTGCCTTGGTGTAGATTTCTGCAGCTTCATTTCGTTTTTTAACTTCACGGCGAATTACAGCCAATTCATCATCTTCATTTAAATCCCCCATTTTATCTATTTTGGCGTAATTTAAGGCCGATGAGAGCATACGAAGCGTTGTAAGACGCACTTCATCTCGATTTTTGAGAGCATTTTGAATTTGAGTTTGAATTGATTGACTAATCATGAGGATATTATAGCTTATTTATAGCTATATAGCTTGAAGCTAGAAGAAACTCTGACGAAAGATCGAGGAGCTTCATGGGGAAAAGTGTGAAACTGGGGAGAGAAGAAGAAAAGCATGTCTTGAAGACTTTAGGATCTAGCGAAGCTAGTATCGAAAGTCTAGCTGACAAGTTTCTCAAAATCTCTCCCAGTTATTGTATGTTTCGTGATATCGTCTAAGGCAGTCTATGTTTGCAACACTCTGTCGCACTAGACAATGTTGTCCAAACTCCAGCCAGTGATATTCACGTTCAGTCACGGTTGTGACTTATTTTTTATGTGCATTTGCTTTGTTTATTGCCAATCGCAGGCTTACCGCGTGGCTTCAAAGCATTATATTAAAGCAAGTTAATTGTTAAACGTTAACCATCCAAAGGTAAAAACCTTTCTTGCGCTTGATGTTTTAAAACGGACCGTTTTCTAGGCTCACAAAATTGTGAATTGCCTACCTGTCCCTGCCGTGGCTGTTCTGCCGTTAATTTTGGACAGATAGGCTTTGACCGACCAGGAATGCGTTAAAAAAGTTAAGCTACGTGAAGATGGCCTCCTTCGAGCTTTTCGCGATGGTATGTTTTACGATAAGGTGCGATTGCGAGCTTGTTAGCTTGCAAAAGCATTATAACAAATAATTATGGGATGTCAAACATCCCCATGATTTTACATGTGGGGTGTCAAATCAAAGCTCACCTGCTTTAAAGTTACCCCCTAGTAAGTGCCAGTGAAGATGCATTACCTGCTGGTATTTTCCACCATTGAAAACCATTTTATAAGCGTTTTCCAATTTTTTTTCTTTAATTAAAATTTGCGCGACCTTAAACATTTCGTTTTGGATATTTTGATCAGTTAAATCCATAAAACTAACGACATGAACTTTTGGAATTAATAAGATATGAGTATCTGCCACAGGATTGATGTTTTTGATTGCAAGCACAATATCGTTTTCGTATTCAATATCACTTGATGCAGTTTTGCTTATTATTTTACAAAAAATACAATTTTCCATATTATTTTCTCTCAAATCTATCATATAAAAAGAAAATAAACATCAACAGATTGGTGAATAAAAATACATAAACTATTGCTTTGACACTTAAAAGTGAACTTAAACTTAAAATAGTTTTTATTGGGTGAATTATTGCATCCCAGCTATTTAAGCGGACAAATCTTCCCAGATAAATTCCAACTGAAATTGCAAAAAAAGATATTAATCGTAATAAGCCAATATCAATTTTGAATCTACTTTTAAAAAAATCTTCATATAATTTGTATGACCTTATAAATAAAAATGTTGAGATAATTACAAAAGTAAATACTGTAATAAATGCCTGAGGATATGATTCACCACTTGATATTGCATTGCCATTGAATAAATGCATTGAATCAGTTATTACATATGGAGCATTTGGAAGAAACAAAAAGTAAAGAATAAATCCTAAAAACCATAACAAATTAATTTTTTTAGATTTTGGATAGAACTTGAATAAAATTAGTGCTAGCCAAAAAGGAATTGCAGCCAAAACAGTATTGTAAGTAAGCCACTCCAAATTAGTATTTAAAGGCAGATATTTATTCATGGCAGTATGGATTATTATGACACATCAATGTAAACTCAGGCGATATGAAAGACAGGGAAAAAATAGTTGCTTTCGGCGGTGGCACTGGATTACCCACCACGGTTGAGGCGATACTTAAAACAGATAACGTAAATTATATTAATACGATTGTTACACCATTTGATGATGGAGGCCACACCGGAGACCGCAGAAATAGAGCGAAATATGGCCCACACGGAGACCAATTGGCATATTCTGATATTAATCGTACTTTAGTTTCCCTGTTTGATCATTTTGAGACAAATCCTCAAGCTTTAAAAAGAGCAGAAATAATCCGCAAGTGGTTGACTTATAAAAATGGTGATGGTGAGGTGCCAGGATATGGAATTGCCCATAATTCATTTGATCCAGAACGTGGATTTGAGATGCTCGAAGAGGAAATATGTGAACTTGGAATCAATTTGATGGGAAGAGTACTTCCTGCTTCTCCCCATGCATCACATATTAAATTTTGGACTGAATCAGGGAGGGAATTTATTGGGGAACACCATTTGGATGACGAGGCACAATATGCTGATGTTGTAGTTCGAATGGTTTTGGATCCTGAAGTTCCTGCATATATTCCAGCAACTGAAGCGATAAAAAAGGCACAATTAATTATACTATCACCTGGGAGCATGCATGGATCTTTGCTTTGTAATTTTTTGCCTGATGGAATGAGGGCTGCAATGGCCTCAACTAAAGCCAAAATTATGGCTGTCACGAATCTTACATCTACTCGAAATGAAAACCATGAATTTAGTTTAAATGACTATATGAATTTAATTTATAAATACACAGGAGTAATGCCACACATGGCTTTGGTGCCTGATATATCTAGGGCAAAATTTGAAGAAACAAATCCAGGTGTGACAGCTTTATATAACCGCGAAAATTCTCATTTTTTGGGATGGGAAGATAGTGAACTTTACAGAGCACAGAGCGATGGGATTCAAATTGTAACTCATCATGCCACTAGCCTTGTAGAAGTTAAGTCAAAGGGAAAAACAATTGTTCGTCATGATCCTGAGAAATTAGCTGAAAGTTTGAAGGAATTAGTTTCTTAAAATTGACGTTATTGATTAGTAGGTTGAGCTTTACCTTGTCTTGCTTCACGAAGTTTATCACCCAATCCACTTTGTTCTGGCTTTTTCAATGCAGCTATTTTTGCTTGTCTTTGCCTTTCGGCATCACTTTGTATTTGATTTACAGTAGATCCTCGATCGATGGCATCTTTAAAATCTTGTTCAGATTTCATTCTTCTTTCTGCTTCAGGATCAATCGGCTTTTGCATGCTTTCTCTCACAGTTCCAACTTTAACTGGATTGTTAAAGCCGTATCCTCCTCCACCCTCTTGATTTGAATCTACCATATATAACAAAGAATAATTCTATTTAATACAAATGTCAATAATTACAGTGAGAGCAATTGATCTAAAGTTAGTAACTTGGTCTCTTCTTTGTTTCTTTCTTTATATTCAATTTTGTCTCCAGTTTTAGCTGAAACCACAAGCCTTACTGGGATACCAATTAAATCACAATCTGCGAATTTTTCCCCAGCCCCAACTTGCCTATCATCCCACAAAACATCAAATCCCTTTTCTTTTAATTCATTGTAAATTTTTTCAGCTTTTTCATCTTCTTTGATTGAAATTAAATGAACATCAAATGGTGCGATTGATTTTGGCCAGATGATACCTTTTTCATCGTTGAATACTTCTGCTGCAATTCCCATTACACGAGTGATTCCAATTCCATAACTTCCAAACCAAACTGGTTTTTTTGCACCAAACGAATCAGTAAACAACATTCCCATTTTTTCAGCATAACGGGTGCCAAGAGGAAAAATGTTACCTGCTTCAATTGATTTGGCGCTTTGATATTCATCTTTGTTGCCTTCCATTACCTCTTCGTTAATTGCTTCATCATCGCCATCTTTAAAATAAATTGTGTCTTCACCTGATGGGGCAATTACTTGGAACTCGTGAGTGAATTTGTCAGTAAATACACCTCCTGAAGCTTTTGTTACTTTGAATTCAAAGCCGATTCTATCAAAAATTTTAATATATGCTTTTTTAACTTTTTCGTAATAATCCATTAAATCTTCTTCACTAACATGGGCACTATATAAATCTTTCATCAAAAATTCACGTCCACGCAAAATCCCACTTTTTGCTCGAAGTTCATTTCGGAATTTGGTTGAAAATTGATAAATATAAACTGGAAGATCAGTGTAGCTTACTATGTTTTTTCGAAGAAGATCCATGACAATTTCTTCATGGGTAAAAGATAGAGCATATTCTTTATCATGCATATCTTTGAATTGATACATTACTTCAGCTGCAGTATCCCAACGGCCTGTTTCGTTCCAGATATTTTTAGGATGCAAAAGTGGCAATGAAGCTTCTAATCCCCCAACAGCATTCATTTCTTCCCTAACTATTTTCATAATCTTTGAAACTACTTTTTGCCCTAATGGCAAAATAGTCCAACTTCCTGACATTAATTGGTCAATAAAACCTGCACGAACCAATAATTTATGGTTAATACTTTCTGCTTCTTTTGGAGCTTCTTTTTTGGTTTTTGGAAACAAATTACTTTGTCGCATATGGCAAGTATAACAAATTGGGGGCAATTAATTAATACTGTACTCCCCTGTCAGGGTATTGGATTCCACGAGGAGCTGGAGTGGCAACTTGAAGTCCTTCAAAACTTGGCTTTGGAGCTCTGTAGTTTGTTTTAAGGCTTCTCTCTGCTGCTTCAACTATTGTATTTGTTTTTTGTGCACTTGCAGCTGCTGCAGTTGAAACAACTAGTATGGTTAATAAAATTGGCAAAATAGTCAACACAAAATTTCTTTTTGCTTCGCTTAAATTTCTTTTTGCCATAGTTCATTATTAAGGAAAATGACTGCCCCTGTCAAGAATAAAAATGCTCCGGAATTCATTTAAAAATGAACAAACCGGAGCTATGGCACTTTATTTTTTGATTTTGTTTTTATAACAAATTGCTTTGCATGAGGCTATTACCAACAAGAATGCGAGATCTCCGCAAAGCAATATTGCAATACAGAATGACAACTCTTGGCTTGTGAACGAGAATATAGTATGTGCAATTACGCCAAAAATAATTGTTAACGCATTGTAGATTAAAAAAACTGAGACTGCTGCGTTTAGACAATTCACAATTGATATTTTGCGTTGAACCAATTTGTAAGTCGACATGGTACTGCCTCCCCTGCATGCAAAAAGTGCCTGAAGCACAAATTATACAATAAAATGATAGATAGTCATAAAAATGATAAAATAGGCTTATCACGAAGCACAAAGATAAGGAGTTGTGAGATGAGAATGTCTGCGACAAGATCAATACTTGTTTTTGTTAAACAAAACGGACAAATTTTTTGTATTCAACGGAGTGATCTGCATAGATACTATATGATTGTAATGCAGAATAGATTTTTGAATTATGTGCGGGGAGATAAAATACTCACCACATACGAAATAATTCAAAGACTCTACACTAATTTCAATTGATGTACTTTGAAAAAGGAGAGAACAAAAAATGCAATTCGTGCTATTGGTTGATAATGATGGAAAGTGCTCATATCTTGTTGGTAATGATGCCGATGAATGGGTAGAAGGTATCGCTTCAAATGAGATAATTTCACAAATTCATGGAGGCAGCACACCAAATTATCAATGGAGAGAGACAACTGTTGATGAACTAGTTGAGCTAATTAAAACAAGGAAGATTCCTTTCAAAAGGAAGCTAACTGTCAAAGACAGAGTAAAATCTGGAATTGTTTACAGTGCTGTTGCCTTGATGATTTCCATTTTCATTGGGGTAATAATATTTCCGTGGCTTTCTTTTACTCAATACGAGCCAACCACAAATATATTACTGCTTTATATGTTAGTAAGCATATTGGCAGGCTATATGATTGGGCTATTTAAACCTATGAAATTTGAGGAGTAGAAAAGTGAGCTTGTACAGATTCAAAGTAAAACCAGATCATGTCCATTTACAAAGATGGACTGAAGGCATTGTTTCAGTATTGGCAGCTTTTTTTATCTATAGCATATTTCTCGCAGAAAAAGGATTAGCCATAAATGACTATCAAGTTATTGCACTGGCAATAAGTGTTGTCACTGGATATTTTGCTGGATCTTTCAGGGAGAATGAAGTAAATGATAAAAAGGCGCAGGCGATTCAGATTTCGATCAAAGCTTTTTTGCAGACCTTTATAGAACTTGTGGCAATGTTGGCTTTTTTGATTGTTTCGTTTGCAATTGTAAATAGCGACTTGATTCGCCAGGCACAACTTTATAAATATAGCTTTTTACAGCTATTTTTGGTTTTTATAGCTATAAGCATGATACTTTCAGTTATTGTCTACTTTGATGAGAGAAAATGAGTTTGATGTATCCCTCGTAGAAAATAAATTTTACGGGGGATTATTTTGTAACGAAAGCGAACAAAATTTATTTTGTTATGATGGCAAACAAATCTATTTTGTTATTAAACTTTCGATAAATTTTGAGGCAGATCCAGCGCTAACTAATTTGGGAACTTCTTTGAAAGTTAAGATAACTGCAAGAGCAAGTAAAATCATCATTCCAATTTGATATATATTTCCCTCTACTTTGTTTATTTTCTTTTTACCAAAGATTTTCTCTAAAATAATAAATAACACCCTTGATCCATCAAGTGGTGGAAATGGAACAAGATTTAGTATTGCCAAATTAACTGAAATTAATCCTGCAAAATTAAGAAGTGGCAAAAAACCAAGCTTTGTAACTTCAGTGGTTACCGCAATTATTGCAACCGGGCCCGCAACTCCTTGTGGTACTTTTCCTCCAGCCAATTGTGTAACCATGGTAATTAATCCTTCGCCTACTAATTTACTAAAATTAAATGCATCAGCAAATCCTTGCTTAATTCCCAAAATTGGCCTTTGCCAATATGGAGCGAAGTAAAAATATTCTTCTTTTGATACTATTGCCACACCCAAAGGTCCCTCACCTGCTGGTGGATCGCTGCGGGGGGTGACCCACAACGGAACAATCTTTTTCTCTCCATCCAAAATTCTTTCTACGTTGACTCTTATTCTATTACCCTTTAGATTTTCAATTTCCTTAATAAATTCATCAGATTGTGTGAATTTTTTGCCATTTACATCCACCACAATATCGTTATCCCTGAAGCCTGCAATTTGAGCTGGTGAATTTTCAGTTGTTCCAGTTACCACAACATGGCCCAATTCGCGAAGTTTTGGAATTCCTTGAAAGGTGTATACAACTGAAAAAGCAAAAACAGCAAATATTAAATTCATGGCAATTCCTGCAAGTGCTATTAAAATTCTAGGAATTGCACCTTTATTTACAAATGCTCTATTTGGATATGCAACTTTTTCCTCTCCAACTTCCCCGTGGAGTTTTACGAATCCACCTAATGGAATCCAATTAAGGGAATATAGCGTTTCACCGATCTTTTTTCCCCAAGCTCTCGGTGGCAAACCCACTCCAAATTCCTCAACATAAACACCAAATTTTTTAGCTACCCAAAAATGACCAAATTCATGAATTACAACGAGGATTGATAGGACTAAAAATGCAATTAAAATTAATAAAATTATCATACAAATTTCAGTATACCAGAAGAAACTAATTAACTACTTTGGCAAAAATCTTTTTACCAATTTTTAAATTATCTGATGTTTTAATTACATATGATGGATCTGTAATTGTTTCATCGTTTACATCAACTGCCCCATCTTTTATTAATCTTTTTGCATTTGTTATGCTTCCAATTGATTCAATTTGAGCTATTGTTTCGACTAAGTTTTCTTTTAACTTTAATTCCTGAGTATACGCTGGTGACTTTTTTTGAAAAGTGTTTTCAAAATGTGATCTTGCTTCGTCAGCTGCCTCAAGAGTATACAAATCACGAGTAATTATCCATGCTAATTCTTTTTTCAAATCCATTGGGTTTGATCCATCATTTAAATTTTGTTTTTTGGTTTCAATTTCTTCAAAAGTTAAATTTGTTGCAAGAGTGAAGTAATTAATTATTTCAGTGTCTGATAAGGCCATAACTTTGCCAAAAATATCATTTGGTGCATCTTCAATCCAGATTGCATTTCCACTTGTTTTGCTCATTTTTTGGCCGTCTGTTCCATTTAAAAAGCCGTGAGACAGGACAAATGATTCTTTATTTTTTATATTTTTTAAAAGAGTGCGACCGGCTTGCATATTAAATGTTTGATCAGTCCCACCGATTTGAATATCGGTATCTAGAGTCAATGAATCATATCCTTGCATTACTGGATATAAAAATTCGTGAAGAGCCACACGTTTGCCACTTTGAAGTCTGTTTCTAATTAATTCGCGTGAGACAAAATCCCCCACTGAGAAATTCTGGCAAAGTTTTACTATTTCTTCAAAAGTTAATTTGGAAAGCCACTCACTATTGAATTTTATTTGAACCTTAGAGAAATCAAGAAATTTTTGGGCTTGTGATTTGTATGTTTTAAAGTTTTCCTTTATTTCATCGGAAGTTAAAGATGGACGTTCACTGTTTTTGTCTGAAGTGTCACCAATTAAAGCTGTAAAATCTCCAACTAAAAATGTGACGTTATGGCCCAAATCTGCAAAAGTTTGAAGCTTTCGAAGTAAAACTGCATGACCAATGTGGATTTTGACGGCAGTTGGATCAATTCCTAAATAAATATTTAAAATTTTCCCTGAATTTAATAAATTCTCTAATGATTTTTTATCGGGAATAATATTTTCAACTCCACGATTTAAAATATTATTTATTTTTTCATCCATATTAAACTTGAAGTAAGTCTGCCTTTTTCTTTGCTCCTACTTCTTCTATTTTTGATATAAATTCATCTGTAGTTTTTTGTAAATTCTTTTCCTGAAAACCTCTCACATCTTCTGTGATTTCCTTTTCTTCAAAACCTTTTTTAATTAAATGCATTGCATCCCCTCTGATTTGTCTTATTTTTACTCTGCCATCTTCTAATTTTGCTGTCATCAATTTTACATATTTTTCGCGATCTTCAGTTGTCATTGGAGCGATTACAATTCGTAAAATCTCTCCATCAATTGATGGATTTAATCCAATATTTGCTGACAGTATTCCATTCCGAACTTCACCAATTATTGATTTGTCCCAAGGGGAGATTATTAACATGTTAGAATCAGGTACTGTAATACTTGCCAATTCACGGATTTTTAGTCTTTGCTGGCCTCCATAGACCATTACTTCTAAACCTTCGACAAGTGATGGAGTAGCACGGCCTGTTCTAATGGTTCCTATTTCTGAAATTAAATGATCAAGAGCGTTTTGCATCTTTGATCTCACTGAGGTTTCGTCCATTGCCTATTATATTAGCGGTTTACTTTCCTATTTCCAATCGGGAAAATCTACCCAATCTAGTATTTTCACCAGTTTTTGCAATTACTTCTTTAATTAAATCTTCGATTTTTTTACTTGGATCTTTGATAAATTCTTGTTTTAATAATTCGTCAGTATCTTTAGGATCAGAGAAGGAAACTTGCATTGCAATATTTCTTCCAAGTTCTATAAACATTTCATTTCGCGCAACGAAATCAGTTTCACATAAAAGTTCCACTAAAACTGCGATATTTCCTGTGTGATGAGTATATGTGGCAATTATTCCTTTTTCAGTTTCACGACCTGCGCGTTTTTCTACTTTTGCAAATCCCTCGGCTTTTAGAATTTCTAAAGCTTTTTCCGCGTTACCATTTACTTCATCTAGAACTTTTTTGACACGAATAACTGGAGCTCCTGATTCTTCTCGAAGTTTTGTAATTAATGAAACATCAATTTTTGACATCTTCTTTAGTTTCTTTCTTTTCTTTTTTAGCCTTTACTTCTTTTTTTGCTTTTACTACCTTTTCAGGCTTTGGAGCTTCTTTTCCTTTACCTTTTAGGATTGCGTCTCTAATTGCTGTCATTACTAATGTGACTGAATTAACTGCATCATCATTCATTGGAATTGGAAAATCAACTTCGTTTGGATCAGCATTGGTATCAACTACTCCAACTGTTTGAATTCCAACAATTTTTGCCTCCCTAACTGCACCAAATTCTTTCTTGGTATCAATAATTATCATTAATTCTGGTTTTTTAGTAAGTGAGGCTATACCACTTAAAGTTTTTTCCATTTTGTCGATCTTTCGGGAAATTAATAATCTTTCTTTTTTGGTTAAATGAGCAAATGCTCCTTTTGCAAATCTATCTTTTAAGTCAGCAAGCTTTCTGACTGAAGACAACAACTGATCAAAATTGGTCAAAGTTCCACCGAGCCATCTTTCAGAAATGTAATAAACTCCAGCTTCTTCAGACATTTTGGTTACTATTTCTTTGGCTTGTTTCTTGGTTCCAATTATTAAGATTGTTTTATTGTTTCGTGAAGCTTCTTCTATTACATTCATTGCCTCTTCCATTTTGGCGAGAGTTTTTGGAAGATCAAAAACATGGACTCCATCTCGGACTCCATATAAATATTCTGCCATTTTAGGGTTCCATCTTTTTGATTGATGGCCATAATGGGCTCCAGCTTCGACTAATTGTTCTAGTGTGACATTAATACTCATTTGAATTTATTACCTTCCTTAAACCGCCATCTATCAGAAGAATCAGGAAGGTGCCTGATAGATGTGTGTATGGGTATGATACTAAATTAGGCAAAAGATTGCAACTTGTGTGATTTTGAAGCAAATGTGAAAGAATATATTTATGAAGAAATTATTATTAGTTTTGTTTTTTGGAAGTTTTTTTATATTTTATCTTCTAATTGGCCTAAATAGATTTAATAGTTTGCAAGTTTTTTACTATGACTTTGGGATATTTTATAGAGTGATTTGGCAAGTATCACGATTTATTACCCCTTCCATTGATCACATTTTTCTTGGAAAAATACTTATATTTGGAGATCATTTCGAGCCAAGTATTTTTATTTTATCTCCACTTTTTTGGATAACTGACAATATTCGTTTATTGATTTTTGAACAGGCAATAGTAACAGTGATTTCTGGTTTTTTAATTTATAAACTTTCACGATTATTAAAACTCAAATTTCATTTTGCAATAACTATTTCGTTTGTTTTTTTGATTTTCACTGGAACAATGAGCCCTTTGGTAACAGATTGGCACCCGGAGCCTACTGCACTTTTGTTTTTACTTTTGTTTATTTTAATGATTCTTCAAAACAAATTAAGGATCGCATTTTTATCAGCAATTATTTTTTTGGGTTTTAAGGAGAGCAATCCAGTTACCCTTTTTCCAGTTTTAATGTTTATTTTTTTAAAATTCCAAGAGAAAAGAAAATTTGTTCTAATTCTTATGGCAATTTGTGTAATTTGGTTTTTAACTACAACTCAAATAATTATTCCATTTTTTGCAAATGGACAGTATTTATACAAACCTTCAATTTCTTCTATAAGTTCTGAAAAAATAAAACTAATGACCGATTCTTATCTTTCGTTTGGATTTTTGCCAATATTTTCTGTATTTGGAATTTTAACTACAATTACTGAATTTATAATTAGATTAGTATCACCAAGAGCTGCAAATTTTACACTTAACATGCATTACAATGTTTATTTGTCAGCATATTTAGCCATAGGATCGGCACTTACTTTGGCTCGTATAAAATCAAATTTTCTTAAGAATTTTTTATTAATATTTCTTATTGCAATATCTATATTTAGTGCAAGAAAAGTTACAGGTTCGCCAATCAACTTAGCAGTTAACCCGATTTTTTGGAAAAATATCACTTTTTCAAATTCATTCGAACCAATAGCGAAGCTGATTCCAAAAGATAAAAGTGTGATGGCACAGAACAATTTATTAGTTTATTTTGCAAACAGAAAGTCTGAAGTATTTTTACTTTCTGAAAATTATCAGCAAAAAAATCCAGATATTATTATTTTTGATTTAAACGAAAATCAAAATATTAATAATTTTTGGGGGCCTGATGGGGATGCCAGTTTGGATCATATAATAGAAATTGAGACGAGTGTTAAAAGTGATGCGAACTATGAATTAATTCTTGTATTTGGAAAGATTAAGATATATCTGAGGCGGCCTTAATTAAATTTTCAAGAAGTGCTGATATTGTAACTGGACCTACACCTCCTGGAACTGGAGTTACAAAATTTGCTACACCTTTTACTCTTTCGAATTCCACATCGCCCTTTGGGCTTCCTAAATCAATAACTACTTGATCCCAATCAATTAACTCTGGTGTGATTAAATTGGGAACTCCTGTTGCGGAAACTATTAAATCTGCATTTTTGAGGCCAGATTTTAAATCATCTTTAATATCTAAACCAACTACATCAAAGCTTAGACGAGTTAATTCTTTTACAATTGCTTTGCCCGTTCTACCATTGGCACCTACTACTGCTGCATATTTTCCAAAGTTAAATTGTAATTGGGCATATTGAACAATTTCGGTAACTGCAACTGCTGCGGCTGGCGCAAACTTGGAATCACCACGCAAGCCGTCTACATCTTTTTCTTTTGTGATGAAATTTAAAATATCATCAGTATCTTTTGATAGATTTTTTGGAAGTGGCAATTGAACCATAATTCCATGAATTGTGGAATCTCTATTGGCATCTTTAATTTGATTTATTAACTGGGTCTTTGAAATATCACTATCAAATTTATAAACTGTACAGACAATCCCCAAATCTTCTGCTTTGGTTTTTTTTAAGTTTACATAAAGATGACTTGCTTTATCTTCCCCTACCAAAAAAACAACTAATCTGGGGGTAATGTTTTTTTCAATTAAAACACTCACTTTTGATTTAAGTGAATCTATTTTTTTATTGGCAAATGCTCGACCATCAAAGATTATTGGAAACATAGTGTTATTTTAATATAGATTGAGGAAAAAAGTGTGGGAAGAGAAAGTAAGGCGCAATTACATGCATTTGTTTACTTCACTACTTTTTCTTCCCACTGTTGCCATCTACAAACTTCGAACCTGTGCACAATTCACGCCGCAAACTACTGACTTGTCATCTGTTCCGGAGGAGGTGTGTGCATGTAATAGTACGCAGAGGTAATATAACACAAAAAAATTTGAATTGAAATAGTTGGAGAAAAAAAGAGTGGCCTAGTTTGTGCGTTAAATTTATTTCAATAAATTTAATTTCTAACTGCACATCCTAGGCCATTTACTAAACTGCTACCAGCAAACTATCGGAGGGGCTAATTAGCCGATAAGTTCCTGGATTGTCTTGATTTTTCCAAAAACACTTTGCTTCAGCCGGCACTAATAATAATTATTAAGGTTTGGCTTAAGCGAGGAAGTCCCTCGAGGCGATACCGCCTAAAAGTGTTTCAGAGATTTTTTTATAGCCCTTTTTTAAGCCACAAGTGTTGTGAGTTAAAAAGGAGCTATAAAGATAAGTAAGGTGCGATAATTAACTTATAGTAAATGTATTATATACGCATTATGGGATTTGTCAAATATTTGACTTTCTAAAAATGCAAAAGGCCCGGGCGGAAGAATCTAAGTAAAAAGTAAACCTATTGGTAAACTCTAAACTAAATCTTTTTTTCCGACCGGGCCAAAGAAAAGCTAGCAAGCTCAAACTATAAAACAACTTTAATTTGTAAACAAACTTTTGAGTTGCTTGCTAGCGAAATTATCGATAAAACTGAAGAGAGATCCAAAACGGAACTCGACGCGCTGGTGCTTTAAGCAGCGTGGAAGGACCTCTCTTCAGTGTGGCGGGATCAAAAAGTCGCGGTCTCGGGCGGGGCAGAACTTGCGCGGACGTGCGATAACCTTTTTTTCCAGGCTACGCGGCGCGTTGATCTGAACCGAGACGTACTTCTTGATCCCTAGTGTGATTTGCGTTGAAATGTTAATGCAATGAATTGCACTAACCTAGAACCCGAAGGGTTCAGCGACTCTAGATAAAAGCAGCTTGTTTTTTCTTTGCCTAACCAATCGTATCCAGCGGGATATGTCGCGCCGCGGAACTAGAGGTTTCGGACTCAAGACTGCTTTGAACTGGCGACTGCAAGATACCCATCCAACGGGATGTGTGTACCTAAGCCCTAACAGCAAAGCCATAATACTTAAGTTTGTTCAACTAAAGCACCTGGGATCTTCGCGCACGGAGGGTTGCAGAAGCCTTTTTTTGCGCATTTACGCAGAGTCAACATTTTCTGCCTCGCTCGCGGTACACAAGCATTTTGTGTACCAAGATGCGAGACAGAAAAAATCACTTTTCTTAATGTGCGAAATTCAATGTAGAAGTATTATATTCCATTTACTCAATTTGTCAATAGTTAATAGTTATAGGTGTTAAATGGGAAATTTTTTGCATAGTATTTCTACTTCGTTTTGGATTTTTTCAGTTGACTTTGTCTCAATAATTTCGTTAATCCAGTTTGCAATTTGAATCATTTCACTCTCCCCCATTCCACGAGCAGTTAAGGCTGGAGTGCCAAGCCTAATTCCTGAGGGATTAAATGGTGGATTAGGATCAAATGGCACGGCGTTGTAATTGACTACAATCCCTGCTTCTTCGAGTAATATTGCCGCTTCTTTACCTAAAATATTTTTATTCCTCAAATCAATTAACATTAAATGGTTATCTGTGCCACCTGTAATTAGATCAAAACCAAAATCAATTAATGATTTTGCCAAGACTTTTGCGTTATTGATTGTGTTTTTGGCGTAATCTGCAAATTCTTTTGTGCTGGCTTTTTCTAAAGCTATTGCAATCCCTGCTGTTGTATTATTGTGAGGGCCGCCTTGCAAGCCTGGAAAAACTGCTCGATCGATTTTTTTAGACATATCTGGATCACGGTCAATTCCCTTTTGAGTGACCATAATCAATGCTCCCCTGGGGCCTCGAAGAGTTTTGTGAGTAGTAGTTGTAATTACATCAACAAAATCAACTGGGGAATCAATTGCGCCACCTGCCACCAGCCCTGCAATATGTGAAATGTCAGCCAATAAATAAGCATTAACTTTTTTTGAAATATCTGCAAACCTTGCCCAATCTAAGTTTCTGGAATAAGCAGTTAATCCTGCAATAATTAATTTTGGCTTTTCTTTAAAAGCTAGAGTTTCAAGTTCATCATAATCAATATAACCATCAGATTTGACTCCATATTGAACGCTTTTGAAAAACTTTCCAGAAAAAGTAATATTGGGGTGTCCATGAGTTAAATGTCCACCTGAAGCTAGATTTAATCCCATTATTGTGTCTCCGGGATTAATTAATCCCATTAAGACCGCAGAATTTGCAGGAGAACCAGAATAGCTTTGAACATTGGCATGGGGAACATTGAATAATTTTTTGGCATTAACAATAGCTATTTCTTCTACTTCATCAATTATTTTGTTTCCTTGGTAATATCTTTTTTTAGGATATCCTTCAGAATATTTGTGCATTAAAACAGACCCAACAGCCTGTCTTACTTCTGGATAAGTGTAATTTTCTGATGGAATCATCATTAAAGTTTCAATTTGTCGTTTTTCTTCTTTTTTTATTAAATTTAATATTTGATTTTCCATAATTAACTTCCTTTCATGTTGCCTTGATGGTGAGGAGCATTGAATTGAGAACCATGTGACTTTCCTATACCTCTATTTGTTGATAAGTTTCTGAAAATTTGAGCTTTTTCTTTTTTAGTGAGGGTTTGAGCTTTTATTTCGTCTTGTATCATTTCCCTAAAAACTTCACCGTTGGGATTATCTACCAGAAAACGATCAATGTGACCCAAAAATTTCTCTCTGCTCATTACAGGACAAGTATATTGTTAAAAAATTTTATTTACAATATTCCAAATATCTTTTGCTACATTTTCTTTGTTTTGACTTGCATCAACTTTTACCCAGCCATATTTTATGGCAAGATTCTCATGGACTGCCCGTGCTCTTTCCCATTGATTACTATCACTTTCAAATCGATGGCCCCGTTCGATTCCACTAGTGTATCGTTGACCATCTAGCCAAATTGATAAATGTTCTTTTATTAGAGGTTTATTTATTTCTTCTAAAACTCCAACATCAATTCCTTTCGTAATTCCCCAGGCAATTCCGGTTCCTGTGTAATCTTCTAAAATTGCATTAAAGCCACGATTATCAACCCAATCAAATAAATTTGGTTCATGGTCAAATCTATTTTGAGCATATAAAGTTTGAAGAGTTAAATCATCCATTTGCCTTCCATGGCGCAAAACTTCGTTTATTATTGGTCCAGTTGGGGCTAAATCATAAATTGGATATTTGAAATAAACTGACGACATCCCCTCACTATTTAATTTTTCAGTTAATAATTTGGCTTGAGTAGTTTTACCTAAATTTGGAGCACCATAAATTACTATAATTTTACCCATTTATATCTTTACTATATATCACAAATATAATACCCGGAGAAGAGTTTGTCTTGCTCCGGGCAACGAAATTAATCTGGAACTTCATGATGAGTACGACAACGAGCTTCGTAGTTTTCGGTTGCACCTACCAGGATAATTGGATCAGTTTTTTTGGCTGGTTTGCCGTCAATTATTCTTTGTGTGAAATAAGCATCATCACCGCAAACAGTACAAACAGCACTGAGAGAGGTTATTTCTTCTGCCATTACTAAAAGCGTTGGCATGGAACCGAAAGGACGACCTGAGAAATCACGGCTTAATCCTGCACAAATGACATCAACTCCTTGATCCAGCAGGTAATTTACAACTTCAAGAATATCAGATCCAAAAAATTGAGCTTCCTCGATTGCAACAGAGTTTGCATTTAAATCTCTACATAGAAGAATTTCAGATGCAGTTGTAATACAAATTGCCTCGAGTTTTTGACCATTATGTGAAGCCAAGCTATTTTTATCATAGCGAGTATCAATAATTGGCTTGAAAACTGAGACAACTTTTTTTGCGATTCTTAATCTTCTAATCTTTCTCATTAGTTCTTCAGTTTTACCTGAGAACATCGGGCCTGTGATTACTTCAAGTTTTCCCTTGACCATCATTTGTATCCTTATATAAAGAACTAGCGGTCTATATTTGTATACTAGAAATTTTAACGAAAATCACCTAGTATCTTGTCTAGAAGTTTAGCAATTCGCACATTTTATATTGAAAGGAATGAGTATCATGGGTTCAACAATTCAAAGAGGGCAATTTTTGGTTGAAGTCTTAGCTGATAGTGTTGTGGTAGTTGATAAATCACTTTTTCCAGGAGGATATCATCGAATCACAACTTTTCGATTGATTTTCCCTAGGATTATTTTGGCTGAATTTAATACTCACAGACTACTATCAAAAAATAGCGCCTCATCGCGAGCAAGGCCCATTGAAACAGTAATTGGCTTTTTGCTTAACAATCCATTTATTCCCACCATGTTTCCAAAAGCACACAAAAAGATGGTGGCAAGTGATTGGATTACAAGTGATCAGCCAGAATTTGAAAACATCAAAAATATTTGGCTCATGGCACGTGACATGTTGGTGGCTATTGCAAGATTGTTACTGATTATGGGAATCTCCAAACAGCTTGTTAATAGGTTTCTCGAACCTTTAATGATGCACGAAGTAATTGTGACTGCTACTGAATGGGAAAACTTTACAGCATTGCGAGCACATGGTGAAGCTCAGCTTGAAATTCAAATCATTGCAGAGATGATCTTGGAAGCTTTGAATACTTCAAAGCCAAATGTTTTGAAGCCAGGAGAGTGGCATTTGCCTTATGGAGACCAGATTGATAGCGTTGTGCTACATTCGGCATTGTGGAATCTTGAGGATAAGCCAAACTCTCCCAAAAATCCTAGCGAACTTGAGAGAATTATTGCAACAGCCCGATGTGCGCGAGTTTCATACAAATCTTTTGATGGGGGCAAAAGTGATTACATAAAAGACTTTGATATGGTTCAAGGTCTAATCAAAAATGGTCACTGGAGTCCTTTTGAACATGCTGCACAAGCAATGAACGAAATGGAATATGAGACTTATACGCACACCTATCCCAATTCTAGAATTAGTGATGAAAATTCAAAACTAATCATCACTGAATATGGGTGGTGTGGAAATTTCAGAGGATTTGTTCAATACAGAAAAGGGTTTGAAAGAAATATTGAAGAGAGATCAGATCCACGGATTTTCAAATTGGAAATATGATAGAGTGATTGAGGTGAAATTTTTTGAAATACAAAAAAAGTTTCACCTCAACTTAATTAAATTAAAATGAGTACTGAATTAAGAGAAAATAATCAAAGTTTATTATCTGATCAGCAAATCGAAGATGCATTAATTAAGGGCGATATCATAATTAGCCCGTATAACAGTGAACAACTTAAAACTTCAAGCTATGATGTGACACTTGGGTCTAATTACTTCAAACAGCAAACACAACCAGCGGACTTTGTTCATTTTCCATGGAGCCGTCAATCAGTTGATGATTTATGGGGAAAACCATTAAAGGCTGATAATGCTTCAGATTTACTTGATGTTGAAAAATATAAAGGACTCAAAGAAGATGATCAAATAATAATTTTAAAACCAGGGGAATTAATACTTGGACACACTCAAGAGTTTATTGGTGGAAAAAATGGAATAACTACAATGATGAAAGCTCGAAGCTCGATGGGCCGAAATGGAATAAGTGTGTGCAAATGTGCTGGTTGGGGTGATGTGGGATACACGAATCGTTGGACAATGGAGATACAAAATGGGCTTGAATACCCCATTATTTTATTGGTTGATGAGCCCATTGCACAAATTACTTTTTTTAGAGTGGGAAATATACTGGGATCAGATTATGCCCAGACTGGTAAATATCAAAATACAACAAACCAAGAGGATTTGGAGAAAAATTGGAACCCTTATATGATGATTCCACAGCTTTGGAAAGATTTAGAGACCTAACACTCTATTTCCAAATTCAGACAGAAAAACTGTTAATTCGTGCTCGTTTAAGTCAGGTACATCAAAGCCAATTCCTCGAAGCTGTTTTGGGACTTCATGAATATTGTTCATAGGCACGCCAAACCCATTTTCCAAGGCATACATGGCACATCTTACTGGCTGTTTTATCTCGCCTTGAAATTTAGCCTTTAAATTATCAAAATAAGCACCATTATCAGCCTCTTTGCCTAAATCATATAATTTTTGTGCCTGAGATTTTAAGTCTTCGGTTTGATTGATTGTCATTGTTTCGTCTTCCATAAATTTTAGAAAATCTAATAGTATAACCCGTGGGGATAAATATAGCAATAATTAAAGTTTTCCTGGTATAATGTTTGACAACATTATGGGAAAAATTGATATTAGAAAAAGTGAAAGTCTTTTGGTTAAACTCGATGAGAATAAAAAATTACTGATTATTTCCGATCTTCACTTGGGGCATAAGTTTAACAAGCAAATATTTGAAGAATTTGTAAAGATATTCTCTCAATATGATTTGATTGTTATAAATGGTGATTTTTGGGCAGATACTGCAACTGATTTTGACAAATTTGTAAAATCGCAATGGAGTCAGCTTTTCCCTATCTTAAAAAACAAAACAATTTACATATTTGGCAACCATGATGATTTGTCGAAAATGGATAACAGAGTTAATTTATTTAGCAAAATCCAAGGATATAGATTGAAACTTACTCATGGAAAAAACAAATTTCACATTGAACACGGACAGTTATTATCTTCAAAATTGGCCTGGTTTTTGATGGATACATTTAGACCATATCCCAAATTATTACATTTGATTACTCTACCACTTCTTCCTTTGGATTGGTTAACAAAATATTATACATATCAAAAAATTCATAATAAATTTTTGTATGATTTATTAAATACTAAATATAAAAAGCAAAGGCTTCAAAATTCTCATCAAACAGAGATTTTTGTAATGGGACATACTCATTTGGCTGAATATGATAAAGAATTAAATTATGTTAACACTGGCTTTAGTCACCTGGGGAATTTTAGCTATTTGGAAAGCGAGAATAATAAAATAAAACTTTTGACTTACAACATACTATAAGATAAAATACCTCCATCAGCAATAGCTGATATAGCACCTACATAATTCACGACGAGGACAAGATGCCAGAATTTAAAAAAGTAACTGAACTGACGGCTGAGGAAATTTGCAACGCAATTTTAGAGGAGCTTGCAACAAGTAATCTTCAACAGACTGCATCTCAAATTACAACAGGCCTTAAGGGAATACTCATTCCCGCTGATGCTGGTCCTGCTGTTTTTGAAGAATTGAGACAAGACGTAGCTCGTTGCTTGGAAATTCTGAAGCAAGAAGGAAAAGTTATTAATAACGGAAATGCTGAGTGGGATACAGTACCAACAAAACCTGAAGAGAAGAAAAGAGTTGGCCGCCCTCCTGGGTCAAAGACGAAACCGGCTGAAGTAAAAACTCAAACAAACAATCAACCCCCATCTGTAATCACAGTACCTGTGACAAATACTATGTTACAACTTGGTGGATTAACAACTGTATGTGAAGGATTGGGTGGAAAGGGAATAAGCATTCTTGTTCATTCAGCTCCAACTCTTGTAGAAGGAGTACTGAAAGTAGAACGCAAACTGGCTGATGGAACTTGGAATAATGAACTATCATTCTCCAGTTTGGACTTTGCCATAGGAAATGAAGCAATGGATCCAACTGGAAGACCAGCAATTCACTACAAACAAGGAACATTATTCCGGATAACGATGAAGCGCAAATTTGCCCAAAAGCTATTTAAGCTTCCAGCACCAAAGATGACATTGCCTGCGGGAGAAGAAGAATGTGTATATGTAATGTGCCAAATCGGAGAAGGACAAATTTTGACAATAACTGAACTTTTAACTGATAACTCGATCTAAATAAATAAAACGCCACTAGAGCTTGTGAATAATCACAAATTTTAGTGGCGTTAACTTTTTTTATACTATTCTAGATATAGAGTTCTCCTATCTTTTGCCTCATTAAGAGCTTTTCTTGATTCTTCAATATAATCACTGAAAAGCCCACTCGGCAAGAAATGGCTACATTCCTTTACAACATCTCTAGCTTGATCAAGCGATGTAATTCTTCTTGCAGGGATCAGCCTGTTCAGAACAATCCAATATGTTAGAATTGCCAACTCCTTTTGCAACTCTAATTCAATTTTCCATCTAACTACAGCTTTTTCAATACTTTTAGGAATTAGTACAAGCGGATGCTCCTCACTATATTGAATTTCAGTGCTCCCATTTTTACCTGCCTTTAGTTCATAGCGAGGACATGAATAAAACCACATTGGGACAGTTTCTATTCCATATGTGGAATATTTTGTCCGAAGTGGTGTGATCACTTGTCGATTAAACAAGTGCCAACTTCCAGTTTTTATTACTTTATTTGTCATTTCACTTGCAACAATTCCTTTCGATGCTGCTTGTGCCACAAAATTCATTTGTTCAATGTTATAACCTAAATGCAGAGCCAAATAGACATGTGTTATGGGCACCTCAATTGCTTCATGCTCCATTACATATCCAGTCGCTCCTTGCTTAGGTACTCGCTTTAAAGTGCCAACATTTAAAACTGCATATGCTCCTGTTACCCCCAATCTTGGTGTTTTTCCACTTGGAGCAAAAACTTTATTTGCTTCTGTTTGAAGACCGGGATAGGAAACAGATCGTTGCGTGCGGCTTTTCATCACTCTCTCCTTGGACTTATTAACCGATGGAAATTTCAACTTCACCCTGGAAGAGCATTAATACTCTTTTAACTGTGATGCTGAAATAAGAAATGCTTTCTTGGAATTCAAGAGCCTGATCAGGAGTCATTAAGTGTCTATTCTCAGAAATTGCATAACACAATTCTGCAAATTGCCCTGTGTTTTTTCGCAAAGTTGCAAGTTGTTGCAGTATTGTTGCAGTTTGTTTTTGCCTTAGATCATTTTGCAGTCTTCCAATTTCCCTTTCCTTTTTATCAAGTTCAATTATGATCGCGCTTAGTCTTTCTTCAACTGCATCATTCAAGATTTCGGCAGATCCGTCAGATCCAAATAGTTCTTTTGGAGAAACCCCACTTTCTCTGAGAATTTCTTGAACTTCTTCGAGAGCTAGCTTGAGCTTAAATTCGCGATAGCGTTCATCCAAAAGTTTTCTTAGATTAGTTTTACCTTGAGGCGCAACTTCTTGGACAATTCTCTCGATTTCAGAAAAATCTCTAGTTTTTTTTCTTCCTTTTTTAACTGCAAATCTCAAAAGAAGCATTACAGAAGTACCATACCAACCCTTTCTCACAATTTCTTGCCTTAAGTCAGGAGGGAAAGAGGAAACTGAAATAATTCTTATTAGATGATCCCTTTTAATCCCTAAAGTATCTGCAAATTCATCAGGATTTTTCCCAGATTTTTTGAAATCTGTGGAAATTTGAATATATCTATCCATCCATGTATCTGGCATTTCTTACTCCTATATCTTTTTTGGATAATGTAAAGAGCAACTGAAATAGTTACTTTGAAGATTATTGTAACAGAATATTTACTCGTTTTCTTCGGGAGACTCGGTTCCTGGCTTTTTCCAACTTACAAAATCACAATCTGGATATCTGCTGCAGCCGAAAAATTTTCTACCCTTTTTTGTTCTTTTTAAAATTACATCCCCTACTTCACATGTGGGACATTTCATTCCCACTTTATCTTGAAATTTTGCAGTGTGTTTACAATCTGGGAACCTGGAACATGAGATAAATTTACCAAACCTGCCCACCCTAATTACCAAATCTCCTTCTTTGCAGTCTGGACATTTTTCACCTATTTTTTCAACAGAAATTTTAACTCTTTCTGCGTTATCCCCCACATCTTTGACTTTAATTGTAAACGGATCCCAAAAATCTCTAATTACTGGAACCCATTTGGTTTCCCCTTTTGCAATTTTATCCAAATTATCTTCCATTCCTGCTGTGAATTGATAATCAACGATATTATCGAAGTTTTTTGTTAAAAATTCATTAACAGCAATTCCAACAGTCGTTGCAAAAAACTTCCCATCTGTCTTTTCAACATAACTTCTTGCCTGAATTGTGGAAATAATGGATGCATATGTTGATGGCCTTCCAATTCCTAATTTTTCCAGAGTTTTAACAAGTGAAGCTTCGTTATATCTTGGAGGTGGCTCTGTAAATTTTTGTTGCGGATCAACACTCAAAAATTTTAATTCCTGATTAATTTCTAAAACTGGCAATTTTTGTTCATCATCTGAAACTCCACCATATACGCGCCTGAATCCATCAAATTTTATTATCCTTCCCCCAGTTCTAAGTGAATATAAATTTGAATTTCCAGGATTTGCCTCAACTTCTATGGAAGTTTCATCGTACACTGATGGACTCATTTGAGATGCTAAAAATCTTCTCCAAATTAAGTTGTAAAGTTTTTGAGCAGCTGGGTCATCAATTTCATTCGTATCAATATTTGTTGGCCTTATTGCCTCGTGAGCTTCTTGTGCATTTTTTGATTTAATTTTGTAACTATTTGGAACCTGTGGAATATAGTTTTCTCCAAATTGCTTTTTTATATAATTTCTTGCTGAATCAACTGCTACTTTTGCGATGTTTGTTGAATCGGTCCTATGATATGTAATTAACCCTTGCTCATATAATGATTGTGCCATTTGCATGGTACGTTTTGATGACCAACCCAAAATTCGTGAACCTGATTGAGTCATCGTTGAAGTTATAAATGGAGGGTATGCATGATTTTTAACTTCTCTTCTTTTGATGCCTAGGATTTTGTATTTTGAGATTTCCAAATCCTTAACTATTTTTTCGGAATCAACACCATTACCTAATTCAGCCTTTTTTCCATTAATTTTAGATAGAACCACTGCGAATTTTTCTCCATTTTGAAGATCAACATATATTTCCCAATATTCAACGGGCTTAAAGTCTTCAATTTGTTTTTCTCGCTCGGCAATTAACCTCACTGCAACTGATTGCACTCGCCCTGCAGACAAGCCACGGCGAACTTTTCTCCACAAAAGTGGTGAGAGGCTATAACCTACTAATCTATCAAGCACACGACGGGCAGTTTGTGCATCAACTAAATTCACATCAATTTCGTGAGGGTCTGCAATTGCTTCTTCAACTGCTGATTGCGTGATTTCATGGAAACTAATTCTTTTAATTGGAGTTTTTTTGTCTTTTAATTTTTCTTCAATGATTTCTTTTGCGTGAGCGGCAATTGCCTCTCCTTCTCGATCAGGATCTGAAGCAATATATATATTTTTTGCTCTCTTGGCAGCGCTAAGTAAAACTTTAATATTTTTTTCTTTTTTAGGAACCACTTCGTAAAGCGGAGCAAAATCATGATCAACATCAACACTTAATTTTGATTTAGGTAAATCTTTTAAGTGACCGACAGTTGCCTCTACCTCATAATCCCCTTTTAGGAATTTTGATAAAGTTTTTGCTTTGGTGGGAGATTCGACAATTATTAAATCCATAGTGTTTATCTTGACATCCTTTTTTGATTAGGTCAAAGCGAAAGTTTATCACAACTGTCAAAAAAGTGAGTTTATATAATCAATAATTGTTTCTGGAGAATGGGCAATTTGGGCTCCATTTTCAATTAAAAACAGTGGTGCTTGTGAGAGTTCTGAATCAATTTGCCCAGGAATCGCAAAGACTTCACGGCCAATGTTTGCTGCATAATTAGCAGTTGAAATTGTTCCACTTCGCCTTTTTCCTTCAATTACAACAACTGCTAAAGATAATTCAACAATTAATTTGTTTCTGATTAAGAAATTTTTCCCGAGTGGAGGTGTGCCGTTTGGAAACTGAGAAACAACAGCTCCGTTTTTTGCTATTTTTTGAACTAAATCAAAATTTTCTGGAGGATAGATTATATCAATACCACTTCCCAAGACTGCAATTGTTCTGCCTCCAGCATCAAGTGCTGCAGTATGTGCAATAGTGTCGATTCCACGGGCCAATCCAGATACTATTGTTATACCATTTTTAGCTAAAACAGACGAAAAATAGTATGCCTGTTTTTTTCCATATTCACTCATTTGACGAGATCCCACAATCGCAACAGCTTTTTTATCTTTTTCTAAAATACTCCCTAAAATTTTTAATTTCATGGATTTACTTTTACAAAATAACTATCAAGAATTTTTTTGGCAATTGGAGCCGCAACTTTTGATCCTTCTCCCCCTTTTTCAACCAAAACAGTTAACACAATTTGAGGAGACTCAACTGGAGCGAATATTGTAAACCATGCATGTGGTTCGCTTTCTCCACCTGTTTCTGCAGTTCCTGTTTTACATGCAACTGGAATTGGATATTCAAAAAATGGCACACCAGTACCGCCTTTTTTACATGCTGCAATTAATCCCTGAAGAACTTCGTTTCTTGATTCATCTCCAATTGACATTTTTGTACATTTTTCTTGGATATCACTATTTATATGTGGTGTACATTTTTCACCAGCTGCTGCAATTGTTGCCATCATAGAATTGACTTGCAATGGAGTTGCAGTTAAATCACCTTGACCAATTGCAAAATGATATGAATTTCCCAAATACCAATTTTCACCTTTTGTTTTTAATTTCCACTGGCTATCTGGAACTAAACTTTCAGACTCTCCTGGTAAATCAATTCCAGTTTTTGCTCCGTATCCAAAATTTCTTGCCCAAAAAGATAATCTATCTGGCCCCAAAAACTCACCCAGTTTATAGAAAAGTGTATCGGTTGATCTAGCAAGTCCCTTAATTAAGCCTATTTCACCTTCTTTTCCACCATACTCTGAAAAATACCAATTGTTATATTCATATTCATTTACTTTAATGTAGCCAACATCATCATATTTATAATCAGTATTTATTTTTTGATCTTCAAGTGCTGCAATCGCTGTTACGATTTTAAATGGTGACCCAGGATGATAATTTCCACTTATTGCACGATTAAAAAGGGGCAAATTTTCATCAACAATTGAGTGTGCGGGATTGTAAGGATCAAAAGAAGGCGACGAAAAAATTGATAAAATTTCACCTCGTGGAGATTGAACTACAACTGCACCTTTATATCCCTTCATTGCTTTGGCAACTGCCTTTTGAAGATTAATATCTATTGTTGTTTTAATATCAGTTCCTTTAATTGGATTTTTAGACCCCAAGATTCTGACCATTTTACCCATTGAATCAACTTCAATTAATTCTTCTCCATCAATTCCGCGAAGTGGGCAGTCGTATTGATATTCAAGTCCTGTTTTTCCTAAATTTGATCCTAATTTTTTTGCATTTTTACCTAGACAATTTGGGTCAACTTTTCCAACTTCATCAACACCTGCTTCATTTACATAGCCTATGATTGGCGCGGCGTCAGCACCAAATGGATAACTTCTTGACCATTCCGAAAGAATCTCATCAAAACTTATTTTATTTTTTTCATCATCAGAATTTAGCGGCGATTTTGTGTAACCCAAATTTGGATCAAATTTTATTCTTTTTTTGATTTCAACATTACCTGCAATAATAGTTCCATCGCGGGCTAAAATATTACCTCTGGGAGCTGAAGTTGAAATGTAGCGAACTCTGTTTCCATCAGATAAATTTTTAAAATACTCACCTTTTACAATTTGTAATTCAGCAAGACGAGCTACTAAAGTAGCGAATGAAATTACTAATATGATTCGTAGAAATAATCCTAATTTGGTCATTTATAACCTGATGTTACTTTTATTTTTTTAAGTAAGTTTGGGTTACTTAGCAATACTCCACAACCCCGGACCACACAAGTTAATGGGTCATCGTTTATAAAAACTTTCATTTCGGTTTCTTTTTCGATTAGTTTATCGATTCCTTTTAAAAGAGACCCACCACCAGCTAACATTATTCCTTCATCCATAATATCTGAAACCAATTCTGGAGGACATTTTTCGATTGTATCTTTAATACTTTGAACAATTATTTTGACAACTGGAGCAATCGCATCACGCACCTCAGTAGTGGAGAATTTAATTGCTTTTGGAAGACCAGTTTCCAGATCTCTTCCTTTTACTTTTAAGGTTTTTTCTTTTTCTTCTTTTGAATCCATTGCAGAACCCAAATTTATTTTTACGTTTTCTGCCGTAATTAAACCAATCAATAGTGAGTATTTTAATTTTGCGTAGTTTACTATTGCCTCATCTATTTCATCACCTGCGGTTTTAATTGATTTACTAACTACACTTCCTCCCATGGAAACTGCAGCAATTTCGGTTGTTCCGCCACCAATGTCGACTATAAATTTACCAGTTGCATCCTCAATTTTTAAACCAGCACCGAGAGCTGCTGCCATTGGCTCTTCAATTAAATGAACCACTCTTGCACCAGATGCAATTGCAGCTTGTGCCACTGCACGGCGCTCAACTTCCGTAACACCTGAAGGAATTCCAATTACAACTTTTGGTCTTGGAATTTTTGGAATCAAGCCACCACTTTCGTGAACTGATTTAATATAGTAATCAAGCATTGCAAATGCTCCATCGAAATCTGCGATGACACCATCTCTTAGCGGCCTTATTATTTCTATCGTTGATGGGGCGCGACCAAGCATTTTTTTTGCACTTCCCCCTATTGCTAATATTTCTTTTGTTTTTTTGTTTCGAGCAACCACTGAAGGTTCCCTTATTGCGATTCCCTTTCCTTCAACATATACCAATGTATTGGCTGTTCCTAAATCAATTCCAATATCATACGAGAAATATCCTAAAATATTATTTATAATGTTTATCATGTTAATGAATAATGTTAATCATGTTCAAAGTGAGTATAACTTTTTGAGTGTTTAAAAAGAATAGCTAAAGCTACCAAATGCGTATCAATTACAATAGAATACAATAAATAACGTGATTAAAAAAATTATATCAACTCTTTTTTCAATTTTGTTTTTTTTAACCCCTCTAATTTTTTTCCCAAAAACATCAGAGTTGTTTGAATTTAATAAATTAATATTTATTTATTTAGTAACAATTTTGATTTGTTTTTTTTGGTTTCTTTTGTCAATTGTTAACAAAAAAATAATATTTACGAAAACAGTTTTAGATATTCCACTTATTTTGTTTTTACTTTCTCAAATAATTTCTACTTTTTTCTCAATTGATCAGCATACATCAATTTTTGGATATTATGGAAGATTTTATGGTGGACTTTTATCAACTATTTGTATGGTTTTTCTATATTGGGCATTTGTCAGTTTGATGGACAAAAAAACTGCAAAAATTTCTTTGTCGTTTTTAATTAGCAGCGTTTTGATTGTTTGTTTGTGGGGAGTTAGTGAACATTTTGGAAAATCACCAAGCTGCTATTTGATCACAAAACAATTTGATGTCTCCTGCTGGGTACAAGATGTACAAAATAGAGTCTTTGCCACTATTGGACAACCAAATTGGCTAGCTGCACTTATTGTAGCTGTTATTCCTATTATTTGGACTAAAATAACAAGAAAAAAAATAATATGGTTAGTTGTTTTTGGAGTTTTTTACTTAACATTAATTTTTACTAAATCCAGATCTGGTTTTTTAGGATTTTTTGCAAGTATTTTTGTTTATTGGGGTTTAATTTTTATTAATAGTTTTTATACAAAAAAATACTTAAATAATTTATCTAATTTTTTATTTATTACATTTACAGTTATTACATTATCTTTAGCATTTGGTACTCCCTGGAATAAAGGTTTTTTTGATATTAATTTTTCTTCGAGGGTAGAAAAAGATGAGTCACAACTTACACTTCCTGTTTTGGAACGTGGTGGAACAGAATCATCTGAAATTAGAAAAATTGTATGGCGCGGTGCATATGATATTTTTACTCATAATTTTTTAATTGGAACAGGACCTGAAACATTTGCATATTCATACTATTTATATAGACCACTTGAACACAACAATACTTCCGAGTGGGACTATTTATATAATAAAGCTCACAACGAATATTTAAATTATGCTGCAAATAGTGGAATATTCGGACTAGGTTCTTTTGTATTATTTGCATTTATTTATGCAAAAAATACTATAAATTTTGAAAGGAATAAATCTAAAATAAAAATTGAAGATGAAGATTTACTAACAAAATTTGCATTGTTAGCAGGTTTTATATCAATTTTGGTAACTAATTTTTTTGGCTTTTCAGTAACTGTTGTTGGTATCTTAACTTTTCTATATCCTGCAATTTATTTTGTTGTTAGAAACGATTCTAAAGAAAAAATTAGAGATTTGTTTTTTGGTGAAATTTCAAATTTATCTAAAATTGAAATTTTTGTTTCCTTTTTAATAGCCATCTATTTAATGTTTCAAGTTATAAATTTATATAAAGCCGACTATTTTTTTACGAGGGCAAGAAGTTATGCGAGACAAGGAAGAGCTTCAGAGGCAATTGATAATTTTGACCAATCAATTAAGCTTGTGCCAAAAGAAGGAATCTATTATTCCGAATTATCTGAAAGTTTTACGGATGTTTCTGAATACTATTTCGATCAAAATGATTCAACAAAATCTGCATATTTTGCGAATGAAGCGATAGCAAATGCTCAAGAGGCAACAAACATATCACCTCGAAATATAAACTTTAAAAGAAATCTTTCAAACACATATATTAGACTGGCGTCTCAAAATAAAGATTACATACCTTATGCAATGGCAACTTTAAACTCCATTAGAATCCTTGCTCCAACTGATCCAAAGATTCCATTTCAATTAGGACTTTTATCATCTCGATTATCTCAAACAGATCAGGCAATTGAATATTTTGAGAAAGCAATTTTGATGAAACCGGATTATAAAGATGCAAGAGTTGCGGCAGCACTTATTTATAAGCAAACAAAAAAATACAATAAAGCAAAAGAACAATATGAATATATTTTAAAATATATTACGACAAAGGATGAATTTATTAAAAACGAACTTGAATCCTTACCAAAAAGCCCGTAATAATGATATAATTGCCATATGATTAGAAAAGTTGTTGATGTTAAAAATCCAGTTTTGAGAGCTGTTGCTCGCAAAATTGACAAAGTGGATAAAAAAATTTTGATGCTTATTGCTGATATGGAGGAAACTTTGAAGTCACAGAATGACCCAGAAGGTGTTGGTTTGGCTGCTCCACAAATTGGCAAAAGTTTAGCAATATTTTTGATGGATTATAAAGATATTCATAGAGTTATTATTAATCCTGAAATTGTGAGTCTTGGAAAAATTTCTGATAAAACAATAAAAGATAAAAATAAAGATGAAGTACTAGAGGGATGTTTGTCACTTCCCCATTATTACGGACCAATCAAGCGAGCAAAAACTGTAACGATAAAATATATGGATATTAATAATCAAGAAAAAACTGAGGAATTTAAGGGTTTTTATGCACATATTGTGCAACATGAAGTTGATCACTTAAACGGAATTCTTTTTGTTGATCATATATTAGAACAAAAAGCTACACTTTATAAATTTAATGGATCCGATGATTGGGAGGAAGTGGAGTTATGAAAATAGTATTTTTTGGAACACCAGATTTTGTATTGCCAATAGTTGAGGCATTGCATAAAGAATTTAATCACGGGAGAGAAAGAGAATTTGAAACCATTGTAACTCAAGCTCCAAAAAATACTGGGCGCGACCATAAATTAACATACTCTGCGGTTGACGATTGGGCATTTAAACATAAATTTGAAATCATTCGAAACATTGCAGATGTACCCTTTGCTGATTTGGGAATCGTCGCAGCATATGGAAATATAATTCCAAAAAGTATTATTGAGAAATTTTCAAATGGAATAATTAATATTCATCCGTCCCTTCTTCCTGAATTCCGCGGTGCATCTCCTATTCAGGCTGCACTTGCTAGCGGAAAAATACAAACTGGAATTACTTTTATTAAAATGGATGAACAAATGGATCATGGACCAATTATTTCACAAGTTAAAGAAGAAATATTAGAAAGTGATAACAACGAAACACTTCGTACAAGATTATTTGAAAGTGCAGCTGAAGTTTTAATTGAGTTAATTCCAAACTATTTAAATGGACGAATTAAATTGAAGGAGCAAGACCATGATATTGCTACATTTACAAAATTAATTAAAAAAGAAGATGGATTTGTTGATTTGGATTTTATCAAGAGTGCCCTAAATGGAGACAGGGATGAAAGCACTAAAATTTTGAACTTGTTTAGAGCATATACTCCATGGCCTGGAGTTTGGACCAAAATAATTACAAAAGATGAGAAAGAAAAAATATTAAAATTAACAAAAATTAATATGAATGATGGTCAGTTAATTATTGATGAAGTTCAGATTGAAGGCAAAAATCCAGTAAACTTTAGACAATTTAAAGAAGGCCACCCTGGCATTATTTAGCTTCACAAGTTATTATTCCAGTTTTATCGTATTGTGGAGTTCGTGTGAAGTTTGTTGTGTCAGCACATGTTTGATTACAATAAGATATATTTGTATTTGGAAAGCGCCAATTAACCAAATTTGAATTATTCATTTTTCCACACGTAGCTACCGCATATAACTCCGTTGGTATATTGGTCTTTGTTGATTTGGTATAAAATCTGCAACTATCAGTAAACTCAACACACTCCGGCACCACAACAGTTACAACAAGTGATCTAGTTATTTCACCACCAGGACCACTACATTTTAAATTTAATAATTGTGTTTGATTTATATTTATTGACTGTGAACCAGTCGTTAATGGATAGCCATTCCAATCACCTATCACTGGAGATGATGTGGAATAACAAGCTGTTGTATTGGTTGATGACCAACTTAATGTAGTTGGGCCGCCAGGATTAACTGAAGAATATCGAGTTGTAAACGATAGAGTTGGAGCTGGCATTGATACCGTTACCGATTTTGTGATTTCTCCCGTTGGGCCCGAACATCTGAGACTTAAGACTGTTGTTTTTTCTAATTTTATTATCTTGTTTCCACTTGGTAGTGGATACCCATTCCATTCTGCTATACCTGGAACTGACGTTGAATAACAATTTGTCGCATTTGATGAAGCCCATACCAATGTGGTTGATCCGCCTGGCAAAATCGATGTTGGGCTTGCAGTAAATGTAAGTGTTGGCCCTTGAGTCGTAGCTGTTACAGTTGTTGATTTAGTTACGCTACCGTTTGGACCAGAACAAGTAAGTATAAATGTGCTTGTTTGGGACAAAATAGTTCCAAAAGATCCAGATGTATTTTTAGCACCTGACCAACCGACAACAGATGGAGATGCACTTGCCGTACAACTTGTTGCGTTTGAAGAACTCCAATTTATGAATATTGATCCACCAGGTGTGATTGTTTGAAGACTAGCAGTTAGGTTTAATGTTGGAGTACCTGCACTTGCTACACAGTTTCCATTTGAGCAATTCTGACCTGTACTGCACGTTTGAGTGTTACTCCATGTACCTGGAGGAAGACATGTTTGCACTGTATTTCCTGAACATCTTTTGAGTCCTATCTGACAAGTTTGAGTTGGCTGACAGTAGCTTTGCAAAAAAACGCTACATGTCCGTCCGCCAGTATTTATACACCCGTTTACGCAACCTCCACACCAAAATTCGCCAGACCTGGTACAAACTGGTGGCGGTGGAGCTTGAACTGCTGCTTTTGAATTATTTATTTTTTGTTGAACTAAAAAAGCAGAGGTTCCAAGCCCTAGAACTAAAATAGCAAGAGTTAACACTTGAATGAGTTTATTCTGAGGATGAGCTGATTTTGCCACTATAATTAAATATGATATTTCCAACAATTGCAGTCAATGGGCAAACTTTGATACTGTTTAATTACTTTGAAGCCAATAGAGATTCAATTGATTCTCTCTTTTGTGAAGCTAAAATTCCCATTCCACGGAATTTTTTGAGACATTTTGCACAAACAATAGTTTTAACTCTTTGACCATCCAAGATTATACTAGTTTTTTGAAGATTAGGGCTAAAAGTTCTTATTGTCATTTGGGCACGTTTTCTCCAACGTTTACCTGCTACTCCACGGTGATGGGTTTGGGTTCGTCCTTTTACTTTTGATTTATTGCAGTTATCGCAGATTGCCATAGAAAGTATTATAATATAAATTCGATCTTAACTCAAATGCTTGATTTATTAATTAATAATCCAATTATGTTTTTGATGTGGGCTATTGGCCTTGTTGTAGCTATCACAATTCATGAGTTTTCTCATGCTCTGGCTGCTGACAGATTAGGAGACCCAACACCAAGATTGCAAGGAAGACTGACTTTGAATCCACTTGCTCACCTTGACCCAATTGGAACACTTATGATGGTTTTAGTAAGATTTGGTTGGGGAAAACCAGTTCAATTTGATCCATATAATTTGCAAAATCCAAAACGTGATTCGGCCATAATTTCACTTGCAGGGCCTGCATCAAACATTATTCTGGCAACTCTTTTGTCAGTTTTAGTTCGAGTGGGATATATGCTTCCTGGATCTGATATTTCAGTAATCCTAGGATTTTTAATTCCAACAATTTATATGAATATAGGTCTTGCAGTTTTTAATTTAATTCCAGTACACCCCTTGGATGGCGGAAAGATATTAGTAGGATTTTTACCACCTCGCGAGGCTGTAATTGTTGATAGATTTTTACAACAAAATGGCTTAATCATCTTATTTTTAATAATAGTTACACCAGTTGTTTCGGGAATCGTCTCACCTGTTACTGCATTTATTTTTAAACTAATGCTTCCCTATTATTCTTCGATTTAACTAAAAAATATAGGTTAATAGCTTTTTTCTGCATGCTATAATGAGTTGATCCTTACAGAGAGGTCGCAGATTTTATTTTCCTTGACTAAGTTTAACATAGGGAGATCAAATTGTTTCAATATAATGTTGAAATTGAGGTCACCCACCTGAGGTTTAAGTACTTCAGGGAAACTTCTTCTGCGGCCTTCTCTTGAGGGTCAAAACCAAAAAAAATAGCCTGAGTTGAGTCTTTTTAATTACCCAATCAGGCCTATTGAAACTATTGATTTAGTAGAACTTCGGAAAACACACCACTATTGTCTTGAACTATCAAGAAAAGATTTTTTCTCATTTCTTGAAGTCTTAGTGGATCACCCCCTGATGAAATAAAGGAAAAACCAAGATTGCTTGGAATATAAAAGGTGTCAGATGTCACCAAGTATGGCGTGATGTCTATTCCATGCTCTGATAGATTATCTAATAGATTGAAATATTTTAAATTAATCCAATATGGCGCGAAATTTATATTTACTGTGATATTCCCCTTCAAATCATTTACTAAACCCTTTGTTACTTCTCTGAAATCGTCATCTTCATTTGATGCCAAAATCCAAGTTTGACCATCAAGAAATATTTTGCCTAAATTTACATCTGAAATTGTAAAAATTTCATCAAATTCATTGTGAATTTTTGCATCAATTTGATGAATCATTATTTTAACGTTCATCTTTTTTGAACGATCTTTTTCATATTCAACCGGTAAAATAAAGCCTGTTTTTGGTTTTAAAATACCACGGTCATTTAGAATTTTTATACCCCAAAGATTAGCTGATGGGATTTGATATTTGTTATTGTAATTTCCTGCAATATCAAATTCTAAAACTGTACAAATTAAATTAAGCTCCAGCCCATTATCTAAGTTTCTTGTCCTTTGGTAATGAGCAGATACAGTTCTAATAATGTAACCATCTGACCATAAGCCTGATGTTTCAAGTGGACACCCAGTTTTATTGGATGATACAAATTTTTGAAATTGACTATCTGTTGAGATCAGTTCATCATTTACCCAAATGTAATTTGGTAGACCATCGATTACATATGGAACATAGTTGTATCGCTGCGCTGTAAGTGGCTCCCAAAATGCAATTGTAATTGAACCAAGTATGATGATTAGTGAAACTGCAACAAAAGGGTTTGTTCTCAAAACATTTCTCAGGATTGACATTTTTTGTCCTCTAATGTGCTAAATTACTATAAGATAGTATAGCATGATTATTTAATATGAGGAAATAATTCTAAATTATTTTTTTAGTGGTTAATTCTCTAAACAATTCACGTTTAGTATTGAGTAATCCTCCAAGACCAATTGCAAATACAATAAACCCAACAATTGCTCCAACAAAAGGAATTAAGCCAAGCAAACCGATTATTAACAAACCAACAAAAAGTGCTTGGTATGTTTGATTATCTTTATTTAATGTTTTAAATACCATTGATCCCAAATATAGGGCACCAAATATTTTTGATATATATAAAGTGATTACAAACAAAGCACCAATTATCATACTTAATGGAATTGCCAATATTGAAATAAATAGAATTAGTACAAAAAATGGAATCAGCATTAAGTAAGCTATTCCCCAAAGAAAATTTTTGCCAGGTTTTATTTTTAAATTATTTACTATTTTTTGAGAAAAATTAGGAGCGAATTTGAGAATTACTGAACCCACTATTGCTGATGTGATAATTCCATAAATACCAATTGATCTTTTATTGTCATTAACTTGGTTTTTGTCTTGGTTTGTTTTTGGAATATCATGACGGCTGATTTGACCTGAAATTGAAGCAGTTTGAGCAAAATCTCCTTGTTCACTACTCCAGTAATTAATATCGCCAGTTACTTTTGCAGATCCCAAAAGTGAGATATTTCCAATCCAAGCATTAATATCCCCGCCTATTAAATTACCAAGAGTGACTGATCCACCCGCTAAAGTTAGCCCTTTGGTAATTGGAGCATAAACTTCTAAATTTCCACCTGCTGCAGCCACACTTCCACCTAAGACTGCATTATCGGTTATCAAAAGGTTTCCATAAACTGCCGAGACATTTCCTTTTATTTTTCCTGAGATTGTGACTTGACCACCAATAATACGTACATCTCCTGAGACATTACCACGAACATTAACATTGCCACCTGCAACTAAAAGATCACCATTAATTTGCCCATCAACTATCACATTTGCACCTGCAATATAGGCATCACCATTTACTGTTCCTGATGCTAATACTTCATCTCCTGCTGCGAAATAATCTTTGTTTACAACTTCATTATTTTCTAAAACTATTTTTTGTAATTTTGGAGAATTTGAATTGTCTTGAGCTAGAACACTTGAAGAATTAAGTGAAAATGAAAATCCAAAAATTAGTAAAGCTAATACAACAGCAATTTTCTTCATTATATTTTAATAGTAATCCTTATTTTTAAAAAAAGAAGCAAGGAATTTTATTTTGGTGCTGAGGGCAGGATTCGAACCTACGTAGCCCTTACGAGCGACAGATTTACAGTCTGTTGTGATTGACCACTCCACCACCTCAGCAATTACAAGTGATTATACCTTACTCCTGGCTATTTGGGGAAATTTATTAAAAATCTTCAATCACATTTTTGGCTGAAGCATACTTACTTTATTGCCTTCTGTATCTTCAAAAACTGCCCAAAGCCCAATTCCAGGAATCTCTTGAGGCTCACTGATAATTTTTCCCCCAGCTTTTTTAACCATCTCGATTGATTGTTTAACATCATCAACTGCAATTACAAATGATGGATATGGATTAGTTGCATTAGTTTTTGCATAAAAACCACCATTGATTGCGCCTGGAGTTGTTGGACGAGTGGTTTGAGGATCAGTATCAGTTGTAGTGGCTACCATATAATGCCCCATTTCAGGACCTGCATCTGTCATTTCCCAACCAAAAACAGAATTATAAAATTTTGAAACTCGTTGTGAATCTTGGTATGGCATTTCAAAATGAACTACTGGAGATTTTTTCATCAAGTTATTGTAATAATATAAAAATCATTTGGCAAGATTTAAATTAAAAGTAGATAGATTAAAATTATTTCTTAAGATATAATCAAAAATATGAATTATGAAGTTACAAAATATCCACAAGGAACTTTTTCTTGGGCGGATTTTTTCTCAACAGATATTAATTCTTCAAAGAAATTTTTGATTGGAGTGTTTGGCTGGGATGCCCAAGATATGCCAACCGCACCTGGTAAACCAGATTACACTATGTTTTCAATGAATGGAAAATACGTGGCAGGTGGCTCCCCTGCCTTTGACCCCAAAATGGGATCTTTTTGGCAAAGCTATATTACAGTAGAAAATCTCGACGAGATGGTCAAGAAAGCTGAAGTTCTTGGAGCAAAAATTTTAATGCCTGCTATGGATGTCTTGGATTCTGGGAGAATGGCAACAATAGCTGACCTTGAAGGTGCTACAGTTTCACTTTGGCAACCAAATAAACACATTGGAGCAGGAATAGTCAACATTCCTGGAGCTATGAGCTGGAACGAGCTTTATGTCAAAGACACAGAAAAAGCAAAAGATTTTTACAGCAAACTTTTTGGCTGGACATATAATACAGACGAATCAAATGGCTATATCACAATTAGAAATAATGGCCGTGCAAATGGTGGAATTTTCAAATTGACTAATGAGATGCAGGGAGTGCCACCTAATTGGACAGTTTATTTTACAGTCCAAAACCTAGATGATACTATAGCTAAAGTCAAAGAGTTTGGTGGACAAATTGGAATGGGACCAAAGGAAATTGGAGTTGGGAAAATTGCAATGGTATCAGATCCCGCCAATGCGCATTTTATGATAATGGAAATGAAAGTAACACCTACCCCTTGGAACGAATAAATAAGTATTTAAATTAACCCTTCTGGAACACTTTCGCGGCCTGATGTTAGTCTCCAATTCCAAGTCTTTAAATTTTTCATTGCCCTATCAAGTTCTTCTGATAATTTGCTCGGTCTAATGTTTAAGTTGCCACTATCGCTTCCTAGAGGCGTGACCGTTAACATACGTTTTGGTTTATTGTCTTTGTCAAAATATGTATTTAGGTTCCAAGAATCAGAGATTTGATGACTATTTTCATTTACATGACAAATTGATAAGTCGTATATAAAATCTTGGTTCATGTAATACCTAAACATACTTAGCCGCCATACAGTAGGCCCTGTAACATTGATATCAACTTTTATTGCTGCTGATTCTGCCAAAGCAAAAAGATCTGATTGACCAGATTCTTTAAAAGCTTCGAATACTGAGTCAAAAGTTCTCCTGCCACCATCGTTTAAATCAGCTTCAATACATGCGAGAAAGGACATATTAACTATTGGTTCTGTGTCTTTCATAATTTAACGAAGTTCGTACTCGCTTAGAAGTTTTTTATTTCCTTCGATTTGATAATTCAAAAGTTCTGAATATAAACCCTTTCTTTTGGCAAGTTCGTGAGGTGTACCTTCGTCTGCGATTTGGCCTTTATCAATAACTATAATTCGATCAGCATCTTGGATTGTTGAGAATCTGTGTGCAATAACAATTACAAGCCTATTTTTGATTAATTTCTCAAGAGCATCTTGGACAAGCTTTTCTGATTTGGAATCAAGACTTGAAGTTGCCTCATCAAGAATTAGTATTGGCTTGTTGTGCAAAATTGCACGGGCAATTTGAATTCTTTGTTTTTGTCCACCAGAGAGCTTTACACCATGCTCACCGATTTGTGCATTAAAGCCATCTTTAAATTTCATAACAAATTCATAGGCATTTGCTTTTTTGAGTGCATCAATTATTTGATCATCTGTTGCATTATTCAATCCGTATGAAACATTTTCTTTAATGGTTGAAGAGAATAATTCATTGTCTTGAAAAACCAAGGCCATGTGATCACGGACCCATGCGTGGGAAACATTTGAGTATTTTTTATTAGATAAACTGATTGATCCCGAAGTTGGCTCATATAACTTTAAAATTAAATTGATCAAAGTTGTTTTTCCTGCTCCTGAGTGGCCAACTATTGCAACTGTTTCATGGTTTTTTAAATGTAGATTAATTCCTGATAGAACTGGTTCGCCACCTTCGTAGGCAAAACTAACATTTTCTAAAGTAATTTCTGGTTTTTTGGATAGCGCTGGAAGCTTTTTTGTATGAAATGTTTCAGCTGATGGAAGAGACAATACCTCAAAAAATTCTTTTGAATCTGCTTCAGCCCTTTGAACTTGTTCTAAAATATAGCTCATTCCAAACAATGGCCAACGAAGTTGATTTAAAATTTGAATGATTAAAATCATTTCTCCAAGAGTTATTTCTCCCATAAAAGTTTTCCTAAAAATAACAAATAGAATCACAACAAAAGCAATTTCCAGACCAAATTCTCTAAAAAAATTAAGTATGTGATAGCTGATCGATTGCTTGTCGTAGAGATTATTAATTACTTGATATTCACTGGATAAATAATTCCATTCACGAGTTTGAGTGTTATAAGTTTTAACTAACTTAATATTTCCGATTACTTCAGAAATGCGACCACGAGTTTTATCTTCATGAATGTTTTTCTCAGCTTGGATTTTGCCCCATCTTTTAGTGGAATAGCTTGAAATTGCTATATAAAAAGGGAAAACAAGAAATGCTAAAAAGGCAATGCCGCGATCAAAATATGCCAAAACTCCAATTCCAAAAATTGCCTGCAAAAGTGCTGGTAAAATAAAATTAGTTGAGGCACCTATGAATTCTCTAATTGAGATTATTCCGCGATTTAATTGATTAACAATTTTTCCTGAAATTTCTGAATCAAAATAAACTTGAGGGAGTGTGAATATTTTTTTATAGTAAATTTCTGATAAATATCTTCCCATTCTGGAAGCTATAAAGTCTCCCAGTCTTTGATTTAGAGAGCTTAAAATTACCCCTACTATATTAATGGCTAAAATTAAAGCAAAAAGGATTGTTAATTTTTGAAAGTCACCATTGTGATTTGAGATTTGAGCTGATAATTCATCAACAACATATTTTAAAGTTACTGGAGTTGCCTGCTGTAATATTGCCTGGATTGTTATTAAGAGACACGCAAACAGAATCCATTTATACATGGGTTTGGAAAGCTTGATAATTTTGAAGATATTCTTCATTAAGGAATTTTATCCTTCCCAAGGAGTAACGAGCTGAAAATAATTACCATCTGGGTCTGCAAGAGTTGAAAGCCACATTCCCTGCATTTCGTATGGCTCTTTGATTACTTGAGCCCCAATGGATTTTATTCTGTCGAATTCTTTTTTAACATCTGAAGTTTCAAAATTTAAAATTAATCTTTGAGGTTCCTTTGATTTACCGTGTATTTCTGAGTGGGCGCCTATTGTAAAAAACATTTTACCCATTTTCCATCCAGCCCAATCACCATCAGTCATATCAGGTTTTTTATCAAAAACTTTTTCGTAAAAGGATGCCAATTCTTTGGCGTTTTCAGTTCCGATCATAATTGTTCCGAAGTTAAGCATTTTTATATTATATTCGATATGTATATTTGGTTCAACTAGTGGCCCACCCAGACTTAGTGCTTCGACACTATTTAACAAGTTTTATTGTTTGTAGTAGCGTATTCATTTCTTTAATTTTATTCTCGTCATAACTTTTAGGAACAAAATATTGAATATTGCCTATTTGTGTACCTGTTCCCAAATACATCTGACCATTTTCTGTAAAACCATATTTTTGGCTACAGGCTCTAAAAATAACTTGATCTCCATAAAGGTCAATGGGATTCCTACCAATCTTAATGAGGCCAAATGATGTTTGGAGAGCTATTGCTTTATCAAATACTTCTGACGGACCTTCGTAAGGTTTATCTCCTGGGAAAACACAGGTATTCCCTTCATATGGCTGAAAAATCTGTAAAGTGTAATTGCCATTCACAAATTCTACAGAAAATATCTCTCCACCATTGAAATTCTTTACTTCCCATTCTTTAGGAAGCTGTAAGGAGAATTGAGCAACGTTTTCTCGTTGAGGGCTTGTAAATATACCATCTACTAGTCGTAGTGAATCTTCGTTTATTGAAGCTGTTGAGACCTCCTGTTTTTGATTTAACTCAGAAGATTGTTTCTTAGTAACAAAGAAAATGCCAGTTATAAACAATATTCCTACAACGGCAATTAATAGTGAACGAGTTTTCATTAATTAATTGTAACTTTTATGTTGTTTTGTGTACAGTTGTAGTTATTTCTGTCACTTTTGGAGCCGGTAATGGGATTCGAACCCGCGACCTTCGCTTTACAAAAGCGCTGCTCTACCACTGAGCTATACCGGCGAATTTATGAGCTGGAATAGTATATAGTGGCAAACTGGTTTACCACTGAGCTATACCGGCACGAATGAATTATACCAAATTATTGAAGATAAACTAAGCCTTTAAGATTTCTTGGAAGCTAGGAACAATCCACCTGAAATCATAAATATTGATCCGGCGAGCGCTATTCCAAACAATACTGGAGTTTCAACTCCTGTATCTGGAAGTTCAGTTGGCAATTTTGGTGTAGCTGAAGCTGTTGAGACAGATGATGGTTTTGCAGTAGCTGTGGCTGTTGCATTGGATGTTGATGTAGGTAATGCCGTCGCAGTGGCTGTTGAATGAGCCGTCGCTGTTGCAGTTGCTGTGGCTGTTGCGGTTGGGAATAAGTCAACCGACTGGCCACCGATTGCAGTTGCTGTGGCTGTTGCGGTTGGACTTGCACTTGTTGCAGAAGTTACAGTTATTGTTGTGCCGGTTGCGTTTTGCAATACATTTTGACCGCCTTCTTTAATTGCAACAGCAATTGTGTCTGGGCGAACAAAATTAAATGTCGCAGAACCTGCTGCAATTGCTTTAAAGGTTAATTTAGCAACAGTTCCTTGGGCGTCAACTGGCTCTCCATCTGGGGTTAAAGCTAAAGTGTAGAAGATTTGTCCATTTGTTGCAGTTGGCCCGATTGTAGTAGGATTTGCAAAAAACGTTCCTGGAGTTCCACTTACAAATTCTATTTTTGAAGTGTCGTATGAAATATACATCTCAACTCCAGCTAGTTGGTTTCCATTTGAGTTTGTACCTATGTCAACAGTAAAATTATCACCTATAGCCACAGAGCTAACTGATGGGTAGAGAGTTAAATCTGTTGATGGCGCAGCACCTTTTCTATATTCTTGATTTTGACGAACTAAAATAATTGCAACACCAATTGCTGCAACAAAAAAGATGATTGTTCCTAGTAATAAAATATTTTTCATATGGTGCATCTATTGCCAAATTCTTCGAACAAAACAATATAGTCAAGAATTGATACTTTTCCATCATTGTTTACGTCTGATCTGTTATTTTTGTTTCTTAAATCTTCAATAAGTAATGCAAAATCTTGAAGATTGACCGTTTTATCGTTGTTTATATCGCTTTTAAGCACACATGCTGTCGCTGTAGCTGTCGCAGTTGATGCAGAAGTTGACGTTGCAGTTGCCGTAGCGGTCTGAGTTGCAGTTGCCGTAGCAGTCTGAGTTGCAGTTGCCGTAGCAGTAGCGGTAGCGGTCTGAGTTGCAACCGAGGAAGCTGTTGCCGCTGGACTTATGTTGATAGTTGCACCATTTGCTTGGCTTAATACGCTTGTTCCTGTTTCATTTGTTGCAACAACAAGTGTACTTGGTGCAAATGAAACATTCGCAATTGATTGCTTTAATGCTTTGAATTGTAGTGTTCCCATGGATCCTGTTCCCTGCCAACCAGAATTGCCTGGAGTTACTATTCTTGTATAAGCTATTGTCGATTTATTTTGTGCACCATCTGTAACTGTTGCAGCAGATACTACTTCGGAATTAGGAAACAAATTTGCATCTTGGAATCCTAAGAATTGCAATTGAGTTCTATCGTATTCGATATACAATTCGACTCCAACTATTGAATTGGTGTTACTTGCAATTTGAATATTTAAATCAACATTTTGGTTTGCACTTTTTGATTGTGTTGTTGGGGTTAAAGATAATATTGTTGCAGCAGCAGCATCAGGGCTAATATCTTGTGGTTTGCGAGCTATAAATACTGATACTACTAATGCAGCAGTTATTACAATTACTATTGGGATGAGCAGATGTTTCATTTAATTTAATTTAATTTTATTTTTTAACTATATTAATCATTGTCTCTGATGCAAATATCTTTTTCAACCCTTGATTACTATTTGATACCCAACTTGAATTATTTCCAAGCGTGAGCGCTGCTTTATCTAGGTTTGTGGTATTTTTTATTTTAATCACAAATGTTGCAATTTTATTTTGGCCTGTGAATGCAGATCCGAAACCTTGACCAATATCAACTGTAGCTAACCCTGTTTTTGAAATATTTTTTTGCAAAATATTTGTCTTTCCCCACAGATTACCTTCTTTAATTGATACAACTTCTACTACGTTTGGATCAAAAATAAATTCTAGACTAACTGCATTTGGTTTTTGGGTTAAATCAGAAAGAATTATGTCAACATTGTAATTCTTTCCCTGTAGCATTTGGGCTGTTTCAGGTGAAATTAGTATATTTAATTTTTCTTGATTAAGTTGTGAATTATTTTCATCAGACAAAGCATTTTTGCCATTTGATTTCATTCCAACATTAATAGTCATGTATGCAAAAAACCCTGCAATCACAACTAATAAAATTAAACCTGAAATAAAAACTATTTGTTTTTTTGTTTCTTTATCTATGTACATCATGGACAGGTGTTGTGGTATTCCTCAAAAAGTACGACATAATCCAAGAGATCAACTTTGTTGTCCTTGTTTATATCTGCTTTCAAAGTACATTGCCCACCAGTACCAGTTGATGTGGCTGTTGCAGTAGGAGTTGATTGCCCTGGAATAATATTCCCACAACAAAATGTTCCTGTACTACAACCTAAGCCATAGCCAGAATATCTACCCAAAACTGCTTGACACTGAGTTGAACTAGTTATTCCTGAATAACATCGATATCCTTGATCGTAATTGATACCTGACTCACAGGTCGATTGCCCAATATTTGTTGCATTTGATGTAGCAGTTGCCGTTGCCTGAGAAGTTGCAGTGGCATTGGATGTAGCAGTGGCAGTTGGAGTTGGAAGAGCTCCGTTACCTACTAAGTTATAGTAACTATTTACATATGTTTGACCGTACGAATTTAATGTTTGGAAATCACCATTTGTCATGGTGTTTTCGTCACACCAGTTCCAAATCCATGCGAATACTCCATTGTGGCCTTTTGAAATACCAGGATTGACAACATAGCTTAATACGTTTTTGGCATATTGGAGGTCTAATCCACTTGATCCAGGATTAATTTGTCCCAATTCACCAATTAATATAGGTATATTATTGGCGTTGTCTGCAGCTGATTTTGGTGAATTGATATTAATATTTGGATACCAATGATTTGAGAAAATTATATTTGAAGTTGGCAATAGAGTGTCATCATGTGCAACAACTTGTGCCATTGCTGTGTCATCATATGCAGCTGCCCAAGATAGTGTATCTAGAACTACGACGCCTTTGAAATTTGCTGTATTTCTCAAATAATTCAATATATCTTTTTGTGCAGTTACCCATTGTGCCCATGAATCATCAGGGCCTGGTTCGTTAAATGGATTCATTATTAAATATTGCTCAAATCCACCTGATTTTGCAGAATCAACAATCTTTTTCATTGTTGCATAATAACTTGAACGAGTAGACAAACTATTACCAGTCAAAGAGTGATCCGATGGCATTACCATGATTCCATTTTGAGTTAGAACTTTCATGAAATCTATGAATTTATTGTAATTTGTTGTGTTGTTTAAATATTGCTGCGAATAATTTACACGTACAACATTAATGCCCATACTTTTCATTTTTGTTGCAATTTGAGTGCGAAGAGGATATTGACCATCAGTTACTTCAGGACAACCACCATAGTCTCTAAAAAGTTCTATGTTTGCTCCTTCAATTACAAACCTTTGATTTTGAGCGTTAACTAAACTTGTACCCTGCATATGTAAAAGATAACCTCCTCCACCATTTCCACCTGTTGCAGTCGCAGTTGCCGTTGCAACTGATGTGGCTGTTGCAACACCAGTATTTGTAGGTCCTGGAGTTCCTGCTCCACCACCATTTACTTTATTGTAAAATTCAGTTACATAAATTTGACCATAAGTACTTAAATTGAAATAGTCGTATCTATTGGCCTGATTATCCCAACCTGATGTCATATTATTGTCATCACACCATGTCCAAATCCATGCGAATACTCCATTGTGGCCTTTTGGAATTCCAACATCTACTACATTTTTTAAGACATTTTTAACATATTGAGGATCAAGAGGAGTTGCATTGTATTGACCAAGTTCACCAGTTAATACTGGAACAACATTTGAATTGTTGGCAGCGTTTTGAGGATTTGATAGTGGAATATTTGGATACCAATGATTTGAGAACACAACTTTTTTGGCGCCGCCAGTTGCAATTCCTTGATCATAAGTTAACACCTGTTGCATTGAATTAACATCAAAATCAGCTGCCCATGAACGAGTATCTAATACTACTATTCCTTGGAACCCTGCAGTGTTTCTTATGAAATTAAGTGTATCTTTTTGAGCAGTAACCCAATCTGCCCAACTTATTTCTTGTGAATCTGCTCCTCCTGGTTCGTTGTATGGGTTCATTATTAAATATCCTTCAATTCCACGAGCTCTTGCACCTTGGATAATACTTTGGAACATTGGATATGCTGTTGCTCTATTGGTAAGTGGTTTACCTGTGAAATCGTGATCTGAAGGCATTGAGAAAATTCCTTTATCAGCTAACGCCTGAATCATATCCAGGAAATTGTTTAAATTTGTTGGATTATCATCAAGCCACGAATGACTATAATTTAAACGCACTGCATTTATTCCTGTATCTTTCATTTTTTGCGCAATTTGGGCTTTTAATGGAATTGCGCCAGTAGTTACTAAATCACAACCTGGATCACGATAAAATTCCATATTCGTCCCCTCTACAATGAAGCGACTACCATTTAAATTTAGAGAAGTTCCCGAAACAACTAATGTACCAGGACCTACTGCAGCACGTGATCTGTAAAATTTAATACCAGCATATAAAACAGCTAATGTTACTGGAATTGATGCCAAGATAAACAGAAGTCCGACTAAACGCTTATTCATATCATTAACATTAAAGAGTTTTTTTAGATAAATCAATAGTTGTAATTAATCTTTGCTATAATTAGCGACTTGCCTGGGTAGCTCAGGGGCAGAGCACGTTCTTGGTAAGAACGGGGTCGGTGGTTCGATTCCACTCTCAGGCTCAAGAAATCCGTTCTTTGTCTTAGATACATATGGATATTTCAAAATTTGATTACATACTTTCCAATGAATTAATTGCACATAGCCCTGCAGTTCCACGAGATTCTTCGAAACTATTAATTGTTAATAAAGATAATAAAAAGATTGAGCATAAAATTTTTAGTGATATAACCCAATACTTAACTTCAAATGATTTGTTAGTTTTTAATACTACTAAAGTTTTTCCAGCCAGAATTTTTGGCACAAAATCAAATGGTGGTGAAATGGAATTTTTATTGATGGAGAAAACTGGAATCAATAAATGGAGTGTAATGAGACGAGGGAAATTAGCAATTGGTGAGAAAATTCAGTTTGATAAAATTTATGCCTCAGTTTCCCACATTGGTGACCACTTTGCAGAGATATCATTTGATTGCAATGAAGAAGATTTTTGGGATGCAATTGGAAAAATTGGACATACTCCGCTGCCCCCATATATCAAATCAAAAGACACTGAAAATGAAATTAGATTGAAATATCAAACTGTTTATGCGAATCAATCAGGTAGTGCTGCAGCTCCTACTGCAGGATTGCATTTTACCAATGAACTTTTAAAAGAAATAAATAAAAAGGGAGTGGAATTTGCAAATGTAGTACTACACGTTGGAGCAGGGACTTTTTTGCCAATTCGGGAAACTGATATTACAAAGCATAAAATGCACAGCGAGTATTTTGAAATTGAAAAAGATCAAATTGAAAAAATATTGAAAGCGAAAAATAAAGGCAGACGAATAATTGCAGTTGGAACTACAACAACGAGAGTATTGGAAACCTTAGCTTTGAATAAATTTAAAGAGTTATCAGGCAAAACTGATATTTTTATTTATCCTCCTTATAAATTTGAAGTAGTTGATGCACTTATTACCAATTTTCACTTACCAAAATCCACACTTTTATCTTTGATTTGTGCATTTGTTAGTTATCCCAATACAAAAAACGAATTTGTTAATTTTGAAAATTCTGTTATTGGAAAAGCTTATCAGTCTGCAATAGAAACCAAATATAGATTTTACAGTTTTGGTGATGCAATGTTTATCATGTAAATGAAAATTTATTTATTGCATAATTGACACCTTAAATTATTTTTTGTATTCTTCAAATTACTAAGACTGTTTGATCAAGCATCAACATCTGGGATTTTGTCCCCTTCTTAGTGAATTGCACATTGACGCGAAGCTTAAGCGTCACATGAGAGGAGAATCTATGGTTCAACTTCGCGAAGAAGGTCTAGTGATCTCAGAATCCATAGCGGTGAATGAATCACAGTCGTATCAAGCTCTCCTTATCATCTCATCGATGCCTCAGAATTAATCATAAGTCAAGTCGATTAATATCAGAGGAAAACTTGTGGAGTAGAGACAAAATCAAAACAATGTCCCTACCTCTCTACTCCACTTGCTTCACAATAGCCTCCGTGATACAATTTTCCCTACGTATGGCAAAAAAGGGAGCTAGAGAATTAGTTATGCTAGTTTGTTCACTGTGCAAAAACAGGAATTATATTAGTGAACGCAATAAAGTTAACATGGAAGAAAAACTTGTTGTTAATAAATATTGTAAGAATTGCCGCAAGAGAACTTCACACAAAGAGGAAACAAAACTTAAGTAAATTAGCTATTTAGGCTTCTTTAATCTATACTTCAAGCATCGACAGCGAGCACATTACATAGGAGGATCATGTGCCGAAACATACTTTATTTCCACTGAGCTGCTTTGAGGATCCAGAATTTCTCAAAACAACAAGACCAAGACAAAGTGGTGAAACCCCAAAAACAATTTGGGAATTGAGACAATTTGGAATTGTTAATCTTGAAGTACATGGTGCATATCAAGCACACACAGATGTTGCAATGGACGGTTTACCTCCAGGGAGAGATTACTGGATGGTAAAATTTCGAGTTTCCTATAAGCCAACCGGCAAAAAGATGATTGAAACTTGTCCAACAGTAACAACTGAGCTTCTTCGCACTCAGGAAAATCAACTTTTCTGCATTTGCGATATCCTACCAAAAATAGGACCGATATATGTGTACTTGCCCACCTCCAACTGAAAAAATAGAAAAATTTAATAAATATTTGTTTGCTCCCACAATCGAGAACCCTCATTCTCTTTCGTGGGAGTATTTTTTTTGGAAAAATTGGCTTCTGTGATAAAATATAGGTTCTCGTACATTTTATTTGTTTGATTGGAGAAACCATGACATCGTCTACAACTACTCGGCGAAAATCATCTGAATCGTGGAAAACGGCATGTGATAATCCTGTAATTGATTGGGGTCGTTCATGGACTGACAAGGAGTACGCAAAAGAACATGAAGACCAATGCAGCTTTAGATCGTGTTGTTCATGCCGAGCGGTAATTGTTGTAAAAGGATCCACATCGCCTCGTGTGAATTGTAGGAAATGTGCTGAAAAACGTGACACTGGTAATTTGCCATCTGTTAGTTTTGATCCAAACCGAGGGTTGGCAGTGCCATTTGATTTTCCAGCGCCAGACGGTTCTAGTAAATAAAATTTTAGTCAAATAAATTGATCCTGAAGCACCTTTGTGACAACACATTGACAAAGGTGCTTTTTTAATGCCTATTTTGTCCTATAGTTACTTGACAATTAGCTTCAGGCATGCTATAGTACTGAGCATAGTTAGTAATTCGCACTTTAACTATGTTGTTTGGCTCCGCACAGGGAGCTTTTTTGCGTTTTAAAGCGTAAAAGAGTCTCTTGTGCGGCGCTAAACTGCAAGCATACAGAAGGTAAGGTAAATGAAATGACCCCAGTTGCACAAAATCAAGCTTGTTCCGTTGTTGCGAGTGGACTTCGTGGGCACCTAGGAGATCTAAAGGGTAACACCCAAGTACAAGATCGACTGAAACAGTTGATTTCTTACTTAGATTTTCCAGACTGCTACGAGTGCTTCAAGACAGAAGATCTTCTGTTCGCAGGAAGGACAACACTTGACAAATTGCTTGTCGATCTGGCGACCCAAAAGGTCACAGTTGACAGCATTGAACTGCCGGTCTCGAGAAACTTTGGTATTGGAAAAGCGTACGCGCTTTCGTCTGGCGACATGGAACGCATGTTGGACGATAATCCATACCTCAGCTAAATAAATTTTTTTACCCGAACTTAGTTCTTACGTCCCATTGAAACCGAGCAACAGCTATAACAAAACATTTAGGCACTAGCGCCCACTAAATGTCTTTAATAAAAGCTTGAGTTTCAATGGGATCCGTTCTTTCTCCAGGTAATTCCCCATTATTTATTAATAATTTCAATAATTAAAAATATTCTTTGCTATAATTAGGCTTGTTAAGTTTTTTGCCCTTATCAAATTAGGGGTGTAGGTAAATGGTATACCGGAGGTCTCCAAAACCTTTATTGAAAGTTCGATTCTTTCCACCCCTGCTCGCGTTGCTCGCAGTTGTGTCAGAATCGAGGAGTGCAATTGAGAACTTCGTGTTGTGCACACGATTCTTTCCACCCCTGCCAACCTTGGTCGTACTATCATCGAACTCTTCACCTTTGATATAATTTAATTATTATGCGTAAAATCATAACTACTACCATGCTTACTCTTGACGGCGTTATGCAAGCTCCGGGAGCTTCAAAGGAGGATGCATCAGAAGGATTCAAATATGGAGGCTGGATGGTTGGCTGGGACGAAGAAGCAGACAAGATAACAGACACAATTCAAGCCGAACCTTTTGATTTACTCTTTGGAAGAAAAACCTATGATATTTTCGCAGGATTCTGGCCGAAGCATGAGGATGAACCACATTGGGGAAAACCATATAGTAAGGCGAAAAAGTATGTTGTCTCACATAAACCAATTACTCTCTCCTGGGACAACTCCGAACTTATTACAGGTGATGTAGTAGAAGAGATAAAAAAACTGAAAAATTCAGACGGTCCGGACCTGTGGGTATGGGGTAGCAGTAATCTTATTCAAACACTTCTTGAAAATAACCTTGTAGACCGAATGTACCTTTGGACATTCCCCATCACTATTGGTACTGGAAAAAAATTATTCGCAGAAGGAACGCAACCAGAGCGTTTTAAGTTGGTGGAAGGAAAAATTACCTCCACGGGTATAATATTTGCAACCTACGAACCCTCGGAACCGCTCGATTCAGAGTTAGCATAAAGCAAAATTTGATTGACGATTGAGAAATTCATGTATTCTTTCAAGTTCCAAAGTGTTGATTTTGTTCCAAATTGTTCGAAGGTCGCATGCTAATGCCTGCTCGCGTTGCTCGCAGTTGTGTCAGAATCGAGGAGTGCAATTGAGAACTTCGTGTTGTGCACACGATTCTTTCCACCCCTGCCAATATAGATTGACAAGATGTATTCTTGTTATCAGAATGAACTATTTTAGTTGGCCAGTTTTAAAAAGAAAATTAAAAACCTCAAGAATCACGCAACTGAATGCAATTGCTACTATTGTTACTATTATTCTTACACTTTTCAACTTGTTGATATTGCTTCAGCAAAATAGATTAGCGGAACAGACCTGGAAACTACAACAAGATAATCTTGGATTTGAAATCGACACAAGGAGTCAAAACTATACTAAACAAGCGTACGATGATTTATATTTAGATAAAGAAATAAATTCTATATTGTCTGATTTGAAAAATAATCAAAAGGTAGAAAATGAAGAAAAATTAAGACAAGTAATAGATATTTTTGAAGAAATGGGATCCAATTTCTGTCAAGGTACAGCAAAAGCTAGACATATTCGTGTCTATTTAGCTAATACTCTAGGTAAAACAATTTGTAACAATCAACAAGTAAGCGAACTATATTCAGGAAATAAAAATGGTACAGCGATACTTTGCTATGAATTCTATCCCGATTCAATGTTTGCAAAAGCCTTACAAAAAGATAACTTAAGTACTTGTGAATTCTTAGATAGTAATACTTTTGATAAAACTATAAATAGAGAGCGATTTGAACTACATTAAACTCTATTAATAAATTTGGTAGGCTCCAACAAAATTAACTAACCTTAGCCAGGATAAACTGTATAATTAGTAATGACTGAATTAAGTGTAGATAATTTGCCGGACTTGGGAATAAAAACTCCAGAAGATGAAAGCAAAATAGAAGCTATGAGGCAATCCACTGTTCGTTTGGTTACTGAGCTTGAGAAACCTGATAATTACAATTCTTATAGGGAAGCAGTAATAGATCTTTTTGATCAATTTGGTATTACACCTGCGACATCAAACCCCAATTTAGTCCAACGAAATGAATCAATGTGGCAACAAAAATATAATTTTTATCAGGAAATGAAAACAATTAATCCAAACTACACTGCAAACTTAATTGATATAGAAATGGCAGGCGAAGGGGCTTATGCCAATATATATCTGAGTTCGGAAGTGGTGAATACTTTAAAGGGACCCAAAAGAGTTACTAAAGTATTTCCAGGTGCCTGTTCCCTGCCTTATCCTGTACGTCCGGCTGATCCACCTTCAAATTGGCATTTTCCTGAGAGAAATTTTTATAAAACTTTTGAAGATGTAATTGGTGTAGATATATCACTAAAAAATGATCCTAGCTGGCCAAAACTTCCAAACACAATACAAGAACTCTCTGAAATGTATTCATTTTATGTTGTTGAAGGAAAGTATTATCGGGTCAACGCATCAGAAGCTAAAACAAAAATAAATGAGATAGTCAGTAGAATTAATACTTTTTTATCAGGAGATCCTTCTAAAAGTCTAAAACCTTAACTTTTAATACTCCGACAAAATAATTTTAACTCAAAATAACTTTATACAATTCCCTTAATTCATATGTAAAGTGTTCCAGATTTGATATAGTGAGCCTGTAAAATTACTCGCAAAGTTTAATTGACTGACCTATTCGAAGAAAAGTATTTTCTGATAGATTTTTATTAAGCCCCAGCATATCTATATACTTTGTCCCTATTCCCCACTTGGCACGTGCAATGCTCCACAAACTATCTCCTGACAAAACAGTGTATGTACAGCTATCTTTTAAATCTTGTGTAATTGTTGCAATAGCCGGAACTGGTGGTTTTTTAACGAGATTAGCAAAGAATCTTGAGACATTAGCAAATCTCCCTAATGTTTTTACAGAAACAATTTGACTAAATTGACCCGCACTACAATTATTGACAGCTCGTACTTTAAAGTAATAATCGGTATTTGGACTAAGATGAGATATTAACTGCCCTAAAACCCACAGATTGTTAGAGTTGTTCACTCTCACTGCATACTGGTCTGCGTTTTTATTAGTACCATAAAATATTTGATATGAATCTGTATTTTCTTTTACTGTAGTGAAATACAAATCCACATACGTACCTGCTGGGTCAATTTGAAAAAGATTAGGCACTCCAATAGGAGCTGTGGCAGTGCAGCCAGGGACAGGAGGTGGAGTGACAGAAGGTGTCGGAGGAATATAATATTGCAACTCAAATGCTCCACTATCGCAATGTGGACCATGGGGCCGCGCAATACCTCGGGCATCAGTTACAGGACAGCCTGAATCAACTCCAGCATCAACTGCTGGCGAATTTCGTTTAAGTTCTACTGTTTGTACACTGCCCCCATGATCTGCAAATTCCCCCAAAAGTGGATCAGTACTCATCAAATCAGTCGACTGAGTAAAAATATCACTTGAGCAAGAATTATCACTAAGGACATTTCCTCCAAGTGACAAAACAGTACCAACACCCGCGTTTACACAGTTTAAGCCAGATTGTGGAGAGCTAATAATATTATTTCTACCTCTAAAATCGCCTGTTATATATACACCACTTGCATCACTGGCACCTTGATTGGAAAAAATCGTAGAGTTGTAAAGAAAGAGTGTGCCGCTATTTGATATAGCCCCACCAACTCCCCCTGCGGTGTTATCGTAAATAGTGGTATTTGTTATGGTAAGAGTGCAACCAGATCCGATTCCTCCACCACCAGCGCTTGATTCATTGGTATACACCGCTGTGCTGTCAATTTGCATAGTACCTGATTGGCAATAAATTGCGCCACCGATGCCCGAAGTAGCATTGTTATGAAAAGCCCGCACACGAGTAAGAGTCATTGTACCACCATTTTGATATATCGCCCCACCTCGCAATGCCGAGTTACTCGAGACATTAACATCAGTCAAATTAACTGTAGCGTCGGAATGTGTGAGGGATATTGCACCACCTGATGTACCACTTGTAAAACGCAGTGTCGCACCTGATAAAGAAAATGTTACTCCTGAGTTTATTAAAAATAAATTCGTAGAGGATCCCCCATCTATAATGGCATCTGAAGTGCCACTTCCAACTACTGTTATATTTGAAGTAATTTGTATTTGTGTGCCTAAAGAATAATTCTCTGCTGGCAGATTGACAGTATCGCTTCCTGATAATGCATTTGCTTCTTCTATTGCTGCACGAAGAGTGCAAAAGCCACTTCCTTCGTTACATATCCCGTCGCCAGGGTTTGAATCAGATGTGTCATCAGTCGCATCAATATTAAAGGTAGCAGCATACACTTTTGTTGGGCTAAATAAAAATAAAATAAATAATGTGGCCAAAAGTAGCGACAGTTTAGTAGACATAATTAATAATAACTCAAATATACTTTTCGTTGTTTTTGTTTTTACTTTAAAAGCTCTGATATTGTTACAAATTGATAACCTTTTGATTGTAATTTATCAATTATTTTGCCGAGTGCATTTCGATCATTTTGGCATGATTGACAAAATGGATGCATTAAGATTATTGATCCAGGGTTTGAATTTTCTACTACGTAATTAATCAAGAACTCTTCTGAATCACCATACGTATCTGGCTCGACATCCCACATAATTGTTTTCATATTATGATTTGCCAAATACCAGAGCAAGAAAAACAATTTTTTGCCGTTTGGTGGACGAAAATGGATTTCACCAGAATAGCCAGAATCTTTTATTAGTTTATTTGTTTTTTTAATTTCATCATCTATAAACTTCGGCCATTTTAGTACCATTCTTTTGTGAGAATATGAGTGATTGCCCAATTCATGGCCTTTTTGGACAATTTCTTTTGTAGTATCGGGATATTTTTCAATTTGCTGTCCTATTACGAAAAATGTTGCTTTTACATTTTTTTCATCCAAAATTTGGAGAACATCTTTTACATACTCAGTGGGCGCATCGTCAAAAGTTAGAGCTATTACTTTTTTGTTTGTTTCAACTCTATCAACTAGTCCTCCAAAAAATTGAAATGTCCTGGATTTACTTAACTGGAACAACCCATAAGCAGAAATTAAAAACACATTCAACAAAATAATAACTAGAATGGCCAACTTTTTTAGTCTCATCGTACTTATTATATCAATCCACTGACAGGGACAGGGTGTGTTTGATTTTATTGATGCCTGCAAAACAATCTATCTATTTAACATCCAGATACTATAATTTAAAACTGTAGCAAAACTTACCCACAATAAATATGGAAATAAAATTCCTGATGCTCTTGAGTCAATTAGTAACATTTTTTTCATTATAGAAACAATCATAAACCAAAGAATTATTATGACTATCAATGCTAAAAAGATTTGGTGAAATCCGAAAAATACAATTGACCATGCTGAATTAATTATTAAGTGAAGTAAGAATAATTTAAAAACTTCTTTTGCTTTTTTGTTTTTGGGTATTTTCATCCAAATCCAATACATCGAAATTCCCATGAGTGTATATAAAATTGTCCATACTGGGCCAAATGCAGAGTTTGGTGGGCGAAAACTTGGCTGATTTAAAGTGTTATACCAATTTGATATTGAGGAAATTGTAAATAAAGATCCAATAATTCCAGCAAATTGACAAACTATTATTGAAATAATTAGTTTTGAAATACTTTTGGGCATATATCTATTTTATACCTTTTTAAAAAGCTGTCATTACTATACCTATTATTACCATAATAATTCCAGCTGCTTGGATTTTGGTTATTTTTTCTTTTAGGAAAATCATTGCCAATCCGACCGTTACTACTGTTAATGCTGATGAAATTGGAGCCACTATAATTCCATCCCCATATGATTGACCAAATGTTACAGATAACACTCCCACCGCTTCGAGTAAGCCGACACAAGAAACCAACACCACTAACTTATTAGTAACTTTATTAATTGTTAGTGTTTGTTTTCTAAATTTTACGAATAAAAAAACCACAATAACTGCTGTTAATTTTGTAATTAAACTAATTGATAACCAATCTGTTTTTTCGACAACAAATTCATTAACAGGCCAATAAAATATTCCAAACATAACAGTTGCAAGTAATGTTTCTTTGACACCTTTTAATAAAGTTATTGTTCCTTTTTTTAAATCTGCAAAATTAACTGAAACAAAAGTTACACCAATTAATAATAAAATTATTGCTGGAATTTGAAACAAAGTTAAGCTTTGTCCTCGAAAAAGTGAGATTGCTATTACAAAAACTACTTGGAGATTAATGACTGCAGATATGACTGAAACATTTCCAATTTCGAATCCTTTATAAAACAATAAATAACCTGCAGCATATGCGAAACCTCCAAAAATTGTTAGTCCAACTAAATTAGGATTGATTGCAAAACTGGGATTATTAATTAAAACTAAAATAATTATTAATAAAAGCCCTGCAATTTGTGACCAGAAAAAGGCTTTAGTGTGTCCTATTTTTTCAGATGCTGAGTTTGCTAAAAAATCTGACGTTCCCCAGCCAAACATTCCACCCAAGCCAGCCAATATACTTAAAAGTGTTTTGTCCATGTGTGTTGATTAATTTTAACAGATTACTAGACTTTTGATTTTCTACTGTCTTGGGGATCGAAAATTGATTTTGGCAATTTATCGCCTTTTAAAAATTGGCTTATTTTTTTCCCCGCATAAATTGAAGGTAAAATACCAATCCCATTACAACCTAAGTTGTATAAAAGAACTGGGTTAATTGGTTCTGGACCGATACATCTGACTCCATTTGGGGTATAGCACATTAGGCCATGCCATTTGTATTTGTAATCAATTTCTCCAGATGGGGCGTATTTATATGTTTTGTGCAAAAATTCATCGATTACTTTTTGAGCTTCTGAAGGATATGGATGTTCTTTTTTATAATGGTTTGTATCGTCCATTTTGGCCTCAGGCCCACCAATACAAATTAAACTATGTGTTTGATTTGCCTCAGTTTCATAAGTTCTTCTGGTTAAATAAAAATACGGCACAGAATCTAATAGTTCGTTTCCAGTGTTCTGATTTCCTTGTAAATAACTGATTGCCGTGGGGGACTTTGTGTGATCTTCAAGATAACCTGCCATATAACCCACTGTTCCTTTGACTAAATGGTGAAAATTTGTATCAATATCATCCCCAGCTTTATTGGTAATGGTAAAATTTTCAAATCCATTAGTACAGAGGACAACTTTTTTAGCAGTCACTACATTTTCCCGAATTTTAATTCTTGAAAAATCGGCTTCTAACTCTACTTCACTAATTGGACTTTCCTCAAATAATGAGAATCTATCTGGATAATTCATAAATATAAAATTTAAAACTTCTTCACAAAACAAAGCACTATTTAATACTCCCTTTCTGGCTGACAAACAGGCAATATAATTTGTGTCTTCGGTTTCCAAAAGGGCTAAAATATCTTTTTGAGGAACAACTGAATACAAGCCATCATATTTTAAAGGAATTTGCTTAACAATTTCAGAGTCAGCTGCAACCATCAGAGGCTCCATATTTATATGGGCTTCCCTGGCATACATATTATTTTCCAAATGGACTATTACTTCTGATAAATCTTGGCATCCAGCATAACCAGTAAATTGCGCGAATGGAGTTTTTTGATTTGTTTTTTTATATATTTCTTCCAAAAGAGTCCAAGCTGAATCAATTGAAGATTGTGCAAGAGCAGTTTGCGTAATGCCAAATTCTTTAACAAGATCTGAAATTTGTCTTTCAAAATAGCTTACAATCTGACCGGCATTGTGGCCCGTTGCACCTGATGCAACTTTATCTGCTTCTATTAATTTTGTATTTAAAAGTGTGTAATATGCAGTTGAAATTCCAGCAATACCTGCACCGATGATTGCAACATCAGTTTGGCGATCAGTTGATAATAAATTGACTTCGCGCGTGCGGTTGAGCTGATCAATCCACGGGGAGAGATTTTGTTTCACTAATATAATAATAGCAAATTACTTTTCTCCCAACTTATATATAAATAGTGCTACAAATGCCAAAGCTGACATAATTGTAAACAAAACTGAGAATCCAAAAGATGCAATTATAAATCCGCTTAATCCACTACCTGTCGCCACTGCGATACCTACCAAGAATTGCCAAATTCCCCATTCTTTTATATGTTTTTTGTTGTCTAGATATCTTGAAAAAAGTTCATTGAAAACTGGAGCACCAAAACCATCTGTAATTCCAATTATTATTTGTGCTACCAATAAAACGCTTAAATTGGGGAAAAATGCAATTGCGAGCCACGCTAATGCTCTAACAAAAAAACACAATTTCATCATTGTATTTTCAAATCGAACTCCATCATGGATTCTGGTTACAATTAGACTTGTAAAACTGCTACTTAAAAATCCCAGTCCAAATAAAATTCCTGCCAACTCAATACCACCATTAATTGATTGAACAAACAAAGCATAAACTGGTAACAGAATGCTTCCTGCCAAAACAAAGATGGCATTTGAAAGTAAGAGATATTTTATTTTCTTGTTCATCTAATAATAGTAGCATCAAAAAAACACCGAGGTAATTTTTTACACCCGGTGTATACTTTTATTCTTTATTTGGCTCTACATGGAATTTTAATATTTTTGCTTCTATTGAATCCAGTCTTATTCCTGCTTTTCCACTATTCGTTGGATTGCCAAACAAAATTTGGATATCATCTTGCGATATCAATCTTCCATCATCAATTCCAATTATTGACTGCGAAACTTTTAGATCTCCATTTTTGTCAAAAATTTGAACATGGATTGTTATTTCTACTTCGTTGTTTGCTTTATTTTTGATAGTGGCAGTCAAAATAATTTTGGCTTCAATAAATGGATTAATCAAATTATCATTTGGATTATATGAACCTTTGAAAATATATCTTTCTGCAATTAATCCATAAAATGAATCTGATTTTCTCTTTATAATAATTCTGCCATCTTTTGATATTCCACCAACGTATAAATTATCCTGATCATGATAATAGAGAAACAAGTAAATTCCATCTGTCCCGTCTACTTCTGGACTATCACTTTTGAAATTTTTACTAGGAATAAGTTCAAGTGTTACTTTGTAATTGGACCAATTTATCGAAGCTTTTGGTGTTATTGCCCGAAAAACAATCTGTGGGTATTTTTGCTTTACAAGATCATTATTTCTTTGATTTTTTATATACCAAATATCTGATGGTGTTGTTTCACCAGTTAAAGTTGTGGCGTAACCGTTTTCAATAATTAAGGCTCCACCTGATGTTATATCCAAATCAGTATCTGAATTTTGAGATTCGATAATGATTCGTGAGTTTTTCAAATCAAATGTGAAATTTGGATAGCTTGATATTAAAAAATATGCAGCAAGTAGAATTACAACAAGAGCTATGATAAAGAGCAATAAAGTCAAACGGCGAGAGATTTTCATTACTACCTCGTTTTTGAACTTCTAAAGATAACCTATATTATATCAAAAAGTGATACATATTTATAAAATTGAAACTATAGGTTGATATAGTAAGTATTTTTTGATATAATTTACTGTTCGAATTAGCCTATTTCAGGCAGCACATTTTAGTCTTTAAGGAGACAGCACCATGAGTACAGTTGCAATTGAGAATCTGCGTTCGCTCTGGGGTGATTTGGTTTTTGCCAGGATTACACGGGTAATTGGACGCGATCCTGAAGATGTTTTGTATATTCATATAAACAAATACAATCCAACAGTGGATGGAAAAGCCCTTTATCGTACAGGTGAATATCGCGAGATTAAATCCAAACTCTTAAAGGATATCCCTGACGACGAAAGAAAATTTGCAAGTGTGGCTTGGAAGCATTACTACGGATTTGCCGTAAACAGTTCCTTTCCAAACGGTATTTATTTTTCCAATTCGCGATATGCCGAGATCGATTTTGACATTCACATGTCACTTGATCTTTGCGGATGCGGCAATCACTCGAGTGGAAGCTTTAGGAAACCTAAAATCGATCAGTGGATTTGTGGTCGTATTGAAGATAGCCCAAAAGGCGGAAAGCGCTTTACCGAGTGGTTCTGTGTTGATAAACAGACTAAGAAGTTTATCGAATTTGTTCAATCTGGCAAGTGCAACTTGACTGAAGAACAACTTGCATATGATTTGGTCGGTGGAGCATGTGGATTCCCCGATAATCTCTGGGCGATTGCCAGATTGGTATTTTTCGATAACGTGCAAGCGTTTTTCAAACTAAATAAAGGCGAACAAACAGAACATCCATGCAAGGGATTTATCTATGGACACTGCTATCCTGAAGGTTATGACCATGAAGTCACTTGGGGTGGAATGTACCTTTCCACAGCCGATTATGATAGTTTTGTTCACACACTATCTTGCAGACTTGATCCAGATTGGTGGAATACTTTTAAGAATTTGCGCCAACAGATTAACCTTTCAATTAGCCATGACCAATGGTGCGTTGGATGCCATCTGCAAAGCATGAGTGATCATGATGATGAATTTTATGACTATTAATTAACAAGGAGAAAACAGGGATTGACCCGGTATTTGTATAAAAAACAATACTGGGTCTTTTTATGTTTGGCGGTTGCTAAATGTATCAAAATAGGTTAAATTATATTAATGATTGCTGCAATTGCATTTGCTCATCCTGAACTTCAAGAGAATGAAGTTTTTTTCACAAACTCCACAAAAGAAGAATTTAATTTTTTCAAATACAAAACAAAAAGAATTGGAATGGTTGCTTATGATAGCCGCGGAGTAAAACTTAATTCTAAAAATTATTATCCTGTTTTTGTTAATCTATCTGAGCTTAAAGTTGCAATACAACAGGCAAGAAGCGTTTGGCGAGAGACTGTCGAGAATTACTACAAAACTGCGTAACTTCAAATAAGGTATAATTAAATTTCTGTCCTAAATTTATGCAAAAAAATTCCACGATGATTATTTTGATGATAATAATGCTAGTTAATGCATTAAGTTATGGAATAATTATTCCACTTTTGTACCCTTATGCATCACGATTTGGAATTAATCCTCTAGGATTATCGTTTTTGTTTGCATCTTTTTCTTTGGCTCAGCTTATTGCAACTCCAATTATTGGCCGATTATCTGATAAATATGGACGAAAGCCATTATTATTAATTTGTTTAGCTGGATCATCAATATCTTTGGCACTACTGGCTACTGCATCAAATGCATTTTTATTTTTCATAGCTCGAATAATTGATGGAGTAACTGGCGGAAACATATCTGTTGCACAAGCTGTAATTGCAGATAGTACTGAGGGGCACGAGAGAGCAAATGCATTTGGACTTCTGGGTGCTGCCTTTGGATTTGGATTTTTAGTAGGGCCTGCAATTGGTGGACTACTTAGCGAAATATCACTTTCTACTCCGTTTTGGTTTGCATCAGCATTGGCTGCCATTGGAACACTTTTGGGCGTTGTAATGCTTAAAGAAACACTAAAAGAAAAGAACAAACAAGTTGAGAAAAAAAGAAACAGTATTTTTGATATTAAATCAATTTCACATGCATTTACTAACCCACTAACTGGAATGACACTTTTGGTTTCATTTATATTTTTGATAGCGCTTAATGCTTGGATTATTGGATTTCAAACATTTTCAAATGACACATTAAAACTTTCAGCTCGTGATATTGGGCTTATGTTTGCAACATTTGGATTTATATCAATTGTTATGCAGGGGTTTGGAATTAGAATTTTAATGAAAAAAATTAAGCATAAAAAAACTATTTTAGTTTGGTCACTTCTTTTATCAGCATTAACTGTTTTTCCAATTACATTAATACACAGTTTTGTTCCATTTTTTATAATGGTGCTGTTGTATGGAATTGCATCATCACCTATTACTCCAGTTATTACTGCACTTTTATCAGAGAGAACTAAGGCTGAGGACCAAGGTGCAATATTAGGGATTAACCAATCGATTACTTCATTTGCTCAAATAATTGGGCCTATTTTGGCAGGACTTATTGCAGTTTATTCTGTTAACTTAGTATTTTTTGTCGCCGCAGTTATTATTACAATATCTTTAGTTGCTACAAAATGGCTTTATACTCCAAATGTTAAACCCGTTGATTTGTAGCATTAATTATTTATTTGCGGGAAAGTTCGAAAACTGCAAAAGCTATATAAATTAATATTAAAATAATTCCCTCTTTTGAAGATATTTGATCTTTGGATCGCGCAAATTTGTACAACATAATTAGACCTATTATTACAATTATTGTCATAACGATAAAATTGCCTACAAAAATTGTTTGACCTTTTGAAAGCAATGTAAAGATTCCAAAAAGCAGTGTGTTTGCGGATGCAGAACCTAAGTAATCGCCGAATGCGATATCTTTGTTCCCAGTTAAAATTGACCTGACTGCAAGAGATATTTCTGGCAAATTTGTACCAAATGAGAGAATAATTATACTAATATAAAATGGGTTGATATGGAAAAAATCAGCAAAGAAAAGAGTTTTATTTACTATAATGTTACTTGATACAAAAACAATAATTGCACCAACAATTATTTCGATAAAATCCAGAATTGAATATTTTTTGATTTTTGATAAATCAAATTTCTTGGTTACTACTTTATTTTTTGCATTTAAAATAAATACTGCAAAAATATAAAATCCAATTAAAAATATTGCTTCATTGTTTGTAACTTTTCCATCGATTACTGCAAAAAAAGGAGCAATTGAAACAATAATTGATAATAAAATACTTTCCTTTCCCAGTTTATAGTTTGGCTTTATTCCATGCCCTGCAATTGCCAATACTGGAATAACAAATAAAAACAAAACTGGAATTCCACCCAAAAGATTTCCAACATAAACCTGAGGTGTGCTTTCATTGACTGATAAAATACCAACTGCAATTTCGGGAATTGATGTGAGTAATCCCAAGACAACGAATGATAATAAGAATGGTGAAATTTTAATTCTGTGAGATAGCTTTCCCACGGATGAAACTATTAAGCCAGATCCAAACCACAAACCACCAAATCCCAAAAGGTAAATTAAGATGTCTAGTGAGATATTGGGCATATATTATTATACTGAATATTATTTTCCTAAGTAATAGTTTCTTAAGTTTTGAGGAAAATGTTCAATTGCATAGCGAAGCATTGTTCGCGGCATTGATTGATAATGTTTTTTTAGAAATTTTTCTTCTTTTTCAATTGATATTCTTTTGCCAACTTCACGAAGCATCCAGCCAACAGCTTTGTGTATTAAATCGTGTTTATCGTTTACTAAAAGTTCTGCTATTTGAAAAGTTATCTTTTCATCTTTTTGAAATTTAATAAAATAAAATGTTGAAATTATTGCAATTCTTTTTTTCCAAATACTTTTTGAATTGGCAAGGTTAATTAAAACGTTTTTGTCATTATCTTTTAAGTAATCCCCAACTATTTTGTCAGCAGATGAATCAATAAGATCCCAATTATTTATATGTTGTATATTGTCTATGTAAAAATCGAAGATTGATTTCTTTTCATTTTCATCAGTTGTTTTTTGATACTTATCAACCAAAATTAATAGCGAGATTAACCTTTCTTCGTGAATTTTGGATTTAATTGCTATTGCAAGTTCAGATAGTGGTAGTTGATTGAATTCTTTAGCTATATTTCTGCTTATTGGAACTGTGAGTCCGTAAAAAACATCACCTTCTGCATATTCGCCTTTTCCTGTTTTAAAATATTTTTTTAAAAAATCAGCCTTATTTGAATTTTTATTTTTTTCTATTTCTTTTCTTAATGATTTTTCATCCATTCAAAGAAAAGCATATCACATTCTAATTTGTGAAGAGGTTGCTTGAAGGAACAATTTGGAATTTGTATGAATTATAAAATTGCCATTGAAGTATTATTTTTGATACCCAATCATAATCTCTAAATTCTAATTTAATTGGATAGTAACCTTTTTCAAGATACAAACCACCATCATCAACATCTGCGGGGTGACTATCCCAATCATTTATTACTAAAATATTATTTACATATAGCCTCACTCCATCATCTGCTATTGTTCTAAAACCAACTTGAGCAGATTGAGGAATATAAATTGTACCAGTCCATCGAACTGAGAATTTATCTCTTGGTAAACCTGAAATTGGAGCTGATAATCCCCATTTGAAATTTATATTATTATCAATTCTAGTTTTAACCAAAGTTTGTAAATTATCATCTTTGTAATAACTTCCCAATAGACCTGACTGGCTACCAGACGGTGGCGTGGAAGATGCAACTGGAGTTGCAGTAATTCTTGGAGTTGAAGTTGGAATTGGTGTTGGTTTTTTGGTTGGTTGAGGAACATTTGTTGGTACAGGAACTGGTGGATTTGTAGGAATTAATGTAGGAGTTGGGCTTGGTGATGAGCTTGGTGTTGGAGTTATTGCTTGAGGTGGGTTTGGAATATTTGGAACATCAGGTATTAGAGAATAATAATTATCTTGTACTAATTTTCCATAAGTGCTTAGATTTACAAAGTCATTCCAATCAGCCGTCATGTTATTCTCATCGCACCATGCCCAAATCCACGCAAAAATTCCGTTAAATCCATTTGGAATTCCAGTTGAGATTGCACTTGAAAATACACTTTTAACATATTGAGGATCCATTCCACTTGACCCTGGATTTATTTGGCCAATTTCCCCCATCAACAATGGGACAGAGTTTGCTTTATTAAATGTATTTTTGGCAGCATTTATATCGATATTTGGATACCAATGATTTGAAAATACTATATTGGCAGTTCCACCCATCAAAGATGCATCATGGGCTTTTATTACATCATAGCTTGATAAATCATTATCAAAATTAGCTGACCAAGTTGGATTATCAATAACTATTACTCCTTTGAAATTAGCAGTACTTCTTATATAAGTTATTGTTGCTTTATTTTCTTTTTCCCAGTCAGCCCACTGAAAATCATCACTGTATGGCTCGTTATATGGATTCATGATTAAGTAATCCTCAATTCCACGGGCTTTTGCACCATCTACTAATTTCTTAAATACTGGATAAACTGAACTTGAACCTGTTAATTTTTCGCCTGTGTATGTGTGATCTGATGGCATTGAATAAATCCCCCTATTTGCCAACTCCTGCATAACGTCAAGTGTTTTGTTTATATTTTCTGCGTTTTGATTGATATATGAATATGAATAATTTACACGGACAGCGTTTACCCCAATTGATTTCATTTTATCTGCAATTTGAGCGCGGACTGGATATTCTCCATCTGTAACGTATGAACAACCTGGATCTCTGAAAAATTCGAGATTGGTACCTTTTACTATAAATCTTGTACCATTTTCTAATTTCAAAGTTGTTCCATCAACGTGAAGTGCTGCCGAGCCAGCGCTTGCTTTGTTATCGGTGTTGATTTTTATTGAAGGTAAAAGTGATGAGAAAACTAAAACACCGAGACCTAATATAACTACGACTAGTGGTGCTACAAATGAGTAAAATTTCATTTTTATACAGACTAACAATGACATAAAAGTTTTGGTTGTGTCAAGTAATTTACAAAAATATTTAACTATGGGAAATTAATATATTTTAATGATAAAATACCCAAGTACAATAATTGTACGTTTTATGTTCTTTAACAACTTCTTATAGGTCAAGAAAGGCTATTCTCATGAGCGTCATAGTAACAACTATTATTTTTCTGATTTCACTTTTTGTGGCTCGACAGAAATATTACAGCTTTTCAAAAGGTGATAGGAAACAGAATAAACAAGTTTGGATTTCCTCCCTTAGTTATGGAGCCATTACATTCCTATTAATTTCCTATGCATTTGGATGGTTTGTTGAAATATCAGCATCACGAATTTGGTGGAATTCAGTTTCATATTTGCAGGTTTATGACACGAAACTTTCATACGAAGCGCTACTATTTGTCAGCGCTTTTTTAATTAGTTTTGTTGTTTTATTCGCTGCACTAACAGCATATATGCATATTTCAGGCACAATACTTGAGATATATCATATCTGGCTTAAACGATGGTCTATCGTAATATTTTCTCTTTTTATGGCACATTTGGCACAAAGTCAAAGTGCTAACTTGATGATGTTTATAAACTCAATAAGTTTTGGGCATACTGATCCGATTTTTAATAAAGACATATCTTTATATGTTTTTCAGTATCCATGGCTTAATTCTGTTTTCACTCTTGCATCTATTTTGTTTGGGATTGTGATTTTTCTATCCTTTATATTTTTCTTTGTAATGAACATTGAACCTGAAAAATTCAATGTTATTAACGTTTTAGAACACTTGTTCTATTTCTACTTGATTCTTGGTTTGTGGTTTTTGCTTTATGCCTGGGAGAAATGGATTGACCAGACAAAACTTGTGATTTCTGGAACATCTGGAGTAATTCAAAGTGCAAGCAATATTGACCTGCACTATAAAATAGCTTTGGATGGTTTTGGAGTATATGCATACACGGCTATTGGAATAGGTTTCATTTTTCTGGGAATTGGATGTATTACTAAAATACTATGGAGTGACAGACGAGAAAATACAAAAATAGAAAAAGCAGTCAACATTGGGTTATTATATGTATTGATTGTTGGTTTGTTTGGATTGCTTGTATATGTTACCGTCCCTGGGATCATTTGGAATTTTTATGTGCGTCCGAATGAAATGGAAACAGAAAAGCCATTCATTCAGGCTACAATCGATGAGACTTATTGGGGTTATGATTTGGCAAAAACCGATCTAATTAAAACAACCTACAATAATTTTAGCAGGGATGAATTTAGAGCAAATGAGAGTATTTTGTCTAGCGCACCAATATTTGCATATGGTGATGTTTTAAGACAACTAAACGAAAGCCAAGCTGTAACTCCCTACTACAAATTCACTGATGCTGATCTATTTTTTAATAGTCAAGAAATGGCAATAGGTGCAGTTAGATCAATTGATCAAAGTAAACTACCTGCAAATTCTTGGCAGAACACACGGCAAATTAACATTAACAGTTTTGGTCATGTGCTAATTGATGTGAACAAATCTGACCAAGATGGACTAGTTAATCTTCTTGATTCAATGATTGATGATGATCATGTTCGAGAGCAACTCTATTTTGGTGAAGGCTTTGATTGGGCAATTGTTCCACCAACCACACCATTTGGAATTGAACTCAACTGGCAAAACAGATTTTTGTTTTCTGTTTGGCTTGATGACATGAATATTTTAAATTCGATTGTTCCTGAAGGGAGCAAATTGGTTTTAAAAAGAAATGTAGTTGATATTTTGTCATCAGTTTTGCCATTTGTTGAATGGGACAGCGATCTTTACTTCATGATCAATTCTGACAATGAAATAGTCTGGATTGTGAATGGATTCACATCAATAAACAATGTGCCCTATTCGCAAAACAATAGATTTATAAGACAAGGATTTGTTGCAACAGTTTCAGCAAACAATGGTGAAATGCATGTTTATCAAATGGATGACAATCCAATTATTGATCTATGGAGCAAAACATATAGCCTTGATTTTGAAAAGCTTGAGCAAATGCCAGATGATATCCAAAATCAGCTGCGCTATCCGGAGAAACTTTTTAGACTACAGACTGAGATATTGGCTCGATATCATTTAGTTCAAACTAATGATTGGTATTCAAACGCTGATGGATGGAGAATTTCAGAAGGAATTGAACCAACATTTGTGAAAGTTAAATTACCAAACGACAACAAAAACACAATAATGCTTACGACAAGCTACTCTGCAAGAGATAGCATAAATATAAATGCGATTGTACTTGTAGCTCCTGACCGTAAATTGAGAATTTTTAGCTTTCCTAACAATATGGAGGCAGTTGGCACACTACCTGCACAGTTTGCAATTGATCAATCACAACAACTTAACAATTTGATCGAAAATTGGAGAGGAAAAGGAATTGATCCATTTTGGGGCAATTCAATCATTGTTCCACTTTTTGATGTAAATAGTGTTGCCAATATTGTTGTGATGAAGCCACTTTTTGCCCAGAACAGACTTGTGAAAATTGTAATATTTGCAAACGGCAAAATTATAATTGGTGACAATTTGCCTGGAGCACTAGAACAGCTTTATACAGGAATTGTTTCAACAGATAATCAATTAAACCTCGCAAGACAAAGATATTTGGATGCGAAAAACTGCTACCAAAGTGGAAGCTTTACTTGCTTTGGGGAGAAATTTGATTTACTTGGAGAAATCCTTGACCCGCATGAATAGAAGATAGAAAAATGTATAACCTGAATGTTAAATCAAAAACATTCAGGTTTTTTTGTTTTTATGAATATTAATTATTCCCGTATTTTTGACTTCAACTTGCACTAAACATATAATTACAGCGTTAAGAGAAAAGTTGAGGAACATTTACAATTTATCCGCATAAGGAGAAGGGATTGGCTACTATGAAATTTAAGTTTTCAAGAAGGGCATATTTTTTTGTTGAGGGGGATGTTTTAAGTCTCCAAAATAAATTGATAATGCAGGGAATAAAATGCATTACCGCTGAGATTAAAACTCCATATCCGGCAAAAGGAATTGCTTTTGTTGGTAGACAAATGGATAAAGCTCTTACAGCTCTTGGAATAGACCGAAATGAGGTTCACCAGATTCCAACAAATGACAAAGGTTTAATTCTTTTGTCAAAATATGGAGTCATTATTGAATCTGAAAGTAACCTTGAAGAACTTTTTGATTATTACGAGTTAATCCTTGATTTTGCTAAAAAGCATAATCTTTTGGTTTATCTGTCAAATCCACACGGTGATCCCTCACCAGTGAACAATAGACCAAACACCCTTGCTATTCGTTTTTGGTCAATGCCAGATCATTCAAGAGGGAGAAAAATAAAATCAGTTTTTGGGATTGAACTAGATGATCATCAATCTGATGCACTTGAAGTTGCTGGAATCACAAATTTATTGATTGATTCCAACAATATAGCTGTTGCAGGATTGCTTGAGAATACGCTTTACGTATTTTTTGACCTCCCTGATGGAGAAAATACAAGTGAAATTCTGTCTGAAATTTTGAGCAGATATGATGAACTTCGGCTAACACCTGAAGAGAAAAAGCAACGAGAGGAGGCAAGGCATCAAGCACTTTTGAATTCATTTGCAGCGGACTATATTAAAGCTTGCACTGATAGATACAAAGGGCAAGCCAAAACTACAGATGATGCACTTGCAAGAATTGCAACTGATATCAACACATTAACTTCAAAACTTGCTAAGGCAATATCTGAACAAAAGATGTTGTTTGCTACAAAGCAGGCAATTGATAGATTGGGTGGAGATTATTCTGCAATTTTTGAAACTGAACTCAAAAGGCTCCAGGAAAGTTCAAAAATAAGCAAACTATTAGTTGATACTGATGCACTTTGGGTTGAAACTGTGGTTTTGTGTACCCCAGAAGATTCAGATGGAAAATCATGGGAACTTGGGGCATATCAAATTATAGTTTCATTTAACAATTCGACGATGCCTAAGGTGTCAAATCTTACAAGGCATATTGATGGAGATAGTCACCCATACGATACAGGTGGAGGAAATCTTTGCTATGGCAATGTTACGACAAGTATTACGCAATATCTCGCATCGCAAGAATATTCTTTTGTTGTTGATGCTGTTATCAATTTTTTGGAGTACTCGCCGCTTAGTTATGGTGATATGCAAGGTTGGCCTGAGGTACAAAAAGCGCAAATCCATGGACTATAAAGAATATGATCAAATACCAGTGGTTTATATTCCATTTGGAGTTTTGCAAAAACTTCATTTCTATATCCATAGCGTTGATACTGAGATATCTGGCCTTGGATTGGTTAGACAAGATGGAGTTGATTTTGTGATAGAGGAAATATTTCTTCTCAAGCAAAAATCCAACCCTAGCAACACAATCATTAACCGAGATGCAATTGCTGAACTAATGATTTCTCTTGGACCAAATCTTTCTTTACTTCGGTTATGGTGGCATTCACATGGAGATGGAGCTGTTTTTTGGAGTCCGACAGATAGAAGGCAAATAAAAGATTTTGGATCGGGATGGATTGTAAGTATTGTAGGAAATACAAGAAATGAATTCTTGGCAAGAATCGATACTTTTGATCCACGATTAACAATCCATATGCCTATAAGGTTTTTTAGCGATTACAGCGCGGCCCAAAAGGAGGAGTTGGTAAGAGAAGTAGCGGAGAAAGTCGAATTTTTGGAAACACCGAACTTTTTATGGAGTAAACAACATGACCGATCGATTCTGGAGACAAACTGATATTGTCCCCACTCAAGTGCTTGCTAATCTACCAGTTACAATCATTGGTGCTGGTGGAATTGGTGGAACAACTGCTCAAACTCTTTGCAAAATGGGCATTAAGCAGTTGACTATCTACGACGATGATAAAGTTGAACTGCACAATTTGCCAAATCAACCATACAGAATTAGTGATATTGGCAAGCTGAAAGTTGAAGCTTTGGCTGAGATTTGTTTTGAGTATTCTGGAGTCAAAATTCGGGCAATTCCTGATCGATTTGAAAAGCAACAGATTACTCATGGAATTGTTATCTCTGCTGTTGATTCGATGAGTCAAAGAAAAATCATCTGGAATGCTGTAAAGCGAAAAGTGATGATTGATCTTTATATCGAAGGCCGAATGGGAGCACAAATGGCAAGGATTTATTCTTTTGCCGCTCATGATCCAGTGGTAGGTTTACGATATGAGACAAAAATGCTATACTCCGACGACCAGGCGCTAAAATTGCCTTGTACTGCTCAAGCGATCATTTACAATACGCAGATGATTGCTTCGCTCATTTCACACCAAGTTGCAGAGCTGGCCAATGGTAAACCAGTGCCACGGGAAACGTTGTTTGATTTCGTTACTCATTCATTCATTGTCAGTGTCAGTTGAAAGGAAGAGAGAAAATGCCAGACGCAGTATTTGTACCAAATGCACCAGCCGATGAAGGACTTTTTGTAACCGTTGCCAAATTTGGCAGCAACATTGCCCAAATTCCATTCGTTGAAGGAATGACTGTGGGACAAGCGCTTGATGAGGCAAAACTTGAAGTGCCAGAGGGATATGCAATCAAAATTGGAAGTGCAGATGCATCTCGTGATCAAGTTCTTCTCAGAGGTGAAAAAATTTTAGTTGTAGGAGATGTTCAAGGCGGATAAATAATAGATAATTGAGATAGTGTCCCCAGTTTTACAAAAAAAACGTAAAGCTGGGGCTTTTTTGTTATATAATACACTTTCAAAGCTTATTAATTGCACATTGGAGATATATCTTGAATATTCAGACTCCTTCAAAACCTATAATGATTGAACTAACGAACAAGGAATTTTGTATTCATGTTTTTCTTGATGCTAACCAAACTATTTTGTTTAGAAGATTGATTGCAGGGTCAATTGATAAACTATACAAAACTACATTGATTAGCCGAACTTGGACATATTTTACAATTGAAGATTCAAAGAAATCAGATTTTGACACTTTATATAATATTGTGATTGCCTTGGTATTTGCCATCAAAAGCAATAGAAAATGGGAGGATTTGCTAATGCAGAAAAATGTTTTAGTAAACTTAATTGATCCTTTGGATTATGTTCAAATTTCAAATGAAGATATAAAACCGCAAGCTATTGATAGGGAAATTTTTATAAAAACCATAGACGAAATAGCCAAAGCAATGGCCATTTTCCAAATACTTGACCTAATGGAGTCGTCAATAGATCGTGAATGTGAGGAAATTCTTGATAAGTGGAAACTTTTGAACAATTGGATTAAAGCATCAAAAAGATACTTTTTTATATGGATTCCAATTATCAGAAACCGTATTTGGAAACTAATACCAAGAAAGTTGGTTTCTGGGCAAAAACAATTTTTGTATTTAAGGTACGTAAATTTTGTAAAAATCAAAAGGCAGTTTTTGAAAAATGATAACAGGATTCAAGTTTTTATCGAGGAGGCTCTGTCAGTTAATATTGATATTTTGGGACTCATGAACGACAATCGTCCAAAATCGTATTATTCTAGCGAGATATACTTAGCTAATTGGGGCATAATTTATGCAAAGGCTAAAATGCTTGAAGGTCAAATTGAAGAAATAAAATTGTTAGTTGATTCAACAATCAATCCAATTTTTAACTAGTAGTGATTGGGCACCTAAAATAAAACAAGGTGCCCTTTTTTGTTTTTTGGAATTACTTTATACTAAATATTATGGCTTCAAATACTTTGAGAAATAGGATTGCAAAAAATATTCCTACTATTGGATTAACAGTATTGGCAATTTGTACAGTACTTGGATTATTGTACGGAATTTTATTTTTGAATAATAAATATTCAATAACTCGTATAATTAATCTGGAACTGGAACAAAAAACTCAAACTCTTCAAATCGAAATTGATAATTTAAAAAGAAAAATTGCAGAACTTGAATCTGAAGATCAAAGAAAAGTTAACAAAGAATTAAGTGATCGATTGAACCAAATGCAGGAAACTTATCGTAAATCAGTTTCAGTTTATGAGGACTTGGTTGATTTGAAAGTTATTTCAAAAGACACTAAAAAATTAGATGAACTTTATGCAAATTCAATTACAATTCTTACAAACAACAATTGGGCTTCTGCATCAGCACAGCTTGCGCAATTATCAAAAGATATTGCCAGTGAGAAAGCAAAAGTAACAGCGGCCACTGCAGTAACAGTTCCAGCAAACGCGCCTGCTAACAATACTCCCCCATCAAGTGGTTATTCCAGACAAACAGTATCAACCACAGCTGGGAATTTTGTTGTTAGTTTGATATCTGGAGATTTGGGATCTACAAAAGTGATCGTGGACACGGCGAGTGATAGTGATTGCACAAATAATTGCCCAGTACTACCACTGGCTACTTATGTTTCCCGATCAGGGGCATATGCAGGAGTTAATGGATCGTACTTTTGCCCAGCAAGCTATCCTACATGTTCAGGTAAAACTAATTCATTTGATTTATTGGTAATGAATAAAAACAAAACTTATTTTAATTCTTCAAATAATGTTTACAGCACAAATCCTGCAGTTATTTTTGGTGGTGGATATGTGAGATTTGTTTCGGCAGCGAGTTCTTGGGGCCGTGATACTGGAGTTGATGGAGTCTTGTCTAATTATCCATTATTAGTTGAGGGAGGAAATATTAAATTTACTTCAGATGGCGACCCTAAAAAAGGGAGTAAAGGGAACCGAAGTTTTGTGGCCAATAAAGGCAATACTGTGTACATTGGAGTGGTTCACTCAGCTACAGTTGGTGAAGCTGCAGTTGCTCTCAAAGCACTTGGCATGGAAAATGGCTTGAATCTTGATGATGGCGGATCAACTGCATTGTGGAGTGGAGGCTATAAAGTGGGACCAGGGCGAGATTTACCAAACGTTATTTTGTTTGTTAAGAAGTAAAAATATCTAGAGACACTTCAAAGCAGATAGACATTCATTTCTTGCAGTTCCCTCTGGGACTTGATTACAAACACTACAATCTATTTTTGTATTTTGAGTTGAGCCTTCTTGTGGAGCAACTGAATTTAAATTAAATTCAGAGAATTTTACGTTAGTTGGTGCTATAAAAAGTTTGGTATCAATATCCCATTTTGAACAATCAAATTCAACATCATTTGGAGTTGTTTTATCAGTTTGCCCTCCCCCATCAGTATTGAAAATTTTATCTTGATCTTCTTTTGATATTGCCATCTTAAAGCCTTCTTTTTTGTCAGGATCCCAAATATGATTATATTGGCCATCAAATATCATATTTGTTTTTATAGTTTGTCCATTTTTTTGTGTGTTTGTAAATTCACCAGAGACCTTTGCTCCTTTTGATAATACATAAACTTTTCCTTGAGTTTTGCCACCAGTTGCATCTGAATAGTTAAAATTACAAGTGTAATTATCACCTTGTTTTAATAAATCAGATAATGATCCGTGAATTTTTTTATCAGATTCAGTGACATTTGTTGAAGTTTCAACTTTATTATTAGTTGAATTTGAAGAGTTTGAATTTTTATTTTGTTGGGCAAAAAGAATGGCGCCAACACCAGCAAAGCAAAGTAAAATAATTATACCGGCAATAATAGATTTTGCGTTCATTGATTGTAGATTAGCAAAAAAAGGTGAAAATGTATAGTTTTTTTGGTATACTCCTTTTGCTCAAAAAATTGGGCAAAACTTTCTTACTTTCTGTTAAATGCCTTTAGGAGGCAAACGAAATGACAGCACCTTTTAGTTTTAATTCTCATATCGGGATCTCAGGCAAAGTTACGTTGGCCGCTCCCAACACCATAAAAGACATTGCGTATAATATCCTTTGGGGATATCGCGATTTTTTTGAGGTTAATAGCGGAGTACCAACCACGATAAGTGTTTCAACGCGACCAGATTACGATATGGGACAGGCAATTGCCACTACTGTCGCTGCACTACATTATGCAGTACTTAGATCAAGTGATGTTTCGCTTCAATCAGTCCTGAATGGAAACCTATCATGGCACTATGAGTCAATTGGGAAAAGCATATCGATTCCAGATTGGATTCTAATTGATGAAGCCCAATACGGAGATGTACTTTTTGATATTTTGATGGATGAGGTTGAAGCAGTATTAAAGAAAGCTGCGAATGCTGCTGAGATAAATGTAAACATTGATGCAATTTATCGCTGGAAGAACGAAGCTGAAGATGGCTTGAGACGGCTAAATTTTGTTGATCCAAAGACTTTGTTTATAGACAAGGTTGAGTGGACTCAAAGAATTGAGCGAGTTAAAAAATCTGTCGAGACTCTTATTAGTGTTCTGGAAGCTGCCAAACCATTAAAGGAGAGGCTTGCATACTTGTCTCAGCGCGCTGTAGAAGAATACAAAAAAGGACTAGCTAACTTTGAGTCAAACAAAGCTAATTGGATGAAACAAGGAGGATATCAACTCCAAGAAGTACTTGATTTGATTGAACAAAAAAGAAACACTGCCAAGGAGGAATTAGACAATTTTAATTTGCAATGGCAAGAAGCAGTTGCTGCAATTGAAGAGATAAGGAAACTTACTCCACCAGTTGAAGCAAAAGCAAAGTAAAATAAGAAGTTAAGATATAAGCACCGGATTGGGAAAGTCATGAGACTTTTTTCAGCCCGGTGCGATTTTTTTTATTTCCACGAATCAATTGAATGAATGATTGAACGCAAAAACGTGCCTCGACCATTTTGATAGACCAAGTACAACAGTTCGTATGCTCCAATCCCCAATTTGTCATTTTGACTTAACCAAATCCTTTCATGTTCGTCGATTAGTTCTGGAATTAGATCCATTGCATCGCGCCAAAAACCATCAATGTCCATAATTGGATTATCACCTACTCCATTTAGATTTTTACCAACTTGGCTTATGTAACCTACACTGTTCCACTCAACCCCTGCGACCAATTCGCAATATAATTGAGTAAGCAGGTTAGCTTTGTAGTTTGATATTTTGTAAGCTGCTTCCCAAAATTTTCTTTGAAGCTTTCTTGCAACTATCAAGTCCTCCGGTTTGAAATCGACTTTTGCCACAAAATGGCTTTGTAGATTCCCTTCAAATAAATATCCGACTAACATAGCAACCCCTTATAAAATAAACGTGCGGTGCATGATTATACCTAAAATTGGGGATAAAAGAAAACAGAGATGTAAAAAACTAATAAATATGCTTTATGGATGAATTGAAATCTGAAACAAATTTTTCCCTATCAACAGCCAGGCAAACTTTTGTTTTATTTGTATCAGAATTATTTTCGCTAACTTTTCCATATTCATTGTCTTTATCTATTGAAATTTCTAAATTTAAATCTTCTGATTCGAATGCGTTTGGATTAATTAAATAATATGCTGCAACTGGATCATACATTACAGCGCCATTTAAACCATCTACTTCTTTAAGTAATTTTATATAGGGTCTTATTAACTTCATTAACGTTTCATAAATTTCTTCACTTTTTAATTCATCAAATTCTCTCTCATACATTGCGACTTTATTGCAAACATCTAAAGGGATGATTATTTTGTCTAGCTGGGAGCTTAAAACTATTGATGCAGCATCTGGATCACAGAGAAAATTAAATTCAGCTGAGTTGTTAGCCATGTTTCCAGGAACTCTAACTGCTCCACCCATTATTACTATTTTTTTAACTTTATTTGCAAAATTTGGGTCAATACCAAGAGCTTTTGCAATATTTGTTAGTGGCCCTAACGCAAGAATTACAACTTCACCAGGTTTTTTGTTTACGACTTCAATAATTTTTTCAACCGCTCCACTTTCCCAATTTGTTGACTCGGGAATTGAAATGTCTCCTAATGAATATTCACCATGGACTGAAGAATAAATTGGTTCTCGAACCAATGGTCGATCGCTTCCTGCATACAACGGAGCATTGATATTTATGAGATTTTTAACAAACAATGCATTTGTTGTTACATTTTCAATTGTTGAATTTCCCTGAACCGTTGTTATTAATTCAATTTTTATATTTTTATTTCCTTTTAATAGAAATAAAGCAAGAGTGTCATCTACTCCTGGATCAGTATCTACAATAAGATTTATTATTTCATCTTTCATAACTTTTATTTAATAACTCAATAGGTCAAAAAAATTAATCTTTTTCATTTTCCTTGTAGATCCAGTTTTGTAGGAATTAATTAATAAAGGGTAGAATTTTTCACCTTCTAGTTCAGTTTCCTCAAATTCTTTCATATGGGATGTGTCAGTGTTTTCAACTGATCCATAAACTTGATAAAACTTTTTGTTTTTGAGATTTTCTTTTATAGAACCAACTTCAGAATTTTGATTTTCGATAATTTTGATTATTATTTTTTCTAAATTTATTTGAACTTCAGGAGATGTTTTTGGCCCACATTCAATTTCCACTGCAGGACAATCAACAAACTGCGTAACTGGGCCATTTTCAATTGAGGATTTGGCTGCCCAAATAACGTTATTCTGAATTGGTAAAATTGAAGCAAGCAATAAATTTTCAATTTTTGGGTTTGGGATTAAAGTGAATATTCCACTTTGAGCATTCGTTCCATGAATGTCAATAACACAAGAATAATTTTTACTTAATTCAACTATCTCTGCTGCTCTTTTTTGTTCATAAACTTCACTGTTTATATTTCCTGGTGCAATTCTATTTAAGTCTTCTTGAGTGAATCGAACATTTTGTTTGTAGGCTTCAGGATTACCAATAATCCAATCATAATTATATTTTTCTTTGGAATAGTTTTTTTCTATATTTTTTAAAACTTCAACCCCAAAACCTTCATCACCATGGAGTGCTGAGATAAAGAGAATTTTAGAGTTAGCCATGTTTTTCAATGTAGCCTTTTGCCTCACGAATTGCGATTTCAACAGCTTGTTCTGGAGTATCTGCCCCAAATGTTAGTCTTCTTTCTCTTGCATCAAGATATTGATCTGCTAATTTTTCAGACCATCCACCAACACCTTTCATTGCAACCATTGGAATATCTCCCTGATATGCAATTGCAAGTTCAGTTAAGGTACCAGATCCACCCGAGACTGCAATAACTGCATCACAGGACAAAACTAAAGTTGTTTCTCTCCCTCCACCTCTTTCTAAACCAGATGCCACTATAAAATCAGCCATATCTTTTTCCCAAACATTTTTATGTTTTCCGTAAGTAACTCCTACCGCAAGCCCACCTTTTTTCTTTGCTCCACGGCATGCCGCAGTGGAAAGTGAATCAGAATCTTTTTCTGCACCAAAAACCAATACCGCTCCAGACTCTGCAATTAATTCCCCTAATTTTTCGGCGATTTGTTCCACTTCTTTTGAATACGTAAGATCTGCTGCTGATCCCATTACACCAATTTGAAGTTTTCTCATTAAAGGATTATACCAATACTGAAGCTTAAAAGAAAAATCCAGTCGTTTTATTAATTCAGCTTGGTGCCAAACATTTTATTTCGACTGGATGACTAAAGAGATCGGGCGTATCGGGACTCGAACCCGAGTCTTCGGTTTTGGAGACCGCTAGGTTGACCGCTAACCCCATACACCCTCAATGTACATTATTTATATATCACAAATTAGATTTATTCACAACAGAATTATCAACACGAAAATTAAAACCTTCACCAAAATCAAAGGTTTTCTCTCTATAGTCAAATATACTTCTTAGTAAATCTGGTTTTTCAAATATATTTTTATTTAATATATATGTATCGAATATTTTCATAAAAAAACTATGACTTATTACTAAATAATTACCTTCAACTAAATTTGAGAATAAATTTTGCAAAAATAAAATTCGTTTTTTAATATCTTCTCTTTTTTCCAAAAGTGAATCATTTATGAAAGCCTCTATGAATCTTTCTCTGACCAAATTACTCCCAAATTTTTCATATTCATGATGCGTTAATAAGTTTCGCAAATCAAACTTTACTTCTTTGAGTTCATCAAGTGCAGTAATGTAATTTACATCAAAATATCTTTGGGTAGTTTGAATACCTCTTTTAAGTGAAGATGAAAAAACTGGAAACAGTAAATTTTCTGGTATTTGAATTTCATTTTCCTGATTTTTCTCGATCTCTGGATCAATTTCTTGAGTGCCTATTATTTGGTATCCATCATATTTACTGTAAGTGCCCGCAAATGTTGGGTCGTATTTTAGTATTTTTCTAAAATTAATATTTATCATTAATATACTTTTTGGTGAATCTCAAAAACTGGAACAGCATCATAACAAGTTGGATCACTTGGCAATTGGAACTTTCCTCTGTCGTTTATTAATCCAACATTTGTTGTCGGATGGTTAATGACTAGAGAGTGCTTCGTTTTATCTATAATTGCTTTTCCGAGTGCCAAATATTGAGCTTTTGTACGAATGTCTCTTGAAACCAGAAAATCTTGTCTAGCTTTGTAATCCAGGCTCGGCAATACAGTGTCATACATCTTATTATACATTTGCATTCTTTTTACAATATCAGAATTAACTCTCATTCTGAATGAATCGTCTGTCGTATATCTTTCATCCAGAACTGTTGTGTATTGTTCTTGTAATTGTATAAATTTTTCAAAGCCAAATTCTGCAAAAAAACTTGAACCACGAACTTTTCCCTTCAAACCATTTTCTTGAGCAAGATTATCTAGATATTGATGAGAGGCTTGCGATGAAGCCATACAACGAGCCATGAATTCTTCACGGCTTCCTTGTGTAAATTTATTACAAAAAACCTCATCGATTGCTTCAATATCCGCAACCATCACAACATATTCGTATGGAATATTTGATGAATCCAATGACATAAGTAAATTTTTATCAATATCTGCATGAACACGGGTCAAAAGTGGTACTCCACTGCCAACATTCTCATGAGTGTAAAGACCATTATTGTGTGAATAATCTGGACAACTACCAACATAAATTGTGAGTGGAGATCCAACAGTTGCGTTTTGTAATGATTGGGAAAGCGCTTTTTTTTGTTTTTTATTAATTGGCAAATTTATACCTGGAACTTCACTTAATTTTTCTATTGTTTTCTGCACATCAAAACCAGACCTAAAATCTTCAGGTCTATTTAATCTATTTAATCTATATTGGTCGAAATCAACTGTTGACATATTTTATTATTTTGAAAACCAAAAAACCCTTGTAAATCCACCAGAAAAAATCTGGAAAACTTACAAGGGCCTTTTATATTGGCGATACCACCTTGCTTTATGTCTTGTTGCCAAGAACATCTTTGTAACCGGCTCTACTTTTCGCGAATTCGGTTTGAAATATGATAACGGTTTTCTTCCGGATCTAGCTACTTTCCAAAAGGATGATTCACTAGTCAGCTTCGACAGGCCCATTCTCCTATCTCAAACGCTTTTATATAAAATGTATCATACTTTTTTAAAAGAGAATTGTCAACATGCACATATTGCTATTCTATAGTTGTTGATGTAATCTTGGTCATCGTTTTTTTCGCACTATACATAACTATAAGTGTTTTAGAGAAAGTAAGAAAATACCATGTCAGATCGAGCAAAAGAGTTGTTTCTCATCTTTGGCGGGTCCTTCTTTCGAGGGATATCATCTGTTGTGAGTGGAATTGTTTTGTTTCGAGTCTTTGTGGCTCATGACACAATTCCAAAAAATGTACCAATTCAAGTCTATTTTGTGGTTGGGGTACTATTTCAATTCATACTGTCGCTTGGTGTATTGTTAACCCGAGTTAATTTCTTCGGTCACAAATTGCCACGTATTGGTGAAGTCGTTAATGATGTTCGGACATTTGATTTTACAGCTCAGATGTATGCTATTTCGAGCGCGTTGTGTGGAGGTATTGCAATCTTATTAATTGTTCTACCTGCATATGGAAGATTTGGAACATTCATGACGGCAGTTCTATATGTAACTGTACCAGTTCTAGCAAACGGGGTTGTTGACTTTTTCTGGAGAATTCCTAAAAAAGATAAGCCAATTTTTGGGGTTTTTCTATTACTTTCGCTTGTAGCGTTGTTTTTCATGGCAAGCGAAGTGATATTTAGCACATCAACGATTTCAGCATTTACCAACGGGCTATTGAGCAATATTGAATTGCTAGTTGCGATGGTATTGGCATATGGTATTTTTGCGATGCTTGCAGATCAAACCTTAAACTCTGGGATGACGTATGTCAAAGAACAAAGTAATCCCGTTTACCCTGACCTAACTTTTTCTGTCCTTAGAATTTTCTGGTTAGCAGTTTTGGGTGCAATTATCGGTATTGTTCAAGCAATTGGACATGGAGGACTTACTAACTTTGGAACAGTTTTAGGTGAAGCAGTAAATAACAGAGGCTGGGACATACTGCTTTTTGTGGGAATTGTTCAGTTTGTTGGAGTTTTGGAAAATTTTGCCAAAGCACTGCTTTTGAACACATATCGCAAGACACCTACTGAAGTTTCAGTGTCTTTTGGTGTTAGCGGCGTTGTAACTTTTGCTTTTAGCTGGTTGCTCATTACATCCACAACAGGCTTTGTAAAAGAAACGACTTTTGACGGAAGCACATTTGTACAAAAAATAATTGCTGGAATCGCAATTTTGATACTCGTTTATCTGCTTGCGAAATTCCGCAGAACCAAAACAGTAGAAGAATAGATTATAACCTCATGGAAGAATGTAAAATTCCATGAGGTTTTTGTTTTAACCTTTAATAAATTAATAATAATTAAAATTTCCCATATAATAGATCTTTTTTCTTCTTGACAAATTATTGTAAATATCCTATAAAATAGGATTCTAGTTCGCAGGTACCTTAACAATCAGATGTCTATGGTACATAAGGTGCCTATTATATTGTTTACTTCATATACTCAAGGAAGAAGATCATGGGAAATCAGTTGGTTTTATGGTGGAAGAAATTCCAAAGCAAACACACTAAGTGGCTGTTGTTGCTTGGTGCACTATTCTATGCAGCATTTAACACGAATGATAGTTACATCATGCAAGATCTTTTGCCAAACAGCGAGGACCTTGTAAATGTTGCAGCTTATCTCACCATCGGAGCAGTAGTTGGCTTGGTACTCCAAACCATACTTTTACTCACACCTATTGGGAAAATTGTTGATGCTGACTATGTAACCGGCTCGTTCTGGAAACAAAGCATGAACAAAAAAGCGTTTATGTGGGCTGCAGTCACTGGTCTCTTGGGAGCAATAAGCACAGTGATTTTTTTGTATGCAATTCAGAACTATAGTGCAGCTGTCATGCAATCTTTGGGGGTCGTTGCCTTTTTGTTGGTTATTGTATACGAAAATCGTCGATCCAAACCAACTCTAATCGCAATGACTGGAGTCTTTTTGTTGACCTTTGTTGGAGTACTAGCTGTTTCATTTTCGCCTTTTTTGGGAAATATTAAACAGCAGTTTTCACCTGAAGGGTTAATTCTACTTTTTGTATTGGTATTCGTAGTCCTAAATATAATCAATGCTGCTGGTGAAATCGGTGAAGCTTATGGCACAAATCAGTCAAATGGGACACTCTTTGTCTTTTGGCGGTTCGCCTTCTTGACATTATTTGGGCTTATCCTTGCAACACTTTATGCAGTTGTCAGCCAGAAATTTGGTCAGTACATTGACACTATTGGCTACATGTTCAATCACAATATGCCAAACATTCTTCTGACCATGGTTTTTGTCTTTTTTGGACATGGATGGATAGCAACTGCAAAACGATACGTGCGTGCTTCTCTTGCTAAGGCTTATAGTACAACTAGTATATTCATGGCTGCAATTTTACCTGCAATCTTCTGGCCATCGGTGAGTGATAAGCTGCCCCAGAATGTAACAGGTGTGATTGCCATGATTATTGGAATGCTTATTATCATGGTATCTGCCTATTTGGCGGGTGTCATTCAAGAAGGGCTTTCTCCACTTGGGAAAGCAGAGCAACAATCTAGTTTAGAAGTTTAATCCAAAGGAGTGTATCTCAAATGGCAATAAGTAGAGTTCTCACAGGTGTACGCCCCACTCATGAAGATGGTCAACATCTTGGTCATTATGTAGGGGCATTACGAGGTTGGTTAAACTATCAAAGTCAACTAAATACCGAATGTTTCTTTTTGGTGGCTGATATTCAAGCACTGACTACACATGCAGATCAACCACAAATGATCCGTGAATCAGTAAAAGGTGTTGTCAAAGATTGGCTAGCTGTAGGACTTAATCCTAATTTAGCAAATGTGAATTTTGTGCTTCAGAGCCAAGTTAAAGATCGCGCTGAACTTTCTCTACTTTTATCGATGATTGCGCCGTGGGGTGAACTTGCTCGCAATCCGACGATCAAAGAAGAGCTTGATAAGATGAAGAGCAAAGGAAGCTCTGAAACAGTTGGTTTTATGACATATCCTGTTGACCAAGCGGCTGATATCTATATGATTTCACCGCCGAACGAACAAGGCAACGAAATACTTGTTCCAGTTGGGGCAGATCAATTGCCACATTTGGAATTTGCCCGAGAAATCGCCAGACGTTTTAATAGGGCTTATGATGTTAACCTTTTCCGTCCATGTGAAGGGCGTACAACAGACGTTGGACGTTTATCTGGGACCGATGGGCAAGGCAAAATGAGCAAATCTCAAGGTAACGCGATTATGTTATCTGATTCTGCCGAAATCGTTAAAGCCAAAATCATGGGCATGTACACTGATCCCAACCGTCACCGATCTACTGATCCTGGAACAGTTGAAAATAATCCACTTTTTGAATACTTTGACGCATTTGCGCCAGACCACGAAGAGGTGGATGAATATAAACGCAAGTATCGACTAGGTCAGATTGGAGATGTATATCTAAAGCAACGCCTAGCGGATATTATCAATAACATGCTTGATCCTATTCGCGAAAGATATATCGAAAATCAAAATGCACCAGTTGGAGACTATCTACTTGCTGGCACAGCACGGGCATCTGAAATTTGTAGTGAAGTTGTTGCATATGCACGTGAGGCAATGTATTTGGGTTTTCCTGAATAACATTTAGCTTTACTCTTTGCAATAATAACCACCATTAGGAATTAAAAACTAATGGTGGTTTTTTTGTTTCTATTACCAGTGGATGCCAACAAATGGTCTTCTTTGAATCATATCACTGTAACCAGATTGAATTGATTCAACTGATGCTAGAGTATCAGCATTTTTATACCAACCAGAGATGTTTCTCCTTAGACTGAATTTTGGTAAAAGCTTGTGATTGAACTGAAAGCCTGCAACACCCAAATCAGATCCCATCCAGATTTGGTCATCGACATGGATTTCTTGATCTAAATCCCATTCTCCATTTACACTCCAAAATGTTGGTAAATAAAATTCTTCAATTCGTTGTGGGTCAAACTCGATCCATGTTTCAATAGTCTGACTTCCCTCATCAAGTTGATATAGAGCAAATAACCAATTCGGATAAAACTCTCCAATATATTTAACAAGATTATTATCAAGACGACGCGAGAGAGCATTCATTGTTAAAAACTGAGGATTTTGAATTTTATATGTTTGACTGTTATCAAACATTTTCATTGCTCCTCCAAAGTCAGACATATCAACAAGCGAACTAAAGTCTGAGCTTGGAATTGGCAGAATAAACATGCCTCCTGTTGGAATTTCCAGAGTTATGGAAAAACCAATGACCTGTTTGATTTTTGCCAAAGATGTAAAAACTTCTCCACAATAATAAAATGAATTTTGCCACTGAGTGGCACCAGTAAAGATTGGCATGATAGATCCTTTCCACTTTCTAAAATGTGCGTTATATTACTTTACACCCTATGTCAAATTTAATTTTGTGGAGATGGGGCAATTCTTGTTTGGGGATTTAACTGAATATTTTGTGCAGTAACACTACCATCTGAATTTGTTGTTCCAAATACTGCAATTTTAGTTCCAGCCTTTAAATCATCTTTATTTGCTGACTCTGCTTTGTTTATTGTTGTTTTGTCTGAGATTATTACAATTTTACTTGATCCATCCTGCATTTTTACTGTGAAACCGTTTGAATCAGTTGATAATATTTCCCCGTTAACTGGAGCAAATCCCATTCCACCAAATCTGTTTCCACCACCTGCTCTCATCATTGAGTTACCTGTAAAATTTCCTAAGGTTCTTTGAGGTGTTTTGGATTCTTGATATTTAGTGCCTGCAAAAAAACCACTAATTCCAAATATTATTGCAGCAATTACAGTTATAAATGTTGGATTTATTGATTGTTTTTTGATCTCTTCTTTTTCTTTCATTTAATTAATATAAGCTGTAAAGCTGAGTTAAAGCTTAAATTTATTCATACCTTAGTGCTTCGATTGGGCGCATATTTGCTGCTTTTTGTGCTGGGTACCATCCAAAAACGATTCCAACTAAACCTGATACTCCAATTGCTAGTAAAACTGCTGGAATTGAAATAGTTTGAGGTAAATTCATAACTTTTGATAATAAAAGAGACAATCCAACACCAATAACCATTCCTATAACACCACCAACTGAAGTTAATATTACTGACTCTACTAAAAATTGAGTGACAATTGTTTTCTTTCTTGCGCCCAATGCCTTTCGAAGACCAATTTCTCTTGTTCTTTCGGTCACAGTTACTAACATTATATTCATAATTCCAATTCCACCGACAACTAATGAAATTCCTGCAATTCCAGATAGTAATGCAGTAATCGTTCCAGTTATTTGATTGGCGGCACCCAAAACATCATTTTGAGAGAAAATTGTAAAGTCTGCTTGTGTTGGATCATCTTTTTTGTGGCGATTTAAAAGCAAATATCCTACTTCGTTTTGTGCAGCGGTCATCACATCGGCTGATTTTGCTTCCACTGAAATTGATGTTAAATAGTTTGTTCCAAATAAAATTTTTTGAGCAGTTGAAAGGGGTACAAAAACTATTGTATCTTGGTTTTGAAAACCAGTACCGCCTTTTGATTTTGTGACACCAATTATTTTTAATCCTTGACCATTAATTCTTATTGTTTGACCTATTGCAGCTGACGCATCTCCAAATAAATTTGATGCTGCGGTTGGTCCTAATACTGCTACTTTTGCAATTGATGAGACGTCGGTTTCTGAAATGAATACACCTGTTTCCATATTAACTTTTCTTACAAGTGCGTAGTTTGGGGTAACTCCTATGATTTGATTATTTGAATTTGCAGATGAAGTTGTTACTTGCCCACGCGATTGATATTCAGGAGATACCCTTGCAACTGTTGTAATACTTTGTGAATTTGAAATTGCATCTGCATCGGCTTTAGTTAATGATTCTTGAGAATTTGCAGATTGTACCCCAGACTGTGATTGTGATGATGGCGAAACGGTGAGCAAATTTGACCCTAACGATTCAATTTGATTAGTTACAGATTTTTGAGAAGCAAGACCTACTGACATTAATGCAATAACGCTTCCAATTCCGATTACAATTCCAAGAGTCGCTAAACTAGTTCGCAATTTATTAACCGACAAAGTGACAATTGCTTCTGATATTATTTCTTGGATTTTCATATTTTTGCTTTTACTATATTTCTATTAATTTGATCCGAAAATACTTGTCCATCTTTTATTGTAATTATTCTTTTTGCATGAGCTGCGATATCTGGTTCGTGAGTTATCATTACAACAGTATTACCTTCAGCATTTAATTTTTGAAAAATTGCCATAATTTCTTCAGCTTGAATTGATGCGATATTTCCAGTTGGTTCATCGGCCAATAAAATTGCTGGGTCCATAGACAGTGCCCTAGCAATTGCAACTCGTTGCTGTTGTCCACCAGACAATTGATTTGATGTATGATTTATTCTATCTTTTAGACCAACTAGATTTAATAATTTTTTTGCTCTTTCTATTCTTAAATTTAGTGGCACCCCAGAATATGCCATTGGCAACATTACGTTTTTTAGGGCTGATGTTCTTGGTAATAAATTATATGCTTGAAAAATAAATCCAATTTTTTTGTTTCTAATATCTGATAATTCATCTTCGCTTAAATTTCCTACTTCATAATTGTCTAAAATATATTTTCCACTTGATGGATTATCAAGAGCTCCCAGAATATGCATTAGTGTTGATTTTCCACTTCCTGAAGGACCCATAATTGCCACAAATTCGCCTTTTTTGATATTGAATGAAATATCTTTTAAAGCAACAGTTTCAACATCTTCGTTTTTGTAGACTTTATTTATTTTTTCAACTTTAATCATGAAGAGTTATCTGGTTATACGGACTGAATTTCCACCACCAAATGTATTGCCTCTAATTGCACCACTGAATGGTGAACTACCTGAATTTTGTGTTGATGATTGGTTTACACTTCCTGTAATCACAGTGTCTCCTTCTTTTAGTCCTGAGATTATTTCTGTTACCCCATCACCTACAATACCTTTTTCAACTTCAACAGTTTTAATATTTTCACCACTTTTTACTCTGACAGTGTTTGTATTATTTAAAGATGATAGTGCAGCCGAGGGAACAAACAAAGTGTCTGATTTGGCTTCAATTATTATATTTGCATTTCCCTGCATTGCCGGCAAAATTATGTCAGATGGATTATCTAGCTTAATAAATGTTGTGTATGTTGTAACGTTACTTGTTGTAGTCCCCAGAGAATTGACTTGTATCACTGTCCCTGTAAATGTTTTTTCTGACAAACTATCAATTGTTATTGTTGCTTTTAATCCAACTTTAACTTTTGGTACATCAATTTCAGTTAGATCTATTGTCATTATTGGATTTCCGGTTGATTGAATACTTGCAAAAGTTGTAGATGTTGATAATAGCGGAAATCCTTCAACTAAGACATTTTTAATTACTCCATCGCCTGGTGCATATATTGTAGAAGATGATAAAAGATATGATGAATATGAAGCGGATAAAGCAGATTTTGATTGATTAATCGCGTTTGTTTGGCTTTGATATTTTGACTCAGCAGCCTTCCAATCTGAGTATTCTTGAATATATGTTGGATCAGTTGAATCAAGATTTCTTGCAACCGCGTCATTAATGAACTTTTGATTTGCTGCAAACATTGCAGATTGTAATGTATATAAGTTTGTATTTGATGAATCAACTGAATTCTTTGCTGACAAATAACTTGAATATGATGATAAATATTTTTGTCTTCCTGATTCATCAAGTTCAATTTCGGCTAGTTTTTGACCTTTTTTAACCTTATCACCATCTTTAACGTAAGTTTTTTTGATGACTCCTGTTGAAGTTGTATTTACATTAATTATATTTGCAGAAATTATTTTTCCAGAACCAGTAACTGTTGAGACAACAGTTCCTTTTTCAACAGTCGATGTTGAATAACTAATTGGTTGTGTTTGTTTTGATTTATAAAATAAAAATCCAGCAATCAAAATCAATACAATTAGTAGAGCCTTAACTTTAATATTTAATTTCCAAATTTTATTTAACATTGCCTGAATAATACCACCTAACAACTGAGAATAACCTGAAAACCCCGTTTTACCGGGGTTTTCTCTTTACTATCAACCTTAACTCAAGTTCCAAAGTTCTAACTAGTTATGAAACTTGTAGCCCATCCTGAATCCTCTCACAAAACCGCGACCAAAACCAAAGAAACCAATATCTTTTATATCTATTCCTTGGTCTTTAAGCCAAACTCCAAAATCATCATGAATCTTTTTTACCTCATCTTTTCTTTCTGATTCATCAAGATCTTTCAATTGCTCTAGTTGCTCTTGAATTTGTGCATGCTTATCAAGAAGAGCTTTCTTTTGTGCATCTGTTATTTTTCCATCTTTTACTAAAGAGCTTAGACGGTCTTCAAACATTGCATACATTTCAGCTTGTCTTGCAGTTCGTTCTTCGTCAAAAACTTTTTGAACATCATCTTTGTTTAAATTAAATTTCTCTGAAAGTTTTTGAACAATTGAACTGTAACCACTTGAATCTTGAGCATTAACAATAGATGTAGTAAGCAGCGCACTACCTATTATTACTGTTGCTGCTGACGTTAAAATTAATGTTTTTTTATTCAAAATAATTCACCTCCTTACAATTTTCAATATATATTCTATTTTCAATATAAACCTTAAAACTTAATTTTTGCTTAAAGTACCTTTTGGAGTTTTACTGAGAAGACTGAACCAATACCTGGTTTACTTGTAACTAATAGGTCTACTTTAATATTTTTTGAAATACTTTTAGCAATTGCCAACCCTAAGCCATGTCCATCAATTTTAGTTTTATTGCGAGAGGAATCAGCTCTGTAGAATCTATCAAAAATATGAGGAATTATAGTAGCATTCATACCAATTCCATAATCCTTAACACTTAATATTACATTATTTTTTGAAATAGAATTAAACAATAAAATTTTTGAATTTTCACCGCTATATTTAATAGCATTGTCCAAAAAGATTGTTAAAATTTCGGTTAACGCATCTGAGTTTGAATACACCGCTTGATCTTTAACTTTATTTATTACTTTTATTTTCTTTGCAATTGACTGATTACTCACATTTTTAATTGCATTATCTGTAATTTTTTTAATAGAAATTTTAGTTAAATTTAATTTTATATCTGAAACTTCTGATTTACTAAGTGACAAAAGATAATTTGTAAGTTTTTTTAGTTTTTGAACTTCCTCTAAATTACTTATTAGTATGCTTTTGAATTCACTTGATGGAATTTTTTTCTGACGTAAATTAACTTCAATTTCTGACATTAAAGATGTAATTGGAGTGCGAAGTTCATGAGAGGCATCTGCAATAAACCTTTTTTGATCTTCAAAGACCTCTTGAATTGGGCGCAGTGTTATTCCTGCCAGAATATATCCTCCAATTGTGGCAGATCCAATAATTACAGCATTAACAATAAACAATCTTGCAGCAACTGATTGTTTTGCTAATTCCAAATCATCTTCAAACAAAACTTTTGCAGCTGATGGGCCGATTCTCTGCTGAATTGCCCTGAAACCTCTTTCCAGTTCTATTGTTACTGTTCTATATAAAACAGAGCTATATGCCAAACAAATAATTGAAATTATTATTGCGTATAAAATTGTGAGTCTTGTTCGAGCTGATTCAAATATTTTCATTTTGCTACTCCAATCTTATAGCCGAACCCGCGAACTGTGTGAATTAATGGTTTTGATTTTTTAAAATTTTTATCTATTTTTTGCCTTAAATAACCTACATAAACTTCTACTGTGTTTGGCAATATATCAGCATCATAATTCCATACATGCTCAATTATTTTTTCTTTTGGAAGAATTTGATTTGGATGGCGCATTAAATACTCTAAAAGTCCAAATTCTTTTCTTGAAAGGTTTAACTCAATATTATTTCTTTTAACTTCATAGCTATTAACATTTAAAGATAAATCATCAACTTTTAGAACTGGATCAAGCAATTTTTTAGGTCTTCTCGTGAGCGCTCTGACACGGGCCACCAATTCTGAAAATGCAAATGGTTTAACTAAATAATCATCTGCCCCAATATTTAGCCCTTCTACACGACTGGCTAGATCTCCTTTTGCAGTTAACATTAAAATCGGAGTATGATTTTTATCTTCTCTTAATTTTTTACAAATTTCCTCACCAGTCATTGACGGGAGCATTAAATCCAAAATTATACAATCATATTCAACCGATGAAGCCATATCCAAACCATCTTCTCCATCATATGTAACATCGGCTGCATATCCTTCTTGCTCAAAACCTTTTTTTATAGAGTTGGCGATTTTGTGTTCATCTTCGACAATTAGTAATCTCATATTTTATTCATTATAAATATAAATGTTGAGAAAAAGCTTATTTTGGGCTTTGGGAAAAAGTTTATTTTGGGCTTATTCTTCTTCAAATTTTGAAAAAAGTGGAGTTGGATTTTTAATTTTTATTATATTTAGTATTTTTTCTATTTCAGCTTTTAAATCCTTTGAACTCCATAAATTGTTTTCATTTATTCCAACGCAACTACAATAATTTTCCCATGCATTTGGTGTAATCGGTTCCATTAGAGACATTATCGAAACTGTTAATGAAATAAGATCTGCACCATCAATTTCAAATTTTTTGATATCGTTTTTCTTGGAAAACCATGGAGCTGCCTCATCAATATATGAATTTGCAAAACTTGCTAAACTCTCAATTTCTGCTAAATATGCTTTAAATTTACCAGTTTTAATAAATTCACTTGAATTAGCAAATGTATCTTTAATTTTATTAAAAACTTTATCACTTACATTTTTCTCAAAACTTTTTTCATTATAAAGAGATAAAGTTCTGTGAATAAAATTTCCAATATGGCCTACTAATAATGAATTATTTTTATTGTAAAAATCGTTCCAGGTAAAACTTGCATCTGAAGTTTCTGGCATTATAGATGTTAAGTAAAACCTTAAACTATCTGGAGAAAATTTTTCGATAAACTCAGCAGTGTCAACAACTACTCCACGACTTTTTGAAAACTTTTGACCATCTAAATTAAGATATTGATTGATCATTTGATAATCTGGCAAATGTAGATCTTCGTTGTATGTAATTAATTGTCCTGGCCAAAAAATGGTATGAAAAACTAAATTATCTTTTCCCATAAAATAATAATGATTTATATTCTCACCACACCAGAAATCTTCCCAATTCTTATTATTTTCTGCGGCCCATTGCCTGCTTGCAGAATAATAACCAATGACCGCATCAAACCAAACATAAACTCTTTTGTTTTCTGAGCCTTCTAATTCTTTTGCAATCTTTTGCGGAATTTCCACTCCCCAATCTAAATCGCGTGTTACTGCGCGCTCTTTTAGCCCACCATCAAGCCATTTTTGAGTTTCACCTTTTATCCAATCACGCCAATTATTTTTTGAGGAATCAACATATTTTTTGATTTTTTCTTCGATTTTGTCCCATTTTACAAAAAGATGTTTTGTCTCTTTTAAACTTACTGGTTTTTTGTCAATTTTCGAAACTGGATCGATTAAATTTTGGTCAAGTAAATTTCCACAATTGTCACATTGATCACTTCTAGCTCCCACAAATTTACAAATTGGACAAACTCCTTCAACATACCTATCTGGCAAAAATCTATTTAAAGTGTCAGAGAAATATTGGTTTTGGGATTTAACAATTAATAAATCTTTTTCCCAAAACTTAAGTAAGAATTCCTGTGTTATTTCGCGATGACTATCAGTATCTGTTTTTGTATATAAATCAAAAGTAAGCCCTAAATTTTTGAAAAGTGATAAATTTCTTGCATGATATTCATTCACGACTTCACGAGGAGAAATTCCTCTTTTGTCTGCTTCAACTGTAATTGGAGTACCAAAACAATCAGATCCAGAAACCATCAACACTTTGTGTCCTGAAAGTCTAAAAAAGCGAGCTGTGATGTCAGCTGGCAACAAATATCCTGCAACATGACCGACGTGTAAATCACCATTTACATATGGCCAGGCAACTGCAATTAAAATATTCTTTTTGTCCATATTCAAGACTATTATACATTAATTTGTTATAATCAAGCCGCTAAACAATACGCACGTTTTATTTCAAATGGAGACAGATCATGAAAATCAGTCGCAAGAATAGTAAATTCTTTCAAGTGGTATATGCAATTCTTTCATGGATTAGTATTAATGCTGATCGAGAATATAATGGGAAAATCTTTACATTTTGTGATTTGTTTTGGGATTTTTTTAGAGCAATGTGGAACGCTCCCAAAAAACAATACGAGAAAACTGTAAAGCCAAAATTGTTAAAGTATAAGTATTTCTTGTATTGGTTAATTCTTATTGCAATACTCCTAACTGGAGATTGGGTAGCCCAAATAATTGGATTGCTTATTTTTTTTCTAGTTTGGGCATTTTTTTTCATTGCATTAGGAATTTTATACATTCTGCCAGTATTTTTCTTTGAAATGTACCTTGACGTTAGAGAATATGAAAAACCAAAACTATTTACTGCACTAATTCGATTTATTGCATGGGTTGCTTTGTGTTTTTATATAACTATACCAATTGTTGTTTTGTTTCCACATGCACCTGCAAAAGGTTATTTGGAGATAGTATCAGCAATACTGATTCCTTGTGCAGTAATAGGCTTGATTGGAGGAATAACACAAATCAAGAACCTATTTCTTGTTATTAGTCAGTTGATTTTTGCAATCAGCAAAAACATCAAAGATCAAAAAGAAAGAACTACAATAAGTCCATTTGGATTTGTTTACAATGTCATGGTTTCACTCAAAAAGAAATTGTGTTTCAAGATTGAGTTTGTAGACTAATCGTATTGGGCGAGATTTGGAAATTAAAATTTCGAAATTTCGCCCTCTAATTTCTCAAGTTTTGGAGCAATTACAAATCTGCAATATGGCATATTTTTATTTCTTTCATAATAGTTTTTGTGATAATCCTCAGCAATAAAAAATTCCCCAGCAGGTGAAATTTTTGTGACAATTTTATCTTTATAATCCTTTTGGATTTTTGAAATATATTCTTTTGCAGTTTCTTTTTGGTCATCATCGACATAAAAAATTTCTGACCTATATTGAGTGCCAATGTCTGCACCTTGTTTGTTTAATGTTGTTGGGTCGTGAGTTTTGAAGAAAAAATATAAAAGTTTTTCAAAATTAATTTTTGATTCATCAAATGTGATTTTTACTGCTTCTGCGTGTCCTGTCTCACCTGTTGAGACTTCATCGTAAGTTGGGTTTTTTGTATTTCCACCAGTATAGCCTGGAACAATATCAACTACTCCATCAATTTTTTGATAAATTGCTTCAGTGCACCAGAAACAACCTCCTGCTAATATTGCTACTTTCATACATTTAGTTTAGCAGTTTAAAAAGGATCATGCGGATCATTTTTTGAGTTAGCCAATGATTTTAGGAACCATGGTTTTTTGATCTCATTTTTTACATTATTATTTTGAATTTTTCTTCTAAATCTATATGGAACTTCACCGTTTGGATGAAAAAATTTTCCCTCACTTAATGTTGCTGCGATTGCACTTTTACCAATTTGAGAGGAAATTGCCAAAAGTGCATGTGTTTCTTCAAAATAATTTAAATCTTCATCAATATTTATTGTTTCAATTTCTCCAGTTTCTGACATGAAAATTCTTTGAACACTTACCTGAATCTCTTTAATTTTTGCAAAACTTGATCCCTGCATAACATATGCGTTTTCGATTCGTGGAAGTTGCCCATTTTGCGTTAAGTGTGACTCAATTAGTTTTTTGACGATTTGAATCATAATCTGAGATTCCATTTGCATTGCTGCATCTTTTAGCGAGCCGTTTACTGGTTTTGGACTAGTTTTTAAGTCAAAAATAGACACCGAAATATTTTCACCATCAAATACAATTGCCAATTTATCAAAATTGCATGTGTATTGAACCGGATATAAAACTGCCGAAAAATTTCCATCTAATTCTAATTTTTGGCTATAATTTGAGTTTAGTACCGCACTAACTTGGCAATATGAATCAAGACATGGCAATCCATTTAATTTTGAATATTGATTTGCCAAAGTTGAGCCAAGTAAACTAATTTTTGGCGACATTCTTAAAATATTTAATAAATATGAAAGCTCTTCGTCGTCTTCTTGGCCTTTAAATCTTTGTGGAAGCTTTGTTGGATTATTTCGAATATCAGTTTGGAACCAACTCCACAAATTATTAAAGCCAACTGATGTAGCGTTTCCTGATTCTTTTTCTGTCTCCCAAACTGCGGCTGATCTTATGAAAGTGGACAAATCACGATATGGAACAGTTGGAAACATATGAAGCAAAATTTCTGGATAATTTCCACTTTTTGAAACAGTTGTTTGATTAATAAATTCCAAAACATCTGAAAAATCGTGCAATAATCTGCCGCTAACTTCAAAAGAAGTCGGTTCATTTGGTGTCTTAAAATTTTCTTCATAAGCACCTGGAGACAAAAGCCCTCCGGAAACCAGTAGCCATGCTAATCTTTTTTCAATTTGTGAAGTTGATACTCTGACACCTTTATCATGTGGAGCAATTTTATCCTGGATTCTAGCGTAGTCAGTAAGATTATCTGTTAATTCAGTTTTTATTAATTTTATTGCCGAGAAAGGAGAAAATCTTTCCACCTAAACACCATACTAGAGGTATCGTATTTTCGTAAACTGGATCTTAAGTGAACCTAACTATATCTACTTCTAACAATTGTCCCTATTTTTTGGTACAATAGTCGCAAACCTTGAAAGGAGGGGAATAAATTTTATTTAAACATTATGGTAGTAGTAAAAAAACAAAAAGGAGAATCAGACGATCATTTAATCAATCGATTTAGAAAAAAAGTCATTGATGAAAATATCATTATTGATTTTCGCGACCGTGCAAGGCACAAAAAGAAAGCTGAACTTCGTAAGGAGAAATCCTATCGCATTGCTCATCTTATTGAGCTTGAGAAAAAGCGAAACTTGCTTTAATCTTTCGCGAGAAACTTACTCTGTGCTCACTTGATAACCCAAATTTTTCAATTGCTTTAATATGATTGGCAGTTGCGTATCCTTTGTGGATTCCAAAACTGTAATTTCTAAATTTTCTTTTTTCACCAATTATTTGCATGTATTTGTCTCTTTCAACTTTGGCGATAATTGAAGCTGATGCAATTGTGATGGACTTTTGGTCCCCTTTTATTATTGGCATTTGTTTGCTTTTAGGTAATCCTTTTGTAAATGGAAGCCAAAAAGCATCCATTAAGAGAAACTGAGTTTTTTTGGATAGACTTTTTCGAAATGCAATATTAGTGGCTTTTACAATCCCGATTTTATCAATTAATTTTGATGTAGAACTTGATGTTTTGTAATAATAGGCGTATTTTTTGATCCAAAGAGATGCTTTTTCTCTTTGAATTGCTGTTAATTTTTTTGAATCGTCAATTCTAACAGGCAAATCAAAAATTGAAATGTTTTTATCAAAAATTACAGACCCAACATAAACTGGACCGGCGAGTGCTCCACGACCTACTTCATCACAGCCTGCAATAAAATCAAATTTACTCCAAAATTTATTTTCAAATTCCAAATTTACAGACATTTAAAACTATTTTATACTAGAAATGTAAATAAATATGAGCATTGAGAGAACGAAACCTATTACCCTAATTGAATCAATAACTTGTGTTCTTGGTGGCGATGCAACAATTGACTTGCATCCTGCAAACATTGCTATATCAAAAGGACTTTTTGATTCAGGAAAATTCAAAATGAAAGATTTGGGAGATTTTTCTAGAGTTTTGGAAAAAATTAAAAAAGGTGAAGATTTAACCCAGACAGATCAAGAAGCAGTTGATAAATACAAAGAGATACTTAAGGAAAGGCACTGAATTACAAAAAAATAAAGAGCAGCTTTTATCCATTTTATTGAATAATTACTGCTCCTCATAAAATACTTACTCAAAGATTTTAACTGTTTTCCATTTGAAACTATCCATGTCTGTAATTCTTGTTTCAACAACTAAGTCTGTTCCATTCCAAACCATATAAAGTCCCTGTTCTTTGCCATCTTCTGTGTACAAAGTAAATTTTTGAATACTAACCTCCATATCCGGAGATAATATTAAAATAATATACAAAGTTGGTGAGACACTGCCGATTGCTGATGGCGACTCTTCAATTGTAATAAAATCTGCATTTAGTAATTCTGGCTGAGGATTTCCTGTTGAACCTGTGTAAACATCCCAGAAAATTAATGCTTTCTCGTTTTCTTCTTCATTGTCATCAGGAAACAAAACGAACCTTTGCGGTTGTGTATTACGAAATTTCCATGCAATCCATTTCCAAAATTGCCAGACAGGCGGTTCAGGTAAATCTTGTTGGGCAACAATTTTTAAACCTGCACGCTGAATCATTGCTTTCTGATCTTTGTACTCAATAAAATTTGGAGCATCTGGTTGATCTATGTCAAAATTCCTATTTCGAAATGAAAATTTTGGATAAGGGTTTGTACTAATTGAAATTCCAGATTCGATCTTATCATTTGTTACTCTAAAAACACGCATTGTTCACCTCTTAAAGTGCTTGGGTAGTTGCCTATAATACAGCAAAATTTGATATATTCCCATTTTTTTGGTATATTTGCTATACTTCGTTATATAATTTCATGTTGACATATTTAAAGGAAGTTTTTAGTGAGTTGAAGAAAGTTACATGGCCCACTGCACGGCATGTAGTTAATTTAACTATTATGGTTATCGTAGTCTCTGCTATAGTTAGTATAATGCTTGGTAGCCTTGATTTTACTTTTGCTAAAGCATTTGAGGCAATAATCAAGAAATAAATTAAGAAATTTTAAAAAATAATTAAAATAAAATGGATCAAACAGATAAATCAGTTTTAAACGAGACTCCTAAAACCCATGACACTGGTGTAGATGAGCGTGGTGCAGGCCGTGCAAAAATTCCAGGACATATAATTATCTCCAAAACAGAAGATGAAAAAGCTAAATGGTATGTAGTTCATACCGCATCTGGACATGAAGGAAGAGTTTCCCAAAATCTTAAACAAAGAGTAGAAACTATGAATTTGACTGGAAATGTATTTGAAATGCTTATTCCAACTCAAGACAAAGTTGTTGTCCGTGGTGGAAAGAAAATGACTATAAAGGAAAAAATCTTCCCAGGATATTTATTGGTTAAAATGATTTTGGATGATGCTGCATGGTTGGCAGTTCGTACCACACCTGGTGTTACAGGATTCGTTGGATCTGGAGACACTCCTACTGCTTTATCTCAGGCTGAGGTTACTAACATTCAAAAGTTCGTTTCATCCCCTGCTCCACGATACAAAACCAAAATTACAGTTGGAGACCCAGTCAAGATTACAGATGGACCATTTTCTGACATGTTGGGATCAGTTCACGAAGTTGATGAAGTTAAAGGAAAGATTAAAGTTTTGATTTCAATCTTTGGACGTGAAACTCCAGTTGAACTTGATATTCTTCAAGTTGCTAAAGTTTAATTTTTTATTCTCCCAAATAATAATGACCCACTAATTGTGCTAATAGGTCCTCTGGGTAAAGCATTGTTTGATTGTGCAAAAGTGCAGGGCGCACCTCATCAGCTCTGAAATCTTCGTGTTTCTCTGTTAACAGATGATATTCTTTTACTTTTCGTACTCGATCTTGCAATAGAGTTCGTTTATCTATTCTGTTTGCAATCAAGAGCTGTGAGTGAGTGGCTACTGCAATAAGCAATTTTTGAAGAGATTCTTTTCTTTGTTCGCGAGCAACTCCATATGCAAACTTTCCAGCTCTTAGATCATATTCAAGAATTAAATTTTTAATTTCTGGTGATTCCAGTGGTGATTTTATTCCTCTGGTTGTGGGTAAATCTTGAATCAATCCTTTTTCTGTAAGTTTACTTAGCATATCTTTTAGTTTTTCATTTTGTGTGGTTCTTTCAGTTGCATAACTTTCTTCAATTTTTGAAGTATCAAAATTAAACTCAGATTCTGTTTCATATACTCCTTGTTTTTCGTAAAACGAAAATTCGGCGTCCACTTGTTTTCTGAGTCTACTAGTAAAAGCTCCCATCATTTCGACAGTTGAAGATGCTCTTTTGAATTGATTTCTTTTTAGTATTTTGGAGACAACTTCTACTCCTGATTTACCACCAGGGCCTGTTTGAACTGACGGGAAACGATTTGCATCAACAAAAAATTCTTTTGTTTGGTAAGTAAGACGCCCTGCGCACAATATCCCCTCAAGTGACGTATTGTCGGGACATTCTGCAATTATTGCTGCAGTTAAATTATATCTAGCTTTGTCAGCTTTGTACTCATAGTCACCAGACCTTGCTCCAGTTTCCATTTTTGGTCCTTTCATTAAAATTGTGGCTTCTACTTCTCTTGGACTAACTAAATCATCTCCAATGTTGTAATAAATAACTTTAGTTTTGAGAATTCTTAAATTACCCGACTTCTCAGACTCCTCAAAAAAATTTTCGCTTCCCATCCCGTCACGGTTTTCATGCACTAGTCTTTGGTTCACACTATCAAAAGACATTAGATCATGTAGTGGATTTCCAGGATGACACAGGACTGATTTAAAATCAGAGTAATTTCTCTGGACTGGGAGCGTGAATTGTTCAGAAAAAAATGGAGTGTCGCAACGGGCAAAATTATCTCTTAATGTGAGTTTTGCTGGTGCAATTTCTGGTCGGGCATCTGGATCCATAATCCCATTATAAAGGAATATATTCTAAAGGTTTATTTATTATATTTTTTGTCAATATAATCAATAAAATATTTTGGGTTTAGTTTAACGCCAGTTATTTTTTGTGCCAAATCATCGGGCAAATCACGACTTCCAAATGTATGAATATTTGATCTCAACCAATCAAGCATTGGCTTAAAATTACCCTCTGAAACTAATTTTTTAATATCCAAACTTTTTTCCATGAAATGGGTAAATTGTGCACTGTATAAATTTCCCAAAGTATAAGTTGGGAAATAGCCAAACATGCCCTCTGACCAGTGAACATCCTGAAGCACTCCTTCGCGATCTGTATCTGGCACAACTGCCAAATATTTTTTCATTTTTTCTTTCCATCTTGTTGGCAATTCTTTTACTTTTATTTTTTTGTTAATTAAAGCATTTTCTAATTCAAAGCGAAGCGCAACGTGAAGATTGTAAGTCACCTCATCTGCATCGGTTCTAATCAATGATGGATTTACTTTTGTTGCCTCAAAATAAATATCTTCTGAATTTGAATTATTAAGTTCATTACCGTAATGAGATTTTAAAAGTGGAAAAATAAAGTTAATAAATTCTTTTGATCTGCCTATTTGATTTTCCCAAAAACGAGATTGGGATTCATGGATTCCAAGTGAGACTCCACCATCCAAAGGTGTTTCGAAATAATCAGGATTAACTCCTTGATCATATATGGCATGCCCACCTTCGTGCATTGCAACCATGATTGATTCAATAAAATCGTTATTTTTGTATCGATTTGTAATTCTCACATCCCCTAACCCCAAAGTTGAAGTGAAAGGGTGACTTGAAACATCCATTCGCCCTCCTTCAAAATCGTAACCCATTAACCCTAATACATAATTTGCAATTTTTATTTGGGAGTCAACTGAATAAGTTTTATCTGTTCCACGTAGAATTGATTTTTGATTATTTGAAGCTAATTTCTTAACTAATGGGCTTAAATTTTTAACTAATTCATCAAAAATAATTTCTAATTCACTAGTTTTTAAACCTGGTTCGTACATATCCAAAAGTGCATCGTATGGATTTTTGTCATAACCTACATAGTTTGCGATCTCAATGTTTTTATCAATTAATTTTTCTAAATATGGTGCGAAATCCTCAAATTTATTTTCTACTTTTGCTTTCTGCCAAACCATAAAAGATTTTGAAGTTAAGTGTGAATATTCCACAATTAATTTTTTGGGGACTTTAAAATAAAATTTAGCTGAGTGATCAATATTTCTTAGAATAGCTTTTTCTTCAATATTCAAATTATTTTCTTTTTTGGCATTTTCAAAAATTTCTTTAAAATCTTTATCTAGCCATTTATCTGCTCCTAATTGTGCCAAATAAGCCATCTGATTAGCCCTAGAATCTGATCCTTTTTGAGGAAGTGATATTGCCGTATCGTAATTGACTACTGAGGCAATCTGGCCAATACGAGATATTTCTTGGTATTTTTCAAGAAGTTTTGTAATAGATTTATTATTTGATTTCATCTTTTTCATAGTATACTTAAAATCTCGTTTAAAAGCACTTTGTGAGGATTTGTCATGATAGCTAGTTTGATTAGAACCAAAACTGTAACAATCACAATATTGGTTGGTTCTGAGACTGTTTTTAGATCAGTTGCTTTAAAGCTTTCAAGGTATTTTATGCGCCAAAAAATATCTTGTTATTTTTTAAGCAGTATTGATCTAAATCTGTTAAACAACCAGTATCTGATTGTTGAAACATGCGGTGCAGAGTTTGCAGAGTTTAGATTACTTGGAATCTCTGGAAGAATTACTTAAATTTTTTATCTAATAAGCGCGGGCGAAATTATAAAAAAATGCTCGCGCTTTTATTCTTTTTCAAGAACCAAAGCATAGCTTCCCTTATTTGAACCTTCTTGAATTAGAGTCGCGAATTTGAAACCAATTTTGTTGTTTGGATCAAATATTTTTGATGTTTCGTCTCTTTTATGTTTTTCAATTATTTGAAGATCTTCGTTTTCGCATAAATTCTCCATTGCATCAATTGGAAGTGGAGTTGAAGTTTCTAGTATTATTATTTTTCCATTTGGTTTTACTACTCGTTTAATCTCTTCCATCCATGGGTGAGTTGTTTTTTGAAGTTCACCTATATAACCCAAAGGGTCATCGTTAAATTCAACTTCTCGTGCAATTGCTCCAGGAGAGCCAAAGACATTGGAGACGACAATTATATCTTGAGAATTGTTGCCATATGGAAGATTTGGTAACTCAGCTTGAATTATGACTGATTTTATCTCATCTGCCTTAATACTAAAGGATAAACCGTCTAAGACACTTTTTGATGGTTCGATAAAGGCTATTACTGCATCTTTTGGTACCAAATCTTCACGCAAAATGTGGGCAATTGGCGAGATACTTGGACCAATTTCTGTAATCCTTAGTGGTTCTGAGTCAGTCATATATTAAGATTGTATGTTTAAATGACTAAATTATGCAAATTTGATATCAATATGATATACTCATTCCACTTCACAGATTATTTTTGTGAGGGAGATTTTAAATAAATCGATATGGCAAAAAAAGTAAAAACAATCGTTAAATTAAACCTTAAAGGTGGAGAGGCAACTCCTGCACCTCCAGTTGGTACATCCCTTGGACAACACGGAGTATCTTTGATGGACTTCGTTAAACAATATAATGACAAAACTTCAGCAATGCGTGGTCAAATTGTGCCTGCAGTAGTTACAATTTACGAAGATCGTACTTTTGATTTTATTATCAAAATGGCTCCTGTTTCTGAGCTTATTAAAAAAGAATTAGGAATCACCTCAGCTTCTAAAACACCAGGACGAGATATTGTTGCAAAACTAACAAAAGCACAAGTAATTAAGATCGCAACAGCCAAGATGCCTGACTTAAATACTGATAATATTGAAGCTGCATCCAAAATTGTTGCAGGAAGTGCCCGATCAATGGGAATTGGAGTAGAAAATTAATAAAATGAAAAAAGAAATAAAAAAGAAGAACGAAACAAAAGACGACAAAGTACACGTTGCAGGACTTAAAGGTGGACAGAGAGTCAAATTGATGGGTGATGATATTAACCCAACAAATGAATCAACTGAAGCTGAAACTGAAGCATTAAAAGTTAAAAAGACAGCTCGGATTCGTGGAAAGCATTATGTTTCAAATAAATCAAAAGTTGATTCTAATAAACATTATGCATTAAAAGATGCAATTGCACTGGTCAAACAAGTTAGTTATTCCAAATTTGATGGAACAGTTGAACTTCATTTAGTAGTTAAAAAAGAAGGAATGAGTGTAAATGTTAATCTTCCTCATTCAGCAGGACGTACAAAAATAGTTGAAGTTGCTAACGAGAAAACAATTGAAAAACTAAAAGCTGGAAAAGTTGATTTTGATGTACTTTTGGCTACAGCTGATATGATGCCACAGTTAGTTGGATTTGCTAGAATTTTAGGACCAAGAGGAATGATGCCAAATCCAAAAAATGGAACTTTAATTAAATCTGTAAAAGACGCCGAAGCATTTTCTCAAAATGCAATTACAATTAAAACTGAGAAAAAAGCACCACTGATTCATACCACATGTGGAAAAGTTAGTATGAGCGAAACAGATTTGATGGATAATGCATCTGCAATTTTAAATGCTTTTGGAAAGCGCCAAGTTATTAAAGCTTACATGACTGCTTCGATGAGCCCTTCAATCAGATTGATTGTTAATTGATCGTTTTTAGATCTTGAACTGGAGCTATTGCAGGCTCAGTAACACCTCTTGAGTACATTGGATAAATTTGATTTTGATTTCCAACTATTAAGAAATATCCAACTGTAAAAATTATTGCAAACAATACAATCCAAACGATACTTAAGAAAAATGTGAACAAAGCCCAAGTTATTCCATATTTTTGGCCAATTACTAAGACTGGTCCAAATAAAATACCAGCATAGAGCATAAATGAAATGACCAACATGCACATAATTAAAATTATGCTTATACTTATTCCCCCACCCATATATGAAAAAGGTAGCTTTCCCACAAAATTAAATGCAAAAACCAAAGCAATCGTTAGAATTCCAATTGATAAAGATTGCATAAAACTTACTGCAATCACAATTGCAGCTTTTTTGTTTGATGAAAAACTAGATGGTGACTGTTTTGAGTGCGAAAATTTAAAAATTGAAATTGATGCAATGACAATTAAAAATACGACTAAAGCTAAAACCCCAAGGCCAATTAGTATTTCATTTATATAAAGCTTCCACTTTGTGTCGGCATATTTACCAGTTACTTTGTAAGATTCACCAGAGGCCAAATTGCTTGCTGATTTTTGAATAGATCCATAGCCTATTTGATTGTAAAAATTATCAAACGACCGACTTGTTACTTGAGCGTCTGCAGCTACACCATTTAATTCAGCAACTGGAGCCGAAACATTTTTATAGTCCACTTGGCCTGTTGCATTTTTGAGATACAAATCGCTATCAGTTGATATTCCGACTTGAAGTGATTGGATTTTATCTTCAACTTTTATTGATTCGAATGTGTAGTTAAAAATTCCCCCTGTTTGTTTGGCAACCATTCCCATTGATCGAAAATAAAGAAAATAGGCTCCTGATTTTTCTTTGGCAATTGGTTTTGGTAAGGAGATATTTATTTCGTTATTATTTGTTTCTACTTGTGCTTTTTGATATTTAGTATTGGCATCATAAACGTAACTATATGAATCGTATGTTTCATCTTGATATGCAAGACAAGGATATGGATAAGGTGCTATTACGGAAATTGTGGGATCTGACTTTTGAGTATAATCATATTGAACACATCTTGGCGTTGCTATTATTTGATATGCAACTAAGTCTTGAGCATTTACTGATCCTGGCAATTTTAATTTGATATTTGATATTGGATCTGTCCCTAGATTTGATACAATTGCCTTCATTGAGATTATTGCTTCTCCGTTTCCTCGCAGTACCACTGAATATTTATGGTTTTGTCCTAGAAAGTTTGGTGCCTGAGCAAATGAGTTGATCGGAAAAGATAAAAATAGGAGTAAAAAGATTACAAAAGCCCTTAAAAACCTCATTACTTTTAATATATCACAACTATTGTTATAATACTTGATCGTACATTTTTATTTGATTGGAGCATTTGTTATGACATTGCATGTTCAAGCACAAACATCCATGACTAATAGGGATAAGGTTCTTGAGTACATGAGAATGAAAATCCATTTATATGTGCGACAGGTTCTGAGGAAGTCTGAGCGAGACGCCTTACTTCTATCTGGTAAATGTGTTGATCTTGCAAGGCAAAAAAATCTAATGATTCGAGATATTACAAAACTCTCAACTGCAGAGGTTGAAGCCATATCTCCTGACATTGAAGTAGCCAAAGCACTTCATGGGGCTTTCAATCAAACTTAAAATTAGAATCGGTAAAATAACAGGGTAAATGTTTGTCGGGTATGACTGGAACTACTTCACTTGAAGCTTCTGGTCATACCCTATTTATTTGCCAAAATATAGTTCGTTTGCTATACTAGCCATACCTAAAGACAGCAAGTTGGCTTATTAAGAAATAAGTCGGAAAATATTTTGCCTTGCCGAAGGATAAAAATGAAAAAAACCGAAAAAGCTACAGTAATCGCAGATTTAGCTGAAAAATTGTCAAAATCCAGTTCTTCAATTTTTGTGGATTTTACAAAGATGAATGTACCTATTGCAGAAGCACTTAAAGCTGATCTTAAAAAATCAAATGCTCGAATGTTAGTTGCAAAAAACACCCTCATTAGAATTGCAGCTACTCAAGCTAATCTTCCAAAAGAGGCATCACAGGACTCTATATTGTCAGGACAAACTGCAGTAATTTATACAAATGATGATTCAGTTGCTCCAATTCAGGCACTTGGAAATTTTTTAAAGAAAAGTGAGATTCCACAACCAAAAGCTGGAGTTATTGATGGCGTTTTTTACGACAAGGCACAACTTATTGCAATTTCTAAATTACCTTCAAAGAAAGAACTATATGCTCAGGCAATTGGTTCAATGCTTTCCCCTGTTTATGGATTAGTGGGGACACTTAATGGAAATCTACAGAAATTGGTTATGATCCTTCAGGCAAAAGCCGCACAGGGATAAATTTTTAGGAGGTGAAAGTTTATGGCAGAAAAAATCGAAAAATTAGTTAAAGAAATTAGCGAACTTTCAGTACTTGAGGTATCTGAATTAGTAAAAGAACTCCAAGATAAATTGGGGGTTACTGCTATGCCAGTTGCAGCAGCCGCACCAGTTGCAGCAGCCGCTGACGCACCAGCAGAATCATCTGCAGGTGGAGTTCAGACAGTTGTCATGACAGCTGCAGGAGCTAATAAAATATCTGTAATTAAAGCATTGAGAGAAATTAATTCTCAGCTTGGATTACAAGATGCTAAAGCAATGACTGAAACTCTTCCAGCTGAAGTATTGAAAGATGCAAAAGCAGAAGAAGCAAAATCAGCAGCCGACAAATTGAAGGCAGCTGGAGCTACAGTTGAGCTTAAATAATTTCTTTAATGAATTTACAAATTATCCCGCTATTAGGCGGGATTTTTTGTTTCACAACACAAAAAAACCGCACAGAATTTTTAATGTTTTCTGTGCGGAGTGACTTGTCTTTATACTACAATTTCCAAAACTGGAACACCTTCTATCAATGGAACACTAATATAAATTCTGTGTCCTGACGCTTCGACTAATGATTTTATCAATAGAAGCATTTTTGCTTGGTCAATATTTGAATCAACGGATTGAATCAAAAGAGAAAAATTAACAAAACAATTTCCAAAAACTTCAGCTCTCTTAATGTAATAAGATAACAATCTCAACAGAGCTGAAAGATTTACATTTACTAAATAGGAATCTTTAATATTCGTCGTTAGTTCAAATTCGTGATGAATATTACTTATCAAAAATTGCCAGATTGGCAATAGAATTCCTTTGGTAATTGGCTTCACTTGATCAGGGACTAAAGGTCCACCATGAATGTGCTGCGCAAAGTATTCATTTACATTTAATTGATCGATTGCAGATGTCAGCGCATTTAGCCGCCCACACCACAGTCTCATGACAAATGATTTCCATAATTCTGGATCACCACTGTATAAAAATGACATGAAATCAACAAAGCCTGCAACCTCTCCTTCATATCCTTCTATTTCGTAATTGTCTTTATATATGGTTGAAAGTTCAGGGCCTAATATCAGAAATTTTATGAATTTCAATATTCTAGCCACTTTTTCTTCTGAAAAAAATTGAATCAGTATCATCTGTTGCATTAAAATGAAGGGGTATTTTCCTCCAGATTCAATTTGCTGCCTAAAACCATGAATTGCAGTCCAATTAACACTATGTTCTTTTCTGATTATGCCTTGAGCTGACAGCAAAGCCAAAATTTGCTCTCTTTCTTCCTTTGTTAAATATGCAATTTTTGGTGTGTCACTATCTGAGAGAGACTCAATATATTCTTCGATTTGATCAAATGTTAGCATTTTAGCCTCGTTTTGATTGAAAGTGTGCGAGTTAAAGCTTGATATTATAACCCATAGCTTACAAGATAACAAAAAAAACCGCACAGATTTTTAATATTTTCTGTGCGGAGTGAATAACTTATTTATTTATATTTGTTTTCTTCTTGCCACTGAATTAACAAGTCATTTTCACCTGTTAAATAAAGCCAAAGTGGGTAGAGTGTTCCATCGGGAATAGATGCCAAATCACGACTGGGCATTTCTTGTCCAAAAGCAAGTCTGTTGATCTTACTTGTAAACGAGTTTGTATCAGTGTAATCATACCAATTTTTCAGCACTCCCTTTAATAATCTTTTGGTAAGTAAATGGCAAAGCTTGATTGCTTTATCATGACTGTCATCTTGTCTTTTGGCGCCATCTAAACCATTATATTCTCCAAATGTTATTGCCAAACCCAAAATGTCTGCAGTAGCTTGTAATAATCCACGACTTCTGGATTCTTCCTTTGGTTCATCGCCAATGCGATTTGGCCTATCTTTTGCAAGCAATTGACAAAATTCATCAAGTGCTTTTGCCCTCTCTGGATCTCCATGCAATGTTGCAAAGACTCCAAGCCCACGATTTGTATCGAAATTGCGAAATTTGGTTTCATACAAAAGAGCATGACGAGTAACTTCTTGAAGCTCAAAAAGAACAAATTTGTCTTTTAGTGCTTCATAAAGCGCTTCGACCAATTCCGGGAAATCCCAAAAAAACCTTGATTCAAAACCAAATTCCCCATCTGAGATAAGACGAATATAACCATGAATGTTGTGAACTACCCTGCCGTGAATTTCTAGATACATCTTAAATATCTCCTGAATATAGAATGTGCAGCTTCTATTATATTATAGGCGCATCAAAAACAAAAACCGCACAGATTTTATATATTTTCTGTGCGGATAATTACTATCCTTTATGTGAACTTGAAAAAACCATGGCAAGATTATCAATTGCAGCAATTATTTGTTGCACTTTTAGATAATCAAACTCAAAACTATCATTTGAATCAGATAAAAATAGCCTCCATACAATGGATGGATCGATCGATGATGCTTTTTTGCCCGACATATACACAAACGAAACATATGCCAAAAGTGGTGAAAGATTAAAATGCTTTGACCCTGAGACAAACAGTTCACCGGTTTTTGCAGTTACAGTAATTACATTTACCAAATCCTCTGGAATACTTGGATAATCTAGGAAAAGCCTCCAAAGCTTTGATAGTTTATTTGTATACCCTTCCCTATCTCTGACCACAAACTTAATGAATTTTTTCCAGTAATCTACTTCATTCGTATAGATATACAAAAGAAGATCTATAAAAATATCGAGGAGCCTCTCCATTTCATTGCCTTGTGCTATATCTGTAATTTTATATATGACCAAATTATGGATAGGCCAGACAGTATAGCCACAAAGTAAAATTAGCTTGTCCCCGAGACCACCACCAAGTAGTTCATTTGCTATTCCTTTGTTTGCATATATGTCACCTGGATTGTCTTTTTCATATTTCACAATTGCACCTAGAACCTGAGGGCCATGCGATTGAGGCATTAGATTCAAAAATGCAATCCTTACATCTTCTGGCATTATTGATTTTGTTTTCAAGTCAACTAGAGAATTTATGAAATTTAAAGTTGTGTCAATTTGAGACATCAGTTACCATCCTTAAAGTGCAAGTTAATCTGAACTAGGTATTATACTATGGGGGTACAGAACTTGCATTGTCGTCGACACGACATAACAAAAACCGCACAGAATTTTAATATTTTTTGTGTCTACTATTTTTGGCCGATTTTTTGGGTGAAGTACTTTATTATAGCCTCGGCTGCATTGGTGCCTGTGAATTCTTCAAAACCTTTAAATTGAGGAGCAGGATTTACTTCTAAAATATATGGTTTGCCTGTTTCACGATTCATCATAATATCCACTCCTGCCACTTCGGTTCTTATTGCCTCACTTGCCTTTTCGGCAATTTCTTTTACTTCTGGATATTTATCTAAATCAAAAATGTCACCTGTGGCTCCTACTGAAATATTACTTCTGAATTCCCCATCTTTTGGAGTTCTCTTCATGGCTCCAATTGCTTTGTAGCCTACTGTAAAAACTCGAACATCGCCATCGTTTGGAATAAATTCGCGAACTACAAATGCTACTGATTTTTCCAAAATTTCTGCGACTGCTTTTTTTGCCTCATCTAGGTTATTGGGTTTGTAAACTCCTCTACCTTGGCGGCCGTTTGTTGGTTTAATTATTACTGGATAAGTATAGTTTTTTAAAATTCCTTCGATGGTATCCGCTTTAAAACCTATTGTTGAAGTTGGGAATGGAAGATTGTTTTGAATTTGCAAGTAATATGCACTCGCCGGAGTGGTGAAATAATAATAAGTTGGATCAATAACTTTATCATTAACTATTTTTGTACCTTTTGTTTTGTTGGCCCAAAGGCAGCCGACATACCATTCCCATCTTCTTTTACCAACTACTAAATAAATTAAATCGTAATCAGTTAATAATCTGCCATCTTTTAGTTGAGCAGTAATTTCTGTTTGAGTTGTGTGTATTATTAAATCGGAAGCATAACAGCCATCAACATCTATTCCCAATTTTTTACCTTCTTCTTGAAGTCTTTGTAATTGAATATTTTTAACTAATCCAGCGACCAATATTTTCATAATTTATATAGCTTTGGCAATTGCATTTTCAACAAAAATTTTTGCGATATTTTTCTTGTATGCTAATTCCATTCCAACAAACCCCGGAGTGTGATTGACTTCTAAAATATATCTTTTGTTATCATTTGTTATTAACATATCAACTCCCGCGACTGATAAGCCAACTGAGAGACATGCATCAATTGCCATTTTGTGACCCTCTTCATCCAAATCATAAAGCTCTACATCTCCGCCGAGGGAAAAATTGGCTCTAAATTCACCCTCTTTTGGAATTCTGCGCATTACAAAAACATCATCCCCAATTACCAAAATCCGAAGGTCAACAACATATGGAATAAATTCTTGAATCAAAAAGCTTTTTGCCTCTTTGTCTTCTGATGATTTTTTTTGAATAAACTCTTCTAGATCTGACAAATTAACTAATTTTGTAACTCCGTTTCCTTTGCCCATTCGAGCGGGCTTAATTACCATTGGAAATTGGCGGCTCATTGCATAATTTCGCACTTCATCCCATGAACGAGGTATGCAAGTATTTGGAACTGGAATGTTATCTAGAGCTAAACTAATTGTATCTCGCCTTTTATCAATTGAGTAAAGATGATCAAGAAGATTATTATCAAAAATTTTGACCCCATGATCGCGGTTTTTAAGAATGATTTGGGAGAGAGTTTTGAGGGATTGAAAAACACCACGGACTATTAAAATATCTGTTTTAATATTGGATAAATCGCCAGCTGAAATTGTACTGTTTTCAATTGATATTGGTTTGTCATTTGTTTCAACAAGCTCAAATTCATGCCCCATGGCACGCACTTCTTCTTCAATTCTTTTGTTTTCAATTAAAGGTTCATGGCTTGTGAGAAGTGATATTTTCATTATGCTAATTATAGCACTTAATCGTGGTAGATGTTATAATTATAGGCTTAAATTAAGCAAACTCGCACTCTAGAAGAATATGTTGGGAGTATGCAATGAATTGTCAAAAATGTGATTCAAAACTATTAATTGCAAATCAACCGTTTTGCCATGTTTGTGGATGGGATTTAAAGAAGGAGTATCCACCTGAACCTGTAAAGCCTGAAGTTGATTTATCAATGGCGTGCCCTGCCTGTCATAAATTAATTCCTGACATGCGTCGCACTATAATTTGTCCATTTTGTAGAGTTTATTTGGCTGACAATAAAGATCGAATTAATCCTAAATTAATCGAGACTGCAAAAAACTGGACAGGAAGGACTAAAGAATTTTGCCTAAAAATTCTAAAAGTGAATGTTAGAACTGCGAATAGATTTCATTTTTATGAATTTTCTCCCATTGAAGTACTGGCAATTCATCCTGAAAGGTTTTTGGCTATGCGCTCATTAGGAGAAAAACACCTCGATGAGTTTGAAAATGCCAGATACAATTGGAAACCAGTTGAAGAAAAAGGAGAATGAACATGGAGCTCTATATTTTAGGTGGAATTGTAATTTTGGCAGTAATTTGGCTGGCTGTTAAAGCTGTAATTTCACATTTTAGTGATATTTAGGCAATGGCCCTCTCTATAAAAATAATTAGAGAGGGTCTATTTTTTCCAGAGCTTTTGGTACCAGCGCTGGGTTTCGTCCACTCCTCTTGGGCTTACCAAAAAACCTTCAAGGTCACGACGTCCCACAATTAATTGAGTACGAAGTCCTTTTCTATTTGCAACTGAAGCTATTGTTGTAATTTTTTTGCCCCCTAGATAAAAACTAATTCCAATTACATCTCTAATTTCTTTACCCAATCCACTCTTAACTGTTTTGGTCCACAAAATATTATCTTTAGTTAAAAGTCCAAAACTTTCGGCTAGAGTTTTATCAATTGAGCTGCGCCAAGCACCAGTGTCAATCTTTGCTACAACTTCTTTTTTGGATTTGCGAGCAGTTAATACCAAAACTTTTTCCCAGGTAGCAATTGTAATTGGACCCTCGATCTTTTTAGTTCTTTTTTTACTTTTAATTTTTGAGGCAAATAATGCTTTTGAAATTTTGACTGAATGCTCTGAGTCATCAACTTCTAGATCTTCTACCCGCTCTAGTCTTTTTTTAAGCCCAGCTAAATTGGCAAGCTGAATTTGCAAACCTGGGCTTGCGTTTAACTCCAAAACCATTGGGCCTTTTTCAGGATGGATTACAATATCAACTCCAACATATCCCAAACCTGAAGCTAAAGCACCTCTAACTGACAAATCCATAATTTTGGACCAAAATGGAATTTCAAAACCTTTTAGTTTGATTTTTGTTTCTGGTTTGAAGGTAATTTCTTCCCCGTGATATATGGCTGAAGTTGTAATGCCTGTCGCTACATCAATTCCTAAACCTAATGCTCCTTGATGAATATTTGCCCGACCTTTTGATTCGCGTGTTGGAAGTCGAAGCATTGCCATAACTGGAACTTTATTAAATACAATTATTCTAATATCTGGAGTGCCACGATATGCTAATTTTTTAAATACTTTATGGCGACCTACATATTCTTGAATAAAAGCCACATCTGGAACTGAAGCCAGCGAATATGCGCCTTCCTGGATATCCAAGACATGGAGTTTTAAATCATCTGCAGTTACTTTTTCATTTTGAGTTGTGATCCAATAATCTCCTCGCACTGACTTTTTCTTGACTACAATTATTCCCTCTCCTCCATAACCTCGGGAAGGCTTTAGGGCAAATGATCCTGGCAAACTAGTCCAATCAAATGCAATGACATCTTCTGGATTTTTAAATTTTGCCAATACTTTTGGAGTTGCAACTTTTTGTCTTCTTAATGTTTTAAACATTAAAAGTTTTGAGTCTGCAATTTTTTTACCAGCTCTGGAATTGTATTTGGATAAAAACAATTGCGATCTGGCGTTTAAACCCAAGATTGAGGATACTTTCATATTTTTATTTTGAACGGATTAATTTTCTGAATCTCCAATATTCCATAAATCGAAGTCCTACATATTTACCTACCGCATAATTGATTAAAGCCACTGATAAAACTAAAATTTCTGGCTTTTGAACTGCAAAGACTTGAAGTGAATTTGAAGTTAAAATTAGATAAGAAAATAAAGCTAATAATAATGTTTCAGCAGTAATTTTTACAGCTGCTTTAATGTTTTTGCCTAATTGAACACGAGTAAAATCCTCAGATAGCAAAACAAGAATCAAAACTGGGAAAATGGATACAGAAGAGAATGAGTGGCTTCCAAAAACTGGAGCCATAAAAAGTAACCCTAAAACAACTAGACATACTGCCCAAACTAAAAGTGACATACGAGGCAAATACTGCAATCTTATTTTGGCACTTCGAAGGAAAAACCTCATCGAGGTTGATACTGTAATAATTAAAAGAAACAATCCAATTCCTACAATTGGGCCAATTGAAACAAAGACAACAGACAAAGCAGCAGGCAATAATATTCCGAATCCGCGAAGACCCACAATGTGCCTTACAGCTGCGATAAAGGCTGCTACAACAGGCAAAAGAAGCAGTAAAACTATTGTGTCTGCGGAGATTCCAGAGACCACAGCATAGACAATGGCTTTCCTTAATATATTTGAAATTCCTGAAGTCATATAGTTTTGTTCACTTACTAATTTTTCAAGAAATGAACCTTGGGATTTGAGGGAATTAATTGAGTCAATTGTGGAACCTAATGAAAGATAGCTTTCCAGTGCTCCTGATGCAAAATATAAAACCAAAACAAGGGCAATTGTTGACACAGCTGTCCAGATAATTGTTTTTGGGTTTAGTTTCATAAGAGAGGGGTTTTGTTAGTTTGAATTATATCATTTTAAGGCATATCCCAAGCAGAGGTTTTGTGGTCTCACATCTGCTTGGGACAATATGGTCATTAGTTATTGGTTAGCGTGAATATTGACCATCGTCATAAAGATCGTTATCTTCGCGCCAGTCTTGTGGATTGGCTTCGGCGACCATGTCGTCAAATTCAGCCTTTGCTGCTGTGAGCTGGTCTTGAGCCATAGCTTCATGCGTATTGGAACGCTTTTTAATAATGATAGCTTTGGCCTCAACACGCGTTTTATGTGTCTTTGGTAGACGCCCTTCGTTTCCTTCCGAGCGCTTCCCGCAAGAGTGGTCAATAATTCGATTTTTGCCCCATTTACCACGATTTGGACGTTGTTTGCTCTCTCGATAGATGTGAATTGCATCAATGTCGATCTCGATATCGAGTAGTATCGCATCCGTTTGTCGCATATACAGATCGTCGATTTCGAATACTTGACCCATATCATTCACTTCTGAATCATTAGGAACAGTATTGTCCAACATAACTAATGACCTTTCAAAGAACTAAAACGATATAATCATTAAGGCTAATGCCTTAAGACCGATAGTATACCAGAATTGGTATTTATTTGTCTAGTAGATGTGCCAAAAGAAGCCTCCTGTGTGGATTAGCTGATCTGCACGTACCACTAAGACAAACATACATCCTATAATTGTGAGTGACACGAGAAGAGCTGCCAATAACAAACCCTCAAACTAAATTACACATTTAATATTATTTATAAAAAACTAACTATGGTCAACCAGGAAAATTTACGACAAAAAAAGCGGAGGCTACTTTTGAATAGCTTCCGCTTGTAAATATTTAGTCTAGATCTAGTGCTTTTAGTCCGTCTGTTTGTACATCACGATCTTTGACTGTATCTTCAGGTTCTGTTAGGTCATTTGTGAGTTCATGTTTTTCTTTTAATTTCCTTCCTTCTGGTAAGAGATGAAAAAAAGATGAAATAATCCCAATAGCTAATAATCCTAATTTTCTAATAGTAAAAGCAAAGAGTACGATAAAAAATAAGAAAATTAAAAATCCTATTAGAGACAAGCCAAGCCCAATATCAACTAACATTTGTGAACTAATGGCTACTATAAAGCCCAAAACATAGGAGAGCAATACTAGATAGAGACGTTCATTTTCATAACCCACTTTCTCAAAATAGCCATATCCCGCAAAAAAATCATTCAAGAAATACAAAGTACCAGACTTTAAATTCTCATAAATTGCTTTAAGTGAGCTTTGAGTCAATATTGGTCTTTGGCCTTCTCTTTCTTCTGGAAGATTTTTGTAGAATTTTGTTAAAAAAATCACCAAGTCTGCAATTTTTAAAATTGCGTATCTAACCAACAAACTTCCAAATAACATCGTAAATAAAAATAGAACCAGATACGACACTAAATCAAATGATGATGGGCCAGCTAGAATGAGCGAGACAGGAACTGAAGCAGCTATTGATATAATCCATGATATTCCTGCAAATCCCTCTTGCATTTGACCCATTGGTTTATTAAATTTTTTTGAATACCAATTATCTATATTTACCCCAGAATAGCTAACCCAAACCAAAATTTTCCAAATTGGAATTACGATACTTTTGATATCTTTTTTTGAGATTGGCATTTTATCCTCACTTATTTGAAGTGTGCGAGAAATCGATATGGGATTATAACATATTATGGGGTGAAATAAGTTTGGAGTGTGGCCAAAACAGGTGGGTTTAAAGATAATAATTTTTTAATTATTTTCCACCTGTTTCGGTATTTTTAAACAAAGAACTTTTTGAATTTATCCCAAAGGACGATTCACTAGAAGTGACATCAATTGGATATTGATGTGAGAATAGGGACTCCGGGCGCAATGCAGGAGTTAATGAATCGACTTCACCTATTCTTCCGAACATGTCTATTTCTTACTTATCGCACGGGGCTCGGTTTGCTTTAAAACAAATAGACTAACCGCTCCGACCGCTCTGCGTTTGAAGGGATCAAATATGGGAGGCATCACCCGAAATGAATCATCCAGATTCATCCTTTTCCCAAGATCTCCATTTCCTTCAAAATATTGACGATTGCTTCACGTCCATCCTAATGGATTAATGGACAATAAGATTTACTGATTTGCCTGTGCCTGCTTTTCTAAAGCGTAGACCAGCAAAAATTGCGGCATTCCAGCGTATGTAAAACTGCGCAGAAAAGCTACTAAGGATCCTTCATTCCCTGACAAGAACTCAACACCTATTGAAAAGGTTTTGAGAGCTTTCTCATCCAAAAAGATCGACTCAAGGTGAGCATGACACAAGGCGTCAATTACCTTCAAGTCAGTTTCACTAAGCTTTAGTTTGAGAAGAGCTAACAAAAGCCCTTCAATCTCAATTTGGCTCATGATGATCTCTTGGACGCCTTCTCTGCCTTGTGCCTGGTTGTATTCCCAGAGACGATCATCAGTGGGGCGATCCCAAGACCACACAGGGCGCCAAAGTTGAGCGTCCTTAATCTCTGTCCAATAAAGTTGGTAGAGATAGTGATCTTTGGGAAGATCCTTCAAGAGCCACTTCACGGCACCAGCTAAAATAGAAATGTTCATTTTACCCTCCTTAAGGAGTAAAAAATTGCTAACTGAGCAACACAGAGTTAATCACAATTGTGACCACCATACTACCCCTTCAGCCTGCCCAGAAACAATAAGTTGCAAGCAACTTAGAGCACCAGGTTGTGAACCTGTTGTAAAAGGCAGTATGGTATTCACAAAAATTAGATGGCGGAAAAGTTGGTGAGTGTAAAAATTGAATAATTTCAACTTTTAATTCCAACTTTCCGCCAAGTTTTACTTAATTTTCAAAGCCCGCAGCCCACTCCCAGAAATCGTCGAGTTTGACGAAGTATCCTGGCTTGAGCCAATGAACTTTGATTTTCTTTGAACGTGCTGCCACGTAGATCGGCAAGTGACTGCGCTCGTAGAGATCACGAAGGGAGACCATATAATTAGTGCGGCCTTCCCACTCGGAGATTTCAGAATCAATCACTTTAAAAGTGAACTTGTCGATGTCTCCACCGTCGTGTTCAACGATCAGCATGATTGCGTCCGACGAGGCTTCTTCAAGCGGTACTACATGGCTATCTTGTGCCATATTCACTCGCCGGTATTTTGCCTTCCCTTTTTTGACTTCACCGCGCAAAAGAAAAGAGTCAACATTCCAAGTTCTCTGGTGCATTGAACCAGAGAAAAGCGATGTTGGCATTGTAGTGATCTGAACTCCATTATTTCGCCATTCGACTGCACGCTTTGCGCGCGGGAGCTTTGCGATTTTTGTGAGTTCCTCGATTTTCCAATCAAGACGGTGAGTCCAGTACTCGGCACGGGCCATTTCAGACAAATCAAGAGAGTGATCTGTTTCAATCCAGTCCTGATTTCCATCCTCGTCGGTTTCTTGATACGAAGTCATGGGATCTAGCCCAAAACTATTCCAGAATTCACGAGCTTCTCGTTCGGCTTGGAAGAATTCCTCGCCAAACAAAGCGGCGCGAAGTTTGGAGTTATGCTTACCATGGGCATAATCTTTTTCTACAACTTCAAGTAACCGTGAAGCATCCCAGGTGCCTGGACCAGAGGGGTCACTGAGTGAACCGTAGAACTTGGCTGTGGCAACCACCTCGCTTAAATTCCAGGTCCAAACTTCAATTGTTTGCCGATCGTATGAATCCAATTCAATATCTGGGCGGAGGACCAACTGAACTTTTCCAACCAAGTTGGAATTATGAATTGTTTGCATGATAGTTCTCACTTTCAAGATAAGGTCACGGATAGCCAATAGCTTTACCATGACTGAAATTTGAAAAGTGCCATAGGAAAAAATGAGCGTTGAATACTCATTGTTCCAATCCATTTTGTGTGGATCAGAACTTTGCCAAGAAACCTTGATTTCTGCGATATGTTTCTCGACAATTTCCTCTACGACATCAGCGAAAGCAGTCAGCGTATTATCGATTCGATCACGATATACACTTTGTGCCACGATTTGTTGGGCTTTTTGAATATGCCATGCAATTTGCATAAGACATCCAATGCCCTCACGTTTATTGGCCATGGTTTTCTCCTTCGAAGAATTTGTGCCAACAGATACGATTGGTCGTGTAAGCTTCGCTTGCCACGAGCTACTCCTGGTTTTCCATAGCAGCAATTTGAACACTTTGGATTAATGTCCACATTGCTACTATGGATTTGAAAATTATTTTTTATAAATGTGCTAATTATTTCTGTGTTTATGACGCAAATATTTGCGACACAAAATTCAGAAACAGAAAGGTAAGTTATGAGATTTTTTATTTCTCCTTACCTTTCTGTACTAGACTATTTTTTGATGATGGCCTTGAGAACTTCGGCAAACTGCTCTGCTGCAGTGTTTACTTCAGATTCAAAACCCCAGATTTCTTGCACAAACGCATCATCATCTGACAGGATTTTTGTCCAAGGTGCATTTGGCACATGCTTCACTTTGAACGGGAAGTTAACGATTTTGTCTTCGATACCAAAGACTTTGGTTATCATATTCAGCCCGTTTGATGAAGCTGACAAACAAGCCAATTGGCTTATAACCCGAAGTTGTTTTTTCTTAGGTTCAAAGATTGCAGCACCATAAAATGTCAAAGATGATTGGGCAACAGTGACCATCGAGCCTTTGTCACCAATTTGATAAACAATTTGATCACCAAATTGACGAGTTTTTTCCTCTACAATTGGAATACATTCCGTTTCCAGTTTTGATTTGACTACGTCAGATGTAATCACAAGATTCCCAATTTTGCGAGTTTCTTCGATCCACTTTTCCAGTTCTGGCATGTATGAAACGTACATCAAGCTTTCTCCTGTTTAAAAAGTACAAAAAGTACAAGTAGAGTATACCCCCACTTTGCAATGCAATACATTCAGCCTGCCCAACTAATGATTGCACTGCAAATTAGAGATATAACTTGGCATGGATTTATTTCTTTTTTTAGAAGAAAATGGCTCCATGCCGGCCTGAATGTGCTACTGACGATTTTTTTGTTTTTGTTCAAGAAAAAGTTGATCGAGACTTTGATCGTCGTCTTCCTCTTGAACTTCAAGATGGGTATAATCCCAATACTCTTTTTCTTTTCTCCCTTCAGGAAGAGAGTTCACAATTTTAAGCCCATACTGGACCAAGAACTCTCGAACCTTGATGAGTCCATTTGTGGCAAGAATTGCCAGGAAAAGGACTGCCGGGAAAAATCCGATCACAGTGGGAATCAACCACCAGAGCGAAATTTCTTTCGGCTGGAAGGCAATTCCAATAGCAATCCAAGCAAAAAGCCCAAGAATACTAAAGATAATCCCTCCAAAGATTTCAACGATTGATGCGTTTGAGAAATTATCAAACAGTTTTGAGAACCATTTGCTAACTTCAACAAATTTCTTGTATGCCTTGCGGGCTTGCGACCGTGTGATACGGAACATAATTTCCTCCTTCAAGGAAAGTGTTTAAAACTAACGACCGCAGATAATGTCCCACCAGGAACGGCGAGACTTTGAAAAACCAACCGAGACCATCGTTGCCTCAGGCGCAGAGTTAACATACGCTTGAGCATCAGATGCCGCATCTTTTTCGCGGTTGGCGACATCTTTCAAGGTTTCAATCAGATTATTGGCTGCCTCTAAAGCATCATCCTGGGTAGGATGAGTTGACTTTAAAGTCCGCCAAACATTTTTGTCCCAATATCCATCAGGAGTAGGAATTACTTCCCAGCCCCAGACAGACTCGATTACAAAAACGTTTTCTGCTACCTGAATTTTTTCAGGAGACAAAAAGCTAGGCGGTTGTAAGCCATTTTCTGCCATGATTTTGCAAAGTTTTGCAATAACCAAGGCATTTTCGCTTGCTGCACGATATGCATATCCGGCATCTTCTGAGCCGAAATACGCACCCATCTGACCGTTCGATTGGACCTCTTTCATGAGATCTTCGATAATTTGTTCCCAGGTTTTCATCTTGTTCCCCTTTCAAGGAAAATAATGAGAGAAAAACTACTCAGGTTCGACCATAAAGCCGCTTTTTTCATCTAGCCAACGGACATAGACGTTTTGACAGCGTTTGGTTGCCAAGGCCTGAATGGTCTTGAACATCTGTGGGCGATCCCCCAGCATGTCATCAATTACAAGCTCATGCTCTTGGCTGCGACCGTCACAGTTGAGGAGGCTTACCGGGAGTCGATTTTCATCGAACTCAACGTACAAACTACCCCTCAGTTGCCAATGGATGCCGTTGCTTTTATCAAGCTCGCGGCTGCCTTCGAGCGGCAAATTTTCTTCGCCAACAAGAGCTGCGAACAATTCCCGTTCACTGACACCCAAGGTGTCCATAGCGAAGAGAACTTCGTTCAGATACTTGCCCCAAGCGTCACCGCCGGGAGTTCCCAGATTGTTTTGCGCAACTTGGCGCATAAACCCAGGGTTCTGCATCCAAATTCCGACCTCATTATGGTCAATACTGTGAGCGATAGTTTTGACCATGCGAATAGCCGCTTCGTGAGAAACGAGAACAATCTTGTCCGTCGAGATTTTTTCCAAATCTGACCACACATCTAGACTGAACGTTTCATGTAAAGCCTCGGAAGTATCGATCAAAAACTTGATGGCTTCAATTGTTTGAGCGTTCATGATTTTCTCCTTACACCACCGTGTCTTGGTGTATTTATTTTGAATGTGCGAATGAAATTGACACGTTTGTGATTATTTTTTGTAATAATTACTACCTATCAATTAATTTAAGGTGACATATTATTTTCTTCTTTTGGAAGAGAGCCATATGTCAGGGCATGAGTTATTTAGTTTTCGATTTTGACTTTGGTGTAACGAACACTACCGAAAAAGGCTTGTGTTGCCTTCACGTTTTGTCCACTACGACCAATCATTCGGCCTGTGTATTGACCGGCATGAATTACCAGGAGGTTTGCTTCTGCAATATAGATGACCTTTAAGTCACCTGTGTTTGCAAAATAACCACCACCTGAACCGCCGACCAACATGCCAAGGCCATATGCACTACCTGTGCGGCCTGGAACATGGTTATATACCATGTTCATAAACTTGAATGCGTCCTCGTCTGCAAAGGAAAAATCCTTTCCCCGGTAAAAGGCTAACAAAGCCTCAAAATTTTTCCGAGAGATTTCTCCAAGTGGTGCGAGCCATTCAAGCATGCGGTTTCCCTTTTTCAAAAGGTAATGGATATTCCAATCCTTTACCTCATTGGTAAACTCGGGCTCAATGCCGATAAGCTTACGGATTTCTTCAGCATTGCGATAATCACCATGATCAATGGTGATTTCAATACCTTCGAAAGATGGGTGATAAACCCAATTCCCGTTTTTATCGTTTCCACCAATGCTCGGGAAATTTCCAATACTAATTGAAATAGACACGATAGCCTCCTTGGTTAACTAGACAAAATCGATCACTTAAATAAAAAGAGCTAATTTTTTGTATTTGGTTACCAAATTTGATATCCAAAATTTAAAAAATTGAGATTGGTCAGAAGGGCATAAAAATAATTTTTAGTTTATTTTTCGTTTCCTTCTGACCAGAGATGAGCTATTTGCCCATCAACGATTTGGCCATCTCATCTCCAGCAGTTTTGTGTTCTGCCGGACCTTCGTAAACGATTTCACCATCTTTATTATTGATGGAATAAACGTCTTCCTCCCTTTGCCAAGTGAAATATAGCTTTTTGCCATTCATAAGAAAGGCAGATTTAGCTAAAATCAATCTGATCATAGGAAAGAAGGTTGCTCCCCTTGGTTGCAATGGATTTTCTTTTGTACCGTCTCCTTTATAGAAGTCGACACTAATCAAAGTTCCATGGTGCAGAGTCAAGCGGACACCGTTTTTCAATTTACGAATTACTAGATCCTTGGCCATTTTTTCCTCCTCGATTTTTAATCGAGTGAACATGACAGAGCTTTATGCCCCATCAATCCCCTTAACGGGATCATGTTCTTTAAGGAAAGGTCTTTGTAGACCTGGTTACTTTTAATTTTTAAAAGCAATTAGTTGTACAAAGATAAGTGAGATTGGTCATGCAGGCTTTGGGAGAATTTGTTTAGAATTCTTTTTTCCATTGCTTGCATGACCGATTGAGAGATTTGGAGGTTAGTAACGCTTTTTTCCTTCAAGCAAAAGCTTGAGGAGTTCCTTCTCGCTCAGTCCGATCGAGTCAGAAAATTTCAAAATCGCCGTCAGATATCGAGCGAATGCCCGGTTTCCTTCGGTTTTGATTTTGGCGACCTTGCGAATCAGTCCTTCTTCCTTACGGAAGTTTTCGATATCGAGAGAACTTACATCTCTCCCAAGGACTTTCAACGTTTGGATCGCGAATTTCCGGTCGATCGTCACTGTTGCAGAATTTTGAGCGTTCATGATGTTTCCTTTCCGCATTTAAGCGGTTGAATATGACAGGACTTAATGCCCCATCAATCCCCTTTACGGGTAATCATATTCCAGGAAACTAACCTCCTTTTACACTAACGTGCCTTAGTGTAAATTTTGAAAGTGCGTTGATTGACACGTTGGTTGATATTTTTGATATCAAATGCGTAGCAATCAATTTGGATTAACTGGCTGTGGAAATGAAAGGGCTTGATTGGTGTTGAGAGTTACCAAAAAAGATTTCAGATCCACAGCGCAGAGAGATTTTTGAGGAAGTTGAGAGCCAACCAGAGTTGACCAGTTGACTCTCAAAGAGATGATTAGCTACCGTAGCTAAAAGCTTCGTTCGTCTTCATATCAAGCTCAACACTTGGCGAAATATCGATCTTGTCGACCCGCCATTCGTTGGTAATATCAAGAGAGAACACTTTCATTCCACGACTTGCATGCCGTCCACGCTTACGCGCTTCTTCGTCGGCTACCCAAAAAATCAAGACCGTGTCGGTTTCAATTTTTTTCGTCGCAATCGCTTCGAGGAGGATGTCTCCCGGAACGACTACGGACGATACCTTTGCGCTCACTTGAGCCGCAAAGTCTTCCGGTCCTTTAAAGAACGGTGCCAGCGGTGCGCTGACTTCCGTCTCGTTACCAAAAAACTGCTTGATGGCAGTCTACTGGTCGACCGAAAGTGGGTGGCGAGAAAAATTTTGAACGTTCATCTTGATCCTCCAACTGCACAAATCAGCTGAAGCCGGAAACTATTCGTTTCTCTAATGCTCCAGGATTGGCAGCAATGGTGGGGTAATTACACGCTTCCCACCTTGCTACCAACCAATTTGGCAGTTGGATAGATCTCTTCTTCTTTGAATTATTAAATGTACTTTCACAAACTAAATAAATTAGTTTGCCTATCTATTCTCAAAAAATTTAAGAACAGAATTGGTTGGGAAGATATTTAGTAATTTGCTTTGAGGGCAAGTACTTAAGATATCTTCCCGAGAGAGAAAAATGTGCGAACGAACGATAAAAAATTAGGCTGCGACCGGCGACCGTGGATTCATCCATAAGTGGACGAAACGAGGGCGACAAGCCTCAGCGATTTCAACTTGACGGGAACGATTTTGCGCCTGCGTGCGCTGACGGCGAACAGATGGACGCTCAGGAACCTGATAGGTTCCAGCTTCGATCTGTTCGATCTTCTCGATCGGCAGATTCAAAACTTGGCGAGCGATTACCAAAATTGTTTCACCGCGCTTCTCAGCGAGGACGATTTCAATCGCCTTGACGATGTTTTTGTCAGCGAAAACGTTTTCGATTGTCTGTATCAGGCACTCGCCCAACAAAACTTTCTCGAGCGTGTCCGCGACCTTTTTCGCCTCGGCGACATTGCGCTTGGCGAACCAAAGCGAGCGTAAAACTTCGAAAACGACATTCGCGGCGGTCTTGTTGAATTGAACAGACATGATTGTGCTCCTCTCGCTTTTGCGAGAAATTAAAAAATTGACCCAACAGGAAGTACTAGAGAACATAAAAATCTGTGAGTACCCCTTGTGGGGTCAATTTAATTAATTAAAGGAGTTGTCTGTCCTTTTTGAATTTGCTTTTGAAAATCTGATGCCTAGACATTGTCTAGGAAAATAAAGACCAGCCCATATTAATTGCGAGAACTGAATCCAAATGAGGTGAGTGGAGAAGAATATATAATTAAAAAATATAACAAGTGTGAGTTTATATACTCTTTTCCACTTGCTTTTCGCCTTAAGTCCGAAAACTTTTTGCGAAAACAATAACTTAACTTTCAACAACTATTTTGGTATAAAAATTGATCAAAATAGGTGGACAGGTGAAAGCAAAGTGGATCTCTCTTTATCGATCATATTTCAATAATCCGAGGCAGATGTATACGGCTTCTACCAGACGTTTTTAATGACTGGGAGCATACAAAGCAGATAATTGCTTTTTGATCTAAATTACTTGCAAGTTTGTACTGTATTAATTAGATACAGTTCTTGCAACTAACTGGGCTGGCTGTAAAAGATCTTGAACTTAAATACTCTTAACTAGCTACTTACTAATCAAGTTCGAGGGCTATATGCCTATCTCGATTTGATAGTTACACTATAACATATAACTATGGGTTTGTCAAGTCCTAATGACTACTCTCAATAAGGCCGTACTTGTGCCAAATAGCCTTAATTATACCCTATATTGAGCTTAATTATAGGTATTTGTCAAAAATATTTGACAAATAAATAAGGCTGCTGTATAGTTAACTAATGATTGATGAAATACTAAAAGATATAGGACTCACAACAGATGAGATTGAAATCTATTCTTCTTTAATTAGAACTGGGCCACAAAGTGCTATCGCATTATCCAAATCCACAAAAGTTAAGCGAACATATGTTTATGCAGTCTCTGAGAGTTTGGTTAAAAGAGGTTTGGTCTCAAAGGAAATAAAAGGAAGAACTACAATCTTTCATCCACGTTCACCTGATATGTTACTTTCTCTTGCCCAAACTAAAAAGGAGAAAGTTATTGCCTCAGCCAATGCCCTTGAGTCAATATTAGAAGAACTTAAAACTTCATATAGATCAATTGAAACAAGGCCTGTTGTCACCTATTTTGAAGGCGTTGAGGGAGTAAAAAAAGTATATCAAGACACACTTAAATACCCTGGTCCACTACTTGCACTTGCACAAGTAAGTGAGGTTGATGAAAAAGTTCACGAATGGCTAAAAACTGAGTATGTATCAGCTCGGAAAAAAGCAAATTTGAATGTTAAGGTAATAATATCTTCCGGTGGATGGGCAACTGGATATTCAAAGCTAAACGCTGAAGAGTTAAGAGAGACAAGACAAATAGATAGTACAAAATTTCCACTCGCACAAGAAATTAATATATATGGAGACAAACTGGCACTAATAAATAACCAGGCAAATACAAATTTACTTGGAATAATTATTGATCATCCACTGGTTGCACAAACTTTTAGATCTTGGTTTGAATTAACATGGGAACATTTGGGAGAAAAATTAGAGCCAACTGAAAAATAAAGGGGCACTGGCAGTCTTAGTTTTACTGTTTGCATCTAGAATGTCATAGAATCTTTTGACTCTTTCTTCTTGTGTTTTTGGTTCGGGGAGTTTTGTGAATCTCCAATATTCATTAATATTTTCGTTATTATTTCCATCTGTGTATGGATCTTCTTTAATTTTTTCTGCACTGAACCCGGCAATTGTTGCAAATGCAATAAACTGTTCATCGGTTGGCACAAACCTATTGGCATAATGGTTAGCATCTGGACTATCAATGACTGCGCCTTCTTCGTGATATACAATTCCCAATCTTTCTGAGGCTTTTGCATATTTGTCTCTTTCAATTTTATAGTGACCTTTGTCAAGATTTGGCTTGTCAGCAATCATGACTCCATCTTGTGTTAAAACACGACTGGCTTCATTAAAAAACCTTATCATTTCTTTTGGTGTTCTGTTGTGAAGAATTGATCTACCAACACAGTAGGCTGCATCCACACTACCATCTGCAAATGGCATGTAGTGCCATGAAGCAATCATTATATTTGCATTTGGATCATCTTTTTTTAATGCTTTAGCATGACCTGGAACTAAATCAATTCCAAACATTTTCTTTCCGCTATTTTTGAGTTCACGAAAATGCCTTCCATAACCAAATCCAATATCTAAAACTTTTTCTCGGCCATCAAGCTCTGTTTTTAATAAGTTATTTTCTTCTGAATTTAATTCTTCGTTTGGCTTGTAGTCTTTGAATGCTTCAGCTACACCATCGTAGAATTCAGGCATATCTGAAATTGTTGGGCTGCCAATACCCAGAACTGTTTTGATATCTCTTATTTCATGAACTTCAAAAATTGGCTCATCACCACGGGAAGCATCAGCTAACAATGTTTCAGCGTATTCTTGGCCAATTCTATTTGAAAATCTGCTATATACCACTTTCATAGATCTGCTATCTTTTGCTTCTTTCATCGACCTTAAAAACAAATCATCTAGTTTTTGTGGCCACTCTGCCCAGAACACATCAATCATATTAAAACCTTTATCAAAATCTTGATTTTGCGGATCTGTTAAAAACTTTACTGTATCTGTCTGCATTTGGTTCCACAAATTTAGATATCCTTCTTGATCTTTATGACCCGTGTCAAAGCGTGCCAAAATATCCACCAATTCTGCAGTGTGATGCCAAACTGCTTTATCTTTGCTATATAATCCGTTATACATTTTTTCCAGAGTAGAAGATGGTATGTCAATATCAGTGTGCCCTAAGCTCCAAAAAAACAATTTAGTATCCCCGCCTATATCCATCATATTGTCACGATCAGACCAGCTTGGTTTTTCTAATTTCGAATAGTTTTCTAGCCTTGTTTTAAAATTATCTGCAACTATATCTACATATTGAACTGCTATGCTAGGATCAACATCCACAAATAAATATATTTTGTTTAAAAAGTTAGCATATTCAGAATCTGATAATCCACTTATCTCATCTGGCTTTGGAAGTTTATTTATCTCAACTTGTATTTGATCTTCGGGGCTTATACGAATATTTAGATTTTCGGCTATGTCATCTGCCATATAATCACTTTATCAAAAATAAAACAAAAAAATACCCGCATAAAGATTTTGTCTTTTGCAGGTAGGCATAAAGATTACTTTTGCAGGTAGGCATAAAGATTACTTTTGCAGGTAGGCATAAAAATACCCGCATAAAGATTTTTTGTCTTTTAAGCGGGTGATATTACTAAACTAAAGCGAATCGGTAAAGTTTTTCAAAGCAGGGAGTGTGTCATCGTTGATTGTTTGCCAATATGCCATGAATAGTTGGAAAAAGAATTCAAACTGAATGACATCATCAGTATCGCGAACAGATGATGCCTCAATTAATCCATTTGCTACTTTTTTGATTTCTGTAAATGCCCAAATTAGAAAATCTGAGACAGTATCAAAATAAACAAGTGTTGATTCTGAAAACCATTCATTGCCAAAATATTGACCATCAGTAAGCACTAAAAGATGATCGCTTTCTGGTTTTGTTACAGATTTATCAACATTAATTACTGGAAAGTTACCTTCGCCTGGATTTTTCCAGTAATAGATCATCAACAAATTGGCCAAAAACTCTTTTTCTGGAGTCTTGAAACCAATTGGTACATTGATTGACAACTTTAAACAAAGCATTGCCTTCTTGTGCGTCCTTTGAGGCCACAGGATGGTGAGTACCAAAAACTTTTTGCTTGTTTCCTGACTTTCAAATGATTCTAAGATGTCGATTCTGCGTAATTTAGATGATGAGAATGAACCTTGCTGGGAAAATTCACTTGCCTCAAGTCTTGATACGAGTAGTGAATTCTCTTTTCTTATTTCAACTCCTGAAATGTCTTGAGATTTAAATAAAATTTTAACATCCTCAAAAGATACCATTTGGAAATCAACTCTTAGAATTGAATACATTGGATTGCTCCTTGTGAAAGAACCTGCTTTTAAAAATTAGCCCGTGTATATTAGCATTTTTGAAGTTTTTTAGCTATCTTTTTATTTGCTCATTCCGAGCATCCAGAGAATTGCATCTTTTTTGTATCTTCTGTCACCTCGGGAGTTAATTCTCATTGGGGGGAGTTTGCCTCGTTTTCCCCATCTTTTAATGGTCAATGGAGAAACTCTTAAAATTTCTGCGACTTCTTTTACAGTTAGTAAATCTGGTAAATCATCTAAACTTATTTTTTTCTTAACTGTTGTCATCTTCGTCACTATATAAAACTGAATCAAACGTGTCAAGGTATAGTATAATAGGTGGTATTTAATCGCACATACACGGAGGAATTAATGGCAAGCCTGGCTCCATTTGGTAATTACTACCTGATTGTCACTACAAACGATAATGAACAAAGAGCAATTGATCAGATTATTAAGATAACGAGGAAATACAGAAAAATTCCATTGACACAAATTCATAAAGATCAGTCAAACTATACTTTGGTCGATTGGTGGCTAACTCAAGACGGGCGAATTGTTGTTAAAAATACATCAGTTGGAATATCGCTTTGTAAAATCATTGATGCAAAAGTATTGAAAATGAACAGTAAGGCACCTAAAAGCAAAAAGCGAAATTAGTTAAGTAAACAGTATCCCTTTTGAAGGACACCAAAACTTTGAAAGGGGATTTTTATTTAATCCCATAATTATGCTATAATTTTCGGCTAATTGAAACATCCACATAGGAGTTTGAACCTTGAAAACAGCACGTTTACTATTGCTCGTTTTGATCTTGTCTTTGTTTGTAAATAGTTCATTGAAGGCCCTTGAGGACAAGGGAGACAGAAGCTATTCACCAGATGGCAAATTCTTTGCAGTCTGGAAGGCTGATCCAAACTTTTTTCTAACCACCTATTTGGCTTCTGACGAGAATGCAAACTGGCATTTCCCAGTCCACGCCAAAGTAATGGATTTGGTCTGGGCACCTGATAGCAGCAAATTTGCGATTCTGACCTATAAATGGGTTCCAGGAACTGCAAATGATGGATTTCCATTTGGTGTGTATGTTTTTTATGTCGAGAAAATCGAAAATGGATTTCAGTGGATAAAGGAAGTCACAATCTCAAGTGGCATCTATCCATATGATCTTTATTGGATCGAAACAAAACACGGCTGGGACTTGACCATTGGAGATCATGAAAGTGAAGGATGCTACCAAATGCGCATGATTACTAAAAAAGGAACATGGGAAGCATTCCAGAATAGTGATCTATTGGATTTCTATCAAGGCACTACTCGATTTGAGTTTGATTTTGGACCAAATCGCTGCCGTGCAGTTGGATAAGGGAAATATAATTAAATAGCATAAGTTACCCCTTTTGAAGGACACCAAAACTTTGAAAGGGGATTTTTATTTGTGTTAAGCAACTCGGTCTTTTAGGGCTTTATAGTACTTTGTGAGGAAATCAAGTGCTCGATTCCAATGAAGTTCGCCGCCGCCTTTTTCTGCTTGATTTTTCTCATATGCTGCAAGCATTCGCAAATGTCCCGCCTTTGCAGCTTGGAAATCTGAAATTCTATAGACTTCTGAAACTAACTTTCTTGCATTTTCTTCAGCACCTGACGCTTCTGATTTATTTGTTTGTCCTGCTTTTTGCCACAATTTTACCTCAAGAGATGCTGCTAATTCGGGCTCCAAGGCAAGACGCAATTCATCTCTTATTATTTCGTAAAATTTTGTGAACAGACTCCCCGACTTTTGCCAATTTTTTTCTTGGCCAAACATAAATGCATCAAGAAGATATTTACTTGCTTCTCTTGCCACTTTTGCTGACAAACCGAACTGTTGCTTTACGTGATCAATTGCATATTTGGCTAAAGTATCGTTTGATTTTAATTTTGACAATCTCCACCAGGATAATTCCAAACCTGCAACCAATTCTGGTGAGAACTCAAAATGAGTAACTTTGTCGTTTCCACCAAAACGTCTTCTTCTTCTACTGTAATCCATTATTGCTTCTCTTAATTTTTCTATATTTGCATCTGGCAAATGATCAATTTCCCAATAAAATTCAGCATATGTCATTTGCCAAGGGAGTAGTCCACTTGTTCGCTGTTCACCTGAAGTTCTAATAAACAAATCGGGATACGGATATGGCTGGTTTGCAGTATCTAAATAACTTGAAATAAGTTTTTCGTCAATTTTATTTGCACTTATTCCATCTTTTACAATTTTTTGGACTGCACGAACGATTTCATTTTGTCCACCATAGTCTAGTGCTATATTGAACACATATTTATTGTAATTCTTTGTTTTTTCTTCGAGTTCTTGGATTTTTTTAATGATGTCACTTGGCAATCTATCTTTCCTGCCCAAATGCACAAAACGGATTTGTTCGTTTTCTTCAATTGATTCTTTTTCAAAGTCTTTTAAAAATTGCTTAACAAGCGCCATTATGTTTTGGATTTCATTAGAAGGCCTATCCCAGTTTTCTGTAGAAAATGCCCAAACAGTTAATGTATGGACTCCAAATTTTCGTGATGCGTTTACAACTTCGCGAAGTGCTTTGTATCCTGCTTTGTGTCCATCAATTGCTTCCAAGCCACGAGCTCTTGCCCAACGCCTATTGCCATCTGTGATAATTGCAATATGATTTGGAACTTGTGTGCCTTTTGGAAGGGTTGTGTTTGGCATGGATTTATATTATATCAAAGTTGTTTACATCGCATCTGATAAACGTTATAAATATATATGACCGAAGGTGGATCGATTGAAGGAGTGTACCCTGAAACAAGGCCTGATGCCTGGCGAGCAAACGATCGAAACATGAATATTCGTGCAACACACGAATCAATTAACAATAAGCATTTAAAATTAAAGGATATTTTTAATAGCGAGATTGATAAAGCTCGAGAAGAACTTATCAACGAACTCCAAACTAAAGGATATTCTGAAAAATTTGCGACAGTCAGACTAACTGATTTAGATGCAACAAGTGAATCTAGTCGAATTAATGCAGAAAATGCAATAAAAGTAACAGTACAAGATACTCTCCAGAGAAATAATCCAATGTTTGATACAGTATTAACACATCCTTTAACTGGGGAACAATTAGCACAAGAACAAGAATTAACTAGAGAAATTGAAGCACAATGGGTTGAGCTTTATCAAACTCCCTCTGAAAAGAAACTCCAAAGAAGATTGGAAAGAGAAGTTGATAAAAAATATTCAAGAGAAATTAAAAGATTAAATAGACTTGGTCTAAGTCTTTCTAATTTTTATCCTGAAATTGATGAAAGTGACGAAGAAACAAGAGTTGAATTGTTTAAAAATAAATTACAAACAGATATTGTCTCTAACAATAGAAGTTATCAGCAACTAAAGAGGCCATTAACTCCATGGGATTATAAAGTTCAAACGGTAATTGATGATTATGATCAAGCAGTTTCCGATTGGGACAGAGCCCTTGCAGTAGTAATTGAAAAAGATCCAAGTGAAATCGACAAAAAAAGAGTTAAAGATACAAGGCAATACATGGATCAGATAAAAGCAGTTTTGCGTGATTATTTTGAAAATCAAAAAAATATCGATAGATATTCAACACAAATGCTTCCTTTGGAATTGGCTAAGCTTGATAAAAAATACGGCAGATTAACTCCTGATGAAGCAAAGGCAATGGAAACTCTTGAGTTAGCTGATGCGGAGGCATACATTTCCATGAAGCGAGCGACAGGGCCTGTTCAGATGCCAAGAAGAATACCACTACCATCTTCATTACCTACAACAGATCAAAGTCATACAGATAGTGTTGTTGGTGGTCGCTATAGATTAAATGGAAGAGAATATTTAACTAGACCAAGACAAAGAACTTTTTCTGAGGGAGTTGCAATGCGTCAGAATAATATTGAAGTGAGAAACAGATCGCAAAATGAGCCAAGTTTAGATATATATAGAAATATTGATGATAATACTGTTATTGATCAAATAACAAATTCGCAAAGACCACTGGGCACAGTTGATGCAATACCAGATGCACCAATTGATCCACCTTTTATTATTGATAGATTAGAACCTATTACAACAAGGGTAACGAGACTTGGAAGTGAAAGAGTAATAAAGCCAAAAGTTGATACCAATATTCCACCCCTTGGATTAGGCGGAGAACGAATAATTAATTTTGGTGCGCCATTGTTGGGAGGACAAGGAGGAGGCGGTGAGGAAGCAACTGAACCACAGCCCGAACAAGTAATGGAAAATTTACAAAATTCAATAAAAAGAGCACAGGATTCAAATCAAGATCCTGAAGTTATTAGAAAATTAAAAGAAAGACTTGCTGCACTTCAGGAAGTTGAGCGTGCAAGATTGGATAATCAATCAGATGATGTAATTGGAAAGCTGAATAATGAATATGAAAAAATAATTCAAAAACCTGACTTAACAGAAAATGGAAAAGAACAGGTTTTTGTGGGGATTACTGATGAAAATAAACAAAAGTTTTTAGACCTAGCTGATGAGCTTTTTTCGGTTACAGAAGATGAAAATAATCAAGTAAATTTTTCGCAAAAGGTTTATACAGATCGGCCCAGAGAAGAAATATATAATGATGTTAAAAAGTTTTATTCAGAGGTCACAGATGGACGGGATATTGATAGTAGTTTTGAAGAGAGAGAAGAGCAATCAAAAGAAGATCAAGCAATTATTTTAATCGAATCTCAAATTCTAAATGCAGATCGTAGAAATTTACTTGCAATGGTTGATGTAACTTCGTTACCAGAAATTGAATTGAATGCTTATACGCAACTTAGAGGACAAGTTGATGGGTTAATTGCTGAACTAAATAATTATATTGCCAGAGGTAACAAATTTGATGCTGCACTGATTTATAGAAAATATTCTGCGATTGAGAAACAGATTAAAGCATTCTTAAAAGGCGTACCTAAAACTTAATAGTATTACCTCATATTTTTTCCGCATTGGCTTTATATTATATTTTTTATTTTAGCTTCATATTTATTATCGGATGAAATTTATTTTTACTATAAGTATAGTATTGATTTATTCATATTGGTTTGAGGTATAATTGGTTTGAATATGGCAAATATTGATAAAATCATTGATAAAGAAGCTTCACAGCGTGTAATGAGTGCAAAAAGTACTCTAAAAAGCTTTGTAAAAACTATAGACATTAAGCTGAATCAATATTTTACTCATGAACTTTCTAAAACCTATGGATTTTCAAGTCGCGAAAAGGAGTTGTCGTACATTGTTTGGAGCCACCTAATGGAACATAATTTAAGATCTGCAAAAAGATTACGTGCATCGTTTGTTTATTTTTCTTACTTTTTATTTAAAAAAAACAAAAACTTGTTAAATTTTTCTGACAAAGATTTAATTTTTGATGCATGTCTAAGTGTCGAATTAATACATACTGCATTGTTAATCCATGATGACATAATGGATGAAGATTTAACTCGTCGCGGAGAGCCAACGTCGCACATTTTTTTTCAAAATTATCATAAAAAAAATAATTACTTGGGTGATTCTCACCATTTTGGTGAAAGTATGGCTATTAATTCAGGTGATATATTACTCACCTCGGGCTATGAACGGCTCTTAAAATCAAAATTTCCCTCTAGACTTAAGGAGGCTGCTTTATCAAGGCTAATGCGCGGAATAATTAATACAGGGTTTGGCCAAGTTTATGATGTTATCCAAGAAGCAAACGGTAAAGCAAGCGAAAAAGATATTTTAAATCTTCATAGAGCAAAAACTGCAATTTATACATATGAAAATCCACTTCATATTGGAGCAATTTTATCTGGCGCCACAAATGATGATTTAAAACTACTAAGTGAATATGCAACACCTGCTGGAATTGCTTTTCAATTGCAAGATGATATCTTAGGACTTTTTGGTGACAGCGAAAAAACTGGCAAAAGCAACAATTCAGATATTCGCGAAGGAAAAATTACATTATTAATTTCTAAAGCTCGCGAGCTTGGCAGCAAAAGCCAAATTGAAACCCTTAATAAATTACTAGGAAACAAAAAAATAACTCAAAAGCAGGCTGATATTGTGCGAAAAATTGTCCGCGAGACTGGATCGCTTGATTATTCATACAAAAAATCAGTTTATTTTGCGAAAAAAGCATTAAAAACTATAGGAACGATGAGAGAAAGAGAATGGAACACTGAGGCTGTTGATTATCTTGATGGAATTGCAATGTACATGATTGAGCGTGATGTTTAATTTGTGTGAAAACTACTAGTTGACACAAGTATAAAAAACTTGCTAATCTGTTATCAGATGGTCATGAGATGACATCAAAAATTAAAAATAGTTAGTCCAAAGCTAGCTATGCCCTGTCTTAAAGCACATTGTCCTGATAGTTTAGAGTTATTTGTTTTAAAGAAACAAAAGATACAAAGAAAATATTTGCTTTATTTAAGCACACAATTTTTTGTCTTATGTTATCTTGAAGTTTCTTGTTTTTTTAAAGTTTATTTAGTTAGGTTTTTGTTCGCTGGTAGGTAATCTAGGTTTAACATTAGTGTTCGATGGTTATACAAAAAGACTTAGGTTACCTACTTTTTATTTTTCTTTTAGGTATACAGTTAGAGGAAATATTATTAATGCCTTGATAATTCGAGGTAATCTTCTTGGATCCCAAATCAATCTCCATAGCCATTCTAATCCCCAACTTGCGACTATTTTTGGAGGCTTTGATGTAACATTTGTATAATAATCAAATGCCCCTCCTACACCAATTGTAGCCACTACTTGATTGTAGTTTTTAGCAATTTTTGCTAACCATTTTTCTTGTTTTATTGCTCCAAAGGCAGCGACAACTACAATTTTTCTGAATTTCTTAATATGATTCTCTATATCAATTTGTATTAAACTATCAACTTCTGATACAGGATTTCCATCATAACCGATCACTGGTCCAAGAAATGATTCAGATTGCAATTTTGGATAATCAATTTTTAACTTTTTGTCCGTTAACTTGGCAACAAGACTACTACCAGTGAGGACCAATACTGGTATATTTTGTGCCTCACAAATGCCTAATAACTTTAAAACAAATTCACGCCCACGAACAATTTGTATGCTCTTTTTGAATTTATGATCAATTGCCCAAGCAATTCCTTTTCCATCTGGTATTGAAACATCTGAATTATTTAATATTTCTTTGAAACTACTATTTTTACTTGCTTCTAGTACAATTTCTGGATTTGGGGTAACAATTGACGTTTTGAGTCCATTTTTGAGCCTATTTTCGATAACTTTTAGCAATTGAAATTCTTTAGTGATAGTGATTTTTACACCTAATATTTTCTCATTCTCAAGGGATAAAGAGTTATTTTTGTGGCTAATCTTATTTTTATTGTTGTTTTTCATATTTTTTACAATCAAGATGTCTTTTGTATTTTTTACTATAAGTACATATATATTTTACCATTATTTTTAAATTAACATTTTTGTGTATAAATTTGATTCAAATTTTAGCTTCAGATTTTAGCGTCTAGCCTCAATTTATCCACAAATTATGTGTAAATATTTTAGTTACTTATAGGAACTAATTTAGAAAATATAGGTACTAATTTAGAAAATATAGGTATAAGTCTATTATTTTTTCGAAATTACACTTCTTTTCCAACTTTCAAGATTTTCAACAACAATTGCTGTTCCTTTGACCACAGCATATAAAGCATCTTCAGTAACATGACTAGGCACACCTGTTTCTTCTGTCATTAATTTATCAAGGTTTTTAAGCAAACTTGTTCCCCCACTCATAACAATTCCTTTATCAATAATATCTGATGCTAACTCTGGTGGAGTGTCCTCTAAGACTGCCTTTACTGCGCTTATTATTTGAGTCAGAGGAGTCTTTATTGCATCTGTGATGTTTGATGAAGTTACAATGATTGATCTGGGTAATCCGAAAACTGAATCACGGCCTGATATTTCCATTTTTTCGTCTTTAGTGAGCTTTATTGCAGAGCCGATTTTGATTTTGATCTCCTCTGCGGTTTGTTCACCAATAATCAGATTGAATTTTTTCTTTATATAATCCCTAATTGCCTCGTCAATCTTGGTTCCCCCAACACGAACACTTTTTGATACCACAATTCCTCCTAAGGCTATAACTGCAGCTTCAGTCGAACCTCCACCAATATCTACAATCATATGCCCGGATGCTGCGTTTACTGGTATTTTGGCGCCAATTGCAGCTGCCAAGGGCTCTTCGAGTAAATATGCTTTGCCTGCACCTGCTGCTACAACAGCGTCTAAGGCTGCGCGGCGCTCAACTTGAGTTGAGCCACCAGGAATACAAACCACCACATCTGGTTTTATGAAATGAAATCTGCCCAAAGCCTTTCCAACAAAATATTTGAGCATGCTTTCTGTTATTTGATAATCTGCAATAACCCCATCTTTTAATGGTCTTAAAGCTATTAATGTATCTGGAGTGCGGCCTAGCATTCTTTTTGCATCTTCACCTACTGCTACAACTTTTTCGGTTTGAGCATCAATTGCAACAACAGTTGGTTCATTTGAAATTAAACCCAATTCTTTTTCCCAAACAAGGGTGTTGGCTGTACCTAAATCAATTGCGATTAGTTTTTTCATTTTTTTATATTTATATCACAGTGTATAATTACAGTAATCATTATGACAAAAGTTCGTGTCCTTTTTTTCTTTCTATCTTTATTTATTATTACAATTCTTGGAACCATTGCAATTCTCTATGCAACTGGTTTTAGATTCAATCGGGAAACTGGGCAAGTTAGTGCACATGGACTATTAAATGTAACTTCAGATCCCAATGGAGCCCAGATTATTGTAAACGGTGAGCTTAAATCTGCAACTAATTCTACTGTAACACTCACACCTAACGAATATCAGTTGGTTATTAAAAAAGATGGATATTTAACTTGGAAAAAGACAATTAGAATTGAAAAAGAAATTGTAACTGCGGTTGATGCATCATTGTTTCAATCTGCACCTTCCCTATCTGCCATAACTTTTACTGGAATTGTTAACCCTCAACTTTCTCCTGATTTGGGAAAAATTGTTTATGCAGTTGAAAGTGATGATCCTTTGACTCAAGGACTTTGGGTAATGGAAACGAGTAATCTTCCTATTTTATTTAATCGACAACCACATCGAATTACAGATGGCAGTATGAAAGATTTTGAATGGTATTGGTCGCCTGATTCAAGGCAAATATTAATGACCAATAAGCCACTTGAAAAAAATGCGACAACTAAACAAAAACAAACTTATAAAGAACTCTCAACAATCTTGCAGGTTTCAGAATATATAAAATCTACAGATCGCATTGTATCGCTTTCATCAAGAGAGATAATTTTATCTCAATGGAATGATATTAAAAATCAACAAATTGAAGCTCAATTATCAAGACTACCAAAAGAACTAGCTCAAATATTTCAAGAAAAAACTCAAATAATAGCTTTTTCCCCAGATGAAACTAAAATATTATATTCAGCAACAGGCAGTGCAACAATTACTGAGGGGGTTATTAAACCATTACCAGGATCATCAACACAACAACAGAAAAGATCAATTGAAAAAGGAAAAGTTTATGTTTTTGATATAAAAGAAGATCGTAATTTTGAAATTACGACTGATGATTCTGTAGTTTATTGGTTGCCTAATTCAACAAATTTAATGATTCCTCAAAAAGATAAAATATCTATTGTTGATTATGATGGAACAAACTTGCAATCTGTTTATTCGGGGAGTTATGTATACCCTACTGCATACCCATCACCTTCTACTGGGAGATTATTTGTATTAACTAATTTAGGAGCAACTGGTGCTCCAGTTAATTTGTATTCGTTAAACCTCAAGTAATATTCTCAGAATTCCAAAAAAAAATCTCTCGTACAAATTTTATTTTATACGAGAGACAGATCACATTATTTTCTTAGATTTGGAACCTTCCTAAAAATATTACTCTTGAAATTACCACTCTTATTGCAAGTGCTCCAGTTGCTAACCAAACTACGTTTGTATAAAAATACAGTTCCCAAGGCCAATGTGTACCTTGAATATACAAAATCACAAACGCAAATGCTGTGACTAAAACATTTATGGCAAGTTGGACTAATATATTTAGATGAAAGTAGGTTTTGAATCTATTTATTGACCATATGCCGTTAATTGCAGCAACAAGACCTGCCAATACAACAAAAAGCCAACCTTTGAGTTGTGCGTAGACTACAAGCATTGGCAAAATAGAAAACAGTGCTACCCAACAATATAGTGCAATCTTTGGCCTTTGGTAGAGCCAATAGATTAGATTGCATAGAACTGCTGATCCAATTGAAAGTGCTAATAGTGAAATCGCTCCATATTTTGGACTTGACATGTATTCTCTTGATTCTATATAGCTCCAAAAGGATAGTGTCAAAACTAGTTGAACTAGTAGTGTTAGGAATAAAAATGGAATCAATCTGTCATCAAGACTCACGTTTAAGAAATATGAGAGGACGAACGACAGCAGAAAGGTAATTGGAACTACGACAATCGTAACTGCAATTTGATCTTCTCTTAGCACTAGATTATGAATGTTGATTCTATGTGCAAAAAAGAAAATTATGAATAAGATTACAGGTATAATTCCCAATAATCCCATTCCAAATCCATCCATCCAATCAAAATTTTGTTGAATGTGCTGACGATAATGATAGCGAGCATTTGTATACACGGTTTATCTCCTAACAAATGTTTAATCGACAGCTAATTTTATAATATTATGGGTTATATATCAATTTTTGATACAATAGAGATATTCGTCCCCATAGTTCAATGGATAGAACGGAGGTTTCCTAAACCTTAAATCCAGGTTCGATTCCTGGTGGGGACACAAAATGAAAGTATTTAAATCTAAAAACGGAGACATTCCTACTCCACTTTTTTTTCCTGATGCAACTCGGGCAGTTTTGCGTACACTGGATTCAGTAGATATTAAAAATACAAAAACAGATGGCGTGCTGGTTAATACATATCATCTATACCATGACTTGGGATCTGAGGTAATTAAAAAACATAATGGAGTTGGTAATTTTATGAACTTTCAAGGTGGCATCATATCCGACTCTGGAGGTTTTCAGGTAATGAGTATTGCGAAAACATCAGGGGGCAAGATAACTGACGAAGGAGTAATTTTCAGGCCATCGAAAAAACGTCGTGAAGTATTCACACCTGAGGACTCGATCTCTTTTCAGTTTGATCTAAAGCCTGATATGGTTGTGGCGCTTGATGACTTTACTCCACCGAATGCAACTCAAGCCGAAGCTCGTGATACTGTAGAGCGAACCATTTTGTGGGCTCGAAGATGCAAAGTTCAATTTGAAAAGGAATGTAAATTAAGAAAACTAGAACCTAAAGATATTCCATATTTTTTAGGTGTGGTTCAAGGTGGTCATTTTCAAGAATTGAGAGCAGAGTGTGCTCAAAGATTAGCTAAAATAGGTTTTGATGGATTCGGTTACGGTGGTTGGCCAATTAATGATGATAAAACATTTGATTATTTATCTGCCAAAACAATAGCAGATAACACACCAGAAGGTTATTTTTTATATGGGCTTGGAATTGGAAAACCAAATGAAATAGTTGAGCTTTGTAAATTAGGATATAACATTTTTGACTGTGTACTGCCAACTCGTGATGCAAGACACAAAAGACTTTATGTCTATAACGCTGACAGTATTGATAACATTAACCTAAATCAAGAAAAATTTTATTCTTATTATGTGCCTGACAAAGAAAGGTATTACAGAGATACAAACCCCATATCAACGGCATGCGACTGTTTGTTGTGTACAAATTATTCAAGAGCATATCTTGCACACTTATTTAGAATCGAGGATCTAACAGCACTTCGGCTAGCCACAATTCACAAT